>NZ_BAABGA010000035.1:0-668742 GCF_039541335.1 Novipirellula rosea | reverse complement strand
TCTCCTGTCAGAGAAGTCTGACATCTTCCGGTCCACTGTCAACTTTTCGTGGGCAATTCCATTCAGGTAGACGCACTGGTAGTCAGCTGATTGAACGTATGCATTGGCACGCTCAAACACTGAAGCCAGCATCTCTTCAAAATCGCCGATGTTTGGCTTGTGGTGGTGCGTCAGGAGCTTTGGTTTTGTCGAGTTCTGCATCAGTTTTCTTCCAGAGGTGGCTCAGGGGTGATTGGCTTGCATTGTCGCAAGGTTTCTGAAATAAATGTTGTCCAGGAGATTTCCGACAGAAACGCCTGGGCCTTGGCATGGTTAAAGACCTTCTCAGGCACAATCACATGAACAACGCGATGCCCTTTGGCAACTTTCCGGCCTGCCCCATTTTCCTTACTCATCGTCTGGTCCTGTTTTTTCGGGTTCTTACCGTTATTCTCGTTCTCTGATTTCACGATGATGTTGCTGGTTTTGGTTTGTTCAGTGGAATTGGCCAGCGATAGAAGGCATCGCCCTGGGCCAAGATGGCTTTTCGGATTGTTTCCGTTCCATACGTTGCCCCGTTACTAAAGTGCCTCTCATCCCACTTAGATCGAAATAGGCCACTCTGTCTAAACAGGTGGTCGATCTGTTGATCATTGGGACCACACCAGAAGGCTAGGAGACGACAGAGGCCAAGGTCTGCTTGGCTCTGATTTCCATCATGGCCCTTTGTTTCTCCGTTCCAAAGCTGAAGAAACTTTGAGCCGTTCCGAGAATTCGTCGCTTTGTCTAGGATTTCCTCGTCAGTGACGGTTTGTCGAACTCGGTCAAGCACCATCTGAGGCTGTGGAGAGGGTGGTTCAGGAAAGTAGGTGTCGGCCATAACTGCCAGCTCCTTCGTCCGATTGTTTATCTCTGGATTCGCTCCGATGATGCTGCCGGTAATGGTAAAGAACCGTGAGGAACTATAGATCTCGATTCCAGGTGATGATCGCCGACGGCTTCGGACTGGGCTATCCGTAGTGGCAATGGCCTTCACGCCCGTACCCGAAGGTGACACCTCGGTGTAGGTGTCGAGCGAGTCAAGAACACTTTGAGCCCAGTGAACAATCTGAAGTTGGACAGGATCGATCACGTCATCAAGATCGATACCGACAAACGGATCACCGTCAGTAAAAACGAACCCCACTCCTTCGAGTTGTTCTTTTGATGACAAAGCAAACTCCACGGCTTCATCAAAGCATGTCCATGTAGTCCGATCCGTCACCTTTGCGAAGCGTCCTGTCTTCGGGTTCACAGGTACCTTTCTTTTACGATCTTGCCCATTGCTTATGTCTGAATGGTACTTCCAGCCGACCCATTGATCGTATTGTCGAAGTTGACCAGGAATATTTCTGGCTTTCATCTGAATTGCAGCTGTCATTCTTTCTCCTTTGATGTTGTGTGCTTATTCATGGTTTGGCCTGTCTCTCTACCCTGTGAATTACTGTTGTTTGAACTGCTTGAAATTTTGCTAGTAATGAAAATGCTTTTGTTTTTTCAATCTCTTTGAATTGTTCTTCTTTTGCTTCTAGTTCTTTGAATTTTTCTGATTGATCAAGTTCGTTTCGAGTTGTGAGGCATTTGCCTCGCCATCCTGAGGCTGCTGTGATTGCACAAGGCTGTGTTCTCAGAATCCCTTCGCCAACATTCTTGATACCTTTCATTTCATTCCTTCACTCGCTTGGAATCAATGAAACGAAAAAGCCCCACCAGCCAATTTGACTGATGGGGCGGTGACAACAATTGACGTCGTGCAGCTTGACTCTCAGTTTTCAGAGTCGAGTTCTTCAAGAACAGCGAAAATGTTGCCATCTTCCGGTTGCACGGGATTCGCCGAGTAGACCTGCCACTTCCTTGCATCGCGTGTACGAGGCAACTGGCGTACTACTACTCCACGTTCATCCAGAGAGGAGATGAGTTCGCTGAGTCGCGAACTGAGCCATCTTGCCGATTTTGGTAGATCTGAGACAGCGAGCCTGTCAGCCGCATTTTCGGCGGCGTAGCGAAGACTTCGTAGGAGCGAATCTGCAGTCCCTTCCCAGGGTCTGTTTTCAGAATATTCCTGGGACATGGAGTACAGGGCGTTGGTCATCGGACAAGCTTCGAGAATTTCCTGGTGCTGGCATCCAATGTTCAGATCATAGGCCTTGTCGAAGTCATCCATCGGGCGGCCGAGAGCCATCGCCATCGCCCTGCCAAATTGTGCAAAGTCAGCCATTCTAAATGGGCTTTCTGGTGGCACGTCAGGCAGTTTCGCTAGAGTGCTGGACAAAAGGTCGAGCAGTGATCCAAAGATTCGACTACGTGCGTCCTCAAACTCTCTGTCTAATTCTCTGATCGCCTTGAATTCGGTAAGACGTTTGCAATGAACGACGATGCTTCGGTCGATGAAGTCAGGCCTCGTTGTCGGCGTATCAATCCCGTTGATGATAATTGGACGCTTGAACGAGTAGAGAACTTGATCAGAGTTGGTGAAGAGCTTTCGCCTTTCCACGCCATTTCCCGTGACTGCTCGGCAGAACATGTCTGCTTCTGAGCGGCTGAATTTCCCAACATTCTCGAAGCATGGGACAGCATGATGCTGGAATGTCAAAAACAGGGTAGACTTTTCCATTTCACCTAGCAGAGGCGTAACGCTAGGATCGATTACATCACGCAGACGTTTCGACCTAGTTGTCTTTGCCGATCCTTGGGGACCTGTGAAGAGTAGAATTGGGTTCGAGACATTCGGGTGAAATGCAGCGATCGCCCAGGCCTGGACTAGCATCCTCTGCTCTTCCGATTCGATTTCTACAAATCGGAAGAGCTCATTGGGGTCAGTTCCTTTAGCGGGAATGGGCAAAGGCTTTTGGTGCTTCATCCTAGTGAAGTGCGACTCTCGCTGAGGGGCGATGCCCCAGCCGCCCTCGTTCAGCTCAATGCAGTTCCAATCAGCATCCCCTAAGTCAACAAGTAACGTTCCACTGTCCAGCTTCTTGAAACGGTTACCGAGTTCAACCTGAGGCCATTGGTGACTCTGGAGTTCCGCCAATTCAATAGTTTGCTTCAGAGTTTTCGCCAGTAACTCTCCGGCAACATGTGGCCTTAGCAGCTCCAGCAAACGAGACCGGAACTCCTTCGTCGAAGTCATCAGGCTACATCTGTTGCCACACGCCGTGGGAATGTTCGCGAATTCGTCCATGTGTTGATTTCGGAAGAAGTTGACACCAAGTTTACACGCACGATCCAGAAGCTTTTCAGGTGTGGGCTTATGAATTCGCGGTAGCTCAATAGGCTCCTCGGCTGGTAGCGGATCGGACGTCTCCATTGCGAAAACTTCCAAAGGTGAAACCGCTTCGTCTTGCTCTTCGATAATCGTAAATCCAAACTTCTCTATCAAATCGTCCACCTTAAGACCTGTATTCTTGGCCAAAGTTTGTTCGTCTGCCGAACCATTCACTTCCGATGCTTTGCTTGCGTTGTCAGTAGGATGCTCATGCACGTCTGTGATGAGCTCCGACGAAGTCGTGCTGGTTTCGTTTGACTCGATAAAAGTTGACATTTTCTTCTCCAATAGCTAGATCTCGAAGCACCGCGGTCAGAATGTACTGACGCCTTTTTGAAATTGAAGCTCGGTAGTCTTCGGGATCTACCTATGGCTGCGATATGCCTCACCGAGGATAAAGAAACCCGAGAAATGAATTCCCAACCCCGTGTTTCACGGCTCTTACGCCAACTAATTTTTTGAATCAGATATTCCAGAGCGACCAGAACTTGGAATATTTTTTCGCCATGGTGTTGACGATTGGCTGCCATCGATTCGCCGGTTAGGCTCAAAACAGCAGTGAAGAGGTCCAACGAACGGTAAAGACGACGAGGAAGTTGAACGGACTTAACGTCACTAACGTCACGAATCCATAAGTCAATACGGGAAAACGACTTACGGTGTGACGCTATTGCTGGATGGCTTGTCACCTGTTGCGTCATGTTAGCGTCACACTTGCCCCGGCTGAATCACTAGATCAAGAACTGTCCTAACACCGACTGGTTAAGCTGTTTGCCTTCCCCGAACGCATTTCGCAGGCAACCACGATTCGAAGTCGTCGTAGTAGCGTCACTTGCGTCACAGAGTCACGTACTACTGTAGATTGGTGACGTTCGGCGTGACGCTAAATCTGAGCCTCGTGTCATGCATTGCATCACCGTGGCGTCACGCTCTGAGGTACGAGAATCGTCGTCTATATGGAAGCAAGTACTATGGGTACAGGAAGTGGAACTGTACCCACTTTCGCACTGAAGACGGCCTGGTGGGTTTCGGGCGAACCAAAGAGACCGCATAAAATTCCGCGTTAGCAACCTATCTGAAGTGCATCCGTGAGTGGTAAAAGCACTACGGAACCGAAGGTTAGAGGTTCGAATCCTCTGGGGTGTATTCTTGTGTGCTTCCACAACCATAAGCACCAATCAAGAGCCCAGTTTTGCTGGGCTTTTTTTGTGTCCTGATTGGCGTAGGGGCTTCCTGCTGCCCTCGTGATTGCCCTTCGTTTTGCCCCTCTGGATCAGGCTGCCCCTCGGGTATGCTCCGTCTTTGATGGCTCGAGGGGATCGCCAAGGGCGTTGGATGTTCCACGCCTGTTGCCTCCGTATAGTCGGCCTCAGTTGTCTGCAGGTAGTGCGTCTCCGCAATAGCCCCTGAATGTCCGAACCAGTCATTCAAGACGTGATTGGCAAAACGACCTGTTCGTTCGAGCTCGGTTCGGCGGCTAGCCCGCAACGCCATGAAAGGCTTGGGAAACACTCCTACGCCAGCCCGCTCTACGATTTTATTGAACGTCGTCCGCAAGTTAGCCTCTGAGTCACGGTATCGACGGATCACATAGGCATCCGAGGGGCAGCCAAGGCCTGGCTCGGCCAACGTCGAAAGATCATCCAACTCCGCCCGCAACTCGGGCCACAGCGGAACGATTCGCTCCCCCTTGCCGTAGCGTTCGGTTTTGGGAGCAGTGACCTTGAATCGTCCACGCTCCCATTGGATGTCTGACCAACGCAATCGCAGCACCTCCGATGGGCACCGAAGCCCGCCGAACCGGGCTAACGCGAAAATAGTTCGCCACTCTTGATCAGGACACGCATCGAGAATTGTTGTCGCCATTTGCTCGTCGACGAACCGGTTCTTGGACGTGTCACTTCGCAGGTCGATCTTGATCCCTTTAAAGGGATTGGACTCAATGAGTCGATCGTCAATTGCTTCCTTCATCATCTGCCGGCAGCGCTTGACGTGTTGCCCAGCTGTGTTTGGTGAGAGACCGGGGCCCTTGTCGGCGTCCATCATCCAGCGATGCCAGCGCTCCGCTTCTCCTTTTGTCATTGCGGTAAGCGGAATGTCTCGCTTCAAGAACGTCTCTAAGTGGTCGGCCGACTGTCTGTAGTTTTCGGGTTTCTTCCAGTCAGTGCGGCTTTCGATGTATGCCCGCATGTAGGCAAGTACCGTTCGCGGCAATTCGCAACGCTCCCGTGTTTCGCATAGAGCCAACGCGGAAAGCCGGTCGTGGATCTCGATCGGCAACGTCTCTAGCCAAATCAACGTCTTATTGCTTGGGGGGCGGTTCCTTTTCTGCTGGCCAATCAAATGCTCAACATGTTCTTTAGCTAACGCCGCAGACGTTTCGTCGAAGTCACCTAGCCCGATTGTTTTCCGTCGCCTGTCCACCATGAATCGTATTCTGTAGTGGTTTCTACCATTTTTCCTCACGTGTTCAATTGTTGCCATTGGTTTCGAAAACCCTTCCAAATCATAAAGAAACACCAAGCCTAAGACTGGAAGGACTGCGTTCCAGCCGATTCCATAACACCTTTCTTCCAATTACATTCGCGACCTGTTCAGCGTTGACCGAATGCTTGCTGCGCAACCGCATGCATCTGACTCACGATAATTATCGAACATGTTTGCTTCAACAGCCCCTTATCGCATTCAGTGGTTCCAACTAGATGAGAGGGCCATGTCCGCCTATTAAATTAGCCTCGATCTGTCCACACTCTTTCGTGCCTAGCGAATCGAGAATACGCGACTTCCTTTGTAACAGCTCAGACGTTCGTCGACGGATCGCCTCGACACCAGGATCGCAATACGAGCATCGCCAGCTGTCGTCCATGAGTTGCACGTCGCAGTACTGGCTGCAGCGTTTGCAGACCGGCACCAATTCAATGTCAACCTCGTCACACTCGAACCATTTTGCGACACTATCATCTGCTGAAAGACCATTTGCCACCCGCAATTTGCGAATGATGTCACGCTTGCTCTGCTGCAATGCATTGATATCGTCGTTGGATAGCGAATTGCGCGGCGCATCAATTTCTAGTGATTCACCACTGAGCGTCACGACCACGTCGCGAGCCGCCAACTCATCAAGCAGTAGTGCGGCACTCATATCTTAAACGTTGACCTTTCTTGTCGTGATATCCCAGAATCCGGTGACAATGGTGACAATGACGCTATCGGTACATTCGACGATTCCGCACGAAAACGCGGAGATACGTCGTAGGTAACTTTTCCCCCTTTCTCAGCGGACGACCGCCTCCTCAAATAATTAGCCTGCTCAAGCAGACTCAGGACGTTATCGAGTCGCGTAGCGTCGTTGTTGAACCGACTTTGGCCGTGCCTTTGAATATTGCGTCGCGTCACTGTAGAGGGAATCTGGGCACTGTCTTTCGTCAGAGAGCGGATAACGTGTACCGCATCACCGACGCACTCCGGCACGATATCGCACGACAACAGCTCGAACGTTGCTGCGGCGTGAGGTATCGCCCATTTGGCGATGTGTTGCGCGTTGCGCATGGTTTCGACATCGATTGAATTCGATAGGGGATCGGAGTTAGCATGCTTGACGCAGTGCATAAGACCGGCAATGCGAAGCGTCAAACCTGCCAATTTCCCTCCCCAATCCCGCATCATTTCCAACTCGCCTGCCCCAAGCTCGTCCTCGATCCAGCGACAATACTCCTCAAACTCGTTAGCCGCCTCGTCATTCAACCTAACTATATTTGGTGATCCATCAGGGCGGGGCTGTATTTGGAACAATCGCTTGATTAGCGACTGATACTCCAACTCCAACGCCTTCGGCATCGGTACTGTTCTGATTTTCCGTTTTCCGATCCAAGATTCAGGATAGGCATAGATGAAACGGCCAAGCAGTCCACGGCCTCGAAACGCACTTTTTCCGGCCAATCCTCGAATGACTTCCGGTTGTATTGCAAGCCCAATGGTTAGGGCAGGGCTCTCCAAAACGACTGGGGAACGACTTATCCGGTGCACTTTACTTGAGTCACCGGCATGAGCCTTTAGGTACATCTCGAAATCATCCGCTCCCCCCTTTGCCGAGTACCGGCCGCCCATGGCAGCGAAGATGCCTCCTTCCGCGGACAGAACCGCCAATCGTTCGCCATTTTCATGCATGAGCAAGGCAAGTTTCTCAGTGGTTGTGTCTTCCACCACTAGTGTTGGCATCACTGGTTCTGGAGTCGTCGCCAACTTCTTCGCTAGCGTGGACGCCTCCTCACTAGCGGCAACCCGTTTCTCAGGATCCTTTTCATCTGCGGTCTTCTTTTCCAGTTTGTTGAGCCGGAGCTGGTCCTGACGACGTTCGCTCTGTCGCTCCGCGACGGACTGCAAGGCTGCGTCGTGCAATTCTTGTTCGATCAACTCGATGGGCCTTTTGGCATCAGCAAATACCGCGCTTTTGCGATTCGCGGGATCCAGCAAGGTTGCCGAGTAGATATTGACCGGTTCGCGGTACCCAGCCCATGGTTCAACCAGAACCTTTTTCGCTAGGACAACAGAGGTAGCCGTCAAGGCTAACAATGTGGCCATATCGGGTGGGGTTTGCGTCGCTTCCGATTCAGATGACACCCATCCACGAAGTGGCTCAGGTAAGGCATCTATTGGGAACCGTTGTAGCGGGGGCGGCCCGAACCGCTCCAACGGCGGCCATTCGTCCGCGTCAACGTCGACACAAGTCACGCCAACTTTAGCGATTGTTTCTGGTATGCAAGAAATAGCGTTCACGAGAGTTTCTCCCCTTTATTTCGAGTCAAAGCTTCAATGGTTAATTCCGGGATATAGACACGACGTCGATTGAGGAGAAAACTCGGAGTCTTCCCCTCTCGGGTCATGCGATCCAGAGTGGCGACACCAATGCCCAGCCATTCAGCCATTTCGTCACGACTCTTTGGTCTTTTCAAAGAGTCTGAAAGCATGGGTTCGATTGCCTTAACCACGCGAGCGGTGATTTCAGCGCAAACCTCGTCCAGATCTACGTTCTGAATAAGTAACGAATTACTCAACGGAGCCCTCCCGTTCGACAACGTGGGCTGAGCTTGCAACGTCATTGCAATCGGTTCTTGACCGATCGCTGTACGACCTCGGCTTTTGACTAGCCGCTACAGATTTGCACTTTTGCCCACCGGAAGTTTCCGCAGCAGCTAACCATTCAAGAAGTGCATGACCGAGCACAAGACGAACGCGGCCCAGGCGGATGATACGGATCCGCCCATTGCGAATCTCGTCGTCCAGACGAGCTCGTGATACACCGAGTTCGCCAGCAACATCATCGATCGCATAAAGGGCTTCAGGCTTAAATACATATTCCAACACATTCACGTAACCAACTCCTATGTGGTATGAGTTGGCCGAATCGTAGAACGTTTTTGTTGGAATTCCTAAGCTAAGAGGCGTCCAATGAGGCTGGACTTGTCAAGATTTGTCATTTTCGATTTCTGCGGCATTCTCAAGCCAGCCCACCAACTGCGAGGGATGGCAAACATCACGCCAGTCCTTGCGTGGATTGAGACCAATTTTCGGCTGGTCGTTGATCGCCTTGGTGACCTCATCGCTATACCAAGTCTTCTCGCCAAACGGCGAGGGTGCGGGCCACCATTCGGCTTTCCTCCAATTGCCAACCTGCTGTCGGCTCACATCGTAAACACGCTGAATATCACGGTGACGAACCCAGAATCGTTCACATGCGACAGTCGACCCGATGGTCTCGTAGAGATTTCCGAGATAGCGTTTCAGCCGTACTCGCAGTCTCAGCTTCATTTGCTTGGTCAGAGGCAAGACCCCTTTCTCACTTGTCGTTTGCTCAAAAGATTGATCCCAAATTGCGAAATTCACGCGTAGCTCGGAATCCGAAGTCGATGTGACTGGGGACTCGATTTCCTCCACCCCCATTGCATCCTGGCATAGCTTCCAGATCAGCAGATCAAGTTTCTCGTCTGGGAGTTTGTCATCATCCTGCAAAGCGTCTGGATAGCGAAGGGATTTGCGAGCAGACTCCATTAATTTTGGCCGAATTACGTCATTGTTGTAGCAGCGGGTTGCGTTCAGTCGCAATTCGTCGATATGTGGTTCAAGCATCTGCGCGGTGAGTGTCGGTGATCGATCAGTGAGGTGGTTGGTGAAAGTGGTGCTAGTCCCATTCGCTCGATTGAAAGCCCAGAGACTTCGTGTTCTCAGAGAGGAATTTCGGCGATGACCATGAGGGTTCCCCTCAAGACACCGTTCGGGGCTCCCGCGAGAATGGTGAAGATTTCATCCGAGATGTTGGTCATTTGCAATTACGCTTCTGAGGGGGAGTGTACGACCCCGATATACGGTTTTGCGGTACTAGGAGCCAGCTTCCTTGATTGAAGCAACTGGTCGCTTAGGGGCGAAGCCAAGCTTCAATCGACTTTTCGATCAAATTGATCCAAAATCGTCCCACATCAATTGTCACCATTGTCACCACGTTTTGTAGAGACGCAATTTAGTGAGGCACCACTATGAGATCATCACTCCTTGAGGAAGGACCGATTCTGGGGTCTCGATCATGGACACCCAAAACCCGTTTATTGTGAGGAGGGTGGGCTGTTAGTCGCTGTAATGGAAGAGAACCAATGTCTATAGAATCTAATTTGCTTTCGGTTCGAGGCAGCGTTTTGCAAAAAGCGGTGACAATGGCGACAATGGATGCGAGAAGCTTAACAAAGCGACTCGCATTGTCCTCCGATCTTCGTTCTGGCATTGACGAATACCGAGTGACCTTCCGAATGCACTTGTTGCTAACAGCCCCAATGTTCGTGCCGGACAGGAAGCCGATTGAGCGCGTCGCGTCGAAGTTCCCAGTTTGGCATGCGCTGCTTCATTAGCGATTAAAACCGTGCGTTGTGCGTTGGCTCGATGAGGTGAAGCAGCCCACGGAGCACGATGTACTCCAGACACTCGATCGGCCTTTTCGCAAGTTCCATAATGAGCCGAACGGTTCGTCGCTGCGAGTTCCTGACGAATTGAGCGACACGCACCGAGACTGCGAATCCCTCAGGATCTGTCTTGCACTATGTGGGGATTGGCATCGGTCAGATACGTAGAGGTTTGTTAGAGGAGGACGCCCGGTTGCACTGAGAGGAACGCAATTGAAAGGGCAACTCGCCGCACTGCGACAAATGCGTCGACACCAGCTGTGATTGTTGAATCACTATTTCGACCAATCGTTCAGTCTTGAAGAAATCAGTGGCACAGTTTCAATCATTGACTGGTAAGAGGCTTGAACGTCGGATTCTTGTAAGACTACTTTTTCACCGCTCCCTGGAACTGGGCTTCGAGCGAAACTGCTGCCGCTCCAATTCCTGGTCTGTTCGTTGGCGAATTTCTCATCGACTCGACCGTTTCCGTGTTCAATGAGATGCCGGACACCGAAGGTTATTGCGATTTGAGGCCAGAGTCTGCCCGCTACAGACGGCAACTTGATATCGGTAACGTCCTCAAGGGCTCTGCCAAGACGTTGGAGTCCGTGCTGAGGGACTAGGCCGTCAACAAACTCCTCGATGTCTTCTTCCGTTACAAGAGCACCGACCTTTCCCATCATGACCTCTAGTGGTCGTTTCCTCGGAATCTGACTGAGATACTCCAGCCACACCTGTCGCAGACTTCGCATAAGGAATAGCTCGAAGTTCGTCTTTAGAGCCACAAAGTGAATATCATTGACAAGCTGCTTCCTTTTTTCTTCGTCAGGGTTTTCTAGCGTTGACGCTAGTACGTCGCTTGGCGCAGCGAAAGCGCAGGCGTGCGAGATCATCACACGGTCGAGATGCTCCAGACATTTGTCTCGATAGTAGTCGTGAGATTTGAGCATTACTTGGACCCTTCCAAGATTTGATGGATAAGGGCGGTGAGGAGGGCGTCGGTGGTGGACTGGCGGGAACGCAATCGCGCGGACAACTCGTCGAGCTGCGACAAGAGGACCGACACCTTCGACACGATCCGCTTTTGTTCGGCGCTGCTAGGTAGCCCAAAGCCAAGTGCCTTCATGTCGCGCAACAAGAGGTTACGCACTGCCGACCCTTGGGCGCGACGCAACAGCACATCCAGTCCGGCGTTTAGTACGATCTCCAAATACCGATTGTCGAGGTACTTTCGGACTGGCTTCAGGATTGCGACGCTCTTTTGAAATGTTGTTCGTTCGGTCTTGGGATCATCGGGGACGATGGCGGTTTTGCCAATTGTCGCTCCCGTGTTTACGACAACAACGTCACCCGCTTCCAGTTTCGTTCGCCGGTGGACTTCATCGAACTGTTCGGCGACGATCTGCCGCGCGTGTTCATATCGTAATGAACCATCCGATACATCTTTTGCGCTCAGGAAGTAGTAGCCGGAGTCAGTCTCGTTCTCGCAATCACCATGTTTCCCGTCAGTGACAAGCGTTGTAGCTTCGTGAAGCGAGACTCGCATCCATGACGAAGGTACGGTTCCGATGAAGTTGGCGTCGTTAGAGGTTATCAATTTGCCAGTCTGCCGAATTTCGCACCGCTCCATTTGTGAAGCCCGTGCATTCAAGAGATTCTGTTTTTCCTCGTCGCCAAAGTTCTCTTGAGGAACGAGTTTGCCTTGGACGGCGAGCTGGAGGATGGACTGGCGGAGGTGGGCGGGGCCAGAGGGCTGGTCGAGCAGGACCTCGAAGTGATCGCTCAGACGCTGCCACGCACTGGCGAGCGTTTCCACTCCACTGGCTTGGCGCTTAGGAGCGGCTTTGGGCCGCTCACGCGTGGAGGCTGTGCGGGGCGCGCTGGTCAGGCTCGCAAGCACGCTGCGGCTGGCTCGCTCTCGCACACTCTCTCGCGCCCGCCGATGCGATTCCAACGTATCGCATAACGACATCAGACCCTCCACCTTCGACACGATCCGACGCTGTTCGGCTAAGGGGGGAAGTGGCGCAGCGGTGCGGACAATCTTCTCTTTGGAGTAGTTTGGCTGTGCAGCGCCAGAACTCTTCTTAATGAAGTGGCTCTTAAACGCTTTAAGCAACAAGAATAGATACTCATTGAAAACACCATCGAAGCAAGTGCATGCGCAAACGGCTTGGTTCGTAGTGCATTCAACCCCAGCAATAGCGAGCTTGCCAATCGTTGCGCCGTACATAGCGATGAGTACGTCGCCGGGTTGGTTTAGACGAAGCGAACAATCGTCCATTGCCGCCTGAGTGACTTTCTCCTCAGAGTCGGTGACGATCCCGTTATTTAGCTCGCCAGACTTCAGCCACACAATGTCGCCGTCGTAGTATCTCGCATCTCCTCGTCGTGGCGTTGAACCAGCGCCCCAATCGCCGAGTTCACCAAATTGGACCCATTCCCATTTTGTCGGAATAGAAAAGGTATGTTCGCCCGGATTGATCGCTGGTGGTTGCTTGCCACGACGAATCTTCTTCTCCGCAATAAGCCGTTCTCGTTGTTCGCGAATTTGGGTTACTAGTTCTGCCGCGGAAGGATCGTCTGGAGAGCTGGTTAGCAATTGTCCTCGAACAGCCAAACGCAAGATCATCTCGCGCAGCTTTTTAACTCCCTCCGGCAACGCCACAAACGACTCAAGGTTGTCGAAGAACGGCTTTAAGCCGGGATTCTGGCGGACCGCTTCCTGCCACTCCGGCGACTCCCACGGTGGAGCTGACGTCTGAATGGATGCGGTGGCGGATGCCTGGCTTCGCGGGGCTGCGGCGGATTCGGGGGCGACACTCATGCTGACTTGCCTTCTTCCTCTGCAGGCATCAGCTTTTGAAAGACGCTGACGTAAGGTTGATACTGATACAGACGATTGCGTTCTTGCCCGGTGATCTCGCGAAGCAGGCCCATCTTCTCCAATCGCTCGACAACGGAGGATGCCGTCGCGAATGCACATCCCATTGCTTCCTTGGCTTGATTGATCGAAAACGTTGGTTTCTCGAACATGTGGTCAAGCAGTTTATGAGCATTGGCTGCCGAAGTGATTTCGGTTGAAATCAATTGGCGATGCTGCTCACGCATTTCCATGATCTGGCGAGCAACATTCGTGGCCGAGATACTAACTTCATAAACGCCACGTAGGAAAAACTTCAGCCAGCCTTCCCAATCGCCGCTGACGCGAATCGCCATCAGTCGATCGTAGTATTCGGCTTTGCGTGCTTTGAGATAGTAACTCAAATACAACAGAGGACGTTGCAAAATCTCTCGCTCGCAAAGCAGGAAGGTGATCATCAGGCGCCCAACGCGACCGTTGCCATCAAGGAACGGGTGAATGGTTTCAAATTGGGCATGGATCAAACCGCATTGAACCAGCACTGGCAAGGAGTCGCGGTCATGAATGAAGTGTTCAAGGTTGTCGAGAGCCTGCATCATCTCATGAGGTGGCGGGGGCACAAAGTCTGCAGTGGCTAATGTGCAGCCTTGTGGACCAATCCAATTCTGGCTTTTCCGAAAATCGCCGGGTGACCATTCACTTCCACGAACCCCGTGAAGAAGCTTTTCGTGAATTTCTTTCATCAACCGCAGACTCAGCGGTAGATCGGGTAGTCGCCGAAGACCGTGGTTCATCGCCGCGACATAGTTGACGACTTCCTCAACATCGCCCGGTTGCGTTGTTTGCTCCGCATCGGCTTCATAGGCGAGAATGTCCTGCAAAGTACTTTGCGTTCCCTCGATCTGCGAACTAAGCACAGCTTCCTGCCGAACAAACATCGCAACAAACAGGTCTGGATTGGGTAGTACAGTGGCAACACCATCTAACCGGCCCATCGCACGATCCGCGTCTGAGAGCAGTTTTATCAGCTCCGCATCGAGGTTAATGGCTGGATTGGGGGGCAGGTTCGCCGGAATAAATGCCCGGTAGTCGGTCGGCTGTTTGACGTAACTGCCTGATCTCATTGTGGTTATGCTTCTGTGGTCTTAATGGGTGTATCGCTTATTTCAGGCGCCTGAAATACTGGTCGCCAACCGCCTAGCTTATTTTAAATTACGTCGCCATTTTAAAATAAGCGTCAGTTTTGATTGGCGAGCGCTGCTGCGAGTTCACTCTTGAGCTGGTCGAGCGTCTGGCTGCTGGCGGTACGGATCGATTCCAGTTCAGCCAGCAGATCGTCGGGATCGCCCGGGCCGGTGTCGGAGTTGTGCGGGTTCTTGATGTCGAGGTTGTAGCCGTTCTCTTTGATCTCGGCGGCTGAGACTTTCCATGCTCGCTCGCTTGCCTTGCGGCCTTTGAATCCGCCTCGTGTGTCGGGCTGGCCCCACCACTTCTTCTCCGCGTCAAACTCTTCGATGCGGATCGGCTTGGTTTTGTTGTAGCTCTTTGCGCCAGGCGGGTAAGGATGCTCGTAAAACCAGATGTCTTTGGTCGCGCCTTTCTTGCCTTTCTGCCCCTTGGTGAAGAACAGCAGGTTGGTCTTGATGCCGGTGTAGGGAGCGAAGACTCCGTTGGGCAGGCGGACGATGGTGTGCAGGTTACACTCGTCCAACAACCGCTCTTTGATCCGCGTTTTCACGCCTTCGCCGAACAGCGTGCCGTCGGGCAGTACGATGGCTCCGCGCCCGCCATCCTTGAGCAGGTGCGTGATGAGGACGAGGAACAGGTCGGCGGTTTCGCGGGTTTGAAATGCTTTGGGGAAGTTCAGCTCGATGCCGTCCTCTTCCATGCCGCCGAAGGGTGGATTGGTGACGATGACATCCACGCGATCTTTCGGGCCGTAGTCTCGCAGCGGTCGGCTGAGTGTGTTGTCGTGTCGGATTTGCGATGGGACGTCGATGCCATGCAACAGTAGGTTGGTGGTGCAGAGGATGTGGGGCAGGTGCTTTTTCTCGACGCCGTGGATGCTCTCTTGCAGCGTCTCTTCGTGGGCTGGCTTTTTGACTTGCCCGGATTCTTCGCGGATGTAGTCGATGACGGCCGTCAGGAAACCGCCGGTGCCGCAGGCCGGATCAAGGACTCGCTCGCCCAACTGCGGGGCGGTTTGCTGGACCATGAACTGGGTGACGGCTCGCGGTGTGTAGAATTCGCCCGCGTTGCCTGCGGATTGCAGGTCTTTGAGGATTTGTTCGTAGACGTCGCCGAACAGGTGCCGGTCCTTGCTGTTGTTGAAGTCGATCTCGTTGATCTTGTTGACGACTTGGCGCATCAACGTGCCGTTCTTCATGTACTGATTGGCATCATCGAAGGCCCCACGAATGACTACGCTTCGCGGATTCTTTGTCGAAACCGGAAGTGACTTCAACTTCGGTATCAATTGGTTGTCGATGAAGTCCAACAAGGTGTCGCCGGTCATGCCTTCGTCATCGGCTGCCCAGTTGCGCCAGCGGTACTTTTGCGGGAGTGGCGACTTGAAATCGTCGTCAAGTAATTCCTCTTCGGTCTCGCGGTCATCGAGAATTTTAAGGAAGAACATCCACGCAAGTTGCTCGATCCGCTGGGCGTCCCCGTAGGTGCCCGCGTCCTTGCGCATGATGTCTTGGATCGATTTGATCGTGGTGGATATGGACATGTTGTGTTACTTCCCTGCATTACTTTCGATGCCAAATGTTTGGCAAACTTTGTCAATCGTATTTTGGTCTTTTAGTTTGCAGGCGGTATGAGTGGTGGCAAACAAGCCGGTCTCCCAAAATGCCTGATCTCTCGAAACGGTTTTGATCCATTCCACGCGAACGAGGTTGGAGCACATGTCAGGGTCTCCAATATTGCCGCTCATATCCTTTGCCAATAGCGGAAGTTCAAGCAGGCATTTTGCTTCAGTTCCGTCCTGCACCATAAACTTGTCGATGGTTTGGTTTTTCTCTTTGACGATGCCTACGCCGACGTAACCGCGTTTAGGGATGAGTACAAAAACGCGTGCGCCGACAAATAAGTGGTCCAAAGTCCGGGTGTACCAACGCCCACCGCTGCCGGCAACGAAGCCGTACTTTCGACAATCGTCCCAATTGGCATCGTCGTATTCGCCCAGCGACACATAGAAGTCATTCCCGTTCCAAACGGAAACTGCGCTGTTATCCTTAGCTGCTTGCTTGTGCCGAATTTTGATCACATACGCTTCCGCTTCCGGAAGTGGAATGATGGTCTGGACATCTAAAAAAAGTTCGTCCTTGGTTCCGTATGGTTTAATTCGTATACAGGTAATATCGATCCCCTGTTCACGTAACCACAGGACTGACGTCGTGATCTCCCTCGAAAACTCTGCGGATGCCAACACGATTCGCACCTGGTTTCCGAACTCATCTTCACGGGGTTCATCCCAACCAAGAAACTTGAGGATTGCGTCTCTCGCAACACGTTTGTCTCCGCGTTTCGCAAGGTAGTTCGCGAAAGTCTTTTCCGCATCCGTGAAGGTCATCGCACTGACCATTGCCGCGTATCGGAGTGACTGCAGCTCCATATGTCCGCCGTCTTCGGTTCGCTTGAGTTCAACGACAACGACGTTCGCATCTCGGTCGATTGCAAGAAGGTCGATTCGTCGCTTGCTATCGTCCCAATCGCTGAATTCCTCCGAGATCACGAGTAGGTTTGGATCGAGGATTTCAATTCGATCTTGAAGCAAACGCTGCAGATCAGCCCGTTCAGAGATTGCGACTTCAGCAAAGTTCGTTGGCGTTAGAGCCACGATGTCGTCTTGGGTGTATCGATAAATTGACATTATTATCAAGTCGCACTTGCGTAGAGTTGAGCTTCTAGATCTTTGATCGCGGCGAGATAGGCGTTTTTTCCGCCGAAAAACTTTATGATCTCTACCGGTGTTCCGAATGCGTCCAGCGGATCGACTTTAAGCACGTCCATACTTTCGATGCTCAAGATTCCTTGATTGGCATACTTCTCTAGCAGTGCTTCGAGGACGGCCCGTGCCTGATCGCCGTACTTGGTAAAATAGTCTCGTTTCTTGACGTCATCGGCCCGTTCACGGCGGGTTTTCGGCGGTTGATCGTAAACGACATGACATAGCAAATCGAAGGGGTCCAGGTCAGTGCCAATTTCGTCCGCGAGTGCTTCGAACAAGACGCCTTGTTCCTCGAACTCCGCGACCACGACGGCCTTTTTATTGGCTTCCGTCCATGTTTGCAGAAACTCATCCAACGATGCGAAGCGGGAGAGTACCTTCTTCTTGGTGTAGTCTTTCAACGATTCGGTGATCAGTTTACCGTCGGGGCCGTAATACTGGACTCTTTCAGCAACCACCATCACGGGAGCGTTGTGAACGTAGTATTTCTTAGGTTTGCCGCCCTCTTCCCCGCTAGGGTCACCAGAATCGTCTCCGCCATCGCCGGGATCACTTTCGCCACCGTTCTCCCCACCGGGCTGGAAACTGTCGTCAGGGATCGGGTCGCCATCAAACTCAGGATCGGCAAACAGTTCGGTTGCCTTCTTGAAATCCATGATGGTGAAAAACAGCTTTCCGTAGTCTTCATCGATCCGTGTCCCGCGTCCAATAATTTGTTTGAACTCGGTCATTGATTGGATGCGTTGATCTAGAACCACCAGCTTGCATGTTTTGGCATCGACTCCCGTGGTCATCAATTTCGATGTCGTCGCGATGACAGGGTAACGCGACTCGGGGTCGATAAAGAAGTCGAGTTGAGCCTTGCCTTCCTCATTGTCCCCTGTGATTCGGACGACGTATCGATCGTCTTCCTTCGCGAGTTCCGGATTGCAGTTGATCAGTGCTTGTCGCATCCGTTCGGCATGGTCAATGTCCTCGCAAAAGACGATCGTTTTGTCGTAGGGATTCGTCGAGTGAAGAAACTCCGTCACCTTCTCTGCAACCAACTGAGTTCGATGCTCCAGAACCAATTGCTTGTCAAAATCACTTTGGTTATAGATGCGATCCTCGATTTCAATTCCGTGTTTATCGAGTTGGCCTTTGGTTGGCCGCCAACCTTGTAGGTCTTTGTCAAAGTCGATGCGAACGACCTTGTAAGGAGCGAGGAACCCGTCGTCGATCCCTTGTCGGAGCGAATATGTGTAGACGGGCTTGCCAAAGTAGTGACTGTTCGAAACGTATTCGGTTTCTTTGGGCGTAGCGGTCATTCCGACGTGGGTGGCCGAGCTGAAGTAGTCGAGGATTTCGCGCCACGCCGAGTCGTCTTTGGCACTTCCACGGTGACATTCATCGATGACGATCAAATCAAAGAAGTCTGGCGAGAATTCTTTGTAGACTTTGTCGGCCTCATCGGGTCCGGTGATCGCCTGATAGAGCGATAGGAAGATCTCGGACGACTTGTCTGCCTCACGGTTGCGGATCTTGGTCATCGCACTACCAAACGGCTTGAAGTCGTTCGTTTTGGTTTGATCGATCAGGATATTACGATCGGCGAGAAATAGGATTCGCTTCTTCGCACCTGACTTCCAAAGCCGCCAAATGATTTGGAATGCGGTGTACGTTTTTCCTGTGCCCGTCGCCATGACGAGCAACACCCGGTCTTTGCCGTTTGCGATGGCTTCGATCGTGCGGTTGATCGCTTTGAGTTGGTAGTAGCGAGGGGCCTTGCCCAGCCCGTCTTCGTAATAGTCCTGGGTGACGACCGGTTCCGCTATATCAGTGATCCCACGCCACTTTCGGTAACGATTCCAAAGATCTTCGGGGCTGGGGAATTCATTGAGCGGCAGTTCGAATTCGGTCTTGGGGAAGGTGCCCGTACGATCATGGATTAGAAAACCGTCGCCGTTGCTGCTGATCGCAAATGGAACGTCGAGACAATCGGCATGCGTGTAAGCCAACGCTTGCTGCATCCCGTCACCGACGCTGTGCGTGTTGTCCTTGGCCTCGACGATCGCGAGCGCGATTCCTGGTTTGTAGTAAAGGACATAGTCGGCACGTTTTTTCGGGCCACGGGATGTTGTCCGTCCGCGCACGATGACTCGCCCGTCAGTGAAGGTAACTTCTTCACGAACTTGAGTTAGCAGGTCCCAGCCGCCGTTTTCGATCGCTGGGGTGATGAATTTTGTGCATATGTCGCGCTCGCTCAGCGCCCGCTTTTGTATTGAGTCCATAGTTCCTACCTGATAAACCGGGCAGAGCCAGGGCGGTGGCGCAGTCAGGTAGGTCTGCGTCAATTCGCCGTAGGCTCACGTTTCAAGCATCCCAGTGGCCAACCGGAAGCTCCCGAGGCGAACAGTCTAACGGATCCGCAGCACGTTGTGTTACGGGAGAGCGATCCCCCAGACCGCGGAAATAAGCTTGGTAGGCCCCTAAGCTACTTCCAAAGAAGATCGACTTCTGCAAACGGCATGGGGTCGCGTTCATTCCGACTCGCATGCAAACACCACGTCACACGAGAAAGGTCGAGCTTGGAGTCGGCTACTCACTGCAGCACGCCGTCGACTTCGTCACTGCCAAGCACGGCGGGCAATCGCTTGGATCGCTTGCCGAATGGGATCCTTGCCACCGGCCACAGCTTGAGGGAGGTGGTCCAGCAGCTGTATCCGCAATTCAGTGAAGCAACGCATGACGCTTCGCCATTCGCGTAGGTGCTATCATGGAGTCACATTTCCGAGCCAATTCCAATCCACCTGAACCAAAGACGCCACGCATCAATTGTCACCATTGTCACCGGTTTTTGCGGAGACACAATTCAGTGAGGCAATAACATGAACACCGCTCACCCCGTGGACGGACCAATTCAGCGGTCTCGGTCATGGATACCCAAGTCAGTCATTGTGGGGGAAGCAGATGCTAGTCTTTGTAATGGGGGAATCCCAATGCCTAGGTCCCCCAATATGATCACCAAATGAATCGTGGTTTTACAATAAGCGGTGACAATGGCGACAACAGGCCTTCTCGTCGTTCATTTCCTTAGAGCTGACTATCCGAAACAAAGCGTTGATTCAGACGTGCCGAACGTTTCATCAACCGCTGTGTTACAAAGGACCTCGCTTATTCACTGTCCAACTCGGCAGAATGAGCCTCACAATGAATCGGTGCCTGAATCCAGCAGAAGAAGCCACGACCAGATCGACTTGCACCTTCATCCAGGCGGGGTCTCCCCCTGCTCGTCAGTCAGACTTTGACATTCCGCAAGAGCATGTGATGATTATGTGCCTATTGCGGTCTAAACGTCTCGGGAAAGGCGCAGGCGATAGTGTCGCGAAGTTCTGGGTAATGAGAGTAAACCAATCTCAACCAATGTTCAATTTTCGTGAGTCGAATGTATTCGTGTTTCTGCTGCCAACTGCTCTGGATCGCAGCTAACTGCGAAACACCAGGATGCCATATTCCAGACGTGTCCAACCGGTGAACCCAGTAACCACCTCCACTGAGCCCGTGGGGATCAGGCAATGTGGATCTAAGCCCCTTTTCGTCACGGATTGTGTCGTTGTCGTTTGGGTATCGTGCGATGATGTCAATTGCGGCATCGAACGGATTCGTTACGTTAATCTTTGGCCATGCATCTTGACGCAAACCCGCCGTCGTGAATCCAGCCAAGATCCCACGGATACCATTCTCAAACACCTTCACTTCTTCACTCGGAGCGCCCATAACCGTCGCAGGATACTCGTCAGGGCAATCAACAACAATGTTGTCGATGGTCGAAACGGAGTGTGAGTACGCGGATTGAAAGCGAGATCTATCTAGCTCCAATATGCCGACATCTGGGCGATCGTTGTCCATAGCGATAGTCCGTCGAATCACGGAGGCATCGACCGCATCAAACCGACCGTCGTGCGACATCAACATGAATCGAGTTGGATTCTCGAAGTTATCAATGCAGTGTGAAGCAGTCGCAAAAAGAAGTCTCTCACCAAAGTCGACGACGGTGCCACTAAATATGGACCACCGGTCTTTTTGCGATTGCGGTTTGTCTTTCGTGTCGATCACTACGACTGTGCGGTCATACAAAAACGGAAGCATCATGTTCCCGATTTGATGAATCAGTTGGGATGATGAATCAAGCGTCATGGCAATTCAAGGATCTGACGAGATTGGATTACAGCGGCATACGGCACGGGCTGTGTTTTAAATTGACGCTGACTCGGATTGTGTCGCATAAGGTTGGAATTCACGGGGTTGCGGGAGTTGATCATCGACTCTGAGAAGCACGTTACCGCCACTCCCGTGCAGTTATATGGTCAGCCGCCGCCTTGGTTTGGGGGCGGTGTGGTAGAGGATTGGATTGCAGAGTGGACGCCAGATAGCCGAGCGTCATAGACAGCTTTTTCAACACGATTGTTGACCTCACGCTCGAAAGAATCAGGGAAGTCCGACGACCCCCAGAGCTTTGGAGGCGCAATCGAAGAAATGATGCATTCAGGAGATTCGCCGTTTTTAATCCGTAAGATTGCATCATCGTATGCCAAGCGTTGCACACGAGCGCGTTTGTGGCGAAGCTCCGATTCGACGCGGGTCTCGATGTCCTCTCCGCGGGCCTCGCGGCCCCAACTGGTATTCGGGTATTTTGGTTGCATTTTACGAGCCATATTTGAACCTCAGTCGGATAACTTCCAGGATCACGCGGTCCGAGCGGTTGAGCAACCATTGTCCAAGAGGCACTCGAGGACTTGGCGTGCATCCATTGAATCGCCGCTCCGATTTGTAGTTGCGTGAATCAATCAGGCCACACCACGGCTTCAGCAAAACCAAACTCATCGGCAATCGCATCGAAACGATCACGATCCATCGAGCAGAAAGGAAGATAGCCGAAGATTTGGCGTCCAAAGTCAAGGTTGCGTGGTTCGTCCCTCCAATCCACGCCGATGTGGTTGGGATATGCGATGTCGTCAGGAAAAACAGAAACAGTTAGTTGGTCGTCATAATAAGGCATGCGATTGACAGTGCCGATCGCCGCTAGCACTTTCGTTCCACGCCGGGCGAGAACGACATCGTCCAATTGTATCTCGGAATAGAATCGAGCAACCTGGTGAGCGTCGCCGCTTTCGCGGCCCTCCCAGTCAGGGTAGGCATCGTAATGTCGTTTGATAATCGTATCGACATCAAGCTCCGAACAGTCGCCCAGCTTGCGGAAGCCAAGAGACGCAATTCCGTACTGAAGGTTGAATTGCAAAACACGCTCCCATTCTTCCGGATACTCGTGAGAGAATGGAGAGATTACCCATATGTTTATCATGTGTCGCCCCAATTTTATTGTGTCGGCGAACGTCCGCGATAACCGAGTTGCGGGAGTTGATTGACCATAGCGAAATCGCCCGGCTACCGCGACGTCGGTTCATCGCAAGGTTCGTTGCCTATGTGGCCTTAGGTTACGAAGCCTGAAGCCTTCCATGCTCGGGACACTCACCGTTGTCACATTCTGCACCACACAGCTCACAGTATCTTCGATGCGGCCATCCTCCTGAACCGTCATGAGAATGCGGACCACAGGTAGTCTGGTTGCAATGAGGGCATGATTCTTCGCGTGCACAACCCACCGTCATGTTGTTGAAGATGATGGTCTCACCACAGCACCGACAGAAACGTCCGCGCCAGTAGTCTCGGACCTGTTGCCCACAGCATGGATTTGGATTCGTCATGTTCAACCTTTAGTTGGCGTCGAATCTTCTTCGTTCTCATCCAGCACAAATACATATTTGTGCACTGTTCGATTCCCAATTTCGCGCCGCGTATCCACTACTGATTCGAGACGGTACCGATCCCCATTGCAGATGTGGTCGGACATAGGGAAATTTGCCTCGAATACAAGGGTGCGGGCTGGTGCGTTTAATTTTTCGTTCATGTGTCATCCTTGATTTGCGTACGGTTTAAATTCAGTTTTTGACGAACGCCCGGCATCACCGGGTACGAAGAGTAAAATCAGCCAAAAGACATCGCCCGCAAGTCGTGCTCCGTTTTTTATGCCTTGGTTATCCCACAAGTTCGCTAAGTTGCGACCTAAGCTCGCCGACCAATCCACGCTCCATCGCTTGAAGTATTTTTCGTCGAGCCCGAACCCGGGTCCGAAGCCGATAGTTGATCAAGAGAATGGCAAAGGCGAAAACAAGGATCCAGACGGGGAGCCACGAACGAACGTAAGCCGTTGGTCCGAAGATTGCATCAACGTAATACTCAGCTCTCGCGTCGTATAGGATTAGCGGGATTAGCAGAATCAAGCAGCCAATATGATAAACTGCAGAATTGATTTCCATGACCGTTTGGCTGAAACGCCTCTGCGACAGCATAGACTGGTAATAGATAAACAGGTCTTGGCGTTTCCCCTGCGTGGTTGCCTTTCTAACTCGTTCGGCAATGGACTCAGTAGTCTGCAGAAGCTCAGAATTAAGCTCAGCTCGCTTCTCCGATGCACTTCGGATCAGGCGGAGTCCAAATGATACTGCAGTCGCGAATACGGCGAGGATCGACGCAATGCCACCCCAGAAACTAACGTTGTCGAGCAGATATTGAGATTCAGGCATTCTTAGTTGGGATAACTTTTTTTCTGCGGTGGGTGAGGGTGAGAACATGTCTATTTGGGGGGTCTCACCCTGGGCCCGGACATGCCTCCAAGACCTGCTCCTTTCGGAGCAGGCGCCTGCGGTTACCAGTATGCCCCTCTGCAGAGATGGCGTCAAGGTTGTTCTAACCGCATAGTACATACTCGGGTGGAATGATTGGACACAGGCCGATCCGCATGGAATCAGCATGCTGAACCATCGAAAGAGAGATGCAATGCACCAAAGTAGGGCAAGGGTGCGGTGACCACCTTGATTTTTGCGCGTGTGCCACACGGGGACGCCAATTTCCGAGCCCTTGACCTTGAAGCGGGGAACCCATTGGATGCAAGTGCTGAAAAACCTTGGAGCGATACACTCAGAATAACCAAGTACCCGAATAGCAGAGGGAAGGGGGCCCGGGTCAAAAAAAAACTGGCGATGGATCAGTCAATTGGATCGTCGAAATCGTCGCGGTGGCTGGCTGATGTTCCCCCGGACCAAGACGGAAGTCGAGCGAACGGCGTTCCTGTGGCCTGAAACGATCGCGGCCATTGAAGCGAGTATCGAGCGGCGTCCAAAGTCAAAAAAGGGATTTGAGGATTTGTTGTTCGTCCATCGCGATGGCGCCAGTTATGATCGTACAGACAACTGCATCAGTAAGTCTTTCCGATCTGCGGACAGTCGGGCTGGCTTGCTTGCGTCAACACACGTTCTACTGGCTCCGTCACAAGCTTGAAACGATCTCGGGTAATACCGGCGATCAAGATGCGGTCAACGCCGTGATGGGCCGTGTCGATGCGTCGATGTCCGCCGTCTATCGGCATGAAATCGATGGCCATCGAGTCGTAAAGGTTTGCAACCAAGTAAGGAGCTGGCTCAATGACAACTAACGAACTGATTATATTTACAATCGACGCTGCCTTTCGTTTTGTGCACGCGATGATTATCGTTCCCGTTTTGTTCGGGGTCGGGCTGCTGGGCGTGTTCGCGATCAAGATACCGATCGTTCTGACATTCGCGTATTTACTGGACTCGCCGCTGAGCGATGACGCCGCGTCTAAATTGCACTATGGAGCGATTTACGTCACCTCGGCGTTCTTGCTCGCGTTTTTGGTTCCGAGTTTCATCGAACCAGAAGCAAAACGAGTTTAGCGCGCACCACTCCCACTTCCCCGTGATCTTAGAGACAAGACTCTCAGTTCCTGAGTGCAGACGCGGGGGAGGGTTGGTGGGGCAGCGAACCACGGGTTTAGGCGTTGTCGTAGCATCGCCTAATTGAGCACGACGGTCGATCACGGGGACAGTTCGACAGGCTGTGCGCCAGACTTCAAACGGTGTTCCCTTGGGGAGGTCTTGTTGTTTACGGTTTCTTCCGCTTACGACCCGATAGACACCGAGCCTCTTCGCCCGTGTTCCACCATCACCACAGAAGGTAACAATGTAGTCGCATTTGCCGAAAATGTCCTTCGACTGGTGTGCTTGGTAGAGATCGAGCCAGCCACAGCGACTCCCTGCTTTCGTCCTAACGCGATTTGTTCGCCATCATGGCTCGGGCAGCCTAAGTCGCCCGAGGCTCACCAGGCTGCGTCGAGAGCCGCGGTACCACTTGATAGCTTCGGTTGCCACATCTTTAATGGAGTGACGCGTGATGTTGCAACTGCGTCATAGAGGAGGCCTCCTAGCCAAGCCCCTCGCGATCGCCAGCAGATCGGCTTGAGTGCCGATGTCCATAGACTTCATTAGCGATAGCGTTTCAGACTGCAGATCGTTCAAGATTGCCACTGATTGCCCCTCCCATTGCCCCTCGAAACACTCTTTTTCGCGATCAGACAATTCCTGCGTTATTGGTGTCGCGTCCTCTGGGGTGTACTTGCCGAGAAGCCATGAACCGTGAAGGTTTATGGCTTTTTTTGTTGGGCGACCGGTGGCTCAGGAAAAATTTTTCTGAGCGTCTCGCTGTTCCGTCGCCATTGGAATCGACGGTTGCGGTACTGTTTCCAGTAGGAACGGCAGTTCTGCGGACGGGTGCCGATCCTCGGCCGTGACTTCGCTGAATGGGCAGCAGTTGGAAAATATCTAAGCCCGGTTTAGCGACGGCTTGAGTTCTTGCCAGCCGCATTTGTGATCAGCAGCGGGTCGATTTTCGTGTGATACCTTCTGCCACAACTGCATGGTGGTCTAGTTGCGGCTGTCCTGGTTTCCTGCGGTACGCTGCTTGGTAACGCTATTCTTGACGATACTCGCGGATCCACTCCGAGTGACTCTCCTTCCAGCGACGACCCTAATGAAAAATCATGCATGATTCGTCGGTGTACTGCACAAGATCAGTCTCGCGAAGGAAATCTTTCATGCCTTCCTCGGAGACTTTTTCAGTTCCAGAAAGCCAAAATCGTACACTATCGCCGTCGAGGTCGAGTGACAATGAAATTCCACCACCCTCCTTCCCTCCATTCCAGTATTGCGCATAGGGGACAACGCCTCTGGGAACGAACGATGATTTGCTACTGAGAAAGTCGATGGCGGAATTCGTAGGGAACCCTTGAAATTGATATTCGTATGCAGCCTCTCGATGCACGAAGGTCTCACGCCAGGCTTCGTAGTGATCTCGTAAAAGGCTCATGCGAACAACGACCCTTCCTGTAAGTTGAAATTGCCTGATATAAGCTTTCAGCGCATCGACAAACAGCGGCGTCTCTCGGTTTTCAGCGCGTATGACGAGGCGGTGCTGCATTCTTGCATCGCCAAATCCGAGATTCCCATCGTCACAATATACCCGCGGGTTTGGCCCTGGGTGAAACTGCAAGTGGCCGTCAACGATCTCGAAGTAGCACTCGCTCTGACCAAAGGGTCCCGCTAACGCTCGGACAAGTCGGTCGAACGCTTCTTTCTGCGATTCGACGGAGACACTTCCCCTTCGAATGGCTTCGTTAAAAGTATCCGTATAACACTTCCAACTCCGATTGTCTCTTGATCGTTCGACGCCAATAAATGGTGCGATAGACCCTTCAAACATGATGCTGATGTTTATCGAAAAGTCGCTTTGCTCCCATCGCAAAACCTCATCGACAGTCGTTAACAACTGATGATCTAGGTCAGCGGGGGCCGCTTGCCGATGGCTGTAACGCATGAGCACCACGAGATCTTCGCTTTCATCCGCAAAATTTTCTAGGGGAATAGGTTGAATAAAGGCACCTGTGAACGCAGTCGTGGCATTAACCAGTTTCTCAGAATCGGCAAAGCGAATATCCTCTGTGGTTCCCCTATTGCTATTGGCGATTAAGTGGTTCACTCGTTGTAAAACACGAAGACTTGAGTCGATCGGAACGCCGTGACTTTTAACGATAATATGATACGGAACGTCTGCCATGCTGTAAATTAATCTCACTAAGAGTATTCATATCCCCGTCCCCTTAATCGGCCCAAACTGATTTGTGTCAGCGAGAAGCGAGACTTTTTAAGTCAGTTACAAGAGACTGATTCTGGGTAGTAAAAGGCAACGTTCGTTGACGAATTCTAAGATTGACTTGCTTGCAACGATGACGAGCTTGTGACAACTTCAATCGTCTGGGGATTGGTAGTAACGCGTTGTAGCAAATGCCAGCAACGCCAGAATCGTGACGGTGACGGCAATTGTCGGATGCGAATTCTAGAGCGGCGTACGGACACGTAAACTCCATTGCCAACGTTGGCATTCACGGGGTGGCGGTGGATGGGGCATCCATTTCGACTGCAGATGCAATGACTGGCTGCTAGCACTGCGCCGCTAAAACGTCTGCCGGCAGACCATTCGGATTTAGCTCTCCAAGAGTTAACTATTTTGTTGACAGCCAAATATCCGTCTCCTATAAAAGCCCAACCCTCCTCTCAGTCCGTTTACAACAGGATACGGTTGTATGTCGTTTTTGAAAAATAGTATAGGTAAGTCGCTCCGTCAAAACACTGCCCTGAACCGGCTCTCACGCAAACCCCGTGCAATCAAGCGCACACGCCGACGGCTGCGAATGGAATCGATGGAAAGTCGCCGTCTATTGGCCGTGATGGTCGACACCTTTGACGACATTGTCGATGACAACGATGGACTGACGAGTCTCCGTGAAGCAGTCGCCGTGGCGGCATCGACTGCTGGGAATGACCAAATCCACCTTCCCAGCGGAGTGTATTCGATGACGATGGGGACGCTGGTGATCGATGACTCCAGTGGATCGTTAACAATCAAGGCGCCGCAAGGTACGGCAACCATTGATGCCGCTGGTCCGTGGCGAGCGATTTTGGTCACCGCGGACAGCACGGTAACAATGCAAAAAACAGCTGTAACGGGAGGTTTAGCCGACTTCGGTGGTGGCATTAACAATGCGGGGAACCTCACCATCAAGCAAGGAACGCTATACGGAAATGTTGCCGGACAACGCGGCGGCGCGATCTTCAATAGTGGACAATTAACCCTGAAGCAAACTGCGGTCGAGGCCAATTCCGCGGGAATCGATGGCGGCGGAATTTTCAATTCCGGACAACTCTCAATCGCTGACTCAACATTCCTCGGCAATTCCTCGAACTCAGCCGGTGGCGCGATCTTTACCGAAGGTGCAACGTCGCTAGCGACGGTTAAGTCGAGTACATTCGACGGAAATCAAACTAAGTTTGCTGGCGGCGCAGTGTTCAGCGTGTTTGGAACACTCGACATCAAGAGTTCGGAAATCACCAATAATACTGCGACCAATGGAAACGGTGGCGGGGTGTTGGCCATCCGGGGACTCGAAGCATCCATCAAAGACACGCTGCTGGATGGGAACTACGCCAACGATTCCGGTGGCGCCATTTCGATTGAAGCAGGTTCGATGGAACTAAAGGACTTGGTCTTCACACACAACGAGGCAGGAGCAAACGGTGGCGCGGTCGCGGTCCGATTCGAAGCCTCGGTCACCATGAAAGATGCGATCTTCGAGGACAATCTGGCTGCTCAACTTGGCGGCGGATTGTATCTAGAAGATTTCAGCACAGCTGATATACGCGATACGTTGTTTACCAGCAATCACGCCGCTGACGGAGGCGCCATCGGGGCATTGAGCGACAGTTCTTATTCAATCAAGGATTCGGCGTTTGTCAGCAACTCGGCTGATTCCAGTGGCGGCGCTATCCATAATCGTGTTCGTGTGACCCTTGATGTAACGGACAGCTCGTTCATTGATAATGAAACCAGCCAACGCGATGGCGGTGCAATTCTGCAAGAAGATGACAGTTCGTTATTGGTCGACGCGGTGCTTTTCCAAAACAACTCTGCGAGACTCGCTGGAGGCGCAATCTCGAACAAGGATAGCATGTTGGAGTCCATTGATTCTGTGTTCGCCGACAATGAGTCCAGAAATAATAACGGTGGGGCGATTGGCAGTAATGCAGGCAACGTCGTCGACGTAGGAAGCGTATTCACCGGGAATCGTGCGGCGAATCTGGGTGGGGCGATCTGGAGTGTTCGTGCGTCTGCTGAATTGACCGATAGCGATTTTTCCGACAATCAAGCGATCGGTGGTGCCGGTGGTGCAGTCTTCTCTGGCAATAGCAATACGTTGGATGTCAGCGGTGCGAACTTCCAAAGCAACCAGTCAGCAACCAACGGAGGCGCGATCATGAGCAACAATAGTGATTTAGCAGTCGCAGACGCGTCATTTGCTGACAATGATGCCGTCGGAGGATTCGGCGGTGCGATTGGCATCGTGCGTGGAGCTTCCATCGTCTCCGGCAGCAGCTTTCTGCGCAACCATTCGTCCGGTAACGGGGGAGCAATCGCATTGGTCAACGGCGGCACGCTAGATCTTTCCAATAGTCTCTTCGACGCCAACGAAAGCGATCGATGGGGGGGAGCGATTTTTACCCAGGGGGATGTTTTCGTTGTTGAATCGATATTCAAATCGAACGTTGCGACGCACAACGGAGGCGCTATCTTCATCGCCGACGGAGCGAGTGTTGACATCGCCGATTCGTCCTTCGACGGAAATGACAACTTGGGTTCTAATCTAGGCACGGCGATCTATATTCGACCAATGGGGCTATTGGACGCCGACGCTGCCACCACGTTTATCAACCACACCGGGGTCGCGGTTTATCAAGAGCCTTGAACCTAATCCAGACTGAGAAGCGTGAGTCGCAGTTGGGGAAAGCGGTGACGGGCGAGTGGCCCAACCGCTGCTGGACGCTGACGCTGCAGTCACGTCGTAGCACAATCAACGGCCTCGCGTGAAACGGCGTATCGGCTATTTCGTGGCACGAACGGCGACCCTTACTGGGGTCGGCGTGTTGATTGTCCCTACAAAAAAAGCCGATGCCGTCCTCCGTATGCACGGCATTGTCGTTCGCCGTCTTGGGATCAAGACGTGCGGTCACCTTGAGTCCCACCCTCGCTTCACGGTCATCCTCTCGCCAACGATCAGGCTGCACGAGTTGTCCATTCAGAAAACAAAATGCATGTGAATGAGAAGGTTTGATCAAAGAAGCGGTGCCGCTTGGACATTCGACCTTGATCAGGATGTTATTGACCGACATTCTAACGGGACTGACGGGTATTCGAGCTTGAGGCAACCTTACACGAATTTGCTTACCATTTCTTGAACGCTACGAAGAACTCTTGGCGAAGCTCTTGACTACGACGCGACTCCCGCTTCCAACGGTCTTGGGTGCACCCGCAGATCGGCATTCGGTGGATACCACTTGTTGTCCTTCGAGGGATCTTGCAACCAAGTCGTAATGCGACGACGGCAATTCGATGCGTTCAACTGCGGCGGTTGGGGGTAATTGCTCCGCCGATCAATAGACGGGGGCGAGGCCGGCGTTTAAAATTAGCGGCGGATCGGGCGGCCCGAGTTCCGGTTTCTCGCTGCGCCAACTCTCTTCGATGGATCACTGACATGGTTCGAGGGTACCTAATGCGTCCTGCCGTGCTGGCTTGTTCAGTTCTCCGTCTACTCGGCATGCATTTGGCAATCACGCTGTTTGTCTTCTCTGCGATCGGCACGTCGATCAACGTCTTTGTAGGTGGCTCAAGATTTTGTCATGCAGACGAACCGGTTGTAGAGCAGCTTACGCCGGAGGAGAGCAACAGCGATTCGCGGGTTCGCCGCGCGGAGCTGGCAGCACGTCAAGCACGACTGCGACAGTACGCTTCGGACATTGCGCTTGCGCAGCTCTGTTGGCAGCAGGGCCGCTTGGATCGAGCCGTCGCATTGCTCCAGCGTCATCGGCCGCTAGCCGACGGTGAAGACTTGCGAGGTATCGAATGGCACTTGCTGTGGAGACAGATGCACGCGGAAGAGAAAGTCTTTGGCGGACATGCCAACCCGGTACGCGCGTTAGCGTTTCTGCCGGACGATTCCGCTGTGGTTGCCAGCGATGCGTCCCACACCTATGCGACGGCTGGCGAGATTCGCGAATGGTCGCTGTCAGCAAACTCGGCCAACTCGATGATCTACAGACAATCCCCGCCCCAACCAGCGACGGCAAACTACTACAGCGGTTTTCGTTCGCTCGCCTTAGCCCCGGATGGACTTTCGGTCGCGGTACCGGATGGTTCGAAACTGCAAGTTGTTGATCGCAAGACACGACGAATGAAATGGACAGCACAAGGACACAACGATTTCGTGATGGCGGTGGCGCATTCGCCGGATGGCCGGATTCTTGCTTCCGGTGGACTCGACAAGGTTGTCAAATTGTGGGACTCGGGCAGCGGGAAGCTGATCGCCACGCTGGCTGATCACGAGTGGGGTGTATTGACGCTGGCGTTCTCACCCGATGGCCGAACCTTGGCGACCGGCTGTGGTGACGACCGCGCTCCCGACTGGAGTCGACGCACCCACGGCGAACTCCGGCTATGGGACGTGCCGACGAACCGCCTTTCTCGAACGATCCCGGTTACCTCATCGGTCGGTTCGGTTGATTATTCCAGCGACGGTCGGTGGCTTGCGGTCGGCATGTTCGATGGTTCGCTGGTGGTCGTCGATATTCGCGACCATCGCACCACCAGGATCGAAGCTCCGTCGTCCAGTCCGATCAATTGCGTGCGTTTTTCACCCGATGCGACGTCCTTGGCCAGTGCCTCCTCCGACGGCCGGGTACGCCTGTGGGAAGCCGGCAGCGGATCCAAAATCGCGACCTATCGAGGCCATCGTGGATCGGTCGATTGCTTGGCCTTCAGTCACGACGGTCAAGCGTTGGCCAGCGGTGGATCCGATTGCTCCGTCCGCCTATGGGACACCCAGGTTTATCCAGATCGAACTCGCGTTCGCCTGCCTGCTATGAGTCTGCACACGGTTGCGTTTACCGCGGACAGTCAGACGTTAATCGCGTCGGATTATCACCGCGTGTGGCGGATCGACGCGATGACGAATCAGGTCCACAGTTCGTGGGCAACGGAACACTGGACCCAGACCATGGCGATGTCGCCCGATGGCACCTTGCTGGCCACCGCAGGACAACGAGATGCGAAAGGTGGAGGCGGTCCGATGTTGCAGTTGTGGAACGTCCAGCTCGCCGCGCCGATTCGCGACATCACTGTCGAATTGGATGCGGTCGATCGGGTTGCGTTTTCACCCAACGGTCAGCTGATTATGGCTCGATGCTCTGGTGACAAACGAAGTCCGTCAATCACCGGTGTTTGGCTGGTGGATTCGGGACAATGCATCGGCACTTGGAACGATTCGCATGGCGTTGTGTTTTCGCCCGATAGCCGCTGGTTGGCTGCGATCGACTCAGATCAGATCGAATTGTTTGATATTGAGATGCAACAATCGATGGCGACACTCCGCAGCGATGCAGCGCAAGTGCTCGCGATCCAGTTCTCACCCGACGGATCTCATTTGGCATCCGCGTGGGACGATCACTCGGTAAACATCTGGAATGTCGAAACACGGCAGATCATCAGCACGCTCCGGGGTCACAAGGGGCGGGTCGAGCGGTTGCTGTTTAGCCCTGACGGACAGGGGCTGCTCACATCCGGTCCAAGCGAAACACAGTTTTGGAACTTGGCGGGTAACACGTTGCGATTTACCATCCCGCATGGAAATTGCCCTCTTGCATTCACCCCTGACGCTCGCACGCTGATTTCCGCTCCTGACGAAGTCTATTTTTGGCAGGTGGCAACGGGCGACGAGTTGCTGGTCTATCCACGCTACGGCTACGATTCTCGTAGCCTGGCAGTTTCAAGCGACGGCAACTCGGTCGCGCAAGCCGGTGGTAATCGCGATGAAACCGCTGGCGTTTGGCTGTGGCAGACGAGACGCCATCCCTTAGCCAAGAGATCTGAGGTAGATGGGGTACCGGACTAGCGGAACGTGTGTGCACGATGCAATCTACTTGAGGTAGGGTGAATCGGTTCCTGAATCGGTGCCAGCCACCACCTTGATTTGTTCGCTGTCGCTATTGCGATCTAGGGCATCAGGAGCGAATCGTCGTTGACACGAGTGGATTGCTCTGTTTCGATCGGAAGCATTGGCAACGCGAGTACAATGATGGAAAGAGGGAGCATGTCGGGTGCTCCTTCGAATGTTTTTTGCGTGGCCGTTGCGGTTGGGGAGGAGAGTTCGTTTGCCTGCGAAGCACTTAACGAAAGCGTCGATGATGTGCGAGCTATGCGAGGTGGATCATGCGTTTAACGAGCACCATCTGATCCCTCGACATTGCCATCGCAAAACGTGGTGGAAACGTCGATTCACGAAAGAGCAGATGCAGCAAACGATCTCGGTTTGCAGGATGTGTCACCGTTCGATCCATGATTTGATTCCCGACGAAAAGGAGATCGGACGGCACTATTACTCGATTGAGAAACTCAAATCGCACCCCGCCATGGCAAACTACTTGGCTTGGAAACGACGGCGGCTTCGCTAGTGGCGGATGGGGGCCTGCGAGCCTGGGGGTTGCGCCGGCACTCCATCTCTCTCTCATCTGCCTTCGCCGTTTAAGCTCGATGCGACTCACCCTCCGAGAGGAAAATACCGTGGCAGAGACCTGTGAATCCTAGCGTGATTCAAGCTCGTCTGGCCGACGCATGGTAGGCGTGTGGAATTACCCACACAAAGTTGACAGTGGACAGGAAGTTCGGATGCCCCGGCATTCTTTGATGTTCCTGCCCCATCCATCTTCCTGCCCAGCGCGTCGGCGCCGCTGGTTGGATGCGGCGGAACTGGGAGTCGACTGAGCGGCGGCGTTGCGTCACCGAGGGCGGCGTTGGTGACTGATTTGGGCAGGAAAATGACGGGGCAGAAAGATGGGAAACCGCAGGGTGCTCTGGCTTTCTTTTATTTTCCTGCCCCTTCCATATTCCTGCCCGCCGCTGTGGCGGCGCTGGTTGGGTGCGGCGGAACCGGGGGAGTCGATTGAGCGGCGGCGTTGCGTCACCGAGGGCGGCGTTGGTGACTGATTTGGGCAGGAAAATGACGGGGCAGAAAGATGGGAAACTGCAGGGTGCTCTGACTTTCTTTTATTTTCCTGCCCCATCCATATTCCTGCCCGCCGCTGTGGCGGCGCTGGTTGGGTGCGGCGGAACCGGGAGTCGACAGAGTAGCGGCGTTGCGTCACCGAGGGCGATGTTGGTGACTGATTTGGGCAGGAAAATGACGGGGGCAGGAAGATGGGATTCCGCAGGGTGCTCTGACTTTCTTTTATTTTCCTGCCCCATCCATATTCCTGCCCGCCGCTGTGGCGGCGCTGGTTGGGTGCGGCGGAACCGGGAGTCGACAGAGTAGCGGCATTGCGTCACCGAGGGCGATGTTGCTTACTGATTTGGGCAGGAAGATGACGGGGGCAGGAAGATGGGATACTGCAGGGTGCTCTGGCATTCTTTTATTTTCCTGCCCCATCCATCTTCCTTTCCGCCGCTGTGGCGGCGCTGATTGGATGCGGCGGAACCGTGTGTCGACTGAGCGGCGGCGTTGCGTTACCGAGGGCGGCGTTGGTGACTGATTTGGGCAAGAAAATGAAGGGGGCAGGAAGATGGGATACTGCAGGATGCGCCGGATCTGTTTTTATGTTCCTGCCCTTTCCATCTTCCTGCCCGCCGCGTTGGCGGCGCTGGTTGGGTGCGGCGGAACCAAGTGTTGTGCCGTGGATTGTGTGCAGCGCCATCCTTGTGTAGCGCAGATGACTTGACTTTCGCTTGCTTCGATCGTCTCGATGCGGCAAAACGACCCTGGTCGCGAATCGACCGTGATTTACTCTTGCGTCGTTGTGGTTTGTGTACGTCTATTGATTAATACGGTGGCGTGGTATCACCAAGGGGCCATCATCAAGCCATTGCCGCTGTATCGTGATGTTAAGTTTAATACGCAGGGTAAGCTATGGGATCGTCAACCAAACACAAGTTGGACTTTCATACAGGTGATGAAGTTGTCGCGGAGATCGAGCGACTGCGACGCGGCGGATACACCCGATCGAAGAATTGGAACTTGACGCAAATTTGCGAACATCTGACTCACACGATGACCGGTGGCATGGAGGGATTTGGTTTTCGATTGCCATGGATTTTGCGGGCAACGATCGTCAACTGGATTGTCAGACGAATCCTGCGGACGCGACGGATGTCCAGTGCACCAACAATTGAGCGTTTGAAACCCAAATCGCCATCCGGTGCGGATGACGATCGCATCATCGATCACTGTATCGAAGTCATCAGACGAGCCGAGAAGTACGAAGGCTCCTTCGAAGACTACCCGTTTATTGACAACTTTACGGCGGACGAGTGGCGGCAATTCATGTGGTTGCACGCAGCCCACCACCTCGGCTTCTTGATACCCAAAGACCAAGCGAAATCATAAACAAACGCGATGAGGCTGCGAATCGACGCCAAACAACGCGGTCTATCGGCCGGTTTAAACGGTGCAGGCTCGATGAATCGTTTCGAACATTTCTGGAGAACCGAATGTGAGCGATCGCAGCCGTTTCGGCGGTCGCGAAATTTGTCTATTCCTCGAGCACGGTTTTCAAGACGCGATAGGCTTCGATACTCTCTTCGACTGCCGCTTTTCCGCCAGCCTGTTCGACGTGTTCCAAAATCAACAGCAAGTTTTCGCTGCCGCCGGCCGCCAGAACCGCCGCCTTCAGATTTTCAAGTTGCTGTTCGGAGGGGAGTAGTGAACCGTTTTTCGCAGCGGTTCCCGTTTTTTTCGAGCGAGCAGGACTCTCTTTCTTAGTCGTGGTTGTGGTCGGAGTCGTCTTTGCGGGCTTGGTCGCCGCTTCTTTTACGGGCTTTTCCTTCGCGGACGTTTCTCGGGGCGGAGTTTGCTTCGCCGGAGTTTCTTTGCCAGCTGGATCTTTTGCAGCCGTTTCTTTTGCTTCCGTCTCGGATTCGGGTTTCGTTTCTTCGGCAGTCGTTTCTGATTTTGGTTGTGGTTTTGCCATAGGAGTTTGTGTCGAGTCCGATTGGGGGTCTGAGGAAATCAGGGTGCGAAATAACGGGCGGAAACATTGCGGCGGTTCATATCAACATCTGGAAGCTCGAGCAAGTGAAAATGGTGAACGCTACCACGGCCGCCGTCGCTGTGGTGATAACACCCTCGATCAAAGCACTCTTCACAAAACTCGCGTCCACTGTTTGATTTAGCACTGCTTGTGGGTGGTGGAGGTGAGAGTCGAGGGAGCAGCGGCGCTGCACGATTGGTGGCGACGTCGCCAATTAGTTTTGGCAGGAAAATGTGGAGGGCAGGAAAATGGGATGCCGCAGGGTGGGGCAGTGTGCTTTATCTTTCTGCCCAAATCTATGTTCCTGTCCGCCGATTCATCGGCGTTCGTTGGGCATGGCGAACGCGAGAGTCGAAGGAGCAGCGGTGTTGCACGATTGGTGGCGACCTTGGCAATTAGTTTTGGCAGGAAGATGTAGAGGGGCAGGAAAATTTGATGCCGCAGGGTGGGGCAGTTTGTTTTATTGTTCTGCCCAAATCATATTCCTGCCCGCCGATTCATCGGCGTTCGATGGACATGGCGAGCGCGAAAGTCGACGGAGCTGCGGAGTTGCACGATTGGTGGCGACGTCGGCAATTAGTTTTGGCAGGAAGATGTAGAGGGGCAGGAAAATTTGATGCCGCAGGGTGGGGCAGTTTGTTTTATTGTTCTGCCCAAATCATATTCCTGCCCGCCGATTCATCGGCGTTCGATGGACATGGCGAACGCGAAAGTCGACGGAGCTGCGGCGTTGCACGATAGGGGGCGACGTCGGCAATTAGTTATGGCAGGAAGATGTAGAGGGGCAGGAAGATGGGATGCCGCGGTGTGGGGCAGTGGTTTTATTTTTCTGCCCAAATCATATTCCTGCCCGCCGATTCATCGGCGTTCGATGGACATGGCGAACGCGAGAGTCGAAGGAGATGTGGCCTTGCGCAATTGGTGGCGACGTCGGCAATTATTTTGGGCAGGAAAATGAAGGGGGGCAGGAAGATGGGACGCCGCAGTGGGGCAGTGTGTTTTATTTTTCTGCCCAAGTCATGTTCCTGCCAGGCGATTTATCGTCGTTCGTTGGACATGGCGAGCGCGAAAGTCGACGGAGCTGCGGCGTTGCACAATTGGTCGCGACGTCGGCAATTGGTTTGGGCAGGAAGATGAGGGAGGGCAGGAAGATGGCATGCTGGAGGGTGGGGGCAGTATCATCTTTTCTCCTGGCACGCTTTTTGGGGATTCTGTAGTCCGAATTCGATGAGTGCGCGATTGGCGACCAAACATCGACTCTTGGGGCTTGTTTGCGAATAATTGGAGACAGACCTCTAGCCTCGAGGGTTGTGAAACGGAAGCAAAATTCAATGCCAATCCTGTTGCCTATCGACTTGCCGCGAATCACTGAGAGTCAGATGCGTGAGATCGACTACCAAGTCATGGGCTACGCGTTCTCGATACACAACGAGTTGGGGCGTCTTTGTGATGAGCAGGTCTACCAGTCCGACTTCGTTCAACGCATTTACGAGGCCAGCTTGTGCCCTGTTTACCGAGAGCTCCCCGTTGTCACTGCGTTCAGGACATTTTCGAAAACGTTTAAACTCGATTGTATTGTTGCCGGTGGCTCAATCTACGAATTGAAGACGGTTGCGAGGCTCAATCGCAATCACTTTGCTCAATTGCTGAACTACTTACTGTTGACCAATACCACTCGTGGGAAACTAATCAATTTTCGGCCAAAGCGGGTGCAAACGAGATTCGTAAACACGTCGCTGACTCTACAAGAACGTCGAAGGTTCTCGATTCAGACAAGTGATTGGCAGGGGAATGATTCGCTGGTAGATCTCGTCGACGATTTGTTGTCGGATTGGGGCACTGGGCTGGCCACCAGCCTCTATCGTCAAGCGATCTTGCATTTCCTGGGCGGTTCGGAAAATCTCTATCGCCTTGTCCCGATGAGCAGAGGAGGCCATTCGCTAGGAAACCAGCACTTCTATTTGATTGACGATATTAGTGCGTTTTTCGTGACAACGATGAATCAAGCCAAGCGTCAGCAGCATTGCGAGCACTTGGTTTCCTTATTGCGGCATAGCCCCATTCGCTATGGCCATTGGGTCAACATCGACCTTCATGCTGTTCAGTTCACAACGCTGGTTTCAACCTAATTAGCTGAACGCGATTGCGGTCAGCAGCACGGTCCCCGAAACTCTATTGCCTCGCCTGCAGATACATCGGCGCTGCTAGTGCATGACGGATGCGCGAGTCGAACACGCTGCGGAGTAGGACGATTGGCGACATCGGCAATTATTGTGGGCAGGAAAATGAAGGAGGGCAGGAAGATGGGATGCCGCAGGGTGGGGCAGTGTGTTTTATTTTTCTGCCCAAGTCATTTTCCTGCCCGACGATTTATCGTCGTTCGTTGGACATGGCGAACGCGAGAGTCGAAGGAGCTGCGGCGTTGCACGATTGGTGGCGACCTTGGCAATTGGTTTGGGCAGGAAAATGTGGAGGGGCAGGAAGATGGGACGCCGCAGTGTGGGGTAGTGTTTTTTATTTTTCTGCCCAAATCTATGTTCCTGCCCGGCGTTTTATCGTCGTTCGTTGGACATGGCGAACGCGAGAGTCGACGGAGCTGCGGCGTTGCGCTATTGGTGGCGACGTCGGCAATTAGTTTGGGCAGGAAAATGTGGAGGGGCAGGAAGATTGGATGCCGCAGGGTGGGGCAGTGTGTTTTATTTTTCTGCCCAAACCTATGTTCCTGCCCGCCGTTTCATCGGCGTTCGATGGACATGGCTAACGCAAGGGGCGACGGAGTTGCGGCGTTGCACGATAGGGGGCGACGTCGGCAATTATTTTGGGCAGGAAAATGTGGAGGGGCAGGAAGATTGGATGCCGCAGGGTGGGGCAGTGTGTTTTATCTTTCTGCCCAAATCTATGTTCCTGCCCGGCGATTTATCGCCGTTCGTTGGAAATGGCGAACGCGAGAGTCGAAGGAGCAGCGGCGATGCACGATTGGTGGCAGCGTCGGCAATTAGTTTGGGCAGGAAAATGATGGGGGCAGGAAAATGGGATGCCGCAGTGTGGTCCAGTGTGCTTTATCTTTCTGCCCAAATCTATGTTCCTGCCCGCCGATTCATCGGCGTTTGTTGGAGTTGAGGGAGGTGAGAGCCGAGGCAGCTGCGGTACTGCAGAACTGGTGGCGACCTCGGCAATTGGTTTGGGCAGGAAAATGAGGGGGGCAGGAAAATGGAATGCCGCAGGGTGGGGCAGTGTGTTTTATCTTTCTGCCCAAATCATATTCCTGCCCGCCGATTCATTGGCGTTCGTTGGGCATGGCGAACGCGAGAGTCGACGGAGCTGCGGTGTTGCACGATTGGTAGCGACCTTGGCAATTTGTTTTGGCAGGAAAATGAGGGGGGGCAGGAAGATGGGACGCCGCAGTGTGGGTCAGTGTGTTTTATTTTTCTGCCCAAATCTATGTTCCTGCCCGCCGATTTATCGGCGTGGATTGGAGGTGGTGGATTTGAGAGCCGAGGCAGCTGCGGTACTGCAGAACTGATGGCGACGTCGGCAATTGGTTTGGGCAGGAAAATGAGGGGGGGCAGGAAAATGGGAGGCCGGTAGGCTTGGCTTCTTTCTGTTACTGCCAGCTGTTTTGGCGGGGTTTGCTCGATAAGAGGGCGTCTTGTGGACGGACGACAGTTGCTACGTTGACCGCTGGATCAATCTGCAGTTTTCTGAGAAAATGCGTTGCATATCTGATAAGCCGGGTAACCGTGGTGCAACTTCCTCTGTGCAACAGCGTGATGCCGTGGTTACAACGTGCTTTATTCTTCTTATTTACGCCTCATCATTCACGAGATATACGCTATGGGTCGAAGCTTTGAAGTTCGCAAGGTGTCGATGGCCAAGACTGCGGCACAGAAAACAAAGGTCTACTCAAAATACGGAAAACAGATCTATGTAATGGCGAAAAATGGCGGCGGGCCAGCCGCGAATTCGTCGCTGCGTAGTTTGATCGAGAAGGCGAAGAAAGACCAAGTTCCAGCGCATGTGATTGAAAAGGCACTCGACAAAGCCAGTGGCGTCGGTGGCGAGGACTATGTCGCGGCTCGTTACGAAGGGTTCGGCCCCGGCGGATGCTCGGTCATCATCGATTGCTTGACCGACAATAACAATCGCACGATCACCGATGTTCGCAACTGCTTTACCAAAACGAGTTCGAAAATGGGAGCCCCTGGATCGGTCGCTCATGCGTTCGAGCATTTAGCAATTTTGTCCTTCAAAGGCGATAGTGCCGATGAAGTCCTCGAAACGCTGTTGATGGCGGACGTCGATGTGACGGATGTCGAGTGCGAAGAAGGTCAGGTGACCGTGTTTGCTCCGACCACCGAATTTTATAAAGCCAAGCAAGCGATTTTGGACGCACTGCCGGAAACCGAGTTCGATGTCGAAGAAATCACCTTCGTCCCGCATACACGCACCGAACTGCTTCCCGACGACATGCCGATGTTCGACAAGTTCATGGCGATGCTGAACGATTGCGACGACGTCCAAGAAATCTATCACAACGCAACCCTGCCGAGCTGAAAGCTGTTTTTCTATCGACCGACTGCCGTCGCCGCAAAAATCGGCGAACCTGTTGCATCGTGATGTGTCTGTAGACGAGACATTGTTTTCATGTCAACTTGAATGAAGGTTCTCAGGCAACGGATAAGGGCTCTCACCATGGCGAATGGGCGTCTCGACAAGTTCAAGGCAGTCGTTACAGGTGGTAGTGATGGTATCGGATTAGCCATCGCCACCGCGTTTGCAAGCGAGGCGGCCGAGTTATGGCTGATCGCGAGGAACGGCGATAAATTAGCGGCCGCAGCAGATGATCTCCGCGCCAACGGCGCTACCGTCAACTGCACCGCTGCCGATCTTACGGACCCCGCCGCGATTCAACAGGTTCACGCTGAGATCACGCGGTCTTGGGATGCCATCGACGTGTTGGTCAATAATGCGGGGATGGCTCGGTTCACCGATTTTGCCAACGTCAGCCACGATGAGCTCCAGGCCCAGGTGCAGCTGAACCTGTTGACACCGTTTCTGTTGACCCAAACGCTGTTACCGTTGCTGGTCAAAGCACAAGGCAACGTAATCAACATCTCCTCCACTTCGGCGCATCGGTTGATCCCTGGACGTCCCGCGTCGGTCTATGCAATGACCAAAGGAGGACTCAATTCACTGACGAAAGCACTTGCGTTGGAACTCGGCCCCGTCGGGGTGCGTGTCAACGCGATCGCCCCAGGTACGATCAACACACCGTTGACACAAAAGATGATCTCGTCGTTCTCAGAACAACGCAAAGCCGAGTATGACGCGTTTGTTCGTCAATCGTTCGCGTTAGGACGACTTGGGGAGCCCGAAGATGTGGCGAAGCTGGCTGTTCATTTGGCGTCAAGTGATGCAAAGTGGATGACCGGATCGGTTTGTCTGGTTGATGGCGGTTTGAGTACAAACTGATTCTCGTGGTGAAACGCTTGCGGTCTTGCCCGCGCAAGTTCGGTTGCAGCGGTTGTCCCTCGGTTCCGCTAGAATAGACCTACAGATTCCGATGGGTTGCAAGGTCATCGAGAAATTGCGACCGTCGTGACACGTTCATTGATTGCGAGGGTGCGGCATCATGCTAATCCAGAACGCTTGTGTGCTGGTGACTGGCGGCAGTTCCGGTTTGGGGGCTGCCTGTGTAGCCAATTTAGCTCGGCAACACGCACGTATTGTCATTGCCGACATGAAACCACCCCCGGATACTGTGCTTCGCGAATATGAGGGGCGAATCGTGTTTTCGCAAACCGATGTGTGCAGCGAAAACGAGTTGCAGTTGGCAATCGATGCTGGCCAGCGGCAGTTCGGCCCCCTACGAGCCGCGGTGACATGCGCAGGAATCTTGCACGCTGAACGTTTATTGCCGCGTGAAGGAGTCGCATCGCTGGATGCATTTCGGCGAGTGATCGATGTCAACTTGGTTGGCACGTTCAACACGCTGCGGTTGTGCGGAGCCGCGATCGCAGCGGGCGAAGCGGATGCGGATGGCGAGCGGGGCGTGATGGTGACGACGTCATCGGTTACCGCGTTCGAAGGCCAGGTTGGGCAAGCTGCCTATGCGGCATCAAAAGGAGCGGTGGCGTCGTTGACGCTTCCGCTGGCACGAGAACTAGCGCAACATGGAATACGGGTCGTGTCCATCGCGCCGGGAGTGTTTGAGACTCCGATGATGCAGGCCGCCCCGGAGAAAGTTCGGCAATCGCTGATTGACCAATCCGTTTTCCCTAAGCGATTAGGTCAGCCTGCCGAATTCGCAGCATTGGTATCGCATGTTTTCGAGAACGCCATGATTAACGGATCGACGTTGCGGCTTGATGGCGGGGTGCGGTTGGCGGCGAGATAGAAAGTTATTTGTTAATTATAGTTCTCGGGCGGCCGCTAACAAACGCTCGTCATCATTGTCACGCAGGCTGGCAAAACAGTGGTCGACGTGCCGCAGCGAATCGGCGATGAAAAATTGGGCGGCGGCATCGCGGCTGCGATCGCCATTAACCCATTCGCTATCGAGCCGACTTAGCGTGCACGCCGTGGCAAACAGTTCCATCGCGATCCAGGCAATCCGTTCGAGAACGAGTTGACGTTCGAGGACCTCTTCGCGGTGTCGCACCAGTGTCGCTTGGACGGTCGTTCCCAACCGTTTGACCTGCTTTCCCAAGCGGTGGGCGATTGGCTTCAGTTCGGCCGAACGTACCGGTACGGGCGGGGTGCGCAGCCGCATCCGCACCGCGGCCGTTGCAAAGTGGGTGAACGTTCCGAAGCCACTAAAGGGATGTTTCATCGCATCGTCGACCTCCTTCATCTGCATGCCGGGGCCCCGCATCCCGGTCAGTGCGATGAAGGACATCAGCACTTCGTTGGCTCCTTCGCCAATCTGGTTGATGCGATGATCGCGGAGCATGCGCTCGAGCGGTTGATCGGTAAAGTAGGCGGCGCCGCCATAGATTTGAAAAGCATCGTTGACGATAGTCCAGAGACGCTCCGTGCTCCAAACCTTCAGCATCGCCGTTTCCAACATGTAGTCTTCCAGGCCGCGGTCGATCAGCCCCGCGGTCACGGTCGTGGTCGCTTCCATCGCATAAGTCCAAGCCGCCATACGTGCCAGTTTTTGCTGGACCAACTCGAATTCGGCAAGCGATCGACCAAATTGATGGCGTTTTCTCGCATGCTCGGTTGCCAAGTGCAGACACGTTTTCGCCGCCCCGGTACAGCAGGCACCAAAGGTGGTGCGTCCAAAATCGAGCACCGTCAGCGCGACTTTCAAGCCTTTGCCGATCGGACCGAGAATGTTTTCCCGTGGCACGTGCAGATTATCGAACGCCAACCTTGCTGTCGCTGTTCCGCGAATCCCAAGCTTTTCCATCCGCGGCTCGGTGACTTGGAATCCAGGCATGTCTGGCGTCACCAAGAATGCGGTGATCGCAGAGTCGTTTGTCCCTTCGACTGGCGTGCGTGCCATGACGGTCAACACGTCTGCGATCGCGCCGTTGGTGATGTAGCGTTTCTGGCCGTTCAGTACAAAATGGCTGCCATCGGCGGTCGGCGTCGCGGTGGTTTGTACATTCGACGCATCGGACCCGGCATCCGGTTCCGTTAAAGCAAACGCGGCAAGTTTTTTGCCAAGTACCAAATCGGGCAGCCATTTTCGCTTTTGCCCATCGGTGCCAAACAGCAATAAACCACGCATCCCGATTGAGTGATGGGCATTGACAAAGATCGAAGTCGAACTGCATCGCGCTCCGATCACCTCGAGCAACCGGCAATACTGTTTCTGCGAGAAGCCGCGTCCTCCGAACGACAACGGGGCTGTCATCCCAAGCAGTCCCAATTCCGCGAGACCGTCGATCACGTCACGAGGAATGTCGGCGTTGCGATCGATTTGCACTGGGTCCAGGTGTTGGTCGCAAAATTGGCTCAAACTGGCTACCGCCGCGGTGACATCGGCATTCTGTTGTCGCGACAACGATGGATAGGGAAACACCCAGTCGTGGATAAATTGGCCATGGAATAGTCCCTTGGCGACGCCGGTTGCTTGCGGCAGTGACCCTAGCAGCTCTTCGGCCTGCCGCATCTGTTGCTCGCGTTGTTCTAAACGTTCCGTTGTTTGGGGTGGATGTTTTAGGGCCATTTTGGGTCTCGCTTTTCATTAAACGCCGCCAACCCTTCGCGAGCTTCGTCGCTATGTCGAGCGGCTAAGTGCAGATCGATTAAATCAGGTTCCCCGGCGGAGTCATGTTCTGCAAAGGCAGCACCGAGCAATGCCTTCGTCTGTCGTATCGTTTCGGGGCCGCCGGCCAACACCGAACGAGCGACCGCGACAGAGGCGTCTCGCAGTTGTGCCGCGGGGACGATGCGTTGGACGAGTCCGATCTGTTGTGCTCGCGCCGCATCGACAGGTTCACCGACAAGCAGCAAATCGCTGAGGTCACCTGCGCGAACCTTGTGCCGCAACACCTCCATCACCAGCGCGGGCAACAACCCTCGGCGTGCTTCGGGAAAACTGATGCGGGCATCCTCCGCAGCGATCACGATGTCACAAGCCGCCATCACGCCAGCGCCGCCAGCAAACGCACCGCCGTGTACCGCGGCGATGACGACAAGTGGTGTTGACCGCAATTGGCTCAATGTCTGTTTGACTGCACTGGCCGAACGCTGCACGAGCGTCGTGTCCGCGGCCTCACGCAAATCCAAACCGGCCGAGAAAACTTTTCCCTCGCCGCCGAGGATGACAACGCGGTTCTCTTCGTCTTGCTCGAGCTGATTCAATTCGAGACAGAGAGATTCGAGCAATTCAATACTGAGTGCGTTGCGCCGATCGGGTCGGTTGAACGATACCGCTCGGACGCCCCGAGTGATACGTTCGCTAAGAATCAACTTCGCCATGGTGGTCGTCTCCGTCGTTTGAAACATCAGAAACCGAGGCTGAGTTTGGCAAGGGCATTTCCAGCACGATTTGACCGAGCGTCTTGCCTTGTGCGTCGGTCCGCAATCCCTGACGCAAGATGCCGCGAATCACAAAGTTGAGTGCTTGCAGATTCGCCAATTCAAAACGCTCGACGGATTCGATATCTCTTTGACAAAAAAATTCGGCGATACGTTCCGCGGTCAGCCAATCTTGCAGAAACTTCCACGCAGCGTCGTTTCGTGCAATCACGCCGATATTCGCACCGGTGCCTTTGTCTCCGCTGCGGGCGATTGCGATATCGTATAGATGGGCTGCGTCGGAAATGTCGAAAGCGGCGTGCTCGGGTATTCCCGATGCATTAAAGGTGCCATGTTCCGGCGGTCGCGACGCAGTCGTCGTCATCGCATCAGCCTGTGGCCAAATTGATTTTGTGTCTGGCGTGCTTTGGGTTGGCTTGGTCAGCAGCGATTCGACGATTGGCTGAACCGAGTCTCGCGAGATCAAGCAGGGCCAATAGCGAATCACGGGACGGATTCGCGGTCGTCCCTCTGCATAGCCTGTCGTTCCTTGAGCCCCGGCGGTGACCAGCGGAATCAGCTCGCGAGCGAATCGTTCTGCGTCTTGTTGTGTGTCGACTTCGACGGCGACACGCAGGACCACTTCGTCAAAAGAAGTTGCATCAATGACGGGAGACTTCCCGGTGAACGCTTCGACGCATGCCCCCGATCCGAGACATTCGATCAGGCTATTGCGAATTGGGACGTCGGCGTCACGCAGTCGGTTCAGCACGATCTCGCCCGCCCGTTGCGTTTTGGCGCGGGCACCACGACCGACGATGGTTAGCATTCCGGCCGCTCGGAAACCGTCACGAAACGTTGCGCTGACCTTGTATTGGGATGGCGGTGGTTTTCCGATTGCACCACGGACTCGCACTTGATCCGGCCCGATTTGCTCGACATTTAACTCGCGAAACGATACGGTCACATCGGGGCTGAGATAATTTTCGGGGTCGCCGATCTCGTAAACCAGTTGTTCCTTGACGGTCCACGGTGTCACTCGGCCGCCTGTGTTTGCTGTTTTTGTCACAATGCAATGACCGTCTTCATAGACTTCGACGATCGGGAATCCGAGATGCGTCGGGTCGGGCACCTCCATCCAATCGGTGCTGATCCCTCCGGTGACTTGAGTGCCGCATTCGATCAAATGCCCGGCCACGGTGGCACCGGCGAGGCAATCGAGATCATCGTCGTTCCATCCAAAATGGTGGACGCAGGCGGCTACGACCATCGACGGATCCGCGACACGTCCGGTAATCACGACATCCGCCTGCTGCGTAAGTGCGTGGGCTATCGGTGCGGCGCCGAGATAAGCATTGGCGGTGACGAGCCGGTCGGCAACGGTGCCGAGTGAATCGCGATTATCCAGATTGACGAACGAGTCCGCGCTGGAATGACGTCCGGCGGCGCGAAGGTTTTCTAACACATCATCACCGCTGACGATTCCAATGCGAAGTGATCGGCAACCGGCATTTTCGATCACTTCGCGGCATGCACGCGCACATCCGCTTGGGTTGAGCCCACCTGCGTTCGCGATCACTCGGCATTTTCCACCCGCCGCCCAATACGGCACCAGTGATCGGACGACGTCAACAAAGTCTTTCGCGAACCCGGCTTGCGGATCACGTTGCCGCTGGGTCGCCAAAATGGACATCGACACTTCGGCCAGGTAGTCGAGTGTTAGAAAATCAAGCTCCGGTTCACGCGCGAGCATCTCGGCTGCGGCGATGCTACGATCACCCCAAAAGGCTTGCGCATTTCCGATTCGAACCGAGCGAACCATTTTTCAAAGTCCAAGTGGCTGGGATTGAGTTAACGTTTCCGACTTCGATGACTTATTTCTAAACCTGCAAGACTCCGGTTTTAAATTCACGATTTGTTGACGGGGGAAGGAGTGCGAGGGCGGTTTGCAACCACAGCCGCGTGTCGGCCGGAGGGATGATGGCATCGACCCATCCTCGTGCGGCACCGAAACGAATATCGGTCTGCTCTTGATAACGTTTTTGAATCGATTGACGTAGTTCGGCAACTTCGTTTTCACTAAGCGTTCGTCCCGCTCGCTGTGCGTCACGCAGCTGCAACGACAACAAGGTCTCCGCCGCCTGGTTGCCGCCCATGACCGCATACTTTGCCGACGGCCACGCTAGAATCAGTGCCGGATCATACGCTTTGCCGCACATGGCATAGTGTCCAGCCCCAAACGAACCGCCCACGATAACGGTGAACTTTGGCACGACTGAATTACTGACGACATTGACGAGTTTCGCGCCGGCTCGAATGATTCCCGCCTGTTCAGCCTGCTTGCCCACCATGAACCCTTGCACGTCTTGAATGAACAACAGCGGCAGCTTTGTTTGGTTGCAATCCATCACAAAGCGTGCCGCCTTGTCGGCCGCATCGGGATAGATCACGCCGCCCACTTGAATCTCGCCACTCGCAGTACGGCAGCGGCGTTTTTGATTCGCAACGATCCCGATCGGGTAGCCCGCAATTTTCGCAAACGCGGTTACCAGTGTCTGCCCAAATTCGGCCTTGTATTCCTGCAGCGTGTGTTCGTCGACGAGACAGCGAAGCAGATCACGGACGTCATATTCATCGCGTCCATCCGCCGATACGATGTCGTACACTTGGTTATCGGACGCATGGTGATCGAACGCGTGGTGATCGGACGCGTGGTGATTGAAGGCGTGGTGATCGGACGCGTGGTGATCGGACGCGTGGTGATTGAAGGCGACGTTATCCAGTGTCCCTGGTGGTATGTTCGGTGGCAACAGATCGACTAAAGCACGGAGTCGCTTCAAGCAGGATGGGTCATCGGCTTCGTGGAAATCCACGGTGCCGCTGATCGCCGCATGCATCGACGCGCCACCGAGTTCCTCGGGATCGACCACCTGTCCGATCGCGGCTTTCACGAGTGCGGGGCCCGCCAAACAGAGTTGACTGCCGTCGGTCATGAGCATTTTGTCGCACAGCACGGGCAAATAGCCGCCGCCCGCAACACAGTTGCCCATGACGGCGGCGTATTGAGGAATCCCGGCGGCAGACAACACCGCGTTGTTGCGAAAGATCCGACCGAAATCGTCTTCGTCCGGAAAGATCTCGTCTTGCAGCGGCAGGAATACTCCGGCGGAATCGACAAGGTAGATCAGTGGCAAGCGAAATTGGGCAGCAATCTTCTGAGCTCTTAGCAACTTTTTCACTGATTGCGGAAACATTGCTCCGGCTTTTACCGTGGCGTCATTGGCCGCAATCAAGCAAGTTCGGTCGGCAACGAAACCAATTCCGGTGACGATGCCGGCTGCGGGAACGCCTCCCCATTCCTGGTACATTCCATCCGCAGCCCACAACCCAAGTTCAAAGAAGGGGCGATCTTTATCAAGCAGCAAATCCAAACGAGCACGCACGGGTAAACGTCCGTGTCGCAATTGCCGCTGCTGGCCATCTTCGCCGCCTCCTTGACGAAGCGTCTGCTCTTGGCGAATCAAATCGTCGGTCAGCTCACGCAAAGTAGGCACCGAATTCTCCTGAGCATTCCGCAGCACGGTCCTCCCCTGAAATTTCGCTTATGACGCGATCGCCGTCGCTCGCGTCGTAGCCATGCGAGTGACGCATCGTGTTGATAATGCGATTGTTAAAACGTCACGATTCTGTCAGGGGGAAAGCGGGCTGTCTTGATTAGTAAACGCGGGGGACGTGATGAGACGCTCGCGGCGTATCCCACCTCTGCCTATTGTATGTTTCAGCTCAGCGAACCACAAACTTGTCGATAAACTCGTCGACCGGTAGGTCGTCGATCGCATCACTTGCAAACAACGATTCCAGTGACGCGGCTCGCACGCTATCGAATCGGGTCGCGACGTTGTTGCGGAATTTTTCTCGAAGCAACGGTAACGCTTCGTCACGTCGCCGCCGATGTCCGAGCGGGTATTCGATTTCGACCCGTTCACTGTGCGATCCGTCGCTAAAAAACAGCTGAACCGAGTTTGCAATCGATCGCTTTTCGGGATCGAGGTAGTCGGTGGAATAGTGAGGTTGCTCGACCACCTGCATGCATTCACGCAGCTTGTCGATTCGCGGATCCTCGGCGGCCGCTTGTTCATAGTGATCCGAGTCGAGGCGACCATGCAACAGCGCCGCTGCCACGATGTACTGCAGACAATGATCGCGATCGGCTGGATTGTTAAGCGGACCTGTTTTGTTGATGATTCGCATCGCCGATTCCTGCGTTTCGATCCGAATTCGATCGATCTCGTCCCAACGATTTCCGATTTTGGGATGCAGGGCGATTGCTGCTTCTGCAGCGGTTTGGGCATGAAACTCGGCGGGAAAGGCGACTTTAAACAGGATGTTCTCCATCACGTAATCGTCAAGCGAACGCGTGAGCTGGATCGCCCGCCCGGCGAACAAGACGTCCTCGAAACCCCAGTGTTCTGCGGTCAACGCGGTTGCATAACCCATTTCGCCCGTCAAGCTCCACAACGCTAATTGGACACCACGCCGCGTGGCATCTCCGGCCGCCCAACTTTTGCGTGAACCGGTGTTGGGTGCATGTCGATAGGTCCGCAGCGTCCCACCGTCGATCCATGCGTTGCTGAGGGCATTCATCACTTGGTCACGAGAACCGCCCAGCAGCTTTGTCGTGACCGCGGTCGTGGCGACTCGCACCAGCAGTACATGATCGAGTCCGACTCGATTGAATGAGTTCTCGAGTGCCAACACTCCCTGGATCTCGTACGCTTGGATTGCCGCACGAAGCACGTCACGGATTGTGACGGAGTCACCGAGGCGGCTGCGATATTCGGCGACCGCCAAGATGCCGCCAAAATTGTCCGACGGATGTCCCCATTCGGCAGCTAACCAGGTGTCGTTGTAGTCGAGCCAACGGATGATACAGCCGATATTGAATGCTGCCGTAACGGGATCGAGCTCCAACGATGTTCCGGGAACACGAGCGCCTGGTGACAATGTCGCCCCCGGAACGACAGGCCCGAGCAGCTTGCTGCACTGTGGATAGTTCAGTGCCAATAATCCACACCCGAGGCTGTCCAGCAGACACAAACGAGCGGTGGTCCAGGCTTCGTCGCTGAAATCGGTCGAATCACAAACATAGTCGGCGATTTGCTGAAGCACGGCATCGGTATGACGTTGGGATTCGGACATGTTGGATCTGCCGGACGGGGAGGATGACGGGGAGGCGGGTAGGGATGTGCGACTTCCATTTGATCCGTCATCATCGCGTTCCTTAGCAGACCGATCAACCAAATTCTGCATCCGTTTTATTGTGTCACAGAGTGCCAGGATGCCGGTGTCTTGGGCCGAGGACACTTTGGCGATTGGAACCGAACCGCCATCTTTTGCGGGGTTCTGTGCTTGAATTTCGGCAACCGTTTGGTCGGCGCCCGCTAGATCGGATTTGTTTACGACAATCAGATCAGCGATTTCGAAAACGCCTGCCTTTTCCCACTGCAGTGCGTCGCCGGTTTGCGGCTGCACCACCAATACCACGCTATCGGCGAGCTCTCGCACCGCGACGTCGCCTTGGCCGCTACCCACGGTTTCGATAAAGATGCGGTCAAAACCAAAGGCTTTCATGATCCTCAGCATCACGGCAAGGTTGGCGGCCACCCCTTGCTTGCCCGATTCGGTCGACAAACTGCGAATGAAAACGCGATGGGACATTTGTAGCGAATTCGTTCCGCCTGCGATGCGGCAGCGATCCCCCAGCACGGCGCCGCCTGTGAGCGGGCTCTCAGGATCGCAAGCGAGCACCCCGACGTACTCACCTTGTTCAGCAAACTTGCTCGCCAATCGGGATAGCAAACTACTCTTGCCCACTCCGGCGCTGCCCGTCACTGCGAAAACCGGCGCGTCATTGTCCGCTGTGATGAGCGAATCGTCTTTCGAAAGCTCAGCCATCAATTCCGAATGCAAATCGGGTGACAATGCCAGCGTCAACAGACGTGCTAGCGACCAACGATCACCTCCGCGGAGCCGCTGGACTAATGTGGCAACGTCGTTACGTAGCAAGTGGGGCGACATGGTTAGACGAACCTAACTTAGAAATTGCACAATCGACTCGATGGAAGTGCCGGGGCCGAAACAACCGCGAGCACCGAGCTGCGTCAGTTTCTGTTGATCTTGTTGCGGAATAATACCGCCAACGATCACGCCGATATGGTCCAAGTCTCGATCATGCAACGCATTGATTAACGCGGGAACCAAGGTCATATGGGCGCCGTTGAGGATGCTGACGCCTAACCAATCGACATCCTCGTCCTGAGCCGCCTCGGCAACCGCATCAATCGATTGCCACAACCCGCTATAGATCACATGAAAACCAGCGTCCCGCAGTCCGCGAGCGACCACTTTGACGCCGCGGTCATGACCATCGAGTCCAACTTTGGCAAGCAAGATCCGTTTGGGCATCGTGCGATTGCCGAAAGTTGCATTGCCATCTGTTTTAGCAATAACCATTTTTGAAGTCCCTCACCAATTTACCGGTGGGCGAAATCGACCATACACATCGGCCATGGCATCCATACATTCTTGCACAGTTGCTCGATCGTCCGCGCACTGCAGTAACGCGGGCAATGTGTTTTCACCTGCCTCCGCCGCTTCCCGGAGCCGAGTCAGTGAACGAGCAACGTCCTGTTGACTACGCAACGCTTTGATTTTTCGCAGATTTGCGACGTGTTCCGATTCGGTGGATTCTTCAAACTGCATTAGTGCAATTTCAGCAGCGCCAGATTGTTGGAATTCATTGACACCGACGACGACTTTCTCTCGCGAGTCGACCGCTTGTTGGTAGGCGAACGCGGACTCCGCGATTTCGCGGCGGAAAAAGCCGTTCTCCACTGCAGCGATCATGCCGCCATTTGCTGCGATCTTGCCAAAGTAGTCCTGGGCCGCTGTCTTCATTTGTTGCGTGAAGGTCTCGACAAAGTAGCTTCCGCCAAGCGGGTCGGCCGTATTGGTCACCCCGGTTTCAAACGCCAAAACCTGCTGAGTCCGCAAGGCGAGCGTGGCCGCGTGTTCACTGGGTAAGGCAAACGTTTCATCCATCGAATTGGTATGCAACGATTGGCAACCGCCAAGTGCGGCAGCGAGTGCTTGATAGCCGACGCGAACCAAGTTCACCTCCGGCTGTGTCGCCTGCAACGAACAACCCGCAGTTTGCGCATGGAAACGCAACTTCCAAGATGCTTCTGATTTTGCACCGTATTGATCTCGCATCATTTCGGACCACAGAACTCGAGCGGCACGATATTTGGCAACTTCTTCAAACAGATCGTTGTGCGCATTGAAAAAGAAACTCAGCCGTGATGCGAATGCATCAATGTCGAGTCCACGGTCGAGACACTGCTGGACATAGTGTTCCCCATCGGCCAAGGTGAAGGCCAATTCCTGAGCCGCGGTCGAACCCGCCTCGCGAATGTGATAACCGCTGATCGACACGGTGTTCCACTGCGGGACATGTTGCGAACAGAACTCGATCAGATCGACGACCAATCCGACGGAGGGTTCGGGCGGAAAGACGAACTCGTTTTGTGCATGGAACTCTTTCAAAATGTCGTTCTGAATCGTGCCTCGCAATTGCCGCCAATCATCGCCACGCTGCTTTGCCGCCGATAAGTAGAACGCCATCAATACGATTGCGGGCGCGTTGATGGTCATCGAAACCGAGACTTGGGCAAGATCAATACCGTCAAACAAGGCTTGCATGTCCTCGACCGTATCGATGGCCACTCCAAGCCGACCTACCTCGCCAATCGATTTCGGGTCATCGCTGTCGAGTCCCATCAACGTTGGCAAATCGAATGCCGTACTGAGTCCCGTTTGTCCCTGGTCTAGAAGAAAGCGAAAGCGACAATTGGTATCGCTGGGGCGACCGAATCCCGCAAATTGACGCATCGTCCACAAGCGTCCACGGTACATCGATTCGTGGACGCCGCGAGTGTAGGGGAATTGGCCGGGGTGCCCGAGCTGTGTGGCGGGATCCCAGTCCGCTAAATCGTCATCGGTGTAAAGCGGCTTGACCGCAACACCGCTGACGGTGGTCCGCGTCGGAGTGGGGTTGGTGGAAACGGAAGTCATCAAAATACTCCTCCCTCCAGGTGATACAATTGATTATACGCGATTTTTCAGACGGTCGTCTGACGAACTTTGATTCCCACGGTGACCCCTGCAATTGGCTCTCTTTCCGAGTAAAAACCATGTCGATGTCCGAGTCCTCCACGGCCGGGGCGCGTTTACGTGCAGCGTTGGATCATGAACGACCGCTGCAGGTTGCTGGAACGGTCAACGCGATCACGGCTTTGTTGGCAAAACAAGCCGGTTTTCGTGCGATTTATCTGTCGGGGTCAGGCGTCGCGAGCGCCTCGCACGGGCTGCCTGATTTGGGAGTCACGACGTTACAAGATGTGTTAGAAGACACGCGACGGATTACGGCCGCGGTTGATCTGCCGCTGCTAGTCGATGCCGATACAGGATGGGGCAGTTCGCTGATGATCGAGCGAACGGTCCGCGAGTTGATTCGGGCTGGAGCCGCAGGGTTGCATTTGGAGGACCAGATTGATGCGAAACGTTGTGGCCACCGTCCCGGCAAGCAACTCGTTGCGACCGCGGAGATGTGCGACCGTTTGAAAGCGTCGTTGGATGCCCGTACCGACGCCAGCTTTGTCATCATGGCACGCACCGACGCGGTCGCAGTAGAGGGAATCGCAGCGGCGATTGAACGAGCCAACTGTTACGTTGATGTCGGGGCCGAGATGATCTTTGCCGAAGCGATCACTTCGCTCGAAGACTATCTGCGATTCACCGAATCCGTCGCGGTTCCAGTGCTGGCAAACATCACCGAGTTCGGCAAGACGCCGCTGTACAGTGTGGATGAACTACGCGAGGTCGGCGTCAAATTAGTGCTCTATCCGCTCACCGCGTTTCGCGCCATGAATGCCGCAGCCGCTCGGGTGTATCAAACACTTCGTACGACCGGAACGCAAAAAGAGATGATCGAGGCCATGCAGTCGCGTGACGAACTCTATTCACTGTTGGACTATTATCGTCAAGAACAATGACAGTGTCCGTAGCGAAAGTCACGAACACTTGCGGGCGTCGAGAGTGCGGCGAGACGATATGCTTTCGGATCATTAAACGATGACGTTGTTCTTGATCAAATTTCAGCAAATCCGTTCGTGAGATGCTGGTTAATGCTGTCGCGAAACTCTTGGCGAGTTTCGCGACGTGGTTGGTCGTCGTCGGGATACGGGCGGCTTAATCCTTGGCACTTCCCCACCAATTGGGGCTAGGCTTTTTGCTTTTATCGAGATAGTCGGCGTGTTGTTTTTCGAGCCTTGGCATCAACTTTTCACGGACATTTTTCATGCGGGCGTCGAACTTCGCCTGCGTGAATCGCGGATCCGGCTGTGGGATTTTTGCTCCGGTCTCGGCCAACCAACCGTCAAGCCGTTTTTTTAGTTCCGCTACCCGTTCAGGATGTTTCGCGGCGACGTCGTTTTGTTCACTTTCGTCACTCTGAAGGTTGTACAGTTCATTGCGTCCATCTTCGTAGTAATGAATCAGTTTCCATTGCTTGCTGCGGATGATCGATGACGGCTCACCCCCTTGATTGCCATAGTGCGGGTAATGCCAGAACAAATCTCGGTCGTCGATGTTGTCGCCCTTCAGTACAGGTACGAGACTGACGCCGTCGACATGCTGTTCAGGTCGCGGCGGTAAGCCAGCCAAGTCCAGCATCGTTGGATAGAAGTCCATTCCGATTGCGGGGACCTCGGTGGACGATCCCGGCGGCGTCATCCCAGGAACGTGGATGATGTAGGGTTCACGAATGCCGCCTTCCCACTGCATTCCCTTGCCGCCACGCAACGGCAGCAGACTGGTTGAAAACGCGTCGCCCGAGGAAACACCACCGTTGTCAGAGGTAAAGATCACGACTGTGTTTTTATCGAGTCCCGTTTCCTTCAATTTGTCGAGCACAATCCCGACGGCATTGTCGAGCGTTTCGACCATGCCAGCGTAGATCGGATTATCCTGAACTTGGCGAACGGGCAATCGACGTTGCAGTGTGAACCGCGTGTCGTTATCGGTCAGCCCCATTTTCGCGGCTTTATCACGGTACTTATTACAGAGTTCTTCGGTCGTTTGGATCGGACCGTGAACGGTGTAGAACGACAGGTAGGCCAGAAACGGTTTGTCCTTACTCGATTCGATGAACGATGCGGTTTCATTGGCCAAACGCAACGTCAGCGATTCACCGTCAGGACCACTTTCGAGTCGCGGGTTTTCCCATGGTGCAAAGTAGCCGCCCTTGGGGCTGCCGACATCCCAGCCGCCCTTGTTGATCATAAATCCATGATCCTCGGGCCAGGACCCCTTGGTTCCGAGATGCCACTTGCCTGCGAAAAACGTGGTATAGCCGCCCTCTCGAAACGCTTCGGCCAGCGTCGTGTCGTCCTTTGGCAAGACGTGCTCGTAGTCTGCGGGCAGTACGCGATCGTCGCGATTCCACTTCATCCCGCTCGCCGCTCCGATCCAATCGGTGATTCCATGCCGCGGCGTTGCCTTGCCCAACATAATGCTGGCACGCGATGGGCTACAGACTTGGCATGCCGCGTAGCCGTGGTCAAATCGCATCCCCGACGCCGCCAACGCATCAATATTCGGGGTTTCATGGAATTCGCTGCCCTCGTATCCCAGATCTTTACAGCCGAGGTCGTCGACCAAAATAAACACAAAGTTTCGCTGAGCCGCGGCGGATGATTGTGCCGGGGGCACCACAGCGAGCACACACAAAGCAAACGCAAGACAGGCCGAAGTTTTCATATTTGTTAGATATACACGCGAAGTATGCTGGTAAGTCGGGAAGCACGAACGTCTATCTTATACATAGATGCTCGTCATGTCGGCGATGTCGCACGCTGTTTGGACTGATTTCGGCGTCGGCGAGGGGCAAGTCAACGAGTCGTTGCGGGTTAGAGTTCGATCACGACCTTGCCGACATGCTTTTGCGAGGCAAAGTACCGGTAGGCTTCGATCGCCTCGTCGAACGAAAACGTCTTGTCGATTACCGGAACGATCTGGTTCACGGTCATGGCCGCAAGCATTTTCTCGTGCATTTGTCGACTGCCGACGTAGATTCCTCGCACCGTCAACAAGTTGAAAACGCTGAGCATCGGACTGACTTTGCCTGCGGGCGAATCGAGCAACCCGATCAAATGGACGTGACCGCCGACCGAAGCGGATTTAAGCGACCGTTCGAGTGTACCGGGGCCGCCCACTTCGACAACGTGATCGACTCCGTTGCCAGCGGTCAATTCGCGGATATGTTTGTGCCATTCCGGATGTTTGGCATAGTTAATGCCGAGATCCGCGCCTAAGGATTTTGCTTGTTCAAGTTTTTCGTCGCTGGACGAGGTGATGATAACACGAGCACCGGCAGCCTTGGCAAGCTGCAAAGCAAAGATCGAGACGCCCCCCGTTCCCAATAACAACACGGTTTGACCAGGCTGCAAATTCCCAGATTCGAACAAAGCATGCCATGCGGTCACTCCGGCGCACGGCACCGTTGCTGCTTCGGTGAACGACATCCCGTCAGGAATGGCGACCAACGACTGTTCTCGCACGATCATCGATTCCGCAAGTACGCCATCAACTCCGCCGCCTAGACCCGTTTTTAGCTTGGCATCGTCCACCGCGCCGTCGATCCAATCACGAACAAAAATTGGGCTGACCCGGTCGCCGACTTTCCAGCGAGTCACGCTGTCCCCCACCTCGAGCACCTCCCCGGCACCATCGGACAACGGGACGACGGGACGCGTGTCGTTTCGCATGTAGCCGCCTGCAGCAATGACGAGATCGCGGTAGTTCAGCGAGGCTGCCTTGATGCCGATTTTGACTTGGCCTTTTCCTGGGGTGGCATCAGCCGCGTCTACTTTTCGGATGGCGTCAATGCCTTTGTCGGAATCGATCAAGTAGCTTTTCATCGCAGTCTCCTAGAGTTTTTTAAATGTTCATATCATTCATCGCACCCTTGATGACCAATCTACCGCCGTGGCGTCAGTGGACGCGGATTCGAATCTTATTTGTAGGGAACTACTCGCAAATCGCATCCCCCCTTACAGCGAATGAAGTATATCGCTGCAAATTCTTGGCTGACTTCGTTTATTGACGGCTCGAAGGCCGGTTTCCCTTCCAACCGGCATCGAACTGTCGCAGCAATTGAGCTACCTGTTCAGGCGACGCGTCGGCGATATTGACGGTCTCATTCGGGTCTTCGAGATGATCGTACAGCTCGACATCGACCGGATCAGCTTCGGGGTGTTCGGTGTCTTTCCAGACCACCAGTCGATAGCGGTCGGTTCGCATCGTGTAACCCATCAAATGATTTTCGAACAAATCACGATCCCACTTATCCCCCTGCTGCGTGATGATTTTCGATTCGACTTCTTGGATCAGCGGTCCGAAGAAGGTTTCTCGCATGCTGGGCTGAAGCGGATTGGCCGCCCATTCGCGGAGTGCCGGGTTGGGGAACTGACTAAACGTCGCGGTTTTCCAATCGCGACTCGGCTCTTCGAGCAGCGGGGTGAAGCTGGTGCCTTCCAAATGAGACGGTTTCGATAATCCAGCCAGATCACAGAGCGTTGGATACATGTCGACAAGTTCAACGAGGGCGTCGGTGGTTTTGCCACGACTTCCCGCTGGCATATCCGGTGTCCAGATCATCAAGGGGACTCGCGTTGCGATCTCGTAATTGGTCGCTTTGCCCCATACGCCCATGTCACCGAGGTGCCACCCGTGATCGCCCCAGACAATGATTATAGTGTTCTGCCGCAGTCCTTCAGCGTCGAGCGCGTCGATCATCCGCCCCACTTGCGCATCGATGTAGCTGACGCACGCGAGATAAGCGTGTTTTAATGTTCGAGCTAAGTCGGGGGCGATATCGCCGCTCTTGGGAATCCCGTCGCGAACGCGCAGTTCAAAGGAAGCATGCAATCCCATCGCGGCGCCGTTGACGGGGGCAGTGTCATTCGCGGCCAACGGTATCTTGGCTGGATCGTAGAGATTCCAGTAACGTTTTGGTGCAATAAATTCGAGGTGGGGTTTGAAAAAGCCCAACCCAAGAAAGAAAGGCTTATCACCGCTGCGAGCCATCTCTTTCATCGTCGCAATCGCGAGATCGGTGTTGTAACCATCTCGGTACGCCTGATCGGGCACATCGGCACACTCATAGGCGGGGCCGTGAACAAGCCCGGTTCCGCTGATGCCTGGACCGTATTTGGCTGCCAGGATTTCGCGGTTCTTTCTCTGAATCGCTTGGTTCTCGGGTAATGCATAGCTGGGGAACGGAGCCTTCAAATTCAGCTTCTTTTTTGACGGTTGGCGACTCCAGGAGTTCTCTATATCCGCGTGTTCAGGGTTATGAAAAATTTTCCCACAATGAACCGCTTCGTAACCAGCGGCGATAAAGTGCTGCGAAAGCGTGACAATGTCCGGATTTAAATCACGAAACTTGGCCGTGTTCTCGACCACGCCGATGGTGTCCGGGCGAGCTCCGGTCATCAAACTAGCGCGTGACGGGCTGCAGATCGCTTCTTGGCAATAGGCACGATTGAACAGCAATCCATCGCTCGCCAATTTGTCCAAATTTGGGGTGATCGCAATTTCGGATCCGTAACAGCCCAGCTCGGGACGCAAATCATCAATCGCGATGAACAGCACGTTGGGTTTTGAGGACCCGTTGCTTGGCGTGACGTCAGAGCGTGGTTCGTCTGCCGGTAACGGAAAGGATGCAAGCAGGACTGCAATCAGTGCGAAGTATTTCATGATTTCTTGTCTCATTCGTTACCAGTTGATGAATCATGCTCACCGTCTGAAGCGGATGTGAGCATCCTTGGTCCCTCGTCTGCAAGAAGGCTTGCCAATTCTCGCAGCGGTCACTCTCAAATTCACGTTGCCGTGAAAGCGATAGCGATTGCGAAACATTCCGTTGTGTCCCTGCAACTTTTTCCGCGTGATCATGTCGTTACTGTCCGAGGCAGACGGAACACTCAAACCGCTTACCTCACCACGCGACCTGATGCCGATCCACCCATTAGCGATTCGACTTCGCTTCGTGTCGCGTAGTTAAAGTCACCTTTGATCGAGTGTTTCAAACACGACGCCGCTACGGCATAATTGACTGCAGTTTGCGGTTCGCTCAGCTCCGACGTCGTCAAGGCAAAGATCAGCCCGCCCGCGAACGCGTCGCCTCCGCCCACTCGGTCGACAATGTTTTTGATTTCATAGGGACGATAGTTCCCCTGTTCGTCCAACGGAGCAAAAGCGGCCCGATCGGCTGCCGCGTCGTATAACATTGCGCCCCAATTGTTATGGGTTGCTGACAAACTTTCTCGCAATGTGATTGCGACCTTGCTGATATTCGGAAATTGCCGCACCACTTGTCTTGCCACATCGGGGTAACGCGACGTATCAAGCGATCCTGAATGCACGTCCGTTGCGCCCGCTTGAATTCCGAGCACGTCATGGCAATCTTCTTCGTTGGCAATCACCAAATCGACGAACGGCAGGATCGTTCGCATTGTCGCGTTCGCCAATTCACGAGCCTTCTTGGTCTTGTCCCAATTCCACAGTTTGCCGCGGAAATTCAAGTCGATGGAAACCTGCAGCCCGGCGGCTTTTGCAATTTTCGCAGCCACAAGCGTTGCGTTCGCCGCGTTTTCGGACAGTGCCGGTGTGATCCCGGTCAGATGCAGCCACTGAGCCCCCGTGAAGATCTGGTCCCATTCATAGTGATCCGCCGGAGTGATCGCGATCGCCGAGTCGGCACGATCGTAGATCACATTGCTGGGCCGTTGATTGGCACCGGTTTCGAGGAAATACAGTCCTAGCCGTCCCTCGTCGGTACGCAAGATAAATTGTGTGTCGATGCCCATGCCGCGAACCGAGTCGACGGTCGCGTCGGCGAGGGCGTGTTTCGGAAGCGCAGTCACATAGCGGGCAGATCCACCAAAATTGCAAATCGAGACCGCGACACTGGCTTCCGCACCCGCATAGGTGACTTCCAACTCGCGAGTTTGACGAAGACGAAGATGGTCGGGCGCCGCCAAACGGCCCATGATCTCGCCGAACGTGACAACCGGTTTACTCATGGCTTGGTCCCTTCGCAATTTCGACGACTTCGGCGGCACGCGCCGTGATACCATCCCAATCATGATTTTCAACAAGCGTTTGTTGGACGATCCATGATCCACCGATCGCCAGCACATTGGGCTCGTTTAGATAATCCGTCATATTATCTGCGTTTAATCCGCCTAGCGGGAAATATTGGATGCCCAGATGTTTGTAGGGCGCGCTCATGCTGCGTAGATACGGAACTCCTCCGGTGGCGGCGGCGGGAAAGAACTTGACGAACCGGCACCCGAGTTCAATCGCGGCTTCAATTTCCGAGGGAGTAGCAATCCCCGGTGCAAATGGCAGCCCTGCTTCGACGGCCGCACGCACCACTCGCGGATTCGTTCCTGGAGCCACTCCGAAATCCGCGCCCGCCATTTTTACCTCGCGAACCGTTTGCGGTGTCAAGATGGTCCCCACGCCAACCAGCATTCCGGGAACGCCGGAAACGATCGCTTTGACCGCTGCTAGGCCTGCGGGGGTCCGCAGCGTCAATTCAATGGCATCGATTCCGCCAGCCAACAGTGCTTGGGCCAAGGGAACCGCGTGCTCGGCTTTCTCGACTGAAAACCCCGCGACCACGCGTGTCTCTTTCAGTCGCTGCAAAATTTCAGTAGGAAAGATCTGTGTCATTGTGGTTTGGTGTCTTTTCAAAAAACATTCCGTACGAAATAGGGAATTGGTTCCTAGCCGGTTAGGAAAGTGCCGCGTCACGCCCTGCACCCATCATGCGTATGATGCTTGATCACACGCTGGAAACCTATCCCACATTGACACGTCAGCAGCCTATCTCTCGTTCGCGGAATCATTCTTTAGTGAAGTCCTTTTTTTCTCGAACCAAGCTTGTCGCTCCAGCCCCGATGCGATGCCGTCCTGATTGGTATCCATTTCGTCAAAATTGGATTCCACCTTGGCTTGATTCCATGGCCAGCCTTCCTTTTCCCATTTAGCCTTTTCCATTGCGACAAAATCGGCCTTGGTCGTATCCGTCGAGGATTGGTTCTTTGCCGGCTTCATCGCAGTGGAGGGTTTTGCGATGCGAGGCTTGTCGGTTTGTGGTTGATTGATTTTCGACTCGCTCTGTTTTGCGGCACGATTCTGCCAAACGCGGACGTAGTCCACTGACATTGCCGTCGGAAATCCGTCGTTGGTGGTTTTTTCGTGCACAGGAACGCGATTCCCGTTTTGGTAGCCTTCGAACGGATAACGAAGTCCCAGTGAAAATGTGACGTGCATCGGAAGGTGCCAGTACAGGTTGGGTTTCCTGCCGATTTCTTTTCCATCAATGTACCATACGACCCAATCCTCTGTGTTTTCGACTGCGTAGATGTGATAGTCGTCGCGTGGATCCCACGGCGCCACAAACTCGTTTTTGCACATTGCCGGATTGGTGTTGGGACGGATCCACACTTTCGCTCCATTCTTTAAAAGCTGGGTGTGCAAGTTGCAATCGATGTGATTCACACCGTGGTGCTGCTTCGTCAACGCGTCGTATTCGCTCTGCTGTAATTCGATCACGTCAATTTCGGAATAGGTGACGGTCTCGCCATCTTTCGCTTGATAACGATTCTGGGGGCCTTTGCTATGCAGCCAAAATGCGGGAGACGCTCCGGGGAAACGTGAACAACCTTTCACGCGAGCCTCGAAATACCCGTAGGTTATCGTCTTGTGAGTTCGGGCGATCCCTGATTTGTAGTCGAGTTTCTGGTTGCCGCGCTGATGTGTTTGCTGGACCATCTGTAAATGCAGTGAACCATTGTTCTGGCTCGCGTTTTCGGGTTCCCAGCTCCAAGTGCCCCAGTCCTCGGTATTGGTGTTCCATTTTTGCGAGTTAATAGTATCGCCGTTGAACTCATCGGAGAACTCGGGCACCAATTCCCACTCACCGGGACTGGCCTGCAAAATGTCTCCGACGGGTAGCGGCGCATCCGCGATCACCGTTGATGAAACCGCGATCGAGAGGATCACGAACAGCATGCTTCTAAATACAACGATCATTTGGGATTCCAAGTGGTAAAGAGCGGGGGGGCAATTTGTTAACGGTCACGAGAATCGACAATTCGATCATGGCTATCGAGCATCCATTGATCGTTTGGCTACAGAACCACTTCCGAGCGACCGCAAATTGGACAACGATTCTCACGCATTTGCGTAAATCGTTGGTCGTTGTTTGCTGCATCGAGGGATGAATCACGCTCAGTTTTATTGCGATCCATCGATTGAAAACATCGACTCGTAATTAGGCATGTTATTTTGCTGCCACTGTTCGCCTTCCTTTTCGGTATAAAACCACAATGGCTGGGTGTGACTGTGGCTCCACTTCTCCGCCGCCGAGATCATGGTTTGCAGCACTTCGGGATGCGAGCGGCTGATGTCGTTGTCTTCGTGAATGTCGTTGTCGATGTTATAGAGTGTCCATCGTTTACCGATGCAAGTTGCTTTCCACTGGTCTTGCCGAATACCCACGTTGCTGAATGTTGCGTAATGACGCAGCGCAAAGATCGGTTGTCCCTTGCGGGAACTGCGGTCTGCTAGAAAGTCGTTCCAGATATCTTTGCCATCAAGTTCTTTGTTTTCCGGAACGCTTGCTCCCGCCAATCCGGCAAAGGTGGGATAGAAATCCAAAGCGGATACGGGATGATCAAAGCGTTTGCCTGCGGGGACCACGTTGGGCCAATGAAAGAACATCGGAACACGGAATCCACCCTCGCAAACGCTTCCCTTTCCTTTTTTAAGTGGAGTGTTGTCGGAGCCTGCCCCTTCTTTGCCCCCATTGTCACTTAAAAAAACGATTAAGGTGTCGTTCAATTCGCCGCTTTGTGTGAGCGCGGCAACCACATCGCCAACCCCACGGTCCACCGCATGCACCATCGCAGCATAGGTTCGGCGTTTCTCGTCTTTGATGTCCGCGTAATGGGCGAGGTCTTCGTCTTTGGCTTGCAGCGGTGTGTGCGGCGCATTGTAAGACAGATACAGGAAAAACGGAGTGTCCTTTTCTGACGCCTCTTTCACGAATCGCACGCCTTCACGCGAAAGCGCGTCGGTCATGTACTGCGTTTCGTTGACCTGGCGGCCATTGTGTTCGAGCGGCAGAATATAGTCATTGAAAGTGGTTTTCCCAGCCTTCTTTTGCCGTTCGTAAGTCGCCGTGTAATTCTCGGGAAAATAGTCGTGTCCTCCGCCCAAGAAACCGTAGAAATCGTCGAAGCCTCGGTTGTTTGGGTGAAACGGTGGATCAATGCCCAGATGCCACTTTCCCATCACTCCGGTGTAATACCCAGCGTCTTGCAGCACGGTGCTGATTAACGTTTCTTCAACCGGAATGCCTTGGTGGTTGTATTCCTCGATCCCGAGTCCTGCATTGGGCAAATTATAGGGGGCCCCAAACTCGTGCGGATAGCGGCCGGCCATCAATCCCATTCGACTCGGGCCACAGAATGGATGCGTCACATAGGCGGACGTAAAAATCGTTCCGTTGCGGGCTAAACGGTCAAGCGATGGCGTTTTGATGTCCTTGGCGCCGTTGAATCCTACGTCCGCATACCCAAGATCGTCACAGATGATGACCACGATATTGGGTCTTGGTGGCTCGGCTGCAAATGCCGTGGCCGACGTCACGGCTAGCGTCAAGACAGCAGCTGCGCACCGCAATCGATTTGATAAGCAGTGCGACGATCGGTCGATAGAGACGCGGTTGGGCATGGGGGGGATCCGAAAAGGGTGGTGAGGTTGCGAGTAGAAAGACACAGCGGTGCGGAGTTTTGGATGATCCAAGTGCAGGTAAATCGATTCGAAACTCGCGTGGCGTCCGCTTGGGGCAACACACGGTTTGGGGCATCATGCCGCTTGGTCAGACAGGTGCTTTTAGGCCAACACGTCCTTGATGACATGACCGTGGACATTGGTCAGACGTCGCTCGATACCGTTGTGATAAAACGTCAAACGTTCGTGATCGAGTCCCATCAAGTGCAACAGCGTCGCGTTAAAGTCATAAACGGTCGTCGGATTGATCGCCGCTTTGAAGCCAAACTCGTCACTTTCGCCATAGCTATACCCCTTTTTCACTCCGGCACCCGCTAGGAAGCAGGTGAAGGCGCTTGGGTTGTGATCGCGGCCCGTACCATTGCCCTGCAAAAACGGCATCCGTCCGAATTCGGTGGCCCAGACCACCAGCGTATCTTCGAGCATGCCTCGTTGTTTCAAATCGGCAAACAACGCCGCGGTCGGCTGGTCCATGATTTCGGCTTGCATCGCATGTGTTTTTGCGATGTCCGAGTGAGAGTCCCAGTTCGTGATCCCATTTCCGCCTGACGGGTCGCTGCCGTTGAACAGCTGAACCACGCGAACCCCTTTTTCCAGCAGACGTCGCGCGAGGATACAGTTTTGTGCATATTCGCCTCGCAGCTTGCTTCCGCCTTCGACACCGTATGCTTTCAGCGTTGCAGCGGATTCGCCGGAAATATCCATCACGTCGGGCACCGTGGTTTGCATCTTGCCCGCTAACTCGTAACTCGCAATTCGCCCGGCCAGATCCGCGTCGCCTGGATACTTTTCCAGGTGGCGGGCATTCAGTCGCTGCAGCAACTCGACCGTGCCGCGATCGGCGGCGGCGGTGAGCGATTCGGGGCGACGCAAGTTATTCGGAGGGGTCGTTGCGCTAAAGTCAGTCCCTTGAAAAGCGGCCGGCAAAAATCCGTTACCAAAATTGTTCTTACCGCTGCGCGCCATCCCTCGCGGATCATTGATCGCGACAAATGAAGGAAGTTCCTCGTTCTCGGTCCCCAATGCATAGGTCACCCAAGCGCCAAACGACGGAAATCCTTCCATCGTGAACCCCGTGTTCATGAAGTTCTCGCCTTGCGGGTGCGCACTGGTGTCGGTGGTTAACGCGTGAAAGAAACAAAAGTCGTCAACATGCTTCGCGAGATTTGGCAAGAGATCAGAAACCATCTTGCCGGTTTCACCACGAGGTTTGAAATCCCAGAATGGTTTGGCAATGTTTCCGGTCGGACCTTCAAATGTTACCTCGGGGATCCCGGGTGGCTTTTGGCCATGCAACTTTGCAAGTTCCGGTTTGTAATCAAACGTATCGACGTGGCTGACCGCTCCCGGCAAATAGATCACCAATACCTGTTTAGCAGGCATCGGGAAATGAGAGGGGCGAGCTGCATAGGGTTGACTTGGATCGATCACAGGGCGGATTGGATTCTTGCCAAACGCGGCTGTGTTTTCCGAGGCCAGTAATCCATCTTTTTGCAATAGACTCGAAAGTGCCAGTGCACTCGTCGACAGCCCTGCGGTGTGCAGGAAACCGCGGCGATCAAGCAGACGACGTCCGAGTGGCGATAATTTTTCTGGGTTGGTCATGTTCCGGTTCCTATGGCTTAGGAGCGTGCTGCCAATAAGTTGGCGTCGCTGAAAGAGTGAGGATCGATATTGCTAAGACGGGGGCAGGGACTAGTTAGGCGATAATCGTGTGGCATTTCGCGATCGTTAATCCAGAGCGGATCACGGCAAAAAGGCGAATTCGTTGGTGTTGATGATCGTTCGGCAAACCATCGCCAAGTCGGTCCGTTGAGCCAACTGTAGACACGCCGCGAACTCCGCGTCGGTCGGTTGGCGAGTGAGCAGCAATTCGAAGCAGCGGCGTACCGCCTTTGTCATTTCGCCATCACTTTCGTCTTCGGCTCGTTTGGCAATACGTTGAGATTGATCGATCACAAAGTCGCTGTTCAGCAGATTCAGAGCCTGCAGCGGTGTGGTGGAAACCGGTCGTTTCGCCTGGACTTGCCCACAATCGGGAAAGTCAAACGCAGTAAATAACTGGTCATCCACACGTCGCATCCGCTCTTGGTAAATCATCCGGCGCCACGTTTCGGGACCATAGTTGTCAACGACTTCCCACTGAGAGTATTTCTTTTTGACGTTATGAATGCGAAAACTGCGGCCGCCCACCGACGTGTTTAACACTCCGGAGGCTTGCAGGATGGAATCGCGAATCACTTCGGCCTCGACTCGTTTGGGCGGAAAACGCCACAACAGTGCCGAGCCGGCATCAATGTCGAGTCCTGCTTGACGAGGCAAGCTGGATTGGCGAAACGCATCGGACATCACCATTAAGCGAATCAGGTGTTTCATCGACCAAGCCGCGGGGGTGGTGTTCCGAGTGACTTTGGATTGGCTGTTCACCGTTTCCACCGATGCTGGACCAGACCGCATGCTGATCTCGCTAGGCTTTACGAATTCGGCGGCCAACCAGTCCAACAACTCCGGATGCGTCGGAGGTGCTCCGGCAGCACCAAAGTCGGCGGTGGTCGGCACAATACCCTGTCCGAACACGTGATGCCAAAAACGATTCGCGGCGACCCGCGCCGTCAACGGATTTTCTGGATCGGTCACCCAATCGGCGAACGCCTTGCGTCGTTGTTTGCCGGGTGCGTTGGAACCTAACCCCAAATCGCCGTCGAGTTCACTTAAACCAGCGGGGACAACTTCAACGCCTGGGTTTTCGGGACTGCCGCGACTGAACACATAGGTGGTTACGGGTTTGACAAAACGCCCGACAAAACTTGGCTTGGGGCCTTCCTCGTTTGCCAATTCAATTAGCCGCTGCAATTCCTTGGTAATCGCGACGCGTTGCTGGTTCTGTTTGTTCAGAGTTTGATGTTGTTTTGTCCCGGCCACCTCTTTCCACTGGCCGTCTTCGGTTTGTACTTCGACGATGTACGGATCGGTGCCGACAAAATTTAAGCCGGTGAGGTAGTCGGTTTCTAGAAAGTCGCCCCGATTCGAGCTCATCCGAATCCGATCGATTTCCTGTGGTTGCGTGAAGGTCAGCTGGACCCAGGGATAGTCCTGAGTACCCTCAGGTTTTTTGCCGGCCCAGCCATCGGTTCCGTATTCACCATCATTGATGTTGGATAAATCACCCCGCAACACCGCCATTTCCTCGGGGCTGTAGCTCTTGGTCCCTTCGGAAGCCAAAGCAAAATTACGGTTACGTTCTTTTTTGCCGAAGATTTCTAGCTCATCGACTCGCACCGAATTCTTTGTAAAGGTCAAACGAACCGACTGAGTTATCGTGGCGGGAAAGCGAACTTCTTTGTACCCAATCCAATGTTCATCCCAGGGGCCCATTTCTCGCAGCTGACGACGCAGGTTGTTGATTTGGCCATACAGTTCTTTGCCGCGAATACGGCGAGGATGGTCGTCGGAGAGTTCCGGGAACCGGCTGCCAAATTCAACGTCTTGGAATACTGCCGCCATCGAGTAGTAATCTTTGATCGAGATCGGATCAAATTTGTGGTTGTGACACCGCGCACAGCCAATCGTCATCCCCATCGCGGTTGCGCCGACCGTCTGCAGAACCTCGTCCATCCGATCGGCACGAGCTTGCCGACGCGCGGTCGCTTCTTGTCCGACAGTGGCCGCAGGCACGTGTGGACCAGAGACCAGGTAACCCGTCGCGTCGCCTTGGCCGACCGTATCGCCAGCGATTTGCTCGAACAAAAATTGATCGTACGGCTTGTCTTCGTTGAACGCGCGGATCACATAGTCGCGATAGATCCACGCGTTCTTGCGATACATGTTGCTCTCGGATCCGTTGGTCTCGGCCCAGCGAATGACATCCAACCAGTGTTGAGCCCAACGTTCGCCAAATTGAGGCGAGGCCAGCAATCTCTCGACCAGATGTGAATACGCCTGCTCGGAATCATTCTCGTGCTCTGCGACAAAGTTATGTACCTGTTCGGGAGTCGGCGCGAGCCCGGTCAACACAATAGACACACGCCGGATCAGCGATCGCGGGTCGGCGGCTGGCGAGTATTCAAGTCCCTCTTCGCCTAAACGGTCGAGCAAAAACGCGTCGATGGAGGAGCGTTTAGGGTTCTCTTTGTCTGCAATCGCCGATTGTCGATGGCTGCGGACGTCGATGTGCGGTACCTCGGGGCGGACGACGGGTTGAAACGACCAATGGTCCGATTTTTCGCGTACCAATTTGGCGTCCATTTGCCCGGGCCACACCGCTCCTTGTTTTACCCATTGGCGAATGAGTTCGATCTTGTCATCGCTCAGCTTTTCGTCGGGCGGCATTTGTAAATCGGGATCTTCGTACGCCACCGCTTTGACCAGCAGACTCATTTCGGCGTTTCCCGGCACGATTCCAGGATCACCATAGTCACCTCCTTTCAGCAGTGCGACGCGGCTGTCGACTCGAAAGTTCGATTCCTGTTCATCGGGTCCGTGACAATCAAGACAGCTCTCATTGAAGATCGGTAGGATGTCCCGCTGGAAGTCGATTTCGCCGGCAAACGTCGGTGCGTGCAGCCACATGACGCCGACGACAGCGGCGAGCAAGGTGCGAAGAGTCGATGTGATACTTTTGAGAATCATGATTTGCAATCTTGGGAAATCAAAAAGTCGTATTGAATTGTTGGCGGTTGTTTTGAATGTCGCGGGTGGGTCAGTATCCGGACGGCTTGCCGTTTTCGTACATCGTTTGAATCTCTTCGGAACTCAGTGCCGCGTCAAAGATCGCTAACTCGTCAATCGTTCCATTTAAATTACGAACGGCAAAGCGTGGCGTTTTACGAAAGGGCTGTCCCCAGTTTCCGAGCTCGGACGCACCGATATGCAGCTTGTTGACCAGCAGGTCGGGGCGAATGGAATCATCGCTGACGATTTTGCCATCAACGTATTGCCGGACTCGTTTCTCGGCGGGGTCGTAGACGGCGACAATTTGCATCCAACGACCTGCTTTGGATGGATCCCAGATTGACGGCGTGCGATAGACACGATGTCGCCCCGCGTCGCGGACCACCGCATCTTCGACTTTGCTGTAGTACATCACTTCGGCACTGTCATCGACCATGACCGAAAACATCACGCGGCCTTCACTATCGATTTGCCAGTGAGGCTCGCCGTTTTCGTAGCCGTCGGCCATGAACAACGCGTTATAGACGTGACCAAGGCTGTCAATTCGGACCCAGCACATAAAAGTGAATGCTTGGAATTCGCCATCAATTAGTGTACGGACGCGTGCACCGGGGCGACTAAAATCAAGTCCCAACGACTTGCCGCCGACCCGTCCCGTGGTTTGGTTGACCGAACCGACGATCGCACCGTCAAATTTGCTGCCGGTACGAGCCCGATTCGGAACGCTGCGTTCGTCCCTCAGTTGGGCGATGGGGTAGTAGGCGATCAACCGATCGTCGTTTTGCAGTTGTTCGGAGTACGATTCCCACTGCGAGAAACGCTCTTGTTGCTCGAGTTCATGCCGCATCCGCACATCGGTCACCGTACTGAGATCGGCAAACGTGTCCTCCTCTTCCTCGGTTCCGGCCAATCGTCGGGCTTGTCCCGTGGTCAAGTGGTTCCCGTCATGTTCGCCGCCGCGAAGTTTGATCTCCCCGTCAATCACCTTCACGCGAGCGGTTTCGGGGCCCACTTCCAAGGCGAACTCGGTTCCCAAGTCGATGATTTCCGAGTCGGCCGCTTTGACAACAAATCCTCGTGCGGCGGGAGGGACATTTGCACGCATGCGGCCAGCTAACATTCGCACGGACCAATCGGATTCAAGGTCCAATTTGGCCGGGCCTTCGACCACCAGCGTTGCGCCACAGAAGAAGTCGATTTCAGCAACCCCCTCATCAAACTCCAGCACCCCGGCCGGTAACACGTCACCTTCGCGGTACGAGCCGTCGATTTGTGTCCACTGAATATCAGCAACACGGCGAAGCGTTGCATAGCCGGCAATGGTGCGTTCGGTTTTTGCCAGTCGAACATTCACGTTCTCAGCCCCTGAACGGTCGATCCCAGGCACCGCTGCGACGGAGTCCGACAAATGGGATTTGCCGAGTTGATAAGCCACCCCGCCGACCACCAAGATCAAGGACGCGGCAACCGCCATCTGGAAAACGGAAAAACGACCCGGCTTGTCTTGTGGCACCGTTTGCGGTGTCACGACATCCTGTGATTCGACAGGTCGCGAATCGAACAGCCCCTTGGCCGCGATGTCCCCGCTGGCTATCTCGCGGAGCTCTGCATCGAGTCGCGAATATTCGCGAAATGCCGCTCTCGCTTCGCTTGAGTCCCGTAACCGCTGCTGCAGCATTTCGGAATCGGATTCGCTGATTCGGCCATCCAGCCAAGCCGCGATCAATCGGTTCAGTTCAGTATCAGGCATCAAAGCCGCTCCGCAACAATCGACAGGAAAATTAGGGGAATAATGACGATCCGGCAGCTGGCAACCTTCGGTAAAACGAACGTTTGGTTGCGGTTTTGCGAGCCAATTGCGGCATCGATCCTTGATCGATGTTGCGTCAATCGGGGCCGAAATGTCTTCCCTTACCCTATCACTCCATCTCACCGCGGAATTGGACAGAGAATTTAGCCTTAAAACAAAAATGATCCGATTTTTTGAAATCGCAGGACGCGAAAGGTCCCTCGTTTTGCTTAGCGGTCGATTGCGATCCGCAGTGCCAACGGCGAGAATAGAGAAGAAAATGAGCAGGCCACCAAGCAGGCCACTGCGGGCGTTTTGCAGAGACCATCAAGACTCGGGGCATGCACCGCCGAGGTGCCAGGATGTTTTGCTGAGCCCCACTGCGAGGACGGTGCGATAAGAGCGAAGGAATTCAGATCGAAGTGAGATGTCGAAGCTAAACTCGATCGATTGTATACGCCTGCGAGACGCCGCCCTTCGCCAGTCTCATCGCGGGACGTTCATGAAAGGCGTCCTGAATTTGCGCTGCCACGTCGTGATCAATCGCTCCAGCGTGGGCATGCAGCAGGTAACGCCAAGTCGTCGGTTTGTCTTTGTAAAGCATCACCGCACCATCGCGACATACCGAGGCTCCTATCCATCCATCGTCGCGGACGTGCCACTTGCTCGGGAATCTTCCGTTACTTGGATGATCAAAATAGGTAATCCCTTCAACAACGCCTTGGTCGATGGATCCACTGTAATCGATCCAGGGCGAGGCCATGCCAAACAATTCCTGCTCGCCTCGCTTGCCGTTGGCTCCGGTGATTACACCGTCACCGAAACGGACTGAAATCGCTTTGGCCACTCGTAAGGCGAGCAATCCAAATTTGGTTTGTTCTAACTCGAGCGTGTCATCTACCGATCGCAACGAAGTCTGCAGTTCGACAAACAAACCTCCGCTGGGGGCTGGAGCGACGGCAACGAATAGGTCTTGTTTGATCAGTCGCTGGGAATTCGATTCACCGAACCATTCAAGCTGGACGGCCATCCTCGCTTCGTCATCGCCATCGTCATACGCCATCCACTGTGTTTGTCGAATTTGGGTACCCGTGGTGTCGGCCCAAAAATTATTGCCTGCCACTTTGTGATGGGCAAACCACACCGAACGATGATGATCATGATCCGGAGCCCCTGGGTGGCCCATCCGCGTCAAGGGAATGCCCGAAGGACCCGTCAAAGGAAAAAAGAACGGGCGAGGCGAATCGGCCGAGGCGTGCCAGCGAAGTCGCTCGGTACCGTCGATTGCAAAGGCAACTTGGCTGCTGGGCAGCGGAACAATCTGACAGCGCGGCGAAGCGGAATACACAAAGGGGGCCATGAATCGTGCTTATTGGGGAAATGTTGTGAAAGAGTTGTGAAAGAGTTGTGAAAGAATCGAAGCTTGGTTTTTGTAGCGGAGCGAGTCCAAAACTATCTACTTTGACACTAACCGAGTGGGGAGATAGCGGAGCGGCGCGGGGCCTCGCTCGGTCAATTTCGAACGTTTTACTCGCTGCATTCGGGCGGCACACGTCTCGATCGCTACCAACGTCGATCGTTGTCGGCGGTTCCGCGTTAGGCGAACAACTCGTGAACGACCTTGGCCTCTTCGTGACCAGTCAATCGATGCAAGCGGCCGCCATGCTCGAACGTCAGCTGTTGATGGTCAATCCCCAACAAGTGCAAGATGGTCGCGTGCAAATCGCGAAAGTGGACTTTGCCTTCGACCGCTCGCGATCCTATTTCGTTGGTCTTGCCATGCGTATAGCCTTGCTTTGTTCCGCCTCCGGCTAACCAGAATGTAAAACCGCTCGAGTTATGCCCGGACACGTCCTTGCCATCGCCGGGCACCAATCCAGGCCGACCAAATTCGCCACCCCAGACGACAAGCGTGTCTTCCAACATTCCCCGGGCGGCCAAGTCTTCGAGCAATGCCGCAATCGGGGCGTCGACCGTTTCGCAATTCGCTTTTAAGTCACGTCGATGGTCGTTGTGTTGATCCCAACTGCCATGATTGACTTCGATAAAACGCACGCCTGCTTCGGCAAAGCGTCGGGCGAGTAAACATTGACGTCCAAAATCGGTCGGCCGACAAGTTCCGACTGACAATTTCTTTCCGACGCGGTAACGCTCCAGCGTCGCTTCGGTTTCGTTGCTCAGATCCAATAACTCGGGCGCGGTCGACTGCATGCGAAAGGCAAGTTCCATCGACTCAATCACACCGTCCAATACGGCGTCGCCGGGTCGCGCATCGAGATGATCACGGTTCATCGCTTGCACAAAATCCAATTGCCGGCGTTTGATGTCCTCCGGCAAATGCGTGCCTGAGATATCGCGGATCCTCGCTTGGGACATATCTTCGCCGTTCGTCCCAATCGGAGTCCCCGCAAATTCAGTCGGCAAGAAGACGCTGCTATACACCGATGGTTTGGCTGCATTCAGACTAACAAAGCCCGGCAAATTGGCGTTCTCGGTACCTAATCCGTACGAGATCCATGATCCCATACTAGGCCGTTTTCTCAGCTTTTCGCCGGTGTGCAATTGCAAAAACGATTGTGCATGGTTTCCTGTATCCGCGTGCATGCCGTTTATCACACACAAACGATCCGCATGTTTTGCCGTTTCTGGCATCAAATCTGAGATCCACAAACCGCTCTCACCACGCTGCGCGAACGGGAACACCGAACCCGGATGCTTTTTCTTGCCTGTTTGCGGTTTGTAATCGAACGTATCCATCTGCGCAGGTCCGCCGCTCATGCACAAAAAGATGACACGTTTTGCGCGAGGGCGAACCGTTGGATGCGAGAGCGAAATGGGGGTGGCGGCGTTAGCCGTCGTGGCCTGCAACTGACACAGCGACTGCATTGCCAAATAGCCGAAACCGCACGACGCGGTTTGCAGCATCGTTCTTCGTGAAATCATCTGCGTCCTCAATCCACGTATCGAAATTCGTTGGTCATCAACAATGCTTGACAAAAGCCTGCCCAAGCTCGGATTTGTCTCTCCGCCGCTGGTACGGTGTCGGCATCTTCGCCCACTTCGTTTAACTGCTGAATGAAAGCCAACGCTGCATCTAGCTCGGGACCCGTGGCGGGACGATGCAGAACGGCATCAAAAATTTGCTGGATACGATCGCGATGGTCGTTGCAGTCCGAACTCAACACGTTGCTGGCTAGACGCTCGGATTGCTTGGTCACAAACGAGCTGTTCAGCAAGAACAACGACTGTGTTGGAAGCGTCGTGACATCTCGTTTCCCCGTGATTCCAACTCCATCAGGTAGATCGAATGCAGCGAGTTCTTTCGGTGGCGAGTGCCGAAGCATACACAGATAGATACTGCGATGGTTGCTGTCGCGATGCAGGTCCGTTGCGTTCCCAGGAGGCCAATTGATCAACGCATCGACGTTTTCGATCGCGGATCCTTGTTCGGGTGAATAGTCGATCGATCCACACGCCTGCAACACGCTGTCGCGAAGTGATTCCGCATCCAATCGTCGACGTTCATGCCTCGCGAGATATTGATTGTCGGGATCGATGCGAAGATGCTCGCTGTCGGCTTGACTATCCAAGCGATAGGTGCGAGACAGCACAATGGCGCGGATCAAACGTTTGATCGACCAACCCTCCCGGACAAAACGATTCGACAAATGATCCAACAATTGTGGATGCGTCGGTCGAGCGCCGTAGACGCCAAAATCATCGGGTGTCGTTACGATGCCTTGCCCAAACAAGTGTTGCCAAATGCGATTGACCATCACACGCGCCGTTTGCGGATGATTCGGGTCGGTTAGCCATTCCGCCAACTGCAGGCGACCACTGTGCTGGGGTTCGATCTCGATTCCCTTCGCCTTAAATGGGTCATCGGCATCGACCATTTGATAGGCGGTTAGCGTGCCTCGCGGCGCCAATGGCCCGAGTTTGTTGCTTTGGCCGTTGATATGGATTTTGCAATCAACCGGCTTTGCTTTTTCTTGCACTCCCATTGCAAAACCATAAGGCGGAATCACTCGAACGCCACGTGGTTGCCCCGACGTCGCGTGAAGCTTCACTGCATCGTCGTTAGTTAATGCTTGAGGATAGATTGCAAACTCGGCGATGTTGCCCGTCAGCGGTGCAAAGTTGTCGCTGCGGTTCGCCACACAAAATTCTGTATTGTCACCGAAGGTTGATTTGAGTTCGGCTTCGATTTCAAGCTGTCCATTCAGAAACACCTTCACTTGATCGCGATTGCGGACCAAGACGATGTGATTCCAACTGCCCGTGGGGATGACGGTGCTGCCGGCGACGGACGTCGTGTCTTTGTCCCCGTTAAAGACGAACAATTTGCCGCTACGCGATGAATCGTGCTTGCCGCCGATGCCGAGATGATCGCCGGGAAGTCCGCTGGCTCGTTGTTTGCCTCGGGAAAACAAGTAAGCCGTAATCGCGCGTGCATCATTTTTGAGCGTGTTTCGGAACCAAAGCGATACCGAATACGTCTCGGTCGATTTGGCCACTTTGCCAACAAATGTCGTCTCTTTCACCGACGCAAAGGTATCCGGCGAATAGCTCGCCGCTGGGGTCACGGTTAACTCGTCGGGCGCCTCGTCGAGCCGGAAGTGCAGTTCGGGCTCGAGCGAATCGATCGCAGCGGGATAGTCGTTCGGAAAGACGGGAGGACTCGAACGATCCGGCTCGGTTTGTTGGGTTGGCCAATCCGATCTCAGTTCATGCAGCGGAGTCGGCGGGGCTGTCAATTTCTGATTCGCTGCGGCGCCATAGAGCGTCTTCGTGCTCGAAAAAATCCCGGCCAAGGCATAATAATCGCGAGTCGGAATGGGATCATGTTTATGGTCATGACAACGAGCACATGCAACGCTCAATCCGATCACGCCGGTGCAGACGACATTAATTTGGTCATCCACGACATCCATCGCAAAGTTGTTGTTCATCGCTACTGCCGGTTTCGATCCGATGGCAAGGAAACCGGTGGCGATCAATTTGCGATTGCGCTCCGCTGGCGACTTCGACGGCAGCAAGTCGCCTGCGATCTGTTCTTTTAGGAACTGGTCATAGGGGATGTCGTTATTGAACGCATCGATCACGTAGTCGCGGTAACGCCAAGCATGAGGAAAGGTCGCGTTGCGTCCCAAGCCATCATCACCATTGGATTCGCCATAGCGTGCTACGTCCAACCAATGCCGGCCCCATCGCACTCCGAATTGAGGACTCGCCAACAATTCGTCAACGAGCTGCTTGATCGCGGCGTCGGCGTCGTGTTCGTGATCGGCGACAAACGCCGAGATCTGTTCGGATGTTGGTGGCAGACCGATCAGATCGTAGAAAATTCGACGCGCCAAGGTGCGAGGATCCGCGTCGACGGTGGGAGAAAGCCCCGCATCCTGCATTCGCGCCCAAACGAAGTGATCGATTGGGTCGCGTGGCCACAGTGGATTGCTGATGTGTGGAGTCGCTGGCGATTGCCGAGGAAAGAATGACCAAAGTGCCTCGGCATCAATCTCGCTGGTTTCCGCAACTTTGACGGTGTCATCACGCGGGTCGGCGGCCCCCATTGATACCCAAGTCTCGAAGTCTTTGATGACCGTTTCGGGCAAGGGAGCATCGGGGGGCATTTCCAGATCATCGTAACGCAGGGCCTGGATGATCAAACTCTTATCGGGAGCTCCCACCTGTAAAGAGGGCCCTGATTCGCCGCCACTTCGCATCGCATCGCGGCTATCCACTCGCAATTTGCCGCCGATGTCTTCGGACTGCGCTGAATGACATTCATAGCAGTGCTGAACTAAGACGGGGCGAATCTTCGTTTCAAAAAACGCGGTGGCATCCTCTGCTGCATTGACGTTGTCGCAAACAACGACCGCGAACGCCAACCACAACGCATCGCTCAGGATTCGCTTCATGACGACGGGGGGGAATGAGGAGAGTTCGAAAGGTGGGAACCCCGATTGTTAGGGATTTGCCAAGCAAATGCAAACATTTTTGCGAGACAAACGCTGCTTTTATCAATTAATCTATAGAGCAGAGTAGGCCAATCAGGACTCAATCCGCGTCGCTGTCGATGATTTTCCAGCGAATCGCACGCTCCGAACTCCGCTCTGCTTTACTCACCTCAATCTCGCCAATACGATGGCGAACATGCTGCGATCAACCACGATCCGTAGTTCACTCCCACCTTTCTTTCGAAAAGCACACCTCCGATGACACGATCACTCTTTGCTTCTGGACTGGCTTTTGTATTGGCTGCGTCGTTCAGTGTTAATACAACGACATGTTCCGCCGCGGACGAATACGACTACGACCTTGTACATTCATCGGTCAGTTTCAAGGCACGTCATCTCGATATCAGTTGGATTCATGGTCGATTCAATGAGGTCTCGGGGAAATTCTCGCTCGATCGAGAATCGCCTTCGCAATCGACCTTTGCGTTGACAATCAAAGCCGACAGCGTTGATACCGCAAACGCGGCCCGCGACGAACATCTTCGCCAACCCGATTACTTCGACACCAAGCAATTCCCAACCATCACCTTCAAAAGCACAAGCGTCAAACCGATTGAGGGTGGCTACGAAGTCAAAGGTGACTTTACGATGCATGGCACCACGAACGAGATTACGCTGGTGTTAATGGGGGGCAAGGAACATGATTTTAAGGGGACAAAACGGGTCGCGTTCTCAACCGAATTGTCGCTCAAACGCAGCGACTATGGCTTTGACAAAAACGCAATCGGACCGATCGGCGATAAGGCGTTAATCATGATTGATTGCGAAGGCGTTAAAAAGTAGCGGATGCCTGAACCGCTGCTGTATGTGAAGTCGTTCGCGGTCGCGTTGATCACCAGTGCATCTTTGGTGCTGGTGATCACAAGACTGCGTCGCGATCTGACAACAAACCTGAATCTGATTTCCACGCCAGCCATCGGTGTGGGGATGGCAATCGGATTGATGGTGATGAACGTACAGTGGGCATGGCCACCCGCCAGCGCATTGGATCGCTTCTTGACGATCATTTTACCCGCTGCCATTTGTATCCAGTGGATCGCGGCCGCCCGATACACTCCCCTTTGGCTAACCTGGCTAATGCGGTTGTGTCTCGTCGCTGCATTGCCCCGTATCTTGCTGCACCAATCGGTGTATATGATCGATTCGGCTGAAGGGACGCTGTGGCAAAGCTATCTTGCGATGGTCTTTTGCAGCGGTGTTTTAGGAGCTGTTTGGTTCTTACTGTGCCGATTGTCAAAGCGATCCACAGAATCCGTCTCGGTTCCGCTTTCGCTTTGCATATCGATTCAGTCCGCCGGTGTTTGCGTGATGTTGGCGGGCTATTTAAAGGGTGGCGCCGTCACAGTTCCGATCACCGCAGCGATAATCGGGACGGCAATTTCCACGACCGTTCTGCGCACACGTGGTGAGACCAAGGTTGCATTCCACTCGGACGCTTTGATTGGCATTGCCGTGGTGAGTCTGTTTTCGGTGCTGTTTTTTGGACACTTCTTTGGCCGCATCACGATGACGATTGCATTGGCGATGATGATCGCGCCAACGCTTTGCTGGGTCACCGAATTGCGGGGCCTCCAGCCGGCCAGCCCGTGGCGTATCGCGGTGATTCGGGTGACCGCGGTGACGATGCTGTTGCTCGTTGTCTTGGTGCTAGCGAAACGCGACTTTGATCGCAGTTTTGCTCCGTTGCTGAAAAATCAAGAAATGGGCGAATTGCAATCTCGTCACGCACAGACGTTTCCAATTGAGTTAGAATCGAGCTCCCTCCGATAAACATCCCTCCAACCAACGGAACCTACCTATGGCTGTTACACACAATCGCCGTTCGTTTCTAAAAGCCTCTACGATCGCAGGTGCAGCGATCACATTACCGGCACTGTCATATTCTCGAGTCTATGGAGCTAACAGTCGGTTGGGGATTGCCAGCATCGGGACCGGCGGCAAAGGATGGAGCGACCTGAATGGCGTGGCGGCCAGTCCGCATGTCCAAGTGGTTGCACTGTGTGACATCGACAGCTCGGAAAAACATCTTGGCCAAGCGGCACAAAAATACCAGGAAGCACGACAATACGACGATTGGCGGAAATTGTTGGACAAGTCCAAAGAGATCGAAGGTGTGTTGGTATCGACGCCCGATTTCATGCATGCCCCGATCGCATTGCCCGCAATGCAGTTAGGCAAACATGTCTTTTGTCAAAAACCGCTTACCCATTCGGTTCACGAAGCACGCCAAATGACACTGGCGGCCCGCAAGTTCAACGTCGTGACTCAGATGTGCAACCAAATTCAATCCCATTCGGCCTATCGCACCGCGGTGCACATGGTGCATACCGAAATGATTGGTAAGGTCAAAGAGGTGCATTCATGGCAGAGTGGAAAGCCATCGTGGCCGCGGCATTTGAATCGCCCCAGCGGCAATGACCCTGTGCCGCAGAGCGTGCGATGGGATTTATGGCAAGGTGTTGCGGAAGATCGTCCTTACAAAATCGGGATGTATCACCCCTTCAATTGGCGTGGATGGCAGGCTTACGGGACCGGACAGCTAGGCGATTTCGGTTGCCACATTTTGGATCCGGTGTTTAAATCGCTGAAACTAGGGTCGCCCACAAACTTGACAGCCGAAGCGCCAAAATTGTTTCCGGAATCATGGACCGACCAAGCGACGGTTCGCTACGAGTTCCCTGGCACCGAGTACACCGCGGGTTCGACGCTGAAAGTGACTTGGTATGACGGCGTGGGAACGCGGCCTCCGCGTGAAAAATTGGGCGATGTGCCAGCCGACTATGCGTTACCCGCAGCCGGTTCGGTGCTGGTTGGCGAAAAGGGATCGCTCGTGATTCCTCACGTCGCGATGCCGAAGTTGTTCCCCGAAGACAAATTCCCAGCCGACAAATCGCCCGTGATCGAAGGCGTCGATCACTACACGCAGTGGGCGGACGCGTGTCGCGGAGCGGCTGAGACGACTTCACACTTTGATTACGCGGGACCGCTGACCGAAACCGTCTTGTTAGGCACGATCGGCATCCGTTTTCCGGGGCAGGAACTGAAATGGGACGCCAAGTCGCTGGCGATCACAAACAATGCGACCGCCCAGACCTACATCACCAAGCCATATCGCAAAGGCTGGGAACCCGCCTGGGTCTAAAAAAGGTGTCCGACACCTTTTTTGCTGACTCCAAATCGCCTAAACCTCCAAAAAGGTGTCCGACACCTTTTTTAGGGGGCGAGGCGGACTTTGGCTAGGTAAATGCTCGTCTTGCCTTCGTGTGACGAGTAATAACTGACCCAAAGGTGATCGTCGTGCCAGACCATTCCGGCGTAGCTGGTGTCGCCGCCGGAAGGCAATGCCAGAGCTTCGGTCAATCGCCCCGCTTGCGGATCGAGCCAGCAGAGAGACGTGCGAACTTTTTTGTCGTACAGACGAACCGCAGCAATGATACGACCATCGGGTAAACGAATCATCTCCGGACCCCCGATTCGTTTGTCAAGGCTCTTCCAGTTCCACTCGGTATAGGGTGGCTGTGATGTGCCGAGGTTGCCAGAATTGGGTGTTCCGTCTTGACGCAGCAGACAATAGGCGGTGTCGTCAGGCAGAAAGAGAACCGAGGATTCATTGGGATAGGTTCCGGCAACATCAACCTTCTCGATCAAGGTTTCGAAATCGTTGCCGTCCTCGCTGTGAAAAAGACTCAGGTCACCTTGTTTATCTCCGGTGCCGTAGCCGAATCCGTAGGCATGCCCGTTGTGCCACGTGATTCGCCACAGCCAATTGTCGAGCGTGCCAACTTTGTGTTTCGCTGTCCACGTGCTGCCGTCTTCGGAGAACCAAACCGCGGATTGGTGATGGCGTCCGGTTGGCGTTTGGATCGCTTCGGCGCCCGCCAATAATAGGCGGTTGTCGGGAGTCACGGTGATTTTCGCGTCGCGAAGATCCGAATCCTCCGACGTGACCAAGGCGGCAGATTCCCAGTGGACTGCATCGGTCGAGGTCAGCACACGCAGGGCTCCGTCAGGCGAAACATGGCCAGAACCTTCGCGAAACACGCAGTACCAGCGATCTTTGAAACGCACTAAATCGGTGAACGCGTTGTGAGGCGCGGCGTCCCAAATTCGCTGGGCATCGACCAGCACGGCTTTGCCTTGATTTCCTGTGTTGGGAATCGCCGAAGAGGAATTGTCGGCCGCGTTACCCACGACCGGAACAAGAAGGAACGCGAGCATAAGGAAGGTGTTTTTCATGGTGAGTCATTTCACGACAAAGGGTGGGAAGATTTCGCAGCGAATGCGAAAAAAGAGGGGGGGAGGCGACGCGATAAAGCAACCGCTTTGACAAGTGTAAGCTTTCACGGGGTGTCCGTGGGGTTTGCACATCGCCGTCGGACTTTTGGGGTCGCCCTGGCCGGCGCCGAGGTGGGATGAGTCTGGCGAAATTCTCTCTTTTGTCACGGTTCTCTCCTGCAAATTTTACCGCCCGCCCGAACGCCTGCTCGTTGCACGACTTGTCGACCAGCGAGGGCGTGGTAATTTACAATTCAGGTGGTTGCCGCCGGCTGACGTTTTTCGGTTCGCAATTCATTTTCGCCAAACACCATTTTCGCCTGAACACAATGACAACATTTTTCGCAACGGGCTCAAAAAACACCTCCCTCACCAGTGAAGACCTTCGCAACGCCCTGTTGCAGACGTTTTCTGCGATTGGAAAGCCCGAGCGAGCATTGTTGTTGCCGCCGGACCACACGCGATTGTTCAGCCGTGCAGGTGAATTGACCGTGTTATGTCACGAGATTCTTGGTGACCGCGTCAAAGACATCATGCCGGCGCTGGGGACGCATTCACCAATGCCACCCGAGAAGCTAAATCACATGTTTCCCGGCATCCCGCATGATTTGTTCCGCCCTCATCTGTGGCGAGACGATGTTGTTCGCTTGGGAACCGTGCCCTCGGAATTTGTTTCGGAAGTCACCGGCGGCATGTATGACCGTCCCTGGGAAGCTCAGGTCAACCGACTGTTGCGGGATGGTGGGCACGATTTGATCTTCTCGCTCGGCCAAGTCGTGCCGCACGAAGTGATCGGGATGGCCAATTACAACAAGAACGTGTTTGTCGGTACCGGTGGCAAAGATGGCATCAACGAAAGTCATTACCTGAGCGCTGTGTACGGCATCGAACAAACGCTGGGACAAGCCAACACGCCACTGCGTCAGATTCTGAACTACGCATCGGACCATTTCTGTAAAGAGTTGCCGTTGGTCTACGCGTTGACCGTGATTGAGCAGTTGCCGGATCGCAGCATGCACACGCGTGGACTGTTTATTGGCGACGATCACGATACGTTCTTTCAAGCGGCGGAGCTCGCCAGTCAAGTCAACATCACGATGATTCCCCAGGCACCCAAACATGTGGTTGCCTATCTGGATCCGAACGAATTCAAGAGCACATGGCTCGGCAACAAAGCGATCTATCGAACGCGACTGGCGATTGCCAACGGCGGACGTTTAACCGTGCTGGGGCCTGCAGTCGAAGAATTTGGCGAAGATGAGCAAATCGATCATCTGATTCGCAAATATGGATACCGCACGCGAGAAGAGGTGATCCGCTTGGTCGCTGAGAACGAAGATTTGGCAGCCAATTTGTCGGCCGCCGCTCACTTAGTGCATGGATCACCCGAAAACCGTTTCGAGGTCGTCTATGCGGCGGGCCATTTGTCGGATGAAGAAATCCGATCCGTGGGATATACGCCAGGCAATCTGTCAGAACTGATGCGTCGTTATGATGTTGAAACGCTACAGAACGGTTTCCACACCGACGAAGACGGAAGTGAGTTTTACTTTATTCAAAACCCATCGCTGGGATTGTGGCAATCCGATCGCGGCGAGTAAGTTTCGGTCTGCCGATGCTCAGTCTGCCGAGTTTGCGAGCCGCTTACTCGAGCGATTGAAAAAGCGATGGTGTGGATGAAAATTTACCAACGCTCGGGGGAATCCGCTCTAGCTGACTTGGACTTCGTTACAAACTTGGCAAAGGATACCCGCTTGGCGAATCGTGGGAACCAGTTCTCCGCGGAGTTCGTCCGAGGGAAGTTCGCCACGAAGTACGACCGAGCGATTCTCGAATGAAATCTCTAGCGAGGCTAGGTAGTTGCCTAGACGACGATTCAGCCGGAACATCGATTGAATCCGGTCAAGCGTCCGTTTGATATTCGATTCGGTGTTATTGATTGCATACATTGTATTTGCCTCCGAATTCCCGGTTTAGGTAGGTCACTACCATGAGTAAGCGGGAAATGACGCAGGAATGTGTCTGGAAAAAAGTGACTATTTTAAAGTTTCGTTACCCTTAGGTTCTAAGCTCAAGAATTCTCGAATTTTCCAGCAAACTTCCTTGACGTTGACAAGCTACACTTTGGTTTGTCAGGCCGTCGCATCGCTTAATCAGCAAGGCTTTATCAGCAAGATTGACGACAAAGTTGTGGGTTGCTTGTTCAAAACGTGTACGATAGCGTCACCTGTTTGTAAGGCCGAACATGCTTAGCCCGGCAACGTTCGCTAACGCTAACGAAAATGCTCTAAATTCGAGGCCTTTCCTTTGGAAGGAATGACCGCTTGACTGAACCAGTACCAGATCATGCAAATGACGTTCCAACGCAGATTCCACAACCTGCGGTGGGACGGCTGAGCCTCTATTTTCGCGAGCTTTATCGGCTTCGCGACTCCGAGATCACGACGATAAACAGCAAAGAATTGGGCAAGCTGGTGAATGTTTCATCGCCTGTGGTCCGCCGCGATCTCAGTGCACTCGGTACGATCGGACAGCGGGGTGTGGGCTATTCGGTCGACGCGTTGATCGAACGCATCGGTCAGGTGCTCGGTTCAGGAAAACAGTGGGAAGTCGTCTTGGTTGGTGTCGGATCGCTCGGCGACGCGTTGTTGCGTTATCGAGGTTTTAGTCGGCTTGGGTTCAAATTAACCGCAGCGTTTGATGTGGATCCAACGCGAATCGGATCGACCATTGGCGGCGTCGAGGTGCTCGATGCAAAAGAGTTAGAGCGAGTCGTCACAGCGGCGCCACCAAGTTTGGCGATCCTTGCGGTGCCCGCCGACAACGCAGCCGAAGTTGCAACGTTGTTGGTCAAATTAGGCGTCTCGGGGATTCTAAATTTCGCCCCGACGACGTTGAAGCTGCCACCGCGTATCGCGGTCGTCAACGTGGATCTAGCGAGTGAGTTGCAGCGTCTGGCATTTGCGGTGCAAAGCGGTAAATGACACACGTCTCTACTTGGCGGATGCACCGCGTTTCGATTGACGTCGCGAAAGATCGCGATTGAGTCTCGGCCGGTATCGCATCGCGGACGTGGGGCATTTTGTCTCCGCTGTCCTTTTCCGGTGCCACCCCTGCTGCGTGATCGTCCGGCATTACGGCACGCAAATCAAGATTTCCGTGCTCGGAAATGCGGATTTGAGATTAACCGTGAACTATGTTTCAGCGAGCGAGAGCGTAAGTGTCTCTCGAAGGTTGCGTGTCTCGCATGAGCCGCGCCCGCGCAATCCGCGAAACTGTTACGACCGGAACGAGAGACGTGCGAACCGAGTTGTCCGCCGAAACCAAGCAGACATTTCAAGTTGTTGCCTTTTTGGCAACGATCTTTGTTGTCGCGATCCATTATCAGTCTGCTGCGCCGTCCTCGCCATCGCTCGAAAAGGCATCCGCGAACCAACTAGCTCAAGAGTTTCTGATCGGAGGTGTCGCGAGGTTTTCAGTTCCGATGTTCGCGTTCGCTGCAGGATTTTTTTATTTCCGCAGTGATGACGGAACGTTTCGAACTTATCTACGAAAACTTCGTCAACGCTCTCGCAGTGTGCTGTTGCCTTATTTGGTGATCGGATTCGTGGCGACGCTGTTTTGGGTGGTTGTGCGGCTGCTGGACGGAAAATCTTTGGAAGGGTCGCCGCTGGAGCTGATTGCCACGTGGCTGCTGCGACCTCCAGCGGAGCAATTGTGGTTTTTGCGCGACTTGATGGTGTTGGTGATCGCCGCTCCCATTATCCGCCAAATCGCTGGCTTGCCATACAACCTTGGTGTGGTCATTACCGGATTACTATGGCTGAGTCATTATCAGCCGTTTCCCATTGTTCATGGATGGTACCTGCTGCATACCGAGACACTGTTCTTTTTTTGCGTTGGCTGTGCAGCAAACCAACACACCGACGTTTTCGACCGGATCGGTCGTTTTAGCACACCGACGATGTTCGGCTTTGTCATCGTCTGGTTCGATCTGATCATCGCGCGAATCATGCTGCGTCCTGATTTTGATTGCTGGTACACGAGCGACTACAGCGTTGAGAGTTTGCTGATTCACAAAGCTTCGATCGTAGCCGGATGCTTTTCGATTTGGATGGTGGCCTGGAAATCACGGCACCCCGCGGTGATTCGGTTATCGGGCGCTGCATTTTTTGTCTATCTGATTCACGAATTTCCGCTCCGTGCCACGGTGGAGCGTGTGGCGGGGCCGCTGTTAGAGAAGGGAGCCTGGTTTTGGGGGCTTTTCCCGCTCGTGACGGTGAGTTGTTTCGCGGCTGCGATGCTGCTGAATCGATTCGCACCACGTGCAATTGCTTTTCTTACCGGCGGCAGAACCCCCGATTCGGCAGCCAAACTTGCCGGGGCTGAAACGCGACGCCCCGCCTATTCCGCGAATTCTCACAGCTCCGCAGCAACGACTCACTAAGGCGACCTTCTATTATGATGCTACTTGTTGTCTTGTTTGCTCTCGCAGCGATCGTCTGGATGCTTCCGTTGATTCAAGCAGGCCGAACGTTTCAGCTGGCGACATTGGTGCTGGTGATCGGAACTGTATTCGGTCCGTCGTTTTTTGCGATCAACGGCCCAATCCAACTGAGTTTGGATCGTTTGTTGTGGGTTGCGATGTTTGCATTTGTGGCCATTCGTTGGCGAATGGGCGAACTGAAAATTCCCGAACTCAACCGTGTCGATGCGGTGATCGCCGCAATCACGGTGTGGTTGTTGATCAGCGTGGTGATTGGCGGCGAGAATCCGCCAAAAGAACCACCGCCTATCGCAAAATGGTTGTTTTGTATCGCCATGCCGGTCGGAATGTACGTGATCGCCCGCATCAGCGAGGTGAAAGAGTCGGATCTACAGTGGGCCTATCGTGTGTTACTTGGACTCGGTTTGTACCTTGCGGTAGTGGCGATCTTTGAAGTCTCGGGGATGCATTCGCTCGTTTTTCCTCATTACATCGTCGACCCCAATGATTGGGAATTCTTTGGTCGTGGTCGAGGACCGCTTTTGAATCCGTCCGGCAACGGGATTGTGATGTGCGGAGCGTTAGCGATTGCAGTGCTAGGGGTGATTCGATCTAGCGTTCGCATGCGAGCGTTCTATATCGCCCTTTGCACCGTTTTGCTGGTGGGGGTGTACTGCACCTTGACGCGGAGTGCATGGATGGGAGCGATTGCCACGATCGCGGTGGTCGCGTTGATCTACTCGCCTCGCTGGGTTCGAGTGCTTGGACTTGCGACGGCCATGTTGATTGGAGGGGCCGGGGTACTGGGACTAAAAGACCAATTGCTAAGGATGAAACGTGACAAGAACCTGACGTCAGCCGATGCGGAAAAATCGATCCAGCTGCGTCCCTTGCTGGCGGTGGTTGCTTGGGAGATGTTCAAGGATCGTCCCATTACCGGTCACGGTTTCGGTCATTATTTTGCCCACTCCAGTAAGTACCACAGCATTCGCAGTTACGACATGCCGCTTGAGAACGCGCGGCCGTATGCTCAGCACAATGTGTTCTTGGCGATTTTGGTCGACTCGGGGTTAATCGGGTTGTCGATGTTCATTGTGATGCTCGTCACGATCACTAGCATGGCTTGGAGTTTGGCTCGAGATGAAGGCCATTCGGTTGCCATTCGCTGTGGGGGGCTCGTTTGGCTTGGGACATTTGCGGCCTATTTTTGCAACGGCATGTTCCAAGACGTGACGATCATCCCGATGGTCAATATGTTTCTGTTTTTTGCCGCCGGAGTCGCCGTTTCGCTCTACGAACGAGGCGTGGAAACCCGCCGCGTCGAACGACCGATGCCGATGGAAAGTTTTTCTGGCGCGTCGCTGGCGCAGTAGAAACCGCCGCCAGCGTGTAGGATGTTCTCACTGGCATCCACACTCATCAATCGGGGTGTGGTGAATTGAATATCGACTCGGCAATATTCGATTTGGCCGGTCGTTAAACATGGCAACGGGTTCGCCGACCGCCTGCCACCCGCCGTCCCCGCGTCCCCATCCCCCCTGTCCACGCCCGCCTACCCACGCCTGCCTGTCCACGCCCCCCTGTCCACACTGACCGCCAAATTCATGGAATCGAATCTTCGACAACGTGTCCGCGACACGCTTGATCAATTACGTTGCGAACTTTTAGAGCAGCGAACCGCCGATGGTCACTGGGTCGGTGAATTGTCGGCGTCCGCGCTCAGCACGGCCACCGCGGTTAGTGCATTGTCGGCCACATTGATTCACGCACCGGGATCCATCGACGGTGCGGATGCGATCGAAGACCAGATCGTTTGCGGAATGCAATACCTTTGTCAGCAGCAAAATGCCGATGGTGGTTTCGGCGACACCGATCGCAGCCATTCCAATATCGCGACCAGCTACTTGGTTCTTGCGGCATCATCGTTGGCGAAGCAAAGCGGATCGGCGGGGCTTGATTCGAAACAGCTCGCCGCGTTACAGACCTACATTGAAGCCGAAGGACAAATCGAGGGACTGCGTCGACGCTACGGCAAGGACAAGACATTTGTCGTTCCGATTTTGGCGAACATGGCAATCGCGGGTCTCGTTTGCTGGGACGATGTTCCCCGATTGCCGTTCGAGGCGGCTGTCTTTCCGCAATCGATGTACCGTGTGCTGCAGATGCCGGTCGTTAGCTATGCGATTCCGGCGCTCGTGGCAATCGGCCAAGCACGGCACTTTCATGGTTCCAAAACTTGGTTGCCTCTGCGGCTGATTCGCGCCGCTTCGGTCGATCGTTCGATGCAGGTGCTTCGCCGCATGCAACCCGATAGCGGTGGCTATCTGGAGGCGACGCCGCTGACATCCTTTGTTCTGATGAGTCTGGCGGCAACGGGGCGTGCCGATTGCGATGTCAGTCGCGATGCGATCCGTTTTCTGCGTGAATCGATGAACCCCGACGGCAGCTGGCCGATCGATACCAATTTGGCCACCTGGATTACGTCGCTGTCAATTTCGGCCTTGGCGGGCGACCCGGATGACGACGGATCTTGGTTTACACCGTCGCTGGCCCATTGGCATCTCGGGTGTCAGCATCGCCAACGCCACCCTTTCACCGGCGCTCAGCCCGGCGGTTGGGGGTGGACCGATTTGTCCGGCGCCGTTCCCGATGGCGACGATACCCCGGGTGCGGTGTTGGCGGTAAAACAGATGCAGCGTCATTCGTCGGCGACCGAGATCGCGAGGATGGACGTTGCGATCAAGGACGCTCAGCAATGGCTGATTGCTTTGCAAAATCGCGATGGCGGTTGGCCAACCTTTTGCCGTGGTTGGGGAAAACTACCGTTCGACCGCAGCAGTACCGATTTGACCGCTCATGCATTGCGAGCGTTCGGCGAGAAAGGACTAAGCGACGCGGCGAAACGCAAAGCCGAACGATTCTTGACTCGCAGCCAGGCCGATGACGGCAGCTGGCTTCCGCTCTGGTTCGGCAACCAAGATCATCCGGCCGAAGAGAACCCCGTCTACGGAACTTCGCGAGTATTGTTGGCGGGGGCGGCCGGCTTTTTGAGTGAGGAAACAATCCGACGGGGGGGTGACTACCTCTGCAATACGCAGAATTCCGATGGCGGATGGGGTGGTGGCAGATCCATTTTACCCTGGATGAAGCGGGAATCACTCCGCGACGCTGGCATTCGGGCTGGGGATGGATTGACCAGCAGTGTCGAAGAAACGGCGGTTGCGATCGAGGCGTTGACGGCAATTTTTAGTAAAAATGGACGTCTTAGCACGAATGATCAAGGAAAAATGCCAAAGGATTCCACCGAGTTGGCTCAAACCGGCCCGAGTGCTGGGAAGAATGACCCGAAACAAGTTATAATCCGTGGCGTTGAATTCCTACTGCAAAGTGTCCACGATGGACGTCATCGTGTGCCTTGGCCGATTGGATTTTATTTTGCCAAACTTTGGTACCACGAAAAACTCTATCCACACGTGTTCACGGTCGCTGCGTTATCGAGCTACCTGCGATCCGAGTTGGATTGAGCTGGCAAGAGATCCCATCGGCTCCATCCCTTGATGATCCCACCTAAGGAATCTGGTTTGTCGACCGCAACCACTTCAAATAATACGTCCACCTCGGCGGATACTCGCGCCGATTCGGCGGCGCGACCGGCGCGTCGAAAAACGAGCCACTTAAAAGACGTTCCTGCGACGCTCGAACTTCGCGAAAGTTTGCGCTCACGCTGTGCCGAAGTCGCCAAGCGTATCGACCGCTCGGTCCCCCTGACCAAGGACCAAATGGAACAAATCGCTCGGCGTTTCCTCGAGGAAGCCGATCTGCCCGAAGGTTACCTGGGGTGGATGATGGTGATGATCAGCAGCGAATTCTGGAAAGACCAATTGGCGTCGGTGCCACCGGAGCGGCGATTGTTTTTGCTGCCCCACTGCTTGAAACATGCCGAAGGGTGTCCCGCTGAATACGACCAATTCGGGATGAACTGTAAAGAGTGCGGAGCGTGCAGCATCGCCGATTTTCGCTCGATCGCCGAAGAGATGGGCTATCGCGTGTTGGTCGCCGAAGGTTCTCCGGTGGTGCTAAAAATCATCATCGGCGGTTACGTCGATGCCGTTGTCGGCGTTGCCTGTTTGAACGTGCTCGAAAAAGCGATCGATAAAGTTTTGCTGGCCGGTATCCCTTGCATGGCGGTGCCGTTGTTGAGCAGCGATTGTCGTAACACCAAGGTCGACGAGTCTTGGGTCGAGCAGATGATTCGGACTCCCTATGTTCCGGCAACGCATCAAACGAAGAGCTATGTCCACTTGATGCGGGCGGCAAGCGAGTTGTTTGCTCCCGACGCGATGGACGAATTGGCACCCCGTGTTCGCGATCAATCGCCGCTTGGCGTTAGCGCGGTGACCGCCGAATCGATCGAAAAACTCGACACGATTGCCGCCACCGAACATATCGCCTACGACTTTTTGGCTCGCGGCGGAAAACATTCACGGCCCTTTATCACGTTGGCCGCCTATGACGCGATGACCGGCGGCGATTGCACCGGGGAAAATGGCGCCGCTGCGGTCGGTGCGTTGCCGATCACCGTGCGACGGGCCGCGATGAGTATCGAAACGTTCCATAAAGCCAGTCTGGTTCATGACGACATCGAAGACGATGATGCGTTTCGTTATGGGCAACCGGCGGTACATCATCGTTTTGGTTTGCCCACCGCGATCAACGTGGGCGACTATTTGATCGGATTGGGATATCGACTGCTCAGTCGACGTGATGCTGACGATGCGATTTCATCCGAGGCACGCGTCGATGTCCTGGACGCGTTGGCCACGGCCCACACGCGGCTAGCCGAAGGGCAAGGGGCAGAATTGCTGTGGCGAGATTCTAAGAGTCGCCAGCTGTCGCCGCTTGATGCCCTGAAAGTCTATGCACTGAAAACGTCACCCGCGTTCGAGGCCGCGTTGTATAGCGGTATTCGCTTGGCCGGCGACGCGGAAGCGTACCGCAAATCGATCCGAGACTTCTCACGTAACCTCGGCGTGGCATTCCAAATTTTGAATGACATTGGCGATTGGACCGGCGACGATCACAACAAACTTGCTGCCGGTGGCGACTTGTTCGGCGGACGTCCGACCATTTTGTGGGCACTTGCACTCGAAGCGCTTCAGGGCGACGAGCGTGCCTTGTTGATCAGCCTAGTCGAGAATCCCGCTGCCTACAGCGACACGGAACGGCTGGCGATCGCCACGCGGCTGTACCACTCGGCGGGCGTTTTTGACACGGCGATGCAGTTGGTCGATAAACATCAGGCCCGAGCCGAAATGGTTGCCGACGAACTCGAGCCCGAGTCGCTTCGCCGACTGCTTTACTTCCTGGTCGACACGGTGCTCGAGCGTCCCGAGGTTCCCACCCCCAACGTAATTTCGTTAAGCAGCGTTCCCGTCAATTCGTTGCCTGTTGTCTGATACGATTCAATGGCATAGGGCTAACGAAGTCACCGCAGCGGATATCCGACGTTTTACCGGCATCTGCCGAACGACCTGCTTGGCAAATGCTCGGCGGCGAATTTGATTACTCACCACGCATACATGAAGGGTTCGATGTCGCCTAAAAAACTTAGCATCGAAATCGAGCATCTCGTTGGTCAATTCTATTCGCTGAGCGAAGAAGCGGATCGTGACGCGGCAACACGGCTCGGTTCTGACTTAGCCACATTCGAGTCGATCACGAGCGCCCCGCCGCCGTTTGACCAATTGCTTGATCATCACAAACACATGACCGTCACGGTCGAGGCGTTTCATGGTCAAAAAGTCGACGTGGTCGTGCACCGTACCAAGCGAGTCGACAATTGGTACTCGCGTGAAATCACCTTGGTGACGCAGCAAGACAAGAAAATTGTTCAATACGGAATTGTCCGCTTGAACGTCGACCAATTAAGCGAACCGGTATGGAGCCGGATTGAGAGCGAAGCTATTCCGCTGGGCCGCGTGTTGATCGAGCACAATGTACTTCGCCAGGTCCAATTGTGCGGATTGTGGCGAGTAAGTGCAGGCCCCTCGTTGGCTTCTCTCATGCAAGTGGAAAAAGGCGAGACGCTTTTTGGGCGAACCGCATTAATCTATTGCGATGGCGATCCCGCGATCGAACTGCTCGAAATCGTTGCACCGGTTCCCGCAGACTGAACCCTCTCTCCCATCCGCTGAGGCCTTGGAAATGCATTTGCGTCTCGTCTCAAAACGCCACTCGACTTCTTTTTTGTTGGGCGTGGCTGCATCCGTCGTGATGCAGATGACATGTTTTTCGTTGGCCAGCCATGGCCAAGATGCCGATTCGATGTCGGTTTCATCCTTGAGAGCAACGGGGCTGAAAGCACTGCAGGAAGGGAACCGCGATCTCGCGATCGAGTCCGCAGATGCAATCGTTCGCCAACACAGTAATGATGCCCGAGCCATTCGCTTGGCAGCGGATATCTATCTACGTAGCGGTAAAGTCGAGTGGGCCACACGTCTGTTTAATCGCTACGCCAAAGTCGCTCCCGAACAGATGCCTGAGTTGTGGCAGCGGGGCATCGCCTTGTATTTTTCGGGGAACTACGGCGAAGCGGCGAAACAATTCGAAGCTCATCGCAGCGTCAACCCAAACGATGTCGAAAATGCCGCATGGCACTTCCTGTGCGTTGCCAAAGCGACATCGTTTGACGAGGCCAAGAAGCTGATTTTGCCGGCTCCTGGCGATCGTCGAATCCCAATGCAACAGATTCTGGAAATGTTGTCCAGCGGCAACACCGAAGCGGTGAACGCCCGCGTCAATGAAACCAAAGTCGGCACAGCGGAGCGAGCAGACGCCGCCTTCTATGGTGATTTCTATCTTGGACTCTATGCCGATGCTGCGGGCGATCTGGACCGAGCACGCAAGCTATTGGACCGCGCGTCAAAAGACGCACCGCACCATTACATGGGCGATATCTCGCGAGTCTACGCAACGTATTTGCACAGCGACGACGCTAAAGCCAGCGTCAAAAAATAATCGTTCTTCAAATCGCATCGCATCCCCAAGAAGGTACCCCATGTCCGCAGCGGATCCGCCCCGCCGGCACTACTGGAAGATTGCCATTCTGCTGTGTGTCCTGGGGATTCCGATCCTGCTTTGTTCAGGCACGGCGACGTGGTGGTTTGCGCGACAAGAGATCGCCGCGGGAAAGTTAGCTTCAGAACGTGCCGAGATTGTTGCGCGTGGATTACCGATCGATAACGAATCAATTGCAGAGTTCCGTTCCGAGCGGATGAGTCACAAGCTGTCGGATCGTTGGATGCGTTTGCTGGATCAATTCGAAACCGAAGCGTTTCTAAAGTCGTGTGAGGGTGTCCCGATTGTGGGTGTCACTGAGGATGAGCCTTCTGTCGCGTTGGATTCGCCTAACAAATATCAAGACGATATCGAGCGTTTCTTGGAACAATGGGCTGGTTTGCGGGCAGAGCTACACGAGATCACCGAAGGCAGCGGGGCAATTTGGACCGAAATCGAATTTGACTCCTTTGCAACTCTACTTCCTCGAGTGCACAGCACGCGGTCGGCGGCGAGGCTGCTTTCGCTCGAATTCAAGGATGCCGTCCGACGTGATGATCGCGAACAGGCGTTTCACAGCATCATGGCCACCATTGGCGTCGCACGATCGCTCGAGTCGGAACCGATTTTGGTTGCCACATTGGTCCATCTTGCGATCAGCGGGATGGCATTGGACGATCTGAAACTAGCGGTTGAACGTGATTTGTTTAACGAAGAGCAGCTCCTGCGACTTCTCGACCAACTCAAATCGTTCGATGATTTCGGGACAAAATATCGACTCGCTATCGCGGGCGAGCGGGCGATGTCTCAACCGGTATTTGATAATCCGGGGCAATTGATGGATGAGGGGAACGAAAGCAACCTCGGGGCTCGCCCCATCGATGCTTTGGCGGCTCTCGAATTTCTTGAACAAGCCGAGTCGATTCCCACCGACAACTTGACCGATTTCATGGTCGATGCCGATGCGTTTGAAACCCACGTTGATCGCCAGTTTAAAGATGCGGGATGGTTGCAGAGATGGGACACAATCATGACCAGTTTGACAGTACCTGCGGTCGGTGCGTACGCAACGGCAATCGTGCGCAATACGATGCAAATGAGAATCGCCAAGCTGGCGATTGGATTGCGTTTGTTTCAAAAGCCTCGCAGTCACTGGCCTGATTCTTTAGAAAAGCTCAGCGTTAGCAGCATCGGAGTGGAACTGGGGCCGACCGAGCCAATCGGAGACAAACCGTTCGGATATCGAGTAGAAAACGAGACGGCCGAGCTGTGGGGATTCCTTCCTGAGAACGCCAGCGATTCGACGCCCGACTCGCCGCCGGATCCAATCTCCGTGCCTGAGAACCAGCGAGATCAAGTGGATTATTGGCACTGGAAACTACAAACGCCGACGAACTAGAAGCGAGGGGGAACCTCTTGCGACCAAAATACCGCGGGGCCCAACGATCCTTCTCGCTTCGTTTAGCAATCAACTCGCATTGCACCACGACAACATTCAGCCCGCGTCATAGGATTGCTGAATCAAACGACCAAGGGCGGCGATGTTGAAGGCTGTTTTTGCGATACAACGACGTCGGATCAGGATCTCGGATCCGGCACTCGAATGCTCGGTGGCGGTTGATTACAGCATGATGATCAGTCAAGCGTTTTCGATGCCAATCGACTTCGAGACACAATCGATCAGGCTCGCACGTAGTCGCTGGATCGCTTTATAAAACGCCTGTTCGCTTTTCCCCGATTGGATTGCGACATCGCGGATGACCACCCCGGCGGAATGGACCCTTAGCAGGACATCGCGTTTATCGGGATGCATTTTGGCCAAGCATTTCTCCAGATGCTTACGGTACAGAGGCTGAGGCTCGTCCTGTGTCGACTCCTCGGCCAACAAATCCCAAACGTCGTCGGCAAATACGAGTGGTGTGCGTGCGATTCGGCGTCGGTGTTTGAGCGCTTCGAAGCGAGCAATTGTCAAAAACCAGCCACCAAATGCCGTGCCTTGCTCGAAATCCGAAAATTTCCGCCATGCGATCAAACTCGCTTCCTGAACGACCTCGTCCACATCGTTCCAGGTCGGCAACAACCCACGTAGAAAGGCACGCACCTGGGGTTCATGTTCAAGCAATAGACGTACAAACACTTCGCCCTGGTCAACACCTACCTGCTCCGCCCTGGGCTGCTGAGTGCTGTCGTCCATTTTGAGTCGCCTTGGTCGAGTGTTCAGAGGAGGCACGATGCCCAACCGCCAACAGAAACGCGGCGTTTTCGCCCCATCATAAGCAAGCGTGTCGCTTCGATTGATCTGATTATATCATCCCGGTGGTTTCGCGGTACGCCGTCCGCCGTCCGGTTGAGGCGAGGATCCCGTGTCGAACCGAGCGATTGGATGCCCTCGAATCGGCGAACAACGCTCGCCTCCTAGCCGCAACCACTCACGCTGTGAAGCATTTTCTCGTAGCTACCTTCGTCAGAAGCTGGTGATTCGTATTGGCCGGCAACCATCCACGCTACGGCGAGCGTCGCTACGAGACGCAAATGCTGCAATTTGCCGTCTCTAGGTGCCTCACAGCATTGCCCTTGGGGGCTCTTGATTTGCTCGCCGTTTATCTGCCACCCGCGGCATAGGGTGCGCCTGGATTGAGATCCAGTAATGCACGTTTGGGTTCAAGTAACGAATCCTCAAATTGGCAAACCCATTTTGAATCAGGTTCCGTGCCAGCGACGGTCTGGCCAGACTCGATAACCGAACCGTTTTCAAAAATGTAAAGTCCGGTATCGAACAACAACTGGCTGACGTGGTTGGGGTCAAGGCCGCGAAAATGGCATTGCAAATCGTGAAGCCCAATTTCATCAAGGCCGCGTGTGTCCATAATCATATCTTTGGCATCAGAATTACTGATGCTGAAGAACCGTACGTTGAGTGATCCAAGACGCTGAATTGGTTCTAATGAGCAAGATTCGAGATAGGCATCAGCGGCCACGATCTGCTGGGAATGGCCAAACGCAATGGCTTGTGGATCGGTGATCTCGACAAACGCCTGCAAGACACCGTGGAACAATCGAATCCGTTCAGCGGGCTCTAAAGCACTTGCCATCAGCTCGGTGACAAGACGCGAACACTTGCTGGTGCGGATGCGTTCGGCTGCATCGTCGCAGCACCACGATTGCTGGATGCGGTCTGCGTACGCTGCGGGGTCGGTTGACTTGTCCGTGGCGAGGATTGCAGTTTGCGGCGGAACCAAACTGTCCTTGTATTGGACGCTGTGTTTTTTGTGAATGAATAGCAGCGATCCGCTACCGGAATCGGATGAACGAGATTCGATTCCAGAATCGAGTAGCTCCTCCGCTCGCTCAGCAATCTCACCAGCGTCGTATGACGGTGTCGAGGTGTAGTGAAGCTCCGCCATCTGCATTGACATCAACAATTAGCCTTTCGCTGCATAACGCACATCGTCACGGGGCGCCAGCGTTACGTGGTGATTTCAGAACTCGCCCGATTCGCCACTCCCGGTAACACAAAGTTGGACATCGACGCGATGTCAACTTTAATTGTGTTTGTGAATTGCGTCTAAGGGGACCGGATCTTGTTCGCGAAGGTTTGCGAGTATGTTTCGTGTTTCGTCCGTGGGAGAAAAGGGTTCAACCAACAGATCGGTGACGTCGACCGTTTCCACATTCGTTCCTAGAAAAACAAAATCCCATTTCGACACGACCAAATCGACGTCAGCCTGTTTTGCGATTTCAGGCATCTTCTCCTTGATCGTCTCCAGAATATCGTGAACCGGCCAAGTGCTGAAGGCTTGTTTATGAACCTGGCCTTGTAACGCTTGACCTTCGGCTTCAAGTTGCTTGGCCCGCTTGTCGTCTCCCGACGCCTTGGCATCCTTCAGCTCGGATTGCATTTTTGCAAGCCGCAGCTGAAATGCCTGAGAGCGAACATAAGCAGTCGCGACAAGACGAGAATCGAATGTTCCGACGCGGACTGTCGACGGTTCCGACTTCGTGTCCGATTCCTGTGCCGAAATGCCTGGGCATGACAACAGCTGCAAAAGCACGAAACCTACAGCAAATAATTTTGCAAACAGCCCCATCAGAATGTCTCCTTGATGATTACGCCAACGTCACCCGACACGAACGGAAAGGTGACCAATTGGAATGCGTTGTTGTATGCTCGGTTACTTCAGCAGTCTCCGTCGTCGGTGGAGAGGTACTTACAGTATAGGCTAGGTGATTTTGTAGCGGGGCGACGCGAGCCGCCCGGTTAAAATCGAACGTTTTCTGACGCCGCAACCGGACGGCTCGCGCCGTGCCGTTAGCCAAAATAGGGCGGGTTGCGGGTGAGACGGGGGGGGCAGCGTTTTTTTGCGGAGCGACAAACGACACTCAACGTCGTGAACCCTATGGGGTTTTCTTGGACATCTGCAGAATCGCGTCGGCGAAGGCGACTCCCATTTCGGCAAACGTTTTCGCGCAGCCAAGGTAGTGGTAACCGGCATTGGACGCGCCGCGTTGCCGCATTACGACTTCGGCGGGGCTGATCAATTCGGATTCGAACCTTTTCAGAAACTCGCGTTGTTCTTCCTCGCTCATCGAACCATCCGCGTTGGCGTGGTTCTTGTTTTTGGTTCGTAGCAGGTAGCTCATCTGACGCACCGATTCGTATTTCTCTTGGATCGCCGCCAATGGTTCGTCCCAAAATGGCGAGGTTGGCACCGCGGTGACATTGCCGCGAAATTCAGCGAGTGACGCAGGCGCCGCCATGGCTTCGCGGAATTTCAAATTGTCGGCGTTCGCCTTTTCACCGCCGACTCCCATCACGCCGATCACAAATGGCATCTTCGGTGCGTCAAGGTCACTGCGGACGTCGCGAATGAAATCGGCCATCCATTCACTGTACTTGGCAAAGCGGTTCTCGGAGCTTTCCTTTGGCAACGGCGGATAGACATCGCGGTTGACCATGTCGTTGAACCCTTGGAACCAAACAAAGCCAGCGATCTCGTAGCCTTGCGTCTCGTCATACTCAGGGCAAACCCGACCGATGTCGCTGAGCACGTGTTTAACATGCTTGATCATCAGCCGGTAGTAATGCCCTGATCCGCTCTCAGGATTGCGGTCTCGCGCGATGTCTTGCTCGGTTCGCGGATAGACGCCAGCACTCGGTGGCCGGAAATCGTAGTAAAGCGATTTGCCGCCCCATGCCGTTTTAATAATCAAGACCGGTTCGTCGTAGACCTCGTCCATCTTCAAACCAAACGTGAACTCGGGGCCGATCTTGCCTCCGTTTTCACTTGGATTGGATCGCGATCCGTAACCCGCGGTAAGCTTGCCGTAGCCTTCACCGTTGTTGTCCCCTCGCCCGGGCAGATAGGATATCCATGCTCCTTCGCTGACACGTGGGTTGCCTTCGTCGTCTCGCATCTTTTCCAGTAGCGGCTTCGTCGCAGGATCATCTCCGATGTAGTCAAACGTCTCGACCTTGGCGTGTCCTTCCATATTGGATTGCCCCGCCAAGATAAACACCTTGATCGGCCGCTTTGCCGCGTCCGCCGCAAACGTCGCCGACACCGAAAGCAAACAGAACGTTGTGAACAAGAACAAGTTTTTCATGTGAAGCTTTCGATGTGGGATAGGCATCTTGCCTGTTTTGCGGCGCAACGTTGATGTCCTTTCAACGGCGAGATTATTCCGTAGCGAAACTCGCGAAGAGTTTCGGATGGGTGATATTTGACAACAGACTGGAAGCTTATCCCACATTGACGAAAGTCTTGACGACTTTCGCTCCATTTGACTGAGCTGACGGACGACAGGCTGGCAGCCTGTGCTACGTTAGGACTTTAGTTTCCAGAGCAGGTAGTCGGTGGTCGTTTCGTGATCGACGTTCTCAGCACCAGGGTAGACCAAATCGCAATCTACGCCCGCTTCTTCGCAGTGCTCTTGCAATTTCACGCCAAAGTTTGCGGTGTGTGTGGGATCCTTTTGGTTCTGGCCGAGTGCTGGAGGGGCTGAATAGCTGAGATAAACCGGTGGATCATCGGAGCTGACCAAGGCATAAGGGGAATATTCGGCGATCCAGGGCAAGATCGTATCACGGTTGGCAAGGAATTGCTCGAACGCCGACAACTTGTTTGCCGAGTCTCCGTGGTAACCGAATGCGTGTCCGCCGTAGCGACTGTTCGGCGTCCACTCTTTCATCTGTTTCGGATCAAGCGTGGTTTGAGCACCGGTGACGGCGGCACACCACAAACGCGTCGACTCACGTGCCACCGCGTCTTCACTGTCAGCATCCGCCATCTCGGGATGAAACGCTAACCACAGACTCGAGCAGGCACCGGCGGATCCACCGGAGGCACCAATTCGCTGCTTGTCAAGATTCCACTCGGACGCCTTGCTACGCACAAATTGCAACGCCCGCGCTGCGTCGCTGAGCGGTCCTTTGACTGGTGGCGAGACCCCATCGGCAGTCGCTTCGGCGACAAAACGATACTCGACCGAGACCACCGAAATTCCCTCGGATAACATTGTTGGCAACATGTTCACTAAACCACTTAGCCGTCCACCACCACTCCATCCACCGCCGTGAATGAAGAACAGGACCGGGGTAGGCTTGTCCGACTCGGCTTGCCAAAAATGGAGCACCTGTTTCGGGTGCGGGCCGTAGGCGACGTCGTATTGGGTGGGGTCTGGAAGAGGGCGGAATGCCGCTAGGATTCGTTTGCTCTCTTGCTCGCCAATCTCGCGAACGAAGAGGTTGCGCCAGCGGATCTCGCCGCCGTGAGTTTGCAACATAATGGGCCCTTTGGTGGGCAACGGCTGCGAGCGGTCCCAGTAATTCTCCATCACCGCACCTTCGACCACCAAACGTTTGTTGAGCCAAACCCAGGTTCGGTCACCGACTTGTCGGATTCGCAATTGGTTCCATTGGCCAAACGGTTTATCCGCTCGCATGATGGGATCACGCCCAAGAGTGCCCGGCGTATTGTTGAACAGCCCCCCCGATCCTTGATGCGGTTTGCGATCGGGTTTCTTTGGATTGAACGCTTGGTTCCAGTCCCAAATCTGAACTTGCGGGGTACCACGCAAATAGACGCCACTGTCCGCACTGGGAACCGTCTTGTACTCGATCAGCAAGTCGATGTTCCCGAATTCCTGTTCGGTCGTTGCGTAGGGGCCATGACCATCGTTGACCAATTCGCCATTTTCCACGGACCAGTGCTGGGGAAATTCGGCCCGCTGCTCGCGTAGGTTGGCCGCCTTCTTTTCGCCCGCAAGCTTTGCGGACGCGTGCGGATTCCATCCGTACCAACCCGATAGATCGTTGCCGTTAAAGATCGCTCGATAACCTTCGGGCGGTTCCGGCGATGCTGCGTCACAAGACGGTGCAAGCGACAAACAAGCAAAGGCAACAGTCACAAGTGCCAGGGATCTTATAATGATTTGCATGGTGAACTTTCCAGGTGGGGTGAGCTTTAAATGTGGGATAGGCTTTCAGCCGGTAATGCGGTCTCGCGTTGAATTCCATTGCAATGAAACCACCATTATCATGGTAACGAAACTCGCCAACAGTTTCGCTCAGGTCCGCGGCAGTCGAAAGTCTTGGCGACTTTTGCGACACGCCGGCGCTCTCACTTCGACTTTGCCTGTTCTAACATTTTTCGAACTCGTTCTTGTTCTTTTGCGAGTGCTCCCGCTGGGACAGGCATTGGTTTGAATTCCGCCGATGCTTTCAGCTCTTCTTCCGGCGGAATTTCTCGCCAACGCAAATTGCGAAACCATACGGGTTGCCCGTGATCTTGAAGCCAAAGTTCGCCGCCGCGTCCGGTCAAGTCACCGCCGCGAATCGTTAACAATTCGACCATGTCGGCCCATTTGGGATCGGTGTAATCGAAATCCAAGACCTTTTCGTTGTTGAGCCAATGCTGGATCACCGTGCCTTTGCAGACAACGCGACCACTGTTCCATTGGCCCACTGGGCGTGTCGCGTCTTTGGACGGGGCCATGCAGAAGAACAGCGATGCCGCGGCTTGGCGTGGGTTCTCACCATACGGGCTGCCGATATTATCGAGCACTTGATACTCGACTTGTCCTGGTCGGTAATAAACGCCACTGTTGCAGCCTTGGGATACTTTCCATTCGAAGCGGAGCTCAAAATCGTCAGGGACCTTTTTGCGTTTGTACGTTAGTGATCCCCCCTTGGCCGCACGAAAGAATGCACCGTCTTCGATTCGCCAATTTCCGTCTTGCTCCCATCCGTCAAAGGATTCGCCGTCAAACAGTTCGACAAATCCTTGCCGGCTTTCTTTCTCGGTCATCTTGGCAATCTTCTTTGCCAACGGCTTGCTGATTAACATGCGAAGCTTGGCTCGCTCGCTGACAAGCTTTTTCGCCAACACATCCGCTTCGTTAAAACGAGCCATCAAAATTTCACCATCGGTCGCACGATTGCGGTCATAGGAAATGTAGATCGTGCCATCAGGTGACTGAAAACCATCGGGATAGCTAATCCCTTTTCGATCGTCCAGCACCAACCCGCCGGACCATGATTTGCCCTCATCGTCCGATAGCCACGCACTTAGTTGAACTCGCCCGTGGTGGGAATCGATCTTGTCTCCGTGTTTGATCAGCAGGATGCGACCCGATGCCAGCCGGCGAACAAAAAACCGAGCATTGGGGTGGCTGATGCCTGCGGGCTGGGTTGGCGATTTCCACGTGCGACCGCCGTTGCTGGACGTCGTCTGCATCATCCCTTTGGCAGTGCGAGCGAGCATCCAAAGCGACCCGTCGGTACGCTCGACGATCATGTGTTCGTGCCAATCGGGGTTCGGGAACGTTGCCGCACCTCGGCGTTGCCATGTGGCCCCTTGATCGGTCGACACATGAACGCTCGCTCCACGCAGCGGATTCAGTTCGGCAAAACAGCCGCGAAACGGACCAAACCCAGGACGTTGGTCCAAGGAAATGGGCAGCATCCATTCACCGCTGGACAACACCGTGGGCTTGTTCAGCATCACACCGTCAGCGATCCGCGTGGGCGGCGACCAAGTCGGCTGGTTGGCATCCGGGTTGTCACAGCGAGTGGCCCAGACGCCGGCGCGACCATCAAACATATCCATCGACTGATCAAAAAACAGCCACAAACGCCCGAGTGGATCGGTCCACAGGTTTCCAACCAGGATGCTGCGAGGTCGCGGCAAATCTTTGTCATGCGAATCGACCACTAATCGAGGCGGTGACCAGGATTCGCCGTCATCGTCGCTGGTTGCCAACACGAAGAAAGCCTCGGGGCTGTCGCCGCCGGCGACCCAGCACGCCCACAGCCGTCCACCGCGAGTCCGCTCGATTCCAATCGTCATCCCATAATCGAGTTTGTCGTAACCATATTCGGGCAACGGCGATGTATTCAGGGTGGGGGGGACAAGTGCGTGTTCGGCAACCTTCTCCATTTGCTTAATTCGAGCAGCTGCTTGCTGTGGCGTTTCGTTTTGGGCCGTGCGGCCCTTCGTCGGCCGCGAGCTAAGCTCGGTGGCTTCGCCGAGCACTACCAGCGTTGTTTTATCGAATCGCAACCGATCGCCAGGGTTCAACGCTTTGCGATAAGCAAACACACGGTTGATGTCGCCAGGAAAGAGCTGGAACTCAGGGGTATCGACCTTCGTGAATCCTTGCTTTAAAAGCTTCTCGCTCTGATTGGCTGGATGCGGTTTGCTGAGAGTCATTGCGAACACGTCGCCGGGTTTCACACACTCAATCTCGTACCCTTCGATACTGGTCCGCACAAAACGACGTCCAATCAGAAATGCGGGGGCTTCGGTCAACGTGTAATCACGATCGGTGAACAGTTTGACGCCGGGTTTCAGTACAGCGGCTTGTTCTGTGGAGGCAGCAATCGGAGTGCGTTTCTTGCCAGCTTGAGACTCGAACTCGCCCACCGTTTCCAGCTTGCCGAACATGATCCGTTCCTTCCGGCTCGGTGACGTGTCGCCTTGCGTGACGCTCAACCAGATCGTTCCGTTGTGTTCATGAAACGCGGGGTACTGGAACGATTTAGTGGTTTCAAAGCGATACTTTCGCTGCCATGATTTGCCGTCGCGTGATATATCAATGTTGAAAACGCTACGATTGACGCCGTGTATCTTGGTTGCTTCTTGCCAACCGAGATAATAAGTGTCGCCGAATTTGTCGAATGTCGGCTTCGAGTTCGCGCCATTAGGAATCGAAGACAACTCGCGTCCAGGCGTCCATGTTTTCCCGTCCTCACTGGTGGTGATGTGATAGTTGCCTCCGTCGTTGCGACAGATCGCCATCCATGTTCCGTCGGGCAATCGGTTGACGGCCGATTCACTCAGATTCGCCGATTGCGGCTCGTTGAAATGCCCCACCACCTCGAATGTGGCAAAGTCGTCATGGGCGATCGCCAAGGCATTCTGTTTGCCTGGGAAATTATTCAGCGCCACATACGTGGTGTCACCGAATGTTTTGAAGCCATCAAAAAGGTAGCATCCGTAATCACGCGGTCCCTTGCTAAAGCCATTGGCGGCAGCGTCGGCGTGCAGGTGACGCGGCTGCATGTCAAACGTCCCTGCGGCCGTTTTTAGTTTTGCTTTGTGAATGGTGTCCTGAAACTGCTGTGACTGCAGATCGAAATCGCGATACCAAATTTGCGACTGCCGCACCCCAGGTTGCTCGCTAGCGAAATAGCAACGTAGCACGGTGTCGCTAATTTGCCGAATCCGTGGCACGAAACAGGCACCTACCGGCAGAGTTACGTTGGCGAAAACTTGCTCGGTGCGAGCCAGCGGGACGATCGCTTCGACATCCAACGTTTTCAAATCGACGATGGACATGGCACAGTAGACCTCGGGCCAAGCCGGACTTTCTCCTGCCCGCTGATCGCTCAGTTCGGCAACGATATAGGCTTTGCCGCCGACGACCACAAATTCCGAATCGTGAGCTCCTTTGACTTTAGGATCTGTCACGCGGACGAGTCGCTGCATCACCTGGTCGCCAGCCAACGCGGGATCCCAGTTATCAGGGATGATCGATGTGCCAGAAACGCTGCGGCCAGAAACCAACGTGTCGGCTGCCTGGACGGAATCAGAAACAAGCAAGATGGCCGTGATGACAAACGGCCCCAATACAGAGCGGAAAGAAAGCATGTGTGGTGAGACTAAACGTGATTGGGGGGAGGGCAGGGGCGGAGGGAACTCTATACAAATCGATCCAGGCACTCGGCGGAGGGCACGATTGCCTAACCAATATAGTCCGCCCCGCGTCGGGAAAACACCACCAAACGTCAATTCGCGTTGCCGCCAGATGGCCGATATACTTAGGGCGAACGATCGGATTCACAGGTATATCGCTGACGATCCCGTTTACTAAGGCCTTTTTGTAATGCTGTGTCGTCGTTTCTACTGTGGGTTACCCTCCGTGCTTCCGCAGCTCGCGGTAATTCTAGCGTTCTGTACATCGCTAGGGGCTGCGGACGAATTGAGGATGAAGGCCGTGGTCCCAGATGAAAATGCGCAGGCGGAGAAAGTCGCGTTAATTAATGAAATTTATCAGCACGATTATGAGTCCGCGGAGACTCGAGAACAGAAGTTGCGTTTTGCTCAGAAACTATATCACGTCGGGTTAGAAACGAAGAATGATCCGACGGGGCGATTCGTCTTGTTGCGAATTGCGAGAGACATCGCGATAGAACAGCGTGATCCGAACACGACTATCCGTGCGATCGACGCGATGGATGAGACCTTTCAGATTGACGCGTTGCAGATGAAGGTTGCTTCGTTGACAAGTATTGCCAGCGCCACTCGCATGCGGAGCGAGCAGAAAGAAGTAGCGGCGGAGCTAATTTCACTGATCGATCAATGTGTCAAGTCAGACCGCTACGCGATCGCCGAGCCTTTGCCCGCGATCGCAATCAGTGCTGCACTGAAAGCTAGGGATACACCGCTGCGTGTCGCCGCGATCGCACGTGAAGATGAACTGGTGCGATTAACCGGTGACTACAATCGCATCGCGAATTCGCTTGAGACGCTCGCGGTTAATTCGGATGCCCCTGAAGCCAATCTCGCGGTCGGTAAATTCTATTGCTTTTCGAAGGGAGATTGGGCGAGGGGATTACCGATGCTGGCCGTGGGCACGGATCAGGTATTGAAATCTCTATCCTTGCAAGAAATGGCACTGCCTGCCGACGCGATGTCGATCGGCGAAGGATGGTGGGAGTTTGCTGAGTCAACCAGCGAATGGGAGAAAAAGCACATCCGCAAACATGCCGCGATGTGGTACGCAAAGGCGCTACCGGATCTTTCGGGACTCAACAAGGCTCGCATCCAGCGACGTATCCAAGAAGCGGGGCTGCAGCGAAATGACGGCACAGCCAATGCTCATTCTGCACCCCAATTCGCCTTGGCTCTGGATGGGAAAACGAGTTACGTGTCGGTGAATACGCTGCGGTACGACGGACGTTATCCGATCACGGTTGAAGCGATTGTCAGAGTGGACGTGCCGCCCAAAACGACGGGAGTGATCTGCGGGACATACGATGACGCCGGATTAGGATTGGCAATTCTGAAAAACGGACTGTGGGAATTTGCGGTTCGATCTCGCTCCGCTGGCTACCGACTTAGCCAGTCCGACAAGTCAGCCACATTAGGCAAATGGACTCACGTCGCAGGCGTCTATGACATGAGCCAATGTTACCTCTGTGTCGATGGAAAGATTCAGTCGTCGGTCCAACCAGTGCCTGGCGGGCACAAAGCGTCCAAGATTCCAATCCAATTGGGGATTAATCCCGGTCGCGTGCGAGTTGATTTCTTTCATGGTGAGATACGAGAGTTGAGAATCTCGAAAGTCGCCAGGTACACCGCCCCCTTTAAGGCAGCTCAAGAATTTGATGCCGACGACGATACCATCTTGCTGCTGAAGTTTAACGAAGGCAGTGGAGTTGTCGCGAAAGACCTCTCAGGAAATCAGCATCATGGCGCGATCGTGAACGGAACCTGGATCCCTCTGAACTAGCGGGGATTCAATTTCTGGAAGTCTTTCGATGATGTTTTTCAAATAGCGAATGCCTCACTTATCCGCTGCGAATCGAAACGCCGGTTTTCCCGTGATGTCGGTGCTGGTGATTGTGGGACACCAGTAGCGTTCGATGTGCATCGTGACCAAGCGGTTACCATCGAAATGGTCGACATACGGACTTTGGCGGTGATTGTACATGGTGTCACTCAAGTCTCGCATTAGCACCACGTTTTGGCCTTGATAGACCATTTGGCGAATTGAAAAAGGCCGTCCCAGCACACACATATTCATGTGCACTCCCATCACAATCACGTTCCGAATGCCACGTTGTTTCATCAAATAGAACGCTTCGGCATTGTCAGTGATCGCATCACCGGGCTGAATCTCGATCGTGTCGATTTGCCGACTCCATGCTTGTCGTGTTGTGCAAGGGGGATCGCAGTCGCAGCCTCCATCAGAGTCGTCGATTGGTAGCGGCGGTTCGCGCGCCGGATCGAGGTAAGCCCAGCGTTTAAGCGGTAGGGCGGTATCGATCGGCGCTTGCTGCGCAAGTTTTCGCATCGGGGTGTCTTTGTAATAATCGACCACCGAGCTTGGGCAATGAATGATCAGCACCCCTTTATTTCTGGCTTGTCGAATCACCGTGTTCATGTGCAGTGCCATCTCGGAAACACTTTTTGTGGCGCCCTCACACCAATGCTTGTCCCACATATCGCAGACGATGATCGCGGTTTCCTCGGCTTTCCAGCTTCGCATTTCGGTCGTGGTCAGATATCGCGGTTGACCACCGCTGTTGTCGCTGACTTGGCTGCGTGTGTGCAGCGTGAGCGTCTCAGCACGTGCTGTCGTGGTGAGGCACGTGATCATAGCGATTGTGAAAACGACCATCCGAAATTGACGCAAACCAACACGGCGGTGAAACATGAGTATTGGTAACCACAGGAAATTAGTACGCACAGTCGTCAGCCTCGATCGTGGAAACACTCGATACCGAAAAGCAGCAGGAATCTTGAACGACCAACAGTGTAAAGAGTATCGTCGCCGCCATGGGGGCGGGGGGGGGCACGAATGGTAGGCCACCAGTTGACGATCGGTTTGCCCCCAAATCCGTGATCCAGGGATATCGTTTGCGGCCGCTATTGCGACTAAGAAACACGAGAAACAATGCAAGACATGCATTCCAGGTGTTTATTTTGATTTTCAGTCGCGCTGGCTTTCTGCCACCTCTCCCCGACTTCAGCAGTCTACTTCGTTAGTGGAGCGGTAACCGCTTTCAAGGCCGGAAGGAAAACGCAGCCCAAGTATCCGACGACAGCACCAAAGCTTTTACACTCCAGGCTATTCCCCCCACAACGGGAAACCAGAAACGACGGCAACACTCTAAGCACGTTAACTCTATTGACTTCAACGCCGCAGTAGTTGCGGCTGCCTTTTCTAGGAAATAGGATGGTGCCTGGATGATCCGTCTCGTGCCCGATAGTTGATCTTCATCCGCGAAGGTTTCTGGCATACCGCCGATCTTTCAAGTACAGAGTCCCACCTTTTTGCTAGGGCGACGTGTCAAACGATGCGGTCCTAGCGTCCCACCTCCTACGCATCGTATGCGACGATTTTTGCGTCGGATAACAAAGATGCTCCAGCAATGTCCCAGTGGAATGAACTGATGAAATTGATCCATCGTGTACCTTCGACCACGCTAGTGATGCTGATAGCGTTACTCGCCTTCCAACCACAAACAGCAACCTATGCCGCTACTCCCGATGGATTTACATCGTTGTTCAACGGAGTGGACTTGAGCGGTTGGAAAGGATTGGTGGGGAATCCCAAGACGCGTGCTGCGATGTCGGATGAGGAGTTGTCAGCGGCGCAACAGGAAGCGGACAAAATCATGCGAGCCCACTGGAGTGTCGTCGATGGCGTGCTGCAGTTTGATGGCAAAGGCAAGAGTCTGTGTACCGAGCAGGAATACGGTGACTTCGAACTTTACGTCGATTGGAAAATCCTCAAAGGCGGCGATAGCGGCATCTATTTGCGTGGTAGCCCGCAGGTCCAAATTTGGGACACCGAGTTCGAGAACTATTTTCGTCACGGCGCCGAGAACGGTTCGGGGGCGTTATGGAATAACAAACGCAACCCCCGTTTTCCGCTGGTCAAAGCGGATAAACCGGTGGGGCAATGGAACACGTTCTACATCCGTATGGTTGGCGAGCGAGTAACGATTAGGTTGAACGGCCAATTGGTGGCCGAGAACGTGGTTATGGAGAATCTTTGGGAAAGGGATCTGCCAATCTATCCGCGAGGACAGATTGAACTGCAAAACCATGGCAACACGCTGTACTTTCGCGACATCGCCATTCGTGAAATTCCGACCGACGAAGCCAACGCGATTTTGACCGCGATGAGCGATGACGACTCCTTCGAGCGTGTCTTCAATGGCAGTGACTTTACGGGCTGGAGCGGCGATTTGGACAACTATGAAATCGCAAATGATGCGATCGTTTGCAAACAGGGAAAAGGCGGCACGATCTTTACGGAGAAACAGTACGAGGATTTCATTGCAAAATTAGAATTCAAACTGCCGCCCGCAGGAAACAATGGACTCGCCATCCGTTACTCCGGCAAGGGCAACGTCAGTGCGAATGGCATCGAACTACAAGTCCTTGACTCGGAAGCGGCGAGGTACGCGAATCTTGATGCACGCCAATATCACGGTTCGGTTTACGGATTGGTTCCCGCACATCGCGGCTATCTGCGACCGACTGGCGAGTGGAATTTCCAGCAAGTGACCGTGCGTGGATCTATGATTAAAGTCGAACTGAATGGTTATACAATTCTGGATGCTGATCTGGCGGAGGTCAAAGAGTCAAAGAGCGGTGCCGTTCCTGAGGGAGCAAGACGAAGGGGCGGACACTTCGGATTCGCGGGGCATCAGGACCCCGTGGCGTTCCGCAATGTCGAGATCCGGGAATTACCAGGTGAGCCAGCGGAACCTCCATCGCGGGACGTCGCGGTAAGTCCGGCCGATGGTCCAATAGAATTGTTTAACGGACGCAATCTGGAAGGTTTTTATACTTGGATGCGAGATACCGAGTACGCCGACCCGAATAAGGTGTTCACGGTGAGTGATGGGATGATTCATATTTCGGGTAATGGCTACGGCGCCCTTATCACCAACCAATCCTATCGCGATTATCACCTGATCGTCGAATTTAAATGGGGCGAGAAAACGTGGGGCGATCGCGAGGATCGGGCGCGAGATTCTGGGATCTTGGTGCACGCCTGGGGGCCGGATGGTGGGTTCGGCAACACGTGGATGGCCGCTATCGAAGCTCAAATCATCGAAGGCGGCGTGGGTGATATTTTGGTGTTGACCGGTGCGGACCCGGTGACAGGTCAAGTGCTGCCGGTTTCGCTGAGTGCGGAGATCGCGAAGGATCGTGACGGTGAAAAAGTCTGGAAGCGAGGCGCCGATCGAATGACGCTTTCGAGCGGCCGAATCAATTGGTTTGGACGCGACGAAGACTGGGCCGACAAAATCGATTTTCGCGGCAAACAGGATGTCGAAAGCCGCTTCGGAGAATGGACGCGGTTGGAAGTGATCGCCGATGGCGGCCACTTGCTGTACATAGTAAACGGCGTGGTCGTTAACGAGGCGTTCGAGGCGAAACCCGACTTTGGGAAACTGCTTTTGCAAACTGAGCAAGCGGAAATGTTCGTCCGCCGCTACGAACTATGGCCTCTCGGCAAGGCTCCGGCTGACGAGCTGGAGCAATAACCGATTGCGCAATGCCGGTCGCACAAAACTGCGGCATTTTACTGGCGTAGCTACGCTCGCCAGAGCGTGGTTTTCCACCGCGAACCCGGGCGCAGCCACGCCGCAACCCCGTGCGTTATCTTTCGCGCGTCCCGCTGCGACGTTACTCGATTGTCGCAGTGAAGGTCCCTCGCAGTAAACTTTTGTTCGCATCGGGCAAGCACAGGTAGATTTTGCCAGGCAGTTTGCCGTCGGCCGATTGGCCGAATTCAAGCCGCATTGCGTATTCGCTCATGAAGATCTCCGTTTCCAAGCCGTCATCGGCCGTGCTATAGCGGAAATGCACATGAGGCGACGAGAAGCCTGATTTTGCGTTGACGTCAAATGTCTTGCCATCAGGTTTCTCTTCCTCGTCCAAGAACAAAAAGATGATCCATGAATGAACGTCCTGGTTGCCATCACGGTGCGTCAGATGGAGGATGCCATCGCGGATCCTCGAGTCGTTGATCGTGGTGGGCATCCCGGCGGCGACCCCGGAAGCCGTCGTGGACGGAATTTCCAATCCAGCGAGATCCAAGCTCCAGCCCTCCGGCGCCGGACCTGATGGGACCTTCTTCGCACCTGCGGGTGCACTGGAGCTCGCCATCGACTCGGAGATCTCGAATTGGATGCTGTCTTCGCCGCTGAAACCAAACTCCATTTCGGGGGCCGCCGCGTCGCCGGCATTTCCGGCTCCGAAATTTAGCATCGCTGCCGATTTTGTGATTGCTTGGTCAAACTCCTGTTGCGACTCGGCCGCCAGTAGTGAATCCAACACCGTGCCCGCCATGACGGTAAACATACTCGTCATCATCGTTATGCCCTGCATGCTTTCCGCGTTCTCTGCTTTCATCTGCTCCATCGATTGTTTCAGTTCGCCGGATTCGAGTTTCGACTTCAGTTCCGTCCATTGCTGGAACTGTTCCTCGGTGACCCAGCGATTCGAGACGCGGACAAGTTTCGCCTCGCGAGACGTGAATTCAAAGTTGAAGTCGCTTGCAGGTTGATCGTTTTCTGTTTGCGGAACACGTACGATGGCGTGATCGTCATCAATTTGCTCGATCGTCAACGAGTCGAGGAAACCGTCGATTGCACCCGGAGGGGCTAGTTCGAACAATCGTTTCAAGTGTCCACCGATCCGAGGGCCGTGATAATTGATCGTTTGCGAAAGGTTGCGTTCTCCCGCCATGTCGAATGAAAGAGCGAAATCAACTAGCTCGTAGAGGACGCCGACGGCGGGATCGTAAGCTTGTTCGATTTGCGGCATTGCCTCGGCGGGTGCCTTTCCAAATAATGGCGAGCCAAGCACAAACTCTTTCTTAGTGACCAAGACTTTGATCGCCTTGAAGACCACCGGCTCTATCTGGTCTTGCAGAGCGGACCGCTGATCGACGAACGGGCTGACTTCACCGCGAAATCGGTCGTCATCAAACGTCGCTCGCATCTCTTCGGGCAGTGCGTGCCACAACACTTCCGGATGCCCCGCCAGGAATTGGTGTTTGGCAAAGTTGATCGTTTCACGCACCGACAAGTTGTCGGGGAACGCCGGCATCGGATCGACCGGAGGCGGCGTGGGCGGTTCAAAATCCAACGCTCGGTTGACAGTGGGTGCCACTGCAGACTCCGGTTCCGACGATGACTGCGCAGGCTGCTTAAGCTCGTTTCGCATTTGCTCATAGGCGTTGCGAGCCTGATCACGACTCTCCCGGCTCAGCTTCGCGATCGGGACGCTGATTTTGGCACCATTGTCCTTGAGCAAAACGATGCTCTTGCCCTCAACACCGATGAACTTTGCATCGATCGTGAATTTGCCGGTTACGTCGGTCCAGGTTTCCGCTTTCGCCGAAGCGTTAAATGAAGTGCCAAGCACGGTGATGCATCCGAGCAAGCAGAAGCGGCCGATCCAAGGTCGCACATAAAAGGATCTTGGAAAAGCATTTTTAAGCAACATAGGAACCTATCGAGTGAGCGAAGCAAGTTGAAAAGGCCAACAGCGAATTCAAGTCAGCCTAATCGATGGGCTCGAATGGAATGAGAGCCGGGGCGCAAAAATATCAAACAGGCCGCAAAAAATTAACTTACTGTTATTTTTCCGCAGCCGTTTGCAGCGAATCGCGGTTAATCGCTTCGCCACCTGCTAACGAGCGGTCCCACCTATATTCTTGTTGTCCAAGAACACTATTTTTTCTGCGACTTCTTTTTCGCCGCCGCTGCGGTGGCCGGATCAGGCCAATCGGGATGCGGCGTGCGGGCTTCGTTCATCGTTGCCACCGCTTTGCTAACCAGTTCGGAGTGGGATTGGGCCAAGTCGGTTGTTTCGCCCAGATCATTGGCGAGATCATACAGTTCAATGTCAGCCCCAGGGGCGGGGCGAACCGCTTTCCAATCACCCCAGCGGATTGCCTGGATTGGTCCCGGTCGGTTCTCATGCAATTCCCAATAAAAATAATCCCGTTGAGGTGCCGGTCCACCTTCGAGGAAATTGACTAACGAGTAACCGTCAGGTTGAAAGTCCTGAGGGATTTCGGCTTGTCCCAGCTCGGCAAACGTGGGCAGCAAATCCCAGAACGCCCACGGTTCGTCCGTCACGCGGCCGGCGGGAACCGTGCCAGGCCACCACGCGAACGCCGCCTGACGTAGCGCTCCTTCATACATGCCCCTTTTGAATCCACGCAGCTTGCCGTCCATCGTCTGATTGAAACGTTTGCCGATTGCCGTGTTTGGATTAAACGACGAGCCATTGTCACCGGAGAAGACGATCAGCGTGTTTTTGTCGATCCCTTTCGCCTTGAGCAGCTCGACGAGTTCGCCCATGTCCGAGTCAATCCGTGTCACCATGGCCGCGTAGTTCTTCTCTGTCTCGGTCCATGGTTTGTCTTTATAGATTCCCTGATCGTCGATTTCGAAACGTCCGTGAGGAAGCGTGATCGCATAGAACAGGAAAAACGGATCACTGGAATTCGCGTCGACCCACTTCAGCACATCCTGCTGGATCAATTCCTGTGCGTAGACTTGTTTCTTGCCGCCTTGATTTTCAGGTATTTCAAAACGCTGGTCATCGTTATACAGATAGTTTGGGAAATAGCTGTGCGCATGTCGCTGGCAGTTGTAGCCAAAGAAGTGGTCCACGCCGTTGTTGAACGGGCTGCCTGACGTATCGAACATGCCCATGCCCCATTTGCCCATCGTCGCGGTCTTGTACCCTGCTGTCTTGAGTATTTTCGCAATCGTGACCGTATCGGCCGGAAGCGGGCGTTGCCCTTCTGGTTGGATCTCGCGGTTGGCCCGCGTCGGACAGTGCCCCATATGCAATCCGGTAAAGAACGAACTACGTGCCGGTGCACAAACGCTAGTACCTGTATAGGCCGACAGGTACCGCGTCCCCTCGTTGCAGAGTCGGTCGAGATTCGGTGTCTGAATCAGTTTCTGGCCGTAGACACCGAGGTCACCCTGCGCAATATCATCGGACAACACGAAGATGAGGTTTGGCTTCTCTGTTGCTGCCGCAAACAGAGGCATGCACGCGAACACGAACGCAATTGCCGTGAAAAATTGTTTCATCATTGTTTTACATTCGTTCTCAGGAGAGCTCATTTTTAACGGTCGAACGATTCTGGCGGAGAGCGACATGGTCGAGTGTCCGTTTTGGTGCCTCCCAAAATACCATAGACAACCCAAGAGACAACAATACGGGCATGTTTTCTTTCCCGTCTCCAAAACCGCCGAAACCGACTCCCGCGGCGGGTGGTTTCATACTCGGGCGTCGCCGGAGTCACACTCGTGGGTCCGGGTGAAATCAAATGGGAAAGTAATTGGGTCAGGAAAGTTTGGCAAAATGATTTCCCAACTGGAGGTGCTTTGGTTTTTAACCATTTTGACCCTTAATCGTTTTGCCAATTTTCAATACAGGTCTTCATTATCCACGGGCACTCGCCAATGCCATCTGCTTTCGCCCCAACCAGGCAATATTCGTAGCGGAGCCCGCGAGCCGCCCGGTAAAATTCGAAAGTTGATTGGTGCCGAAAGTTGATTGGTGCCACCCACCATTCGATTGGAAGAGGAAAAGATGATGAGGGGAGTTTCCGTGAGTAGGAATGGCAAAATGATTGTTTGGCAAAATGCTTATTTGGCTTGAGATGCCTTGGATTTCAATCATTTTGCCAATTCTCATTGCAGGGTGGTATTCGATCCGGATTTTCAATGCAATAGTCGCAGCGGAGCGAGACTTGGCAAAGGAGATTGCAGACATATCGTCCAAGGTTCCTTCAAAACAAGTCGCTGGTGTGGTTGCAAAACCGCTCGGTTCTGCTTTGTTCGTTTGGGCCGTAATGGATGACATTCTGAAAGATGGCAAAGTTCATGCAGGTGAGATTCCGAATGCAATTGCTTACAATTCTCCGCTGGTCGGAGATGCCCTGCAGGCTGGCGTGGGGCTGGCCACGTCTACCTTTACCATCAAGATGAAGTTGCCGGCCGAACCACTGGTCACGAGTGGATACGTTGGAGCGACAATTATGATTCGACCAAGAGCTGTGGGAAATTGAACATGCACGGAATTAGCCTCTGATGCTGCTAGAGAAGATTTATAGCGTAAGCTCCCTTCCAGTCGGTGTACCCGCGATCGTTGCAGAGTGGACGCCCCAAAATGATTTCTCATCATTTCTGCGTCGTTTAAGAGCCCCACGACTTCTCGACTTCGATTTTTTTCTTGTATTGAACATCGATTCTCAGCTCGTATACCTCGACGAAGTAAGTTGGCGGGGAGAATCTTTGGCGGGACGGGATGTTTTAAGACAAGAGTTTTGTCGGCTTCCGGAGTCAAGAGTTCGTGAGACTTTAGTGGATTTTGGTTATCTCGAAAATGGAGTGCTTCGTGGCACCAATTGGCTCAAAGGCGTGTTGTTCGATTCCGTTCGCTCCAGCGGGTTGAGTTCTGCATTCATAATGCCACAGCAGTTGGAAGTACCTGAAGACGTATATTCACATTTCCTCGCCATTGCCCAGCATGACCACACTGCTCTCGACATGATTCGCCACTTTCCGCTCGACTCTGTTTATGCAGTGCCATTCGAGTTAAACGATTGTTTTGATTTAGACGAGTTCTGCGCACTAGGCTACGCGGTTGCTTGTGGCAATTTGGCGTACGTCAATGCTGCTGGGGAGAGCGGCGTCGTACAGTTTTCCAATTGTAAGTCGTATCACCAACTGGGCCTTGCTCATCTCGCGACTCGTTTCGGCCACTGCGGCATGCTGCGTGCGGTTCTCGCGCACGGATGCGACATGAACGTGGCCGACGAGTTTGGGTTTACGCCGCTTGAGACCGCTGTAGCACTTGAGAAATCGGATCAAATTGACTGTTTGCTTTCACACGGCGCTGATCCCAATCTTGGCATCGACCGTGGTTCTACCGAGGTTGAACATGCAGTTTCGCTGAATGCAATGTCAGTTCGCACGTATCATCGACTCAAACAATCAGGGGCGAGATTTGACTTGCTCGATGAAGAGCAATCCTCCCCACTGCAGGTTAACGCACAGAGATTCCGAAGGGATACGTTCATAGCCATGGTGAGAGACGGCCTGAATCCTCGAGTTGAGAACAGGGAAGGTCAAACACCATTTGATAAGTTGCGTGAAAATGTACCGCTGGAGATATTCCATCAAGTCTATGAAGAAGTCAGGGGATAGGTATCATGTCGCCCCTTCGGGGCTTTGGAATTACCTCTTCTCCAGCATCCACGGGTTCGCCCCCCGTGGCTACATCCTGCCGTCCCGTTGGGACTGGCGTTAGCCATGCTCGTGGCGATAGGTTGTCGCCATGGGGATTAGAGCATGGCCTAGGAACGCCCCACAAACCCATCGTCCCGAAGGGACGTCAGGAGAGGCCACTTCGACGTATCCGATGGCCTGTTCGGACGTGGTGCCTGCACGGATTTTCGCCGAACGCACCCCAGCGGAAGCGTTTGCCACACATTCACCGGCGGGCGTCTAGCGATAGTTGAAGTGCCACAGACGGTCCTTGCAAACTGGGTCCAGGCGGGGGACGCGAATGAAGCGAAAATCGCAGGAACGGCCGCTTTCGGGAATCTCGACGGCGGTCAAATGGCCAGCCTCCAGGAAAACGCCGCTATCCAAATTCAGCGCGCCGTCATGGACGACGGATTTGAAGATCAACTCTTCGTCACGCCAGGGAGTGGTATCGGGAATGAACGAGTACAAATAAAAGAGCGGTGTGTGTCCATGAACGATCAGTTCCGGAAAGCGGGGGGCGTGGCCGATCCCGTCGCGGGTCCAACACAGGTCTCTCGCGTCAGCGGCGATTTGGGATTCGATGGCGCGGTGTGCGTCGTCCATTTGCAGACTCGACGGACGAATTCCGGAATGCACGAACAGGCAGTTTCGTTCGATATGATGCGTCTTGCACTGAGACAGCAGATCCAAATGCGGCTGTGGAAGTTCCCAATCCGTACGCTGGAGTTTTCGCGTTACTTTTTCGAAATGTCGTTCAGGGTGATCGTGTTGAAATGCCCAAAAGTCCGCATTGTCGGCACACGGAAGACCGTAGGACTTGAGTGTTGCCCAGGTCTCATTGCTGCGTATGAAAAAGCTGATATCGGCTCCACGAAACATCGTCGGCGGAAACACCGTGAGATCGACGTCGGCGCCGACTAAGCGCTGCATGGCCAACAGCATCAACTCATGGTTGCCGAGCAACAGCACCAGTCGCACGCCGCGGTGTTGCAGCCGAAGCAATTGGTCGTGAACCCCGCGTGAGTCTTCGCCTTTGGACGATAGATCTCCTGTGCACAGCAGCGTGTCATCGCGACGCAGGTCCAGAATCTCGAGCAATTTTTCGAAGGTTTTGCTGCACCCATGAATATCGCCTACCGCAACAAATCGGCTCATCGTCCGCCCGCCCCAGAGTGCTGGTGTGTGAATGCTGCGGAACTCCCATATTCGCTCATCGTTGTAGGATCGCCTCCTGCCGGGTCATGAATGTTAAACCGACCAGTATACATCGCTGGTGAGATGATTGAATGAGGTATTTCCGGCGAGGAACGCCCCGGCGGAATTTTTTGAGTCGCATCCACGCGCTCACCACCTGTGGCTAAATCGCACTGTCCTTTCAGGACTTTCATTGTCGCACGGCTTTCCAAGCCGTTAGCGCGGACCGCGTTGTGACCGTCAAACCAACAGTAACCGTTTGAATCGAGTCAAACACGTTCACCGCGGCGGTTTCAGTTTGGTAAGCTGGCTGACATTGCCTTATCATGGAGCGGCGGTTTCGTTCGGCCAACCGTCGGGCGTTGAGATGGCGAAGGCCCCTTTTTGCTAGAGTAAGTTATCGTGGCGGATGCAAACTTTAAATTGAAATGCCCTTCGTGCGAGAAGGTGTTGAAGGTTCCGCAGACGGTGCGTGGGAAAACGGTTCGCTGTCCCGCTTGTAAAACAGCCTTCCGCATCCCGGCGGCGAAAGCCAGCCTGCAGCCCCAACCGGCGAATCCGCCGTCGCCAGTTCCGCAGGCATCCGTTCCGCAGCGACGTGTCCCGCCGGCCGAGTCACCTCGTCCGCAATCCACTCGCTCGCCAGTTCAATCAACGGCTCCACCGACCGCTGCGAAACAACAGCAAGCTCCGCCCCCAACCCGTTCTGCCGACGATCTTGACTGGGACGACTTGTCATTGCCAGCAACCGGAGCAACAGCCACGGCGGCGGCGAGCACGCCCAACGCTCTGGACAACGACGATCTGTTTGCCGATCTGCAGTTACCTGCTGCAACGGCCGGACCAATGGCTTCCGCAAAACAACCGGTAGCGTTTCCGGTACCGGCATCGGTAGCGAAAGTCACCTCGAGTGAATCCCCGAAACCGAATGTGGGCCCCGGCAAGCCGGCAGCAGCACCGGCAGCGAAGATTGACTTCCGCCAGGAGATTCAACGGCAATTGGACCAACCCATTGCGATGCACCGTCCGAGCTTTGGTTATCGCGCCGGGTTGGGGCTGCTGAGTTTGTTCATGATGGCGATGCCGCTGGCCTACGTCGCGTTGGTCGCCGCTTCCGCATGGTTGGTCTATCACTATACGTTTCACGTTTTTCCCGAATTGGTTTCAGGAATGGGCGTCCGTGGTGGCCGCGCAATGATCTTTGTCTGGTTGGCAATGGTGTCACCGATCATTGCCGGCGTGACCGTCGTGATTTTTATGCTGAAACCGATCTTCTTTTCGTTGGTTGGATTTGGCCCCGCTCGCACACGCGCGGTGACGCGTGAGGGCGAACCAGTGCTGTTTGAACTTGTCGATCATATCTGCGACGCCATCAAAGCCCCTCGTCCTCAACGCATCCAAGTCGACAGCAACGTGAATGCATCGGCGTCCTACGGTGCAGGTTTTCGTGGCATTTTCAAAGGAGAACTGGTGCTGACCATCGGGGTTCCCTTGGTTTCGGGGTTGTCGACGCGACAACTTGCCGGGGTTCTTGCGCACGAGTTCGGACATTTTTCACAAGGCGCCGGTATGCGTGCGCAGTTGATCATCGCCGCGATCAATCTCTGGTTCGCCAAGGTCGTTTATGCCCGTGACGCGATCGACGAGATGCTGGATGAAGCGATCGCCGAAAGTGAAACCGCGTTTGGATTGATGTTGGCATTGGCGAGCGGGTGTGTGGGGTTGGTCCGCTGGGTGCTGTGGGGATTCATGGTCGCGGCGCATACGGCCAGCAGCATCTTCAGTCGTCAGATGGAATTCGATGCGGACCGCTACGAGATCGCTTTGGTGGGGTCGGAGGTGTTTGTCACCACGGGCGAAGAGTTACACCTGTTGAATGCGGCATCGGGTCATGCGATGGAGGGAATGTATTCGCTGATCAAGAAAGCCGTGATGATTGACAATATCCCTCGCATGATCCAGCTGTGTCGACACAAGATGCCTAGTGACGAGGTCGCCAAAGTGAAGCAAGCGATCGCGACGGGGAAAACAGGACTGCTGGACACTCACCCTTGCACTCGAGAGCGTGTCGAGGCAGCACAGCGGATCGGACAAGCGGGAGTGTTTACGATTGATCGCCCCGCACGGGAACTGTTTCGCCATTACGATGCACTGTGCAGCAACGTGACGCAAGACTTTTACCGCAACGCCATTGGCCGATTGGTCAACCCCAGCGAGTTGCAACCCGTGGATCAACATCTGCATGTGGTGATGCACAGCGGGTAATGGTGCATGGACCGCCCGTAGGATTCTTTTTCAGTGCAATTCGTATCGCCCCGCTTCGAGCAAACCGCGTCGGAGGCGGACGGTGAACTGTCGAGCAGTAAAGTCATTCGCGTTTGCGGCGATGTCGCCCCGAATGAAGTCTGTCCGCAACTCAATTCAGGGGAAGCGATTGAGTCGGGGGATGCGAGGGGCACCGCATCGCATGTTTGCGAGTCCATTCGCGATAATGAAGGGGCGGTTATAACTCAACTGTTTTGGTCGATGGTTGCGGAAACCGTAGCATGCGACGGAATATATCCGGTCGCCTTTCCAGTTCCGACAACAAAGCCTCGTGACACTTTTCGAACCAGTGGCTTGTCAATTCGATTTTCCGAATCGTGTTAACGGTTCTGGTGCTCTCACAACCCGCGGCCGTGCGGACACTCGATTCACGTTGCAAACATGGCATTGCCCTCAAGCAAGAAGTCGTCAAGACTTTCGGTTTCCTGGGCGATTCGTCAATCGTCATGGGAGCATCCGAAACGGTAACGGACCCGGCCCTCGATTCACACCAAGTCAGCAAATCAACCCACCGATGAACATGAACATTTTCCTGCGACTGATCCCGCTTCTCTTGATGATCGCAACCGCGACTGCGGCCGACTCCAAACCACCGAACATTGTTTTGATCATGGCGGACGACCTCGGATGGAAGGACCTTCATTGCTACGGCAACGAGAAGCTAGACACGCCCAACTTGGATCGGTTAGCAGAGCAAGGTTTGCTGTTTACTGATGCCTACTCGGCAGCCCCCGTATGTACTCCGACACGCGCGGCGCTGATGACCGGAGAATCACCGGCGCGTCTGAACATTACCAATCACGCTGGAGGACACCCACCGAATTTTCAAAAGCCTGGGACGGATTTGATCACACCGATCTGGTTGCGACACCTACCGCTGGAAAGGGTAACGCTGGCCGAGCAACTGAAGGCAGCTGGATATGCGACCGGCTTCGTTGGAAAATGGCATCTCTCTCAACGTAGCCGATTTGATACCAGTTCCGACCAGGACCAGCCGACCGAACCGGAATTGCGCCCCGAACATCAAGGCTTCGATATCAATATTGGAGGCTGTCGTTTCGGAGGACCCCCCAGCTATTTCAGTCCGTATGGGATTCCTAACCTGCAAGGCAAAACCGACGGCGAATACTTGCCGGACCGATGCGCCGATGAGTGCATCCGCTTTATCGACTCCGCTCAAAGCGATGGGGATCGCCCGTTCTTTCTTTGTTGGTGGAACTACTCGGTTCACTATCCTTTTCAAGCTCCCGACGATTTGATTGCCAAATACGAAGAAAGAAAGGGACCGGGCGTCAAGAATCCGACTTATGCTGCGATGATTGAGGGGATGGACCAAGCGATCGGCAAGCTGATCAAGTCCATCGACGAACAAGGTCTCGACGAAGATACCCTTATCATTTTCACTTCGGATAACGGACCGTTCGCGACCGACGTGCGACCATTGCGTGCGGAAAAAGGCTTCCTGTATGAAGGCGGAATTCGGGTTCCGATGATTGTCCGCTGGCCAGGTCATGTCCGCCCAGCGACGCAAACGTCGACGCCGGTGATCACGATGGACATCCATGCAACGATTCTTGACGCCGCGAATCTGCAGACCGATTCCTCCAATACACCCGATGGTGTCTCGCTGCTATCGATGCTGGAAGACGAGTCCGATTTGGAACGCGACTCGATCTACTTTCACTACCCCAATTACGCTTTTCACAAACAGAATCGATTGGGAAGCGCCATTCGCTCAGGCGACTACAAATTGATCAAGTATTACGACGATGACTCGATTGAACTGTATGACCTGAAGAACGACATCAGCGAATCCCGCAATATCGCGGTCCGAATGCCAGAAAAAGCGGAGCAGCTTCGAACCAAGTTGGAGGCGTGGCTGAAAGAGACCAACGCCAGCCAGCCTCAGCACGCCAAGTGAGCTTCCGCCAACCAGTGAAAGCCTGCGGCGAAACTTTGGGACCGCCTGGAAACGCACGATGAAGACTGGCCACTGCTCACTCGATCGGTGGCTAGTCGCGTGGTTCTTTGCAGGGAGGTCCACTGCAGGGCCGTCCTTTGCACATCCGCCAGAGGATTGTTACCTAACATTTCGATGATTTGGCCGCGAAGATCCCGGCGTCACCTGCGCCGCTAATAAAAACATCCGAGAAACTGCAGCCACACCACGTCCCTCCCTTTCGCTCTCTGGCGGAGGCCCGCCGAAACTCTTGACGGGCTGTTGATTTAATCGAAATGTAGATTGCACTGGTGAGCCGTGGGCCGTAAGGCACCGGGTAATGCGAGGAACCCGGCCGCTCACGCGTCACGGCTCACTAAATCAACAGCGCGTTGACGAGTTCCGCTACGAAATCATTTGTTGCGTTGCGTGGAGCGATGAAACTAATCGAGCACGGGAATCGCAAAGTCGGCGGGTTCGATTTGGGCTCGCAATGTCTCGATCGTTTTTCTGACGTCTTCGCTTGAATACGACGTTGACGATGAATCACCGATTGCATTCAGCTCGGATTTGTTCATCCAACACTCCACCTGAATCCAAGTGGCAAGTTCGTCCGCCACGGCTTGGTGGTCACGAGCAATCGTCAGCGATTTCATCAAGCATGCTGCGGTTTCATCCTGATCCTTTTGCGAATCCGCCAAGTGTGCTTTCTGACGCCACAATTCCGGCAACGCGAAACGGTCTTCGAAGGCGTCGGCGGCGTCCAAACCACGACGAATCGCCTCTTCCGACGCCGCTAAATCGCCGGTCTGACGTTTGGCAGAAGCCACATAGCTCATGTAGAGCGGCATCGCCAAGCGGGCGCCGGTCATCTGGTAACGCTGGATTGCGTCATCGAGCGTTTCGTTAGCGGATTGCGGGTCGCCGAGGCAAAGCAATCCGCCCGCACGGTACAACATGCCCGTGGTTTCCCAGAAAAAGAACGCTTGTTGCTGCGAGACTTCGATCTGGCGATCGGCCATGCTCACGGCCTCGTCGCCGCGTCCCATCGACACCGCTAACCATGAATGATGATGCAGTGCAAAAGCGACGCTAAAGGGATGATCCAAACTCTCGGCCAATTCCAAGCCTTGACGCATCGAGGCGATCGCGGATTTTGGTTGGCCCATATGCCACTGATTGAGCGCCAGATAACACAGGTGGGCAACGCCTGCGTGTTGGCCGGTACGACGAAGATGAAAGAGTGCTTTCTCTGCATCGTACAGCTGCGATCCCTGTTTTGTGGTCTGCAGCGACGAAGCAAATTCGGCGTGATAGAATCGGCCGATCGCATCGATAAACAACGCCTCGACGCGAGCGCCATCGTCATCGATCTGTTCGGCCATCTGCATGATCGCTTGGCCTATTGCGATGCAAGGCATCACATCATCACGCACAATTCGCCACGAGCCTTTGGCCCACAATGCGTGCAACTGAGCCATCGGATTGTCGAGCTGCTGGCAAAGCACGGTTCGCCGATCATAAATGGATTCTAGATCCGGCGATGCATAACCCATGATCGATAGGATCGCGATGCCTAGTGAGATGTTGATCTTCAGTTCCAACTCGTCTCGCGAAGGCGATTCTGGCAACCGCTCGATCAGGGATAACCCTGCTTTTAGATGTTCGGTGGCTTCTAAAAACGCCCCGTTCGCGACGGCGGATGCCCCGGCCACCTCCCACCATTTTGCGGCCTCGGCGTCCATGCCCGCTCGCGTGAAATGGGACGCCAATACCTCGGGTCGCTGGGCCATTGTATCGGGGAACCGGCGGACGATGACGTTAGCGATGCGATGATGAAACTCTTGTCGCTGGCGACGAAGCATCGCCTCGTACGCGGCGTCTTGGATCAACGCGTGCTTGAATTGAAACGTGCAATCCGGCAACGTCCCACGTCGATACAGTATTTCGGCATCGGTCAAAATAGCCAACTCGCGTATCAGCGTCACGTCGTCCAGTTCGGCTACCGCACTGATCATTTCGTAACTGAATTCGCGTCCTAACGTGGCTGCTAAACGCACAAATCCTTGATCGCCGCCGGCCCGATCCAATCGTGCCGTCAACAGGTCCTGAAGCGACGATGGAATTTCATCGCTGCTGCGTGCGGTCAACAGTGAGGAGCCATGCGAATCGGCAATCGGTTTATCGTCGGTCGTGCCCGATTCGGCCAGCATTTTGGCGTACTCTTCGACGAACAACGGAATACCGTCGGTTCGTTCGATGATGCGAGCTAGTGTGCCTTTGGCAATATAGTCATCGCCCAGTCGTGATCGAACAATCTGGGTGGCTTGCGCGCGAGTCAAGCGGTTTAGTGCGATCTGACTTTGATGTGCTCGACTCGTCCAGGGCGTGGTAAACTCGGGGCGAAAGGTTTGCAAACACAGGCAGGGCGAGTCCAGCGGCTGATCCGCGATCCGGGACAAAATCTCCAGTGTTGATGGATCAATCCAGTGTAAGTCTTCGATGATAAACAACAGAGGCTGTTGCTCGGCCAGACACATGATCCAGTTCAAGACGACGGTAATCGTCAACTCTTTCTTTTTGGACGACGCAATCTTGGGAGGGCCTAATTGCGGGTCCGCAGGAAGCGACAGCAATTCCAACAGGATTGGCAGCGAATCGGATCGCGACAGACCGATCGATTTCAGATGTTCGTCCACCCGGATCCTCCGGGTTTCGGCTGGCGAATCGGGATCGAGGTCCAACCATCGTATAATCGATTCCTTGACTGGCTGAAACGCACTGGCGGTGTGATAAGGCGAACATTGCCACTCCAAAATCGGCGGCGATCCTCCTTGTGATTTACGATTCGCGAGGAATTGTTTCGTCACATATTCCTTGATGATTTGGATCAAGCGTGATTTTCCTAAACCCGCTTCACCAATCAAGGCGACAAGTTGTCCTACACCTTCGGACGTCAATTCCCATCGATCAATCAACATGCTGACTTCTTGATCACGCCCCACCAGCGGCGTTTGTTGTACGGTATCGGCGATCTTGTCGGACATCGATTCCGGACGCCGCGCGCAAACACGATGCAGCAATGTGGGTTGGTCGTCACGCAGCCCGCAGCTAACAGCAAGCGGCTGCGTATCAAAATGGTGGGCGACCAAACGCAATGTGTCTTCGCTAAGAACGACTTCGTTGGGTTGAGTTTCGCGGTCGATTTTGGAGACCAACGAGAGGACGTCGCCAACCAAATTTTGCGTGTCGCCGCCCATCACGACGATCATCCCGCTGTGAATTGAAAGCCACAGGTCCAATTGGATGTTGGTGCGACCACGCGAACTCTCTTGGCGAGCTCGAAAATGTTCGTTGATATCGATCGCCATGTCAGTCGCTCGACGAGGTGCATCCTCATAACTCAGCGGATAGCCAAAGCAGACTGAAAATTCTTGGCCGCCACGGTATAAAATGCTGCCGCCATAGGCTTCGGACTTTTTATTGACTGCCTTCTGTAATTCCGCAAGCAGTTCAATCTGATCATCAGGGTCCATCCCGGCTGAATCTTGGCAGCGGGCAACGGCATTGATTCGCAGCACCGTGACGTGTCGCCGCCCCGACACCGTTGAACCTGAACCTTGCGATCCCGAGGTGGATTTGTTGCTGTGCGTCGATTCGCTGGGCGGTTCGCCCGCATTCGGGAAAGTGCTTTCGTCGGTCGGGTCCTTCCAAGCGAGGTTGATCCCTTCGGCGTGAACGTATGGTCGGGTCGGGGCTAAATTCTGGCCTTCGTTTTCCGCATAGAACCCATCGGATGAATCCAATTTGGTATGAGAAACCAAGAATTGGTTCAGCCGATCCGCGAGGTCTTGCCCGGTTGAAAAGCGTTTTGAGATCGTCCGAGACATCGCCCGAAGACAGATCCGCTGAAGGGCTTCAGGCACATCGGGTGCGAGTTGTCGGAGTGGCTGCGGATCGTCTTGCAAAATCTGCCGTCGAATCTCGTTTTTGTTTGAACTTCGAAACGGCAGGCGGTTTGTCAAAAGCTGGTACATCAGCACGCCCAGCGCGTAAATGTCCGTACGCCCGTCGATGCGGTGGGCCTGGCCTTCGACTTGTTCGGGCGCCATGTACTGGACCGTTCCCATAATGTCGCCGATCTGGCTGCCGTCGTTTTCCTCGGCGATCGCTAAACCGAAGTCGACTAAAACGGGACCGCGATCTTTGGTCATGATCACATTGCCTGGTTTGACGTCGCGATGGACGAGCATCTGGGAATGCGCGTGCCCAAGTGCCGACGCCAAATTTGCAATCAAGTTTGCGGTTTCGATGGGCCCGATCGAATGCGAGCTAAGGTAATCGTAAAGCGTCGGCCCTTCGAGAAACTCGGTGACGATGTAGACTTTGCCATTTTGTACACCTACATCAAATACCGAAACGATCCCTGGGTGTTGCAGCTTGGCAAGATTCAACGCTTCATCAAGATATTTTTGCGTCCTTTCGGCGCTGCCCTTTTCCGCGCGAGGTTTAGGGACTTTGATCGCAATCTTGCGTTTCAATGTCGGATCGTAGCCTTCGTACACCCATCCGAATGTACCTTCGCCGATCATCCGAATCGTGCGATACCGGTCCCCAAACGTCATTACCGTTTTATGGGTCGTGTTGTGTTCGGTAGGCTCCATCGCAAGTTCTTTAAATTTTCGTTCGCAGAAACGGGCAGTTAGCGATTGCTAATCCTTTGCCGATGTTTCTGGTTCTCTAGCTTTTCGTCCTGCTTCGGCAAACGACTCGGGGACCGGGCCGGCCGGGCCCATCGATTTCAGATATTCCAGTATCTGCATGCGTTCCTCATGCGATAATCGTGGCCCAATCACGCCGTTGCCCAGTGGCAAGGCGTCAAAGGCGTGTCCTGTGTTCAAGTTCCCCTCGACTCGGGTGTCGAACAGGAACGCTCCGGGAACGGCTTCGTCTTTGTAACCCAAATGAACCGCATCATATTGCCGCGTCCCTACGTAAAAGGTTTGATCACGCTGCTCAGGCGGGCAAAGCAACTGATAAATCGTACGCACCGAACCGTTATGCAAATAAGGAGGCGACGCCCAAATACCGTTCAGCGGGCGGGGGCGATACTCGAGGGGGTTCCTGGCCCCCGGGTTACGGTGTCCATCATAACGCTCGCGGGTATCTGTCGACCACCCCTGTCGGTCATAGTGTCGTTGGGCAATCGCAACGGTCACCCGCTGTAGCGCCTCGCCCACCGACAACACGGTGGCGGGATATTCGGTCGTGTCGGCCCCTTTGACCGGCGAGTACCAATCCTTGTTTTCCCATTGCTGGTTCTTGTAAAGGCCTTTGGTGACCGACGGCAGCACCGATTTTCCGGTGTTGACGTAACGAGAAAAGAAGTTTGTCGCCTGTCCCGGGTCGGTGCCTACCTTGCCAATATTCACCCCCTGTAAATTCAGGAAACGCGCCCGCTTGCTTGGTGGTTTCCATTGCCATGACATCGAATACGCGTCATTGGCTACCCAATTCGGAGCCTCCCAAATCTCGTCGGTGTCCAGCGCGGGTAGATGACACGATTGGCACAGGTCGCGGTACAACGCGGCCCCGGCGGCCGCTTTGGTATGGTTGATCGCTCCCATTACCTCCACGGGCCAACGAGGTGATTGCAAACCTTGCAGCGGCGCGTCACCAGCCAATAACGTTTCGATTTCGTGCAGCCCCTCGATATCGACCGTCGAGTCTAAAAAGCGTTCCGAACGCGGATCCAAATTCACTCGTGCTCGCACGCCAATTGCTTCGCCAATATTGCGGACCATCGGCTGTTCTACCGAACCGTTGTACTGGGCCCAATCGAACCAAGGCGAATCCCAAAGCGGAGGGAAACGAACCGGTGCGCTGCCGATTTGTAAATTGTCATTGTCCAGTTGAGTGCCAAATACGAAGTTTGCGATTTTGGCTAACGCGTCGGTGCGGCCGTAGCCACCGTCGTATCCATCGTAGATTTCGCGTGCTGCATTGGCGTCTTTTTCAGCCAGTCCCTGTTGTAAAACTCGGTTGACGCTTTCTTTCAGCTCGGCACGCTCGTCCGGCGTGTGGTCCTCGCCCAAAACTCGATCGGCAAACCGATTGAAGCGAAGTGGATTTTTGATCGTCAACAGAAACGCAGCCCCCACTGCGTTTTGAAATTGCTCTAGATCGATCAGCCCTGCGGCCCCGTCGATTCGCAAATGATGATCCGCGTAATGAATTTCACCGGTGTGACAAGCTGCGCAGGTCAGCCCAACCACTCGCTGTTTGGATCCATCGTCCGGCATCGTGACATCGTCAACGGCAAACCCCACCGGCAAATTAGACGCGTTATGTTCCTGGCTATGAACGTCTTTTAGGAACCCGAATCGGGCCAAGTAGTCTTGGTCCGACATCAACCCTACGCGTCCTACGAACTTGATCGTGGGTTGTTCAAGCGCCATGAACCAATCGGCGTTCATCAGCACGGTCCCTTGGGAAGCATGGTAAAACTTGTCGCGTTTTTCCGCCGACCAATTCTGGTTCAAGTAGGTCACCGGGGCGTCGATGGTCGGCGGCGGCGACAGGATCCGGAAACAGAAGGGTTTCAGTACGGTGAACAACACGGCTGCGATTGCCACCGTGATGATGCCGCCAACGACCGGTGCGGTCCCGATCAACCGAGGTTGCTTCGCCGCATCGGTGGCCGTGTCGGCAGGATCATCCCCCTGATTCTGCTTGGCCTTTAGTCTGCGTTTGATTGCGTCGCCTTGGATCACATGCTCGATCGTCAATCCGATCAACAGCATCATGCCGCCCAGCTGAGCTTGGTCATGACGCACCAAATACAACCACGCAATTCCTCCGAGTGTCTCCAGCACGGTGATCACCGTCGCTTGCCGGGACGCAACAAAATTCAACCAACTGGTTTGCGATAACAACCCGAGTTCGATGCTGTGTTCGATTTGCTCGCCAACAAAGAGCACCAGAAAGGCGGCGGTCCAGCCAAAATAGTGCTGGGCAAAAACAAATGCAACCCAGACGGAAATTTCGCTCAGGCAGATCAATAACAACCCGATCAGCTTCTGCCACCACGTTTTGTGATCCGCCGCGATCCCTACACTGCCGCCAAAGTTCTCTTTGACCCAATACAGAACCGCAACTCGCTCGACCAAAAATCCCGCCCATAAAACGACGGTGGCCAACACATAAGACGACTGATCAAACAGCAGCAGCCAATAGTACAACGCGATAAATTCGCCAGCCGTGGCAATGACAAAGGGAAGGCGAGCTTTCAGGGTCTGCCGAACCGTATCGAACATGTGGTTACTCTCTGATTTCATTTAAAGCTATGCGGTGCCCCCCCATTCACTAAGCTCGAGTGTAGTTGCTCGCATGCCGTCGATGATTTGCGACGGCAGTGATCCACGAAAAATATGCAGAAACGGGAGTTGAAAAATCAGACTAACCGGCATTCGTTGCTGCCCGGCGGTGGTGATGGCGAATTATTTTTGTGGCCGACACCACCACTAAAACGGCCTGTGTGTGGGAATGTCGAACAAAACCAGTTATTATGGATGCTCGACGTACCGATACGTCTTGAAGCCGTCGGCGGCACCGTGGTTGCCAACCCTTCGGTCCTCGGCTTGCTACATTCCGTCCAACTATCCAAGCTATCTCACCTATAGGAATTCACTTGATGTCCACCCCTCTGTCCCCTAATCGCCGACGTTTTCTGCAAGGAGTCGCTGCGGCTGGGACCGCTACGGCTCTGTTTCCTTCGACCCGCAGCGCCTTTGCCAACGAGTCGCCAAACAGCCGTCCGGTTTTTGCCACCATCGGACTACGCAATCAAGGTTGGGCGATCACCAGCAAGTCGTTCAAATTTGCAGACTTCGCTGCGCTAGCGGATGTTGATGCCAATGTGTTGGGAGCGAACGTCGAGAAGGTTCAGAAGAATCAAGGCAAGAAGCCCGATTCATACAAGGACTATCGCAAGATCTTGGATCGCAAAGACATTGATGCGGTGATGATCGCCACTCCGGATCATTGGCACACCAAGATCTCGGTCGAAGCGATGTATGCGGGCAAAGACGTCTACTGTGAAAAACCGTTGACGCTGACGATCGCCGAAGGCAAGTTGATCGAAAAGGTCGTCAAAGAAACCGGCCGCGTTTTCCAAGTCGGCACGATGCAGCGATCCGAATCGAGCCAGCGTTTCTTGCAAGCGGTCGCATTGATCCAGCATGGCCGGATCGGAACCGTCAAGAAGGTGACTTGTGGGATCAACGGAATGGAAGCATCTCCGGTCATTCCGGTCGCTCCGGTTCCGAGCGAACTGGATTGGGATTTCTGGCTCGGCCCGGCACCGAAAGTCGAGTACCGTGCGCTGCCGGAAATGCGTAAGGGCTATGGCGGTGGCGTACCGTTGTACAGCAATTGTCACTACGCGTTCCGAAACTGGCACGAATACGCCGGTGGTAAATTGACCGATTGGGGTGCCCACCACGTCGATATCGCATGCTGGGCACTCGGCGCCAGTGATACCGGGCCGAGCAAAATTTCGCCGCTCGAATACACGTTGCCGGTCGAGCACAAGGATGGTTATCCCGTCGTCAACGACCAATACAACGCGGCGACGAAATTCAAGCTCCGCGTCGACATGCCTAACGATGTCGAGATGATTATTACCAGCGAAGGTGACAACGGCATTCTATTCGAAGGCACCGAAGGACGCTTCTTTGTTAACCGCGGCAAAATTGTCGGCAAGCCGGTTGAGGACTTGAAAGACAATCCGCTGCCTGAGGGAGCGATCGAAGAGGTTTACGGCGGAAAGGTCAGCGCGAATCACACTGCGAACTTCATCGAAGCGATGGAATCACGCAAGCAACCGATTTCCGATGTTTGGTCGCACAACCGGATGTTAGAGATTTGCCATCTGTCGAACATCGCGATGCGGCTGGGCCGAGATTTGAACTGGGATCCGAACAAGCGAGAAATCGTCGGCGATTCCCAAGCCAACGCGTTCCTGGCCCGCGAGAACCGCAAGGGCTACGAAATCAACATGTAGTTCGACCTAGCGGCTATATTAACGATCGCGAAACGCGAGCCATCCAGCAGCAGGGCAATTCCCTGTACCGGACGGTTCGCGTTTTTTCTGCTTGACGCGCTGCGTTTGTGTGACCGAATCTGTGTCGCCAAACGCAGCGCCCCGCCTATTGAAGGAACTGCTGATGATGTTGAAAACTTTCCGCGAGTCGCGTAGTTGGCTGTTTGTGCTTGTGACGTTGGTTCTGTTGCTCGGCAATCGGTTGGGCGATACCGGGGCAGTCGTTTTTGCCGAGGAGCCATCGACAATTCAGCTTCCCCATCGCATTGCAGACAGCTTTTCCAATTTAGCCGATCAAATCACGCCTTCGATACAGTGGGACGCTTCGACGGTTGCGGAACATCGCCAATGGCAGCAAGAATTGCAAAGCGTCGTTGTCGATTTGTTGGGGACGATGCCAGAACGGGTGCCGCTGGAAGTCAAATGGACCGAAGAGAAGCAATTCGACTCCTTTACCCGGCACAAAATTTACGTTCGCACCGAGCAATCTTATTGGGCTCCGGTCTACTACTTTGTGCCGCACAAGCGACCCGCTCCGCTGCCCGCGATCGTTTGCCTGCACGGCCATAGCGGGATCCAGCCGTACATCGGAGAAGGGAAAAACGAAGCGGATTTGAAGAAGATCCAAGAGAGTCAGCTCGATTATGCGGTTTTCTTGGCCGAGCACGGTTACGTGACGGCGGCAATCAACGTCCGCGGGTGGAATGAAACGTCGGGAAATCAGGATGCGGGGATCAAGGGACTTCCGCGAAGTTGCACCCAGATGACCATGGATTCACTGCTACTTGGGATGACGCCGCAAGGATTGCGTTGTTGGGATGCCATGCGGGTGATCGATTTTCTGCAAAGCCGTGAAGACGAAGTGGACCCTGAAAAGATTGGTGTCGCGGGACTTTCAGGTGGCGGCACGTTGTCGATGTACTTACCGGTACTAGACCAACGCGTCAAAGTCGCGCTGATCGCAGGGGCGTTTTCGACCTATCGCTCGTCGATTTTTCCGATTCGCCACTGCATCTGCAATTGCTTGCCAGGGATCATGCAGTATGCCGAGATGGCGGATGTGGTCGCCTTGTACGCTCCCCGTCCTGTGCTGCTGATCAACGGTGTGAGGGACCCCATCTTCCCAATCACGGGGGCGCGTGAGGGGTTGGCGACGCTACAGCAAGTCTATGCGCTACTGGGCAAACCCGACAACATCGACGCAGACTTCTTTGACGGTGGCCATGCGTGGTCCAACAACAAAACGCTCGAGTTTCTACAGCAGCATTTTGGTGAGGCCACGACACCATAATAGCAGCGAAACATTTATACTCGGCGTTTGCTGTAGCGAATGTCGTCAAGACTTTCGTGAGTCGCCGCACAGGTCGAAACTCTTGACGAGTTCCGCTACGCTAAAATTTAGATGTGACAAAGTACTCGACGCGAAATCCGCCAGCCCTCTCGCCCCTCCATCGCCGAAACATTCGGTCTCTCCGGAAAGATATCATGCCTGAAAAAAGTTTCACCGCCGCACCGTCGACGTATTCTCGCAGTTTCGCTCGTCGCCGCTTTCTTGAATTCTGTGGTCTCGGTGCTGCATCAGCCATTTATCCGCAGATCGCCGCGGCATCCGAATCCGCTCGTTCCGGAGGCGAAAGGCATGTCGATGTCGTCATCATCGGTGGTGGTCTGGGCGGTTGTGCCGCGGCGCTCGCAGCAACCCGCATGGGCAAACGGGTGTTGTTGACCGAACCGACCGACTGGATCGGCGGACAATTGAGCCAACAGGGAGTTCCGCCGGACGAACACAGCCATATCGAGACGCATGGATGTACGGCGAGTTATCGTCAGTTCCGCGAAAATGTTCGCGATTATTACCGCAGGAACTATCCGCTTACCGAATCGGCCAAGAACAATCCGCGGCTCAATCCCGGTAACGGCAACGTATCGCGACTTTGTCATGAACCGCGAGTCGCTGTCGCGGTGCTGGATGCGATGTTAGCACCAGCGGTCAGCGCCGGGCGATTGACGGTCATGCTCAACACCAAACCGGTCAAAGCCGAGGTGGATGGCGATCGTGTTCGATCCGTCACATTGATCAACGATCAAGGAGCGGAGTATCAGGTGACGGCGCCGTACTTTATCGACGCCACGGAACAGGGCGACTTGCTGCCGCTGACCAACACCGAGTATGTCACGGGAGCCGAGTCTCGGCACGAAACCGAGGAATCGCATGCTCCCGAAAAAGCCGAACCCGACAACATCCAAGCGTTCACTTGGTGCTTTGCGATCGACCACATCGATGGTGCGGATCACACGATCGATCGACCCAAGCAATACGATTTTTGGCGGGATCATACTCCCGATTTGACGCCGCCGTGGCCGGGGAAACTTTTGTCGCTTCAGTATTCCAAACCGAACACGCTGAAACCTCATGACCTGGCCTTCGTGCCGCCCACCAAGGAGGCACCGCCGCCGAAAACCAAAGCACTGAACCTGTGGCTGTATCGCCGTATCATTGATCCAGCAAATTTCCTGCCAGGCACGTACGACAGCGGGGTGGCGATCGTCAATTGGCCGCAGAATGATTACATGCTTGGAAATTTGATCACGGGCGACGAGCAAGAAATCGCCAAACATCTCGAAGGCTCGCGTCAATTAAGCCTATCACTGCTGTATTGGTTACAGACCGAAGCACCTCGGCCCGATGGCGGGACAGGTTGGAAAGGACTTCGTTTGCGTAAAGACATCATGGGCACCGCCGACGGGTTGGCCAAGTATCCGTACATCCGCGAGTCTCGCCGGATTCAAGCCGAATTCACGATCCTCGAGCAACATATTTCGAGGGCCGACCGGCAAGCCGTGGCTAAAAATGCTGGCGATAAAGTCACGGCGGCTCCGTTTCATGATTCCGTTGGGATTGGTTATTACCATCTGGATCTGCATCCCAGTTCCGGCGGCGACAACTATATCGATTTTTCGAGCGTCCCGTTCCAGATACCGCTGGGGGCTTTGATACCACGACGAACTGAGAATCTGATCGCAGCTTGCAAAAACATCGGCACCACTCACCTCAGCAACGGATGTTACCGCTTGCATCCTGTCGAGTGGAGTATCGGTGAAGCCGCAGGTGCGTTGGCCGCCCATTGTCTGGATCAACGCGAACGTCCTCGTGGCGTTCGGAATCAATCCAAATCACTGACGACATTTCAGAGCGTGCTAAAAGGCCAAGGCTTTGAACTTGTTTGGCCAACCTGATCGCGACGGCAGCCTTCCTGTAGCGGAATTCGTCAAGAATTTCGGAGGGGCTTGCGCTGGGCCGCTAAAACTCTGGTGTGGACGTCGGAAATTGCGCGCAGCTTTTCTTCCGGCCTATAACGTAGTCGCCTCTCCCTAGCCTACAAAGACTGCTGTTATAGTAGCAGGCGCATAGGCCGGAGGCCGAAACATGACCTGCCGTTGGCGTGAGCCAACGGTTTCGGGGTGGCCTGGCGCCGTAAGGCCGGAGGCCGACACACTGGCCGAGATTGTGTCGCCCGCTGGGCTATGTTTTCCCACCTCCACTAGCCGGTGGCTCACGCCACCGGCAGAGGGTGTGCCGGCCTCTGGCCTGTAATCAACGCTACTAAATCAGCAGTCTCCGAAGTTGGTGCAGAGGTGGCAGGAAACTACCGCAAGCAAAAATCACAAGAACCCCAACGTTTCAAGCAGTTAGGCAGGAGTCTTTCAATAGATTGCCCGTTCTACCAAACGCTGTGAACCATTTGGAGATCGCAAATTACGGCATTTGCGTTCCGTAGATACGTTCGCCAGAGCGTGGATGATTGCCGGCCAATACGATTCACCACCTTCTGGCGAAGGTAGCCACGAGAAAATGCTTCACAGCGTTGCGTTTTTGCGCTAGCCACGGTTCCGGCGCTGAACCGAGGCCAGCTCACTAACTGCTAACGGGGTTTCACCCAATGATTCCTGGCTAAATGCCTAGCAGTTCGGGCTTGCGCCTAATGCCATCTAATTTGTTGGTAAGCTCGCGGCGATAAAATCGTGCCATTGGAAACCATCGGGAAGGTGGCGTTGGCCCGCGAATTCGAGGTGCAAGATCCGTCGGTGTCGCGTCGTGCCTGGTTTCGATGAACCGCTGCTGTGGCTGATCAATGGCCGCATCGCCAACATGTCGCCCGCCGCGGCATGAATTGTCACCGCGGCCTCGATGCCCGCGCCTTCGCTGGTACTCGAAACATGAGAACCGGGGATCACCCGTAACGGACCGTTCTCGTCCGTGACGTCGTCCAGGTGCAAACGCAGCGTCAGCATCTGTTGCAAGACATCGTCATTTGCTACGACGTGAGGTACACCTGATTTGACGGTGGGACGCGAGAATTTTGCCGAGCGATACGAGTTGTCCTTTACCGCGATCGCGGTGTCTTTATGCCAAGGCAACGTCCAAGTCCGGTCGGGCGGTTTGTCGAAAAACAAGACACGTACCAAACCAAATTGATCGCCCAAGATGCAGTTCAAGATTTCAAACGGTTTGCCTTCACGCCAGAATGTTTGGATCTCCGGGACGACGTCTAACAGGTTGCGTGCCGCATAAACGTGACCGCGACTCGATCGTGCTCGCTGCACTGCGGAATCCACGATAAATGCCTGCTCGCATGCAGCACTCAATCGCCCGACAGTTTCCAAATCCACTGCGGCTTCGATCTGGGTGAATCCATTGTCGTGGATCTCCGTGGCGGCTTGTTCGTTCATCAATCGTCCGTGTTTTCAGCTTGCGAATTGCTGGAAAAGGTCTTCACCACGCTGCTTGCCAGGGCAATCATTTTGCCATCACGCGACCATTCGCCGCCGGCGACCGCAGCCATGCGGCGTTTCTCGAGCAGCGGATGTTCACACGGACTTCCATCGCGATGGATCATGAACATCGACATGCTGCCATAGGCTGGATCGCTGTCGCCGAACATGATCCGGTCTCCGTCGGGATGCCAGGCGATGTTAGCGTAGTTGCCGCCCGTCAACAGCGTCTCAAAGAGTTGCTGTGATCCATTGACGCTGACGACCGCCAACTCACGTTGCCCGGTGTGGCGATTGCTACCCACGAAACAAAGTTCTTTGCCGTCGGCGGACCAATCGAAATTCCAGTAGATTTGAGAATAGCGTTCCGCGAGGGTTCCCGTCAGCAACGGGCGTTTCTGATTCGTTTTTAAATCGAGTAGGAACAGATTGTGTCCTTTGGTGTCATTGTCGGTAAAGGCAACTTGATCGCCGAGCGGCGAAATTTGGATGCCCCATCCCGATCGGCTGATGACACGACGGTTGCTGCCGTCAAGGTTCATCATCATCATCCCCTCGAGCGAAGAATACGCGATTTGTTTACCGTCAGGCGTAAAGGTCGGCATCAATCCCAGCCCCAGGTCACGTAGACCGGTACCGTCAAAGTTCACAATAAAGATGCGGGCTGACCGCGAGGATCCGGTCCACGTGTCAAAGGCGATCTTGGTCCCATCGGGTGAAAACTCGGGTGATCCATGGTTGCCCAAGTCGTCAATGCCTTTGGTGATCTGTCGGATCTGGCTGCCGTCAGCGCTTGCAACAAAAATTCGGTTTTCACCGTCCGTGGCTCCAATTTGTGATAGCTGTTCGGAACGAATTTCAATCTTTCGCCAATTCACCGTGGCAAGCTCGGCACGCTGTGCTATCGCCACCAAACGGAGCTTCTGCGTCGTTGCGTCTGGTACTTCATAAGTTTCAAGGTGACGGAATTGCGAACTCGTGTCGTCTTTGATCAACAAGTGCAATTGTTTCCCGCGACGCGCAATCCGCATCGTTCCTGATGTCGATTCCCATCCCAACGGTTTGTTGACGACGGTCGGTCCGCCGTTGGGATTTTCCGTCTGCAGCACCGAGTTGATGACTCGCTTGCCACCACCGTGTTCGTCGCGAGAGAGACGGGCGCTTACCGGATTCGCAGAGACAAAGGGAACAATCAATCTGGCCATTGCCACTTCGCCCGACTCGACCTTTAGATCGCTGTAGTCCAGCGAGACATCGAAATCCCCTTGCATTTGCAAATTGCAAACGATCGAGGACTGAGACCACTTGTCCGGACTACGGATTGCAAATGAAATCCCTTCGCTCGAACGCGTGATGGTCGCATTCTGTTGTCCCTCGATCGCGAAGAATTCAGTTGGCAACCCATCGCGTGTGAAGTCGTGTGAAAATTTCGACTCCAACTGATCTCGCGTCGCATCGAGCTGTACAACCGTCTGGTCCGCAAGCGGTTGGCGATCCAGCGGAGGCAACTCTGAAGGCCAATCACCACGAAGCATCACTTCTTTGACTCGCGCCGATGACTGATCGGCGTAATAAAACAGCCCAAACGTGCGAGCGGTGTTGGCATCAAGCGGACCGACATAGATGGATTCGCGATTTAACTTTAATTCGATCGTGTTACCACGAACGAGGATCTCCATCGCGTTCCATTGGTTGTTTCGCAGCAGATCGCCGGGTGCCGTCCGCTGACCTTCAGGACTCTCACGACGATTCATTTTGTTGGCAAATGTTTCGTCGTATCTGCCGTCGGTAATCGAGTGAACTGCAACACCATTTTGTTCCAAGAGAAAGGCGGTTCGATCGATCGCCGGATGGATCGTAGTTTCCCCCTCGGAGTAAAAGAACTTGTAACGGATCGAAGCATCTTCGCACACGGGACGCTGGTAATACAGTAACTGCTCATCCCCGGTTCCCGCAGACTTCGTACTTCGTTGACCAACGATCTCGCCATCCTGCCAATGCCAGGGTACATGTTGGCCTGTCACATCGTGATGGTAATAAGACCGCCAACCGGAGCTCCCCCCGGTATCAAGCCGCACCACCTCTGGAATCGTGGCATCGCCGGTCACTCGCAAGTCGAGCAAGCGAGTCGACTGTTTGTACACCTGACGAATCGCGATCCAAGGGTATCCCGGCTGAACAGGCTGCTGCAAGACTTCGCGTCCATTGGCAAACACCGTGCACACCCCGTTTTTCACCGAGAAACGTTGATGCAGTAGATGGCCTTCGGCGGACAAATCTGGATCGATTTTCGTCAAGGTGAGCGGGCCATCGATCGGACCGTTTCGGATGTTCCATCTGGATATCTGGTAGCACTGTCCGCCGATCACGACCTGACATCCCGTGTTATTCCGCAGTGAATGCTGAAACTCGAACTCAAAGTCGCCTTCGAGCGGATAGCGATAAAAGATTTGTTCGATCCCGTGGCCACCAATCGCTTGAATTCGGCCTGGCTTGGCAATCCAAGTCGCTTTGCCGCCACCGGCTAAACGCTTCATCGCATCGACTGGCGAGGACGCAACCCAAAACGGAGGTTCGATTTGCGGTAGGTCCACATCCTCGGCCTGAATTGCAACCTCAAGGAATTGCAAGACATTGAGCAATTCGATTCCAATTGCATTCGCATCGTTGAATGCCGCAGGTTTTAGAATCGTCAACAAATCCGCCAGGACGCTGGCGGCGTCGGGATCATCCGCAAAAGCGTGAGCCACCAAGACCTCGGGCCAAAGTTGATCGGGCGTCTGGTTCGGTTCTTCACTCACCCATTTGTAAATCGCCTCAAGACTTTCGTGTGCGTCATCAACGTCTCCTTGGGCCGCTTGAACCAACGCCAACATTGCAGCTTGAGCACGCTTTTGCTGGAGCGTGTCGTCCGGACTCTGTTGAATCTTCGTCTTCAGTTCCGACAAACGCCCCAATTCATTGGCCGTGGAAATGAGTTCGGTCGCGGGGGCGATCAAATGATCACGTCGATGGTGGCCGGCGTTGTGTTGATGTTCGCCAGCGTCGTCGCCAGCGTCCTGGGGAACGAAATGGCCATCGAGGCGAAAGTTCCGATGCGAGGATCCTGGCAACACCCAGTCGGACAGGAATTCGTAGCGTTGTTCAGCCTCCATTTCACTCGCTAAACGGATGACTTCTCGGGTGTTCGAACGCAGAATCGCCTCCGGGAAAAGATTCGTTGCCGAATGGAGGGCAATTTGATCGGGGGCGCCCTCAGGTCGCAACCACTTATCGACGTCGATGGTTTGTGGCCAATCGCCGCTCAACTTTGCCGCACGCACCCGAACCGTCTCTTTTGAGGGATCGTGATAGAATCCGATCCGTGTGTCATCGAGCTCGTCAATCGCTCGTTCGTAGATCAACGTATGGTTAAGGGTGACACTGACGTTGTCGTCGCGACGCCTCAGCACGACATGATTCCACTGGTTGTCTCGTAGCGGTAACGGCCGGGGGCCTCGCCGTGCGAGCGGTTCCAGCAGGGCGTTGTCAGCCGGTAGCCCCGTCCAGTCCGATTCTGCGTCGGTGACCCAGTGGGCCTTCACCCCGGTTGGCTCGATCAGAAACACGAGTCTTCCAAGTGCAGGATGGACCACCTGATCGCCAGTTGAAAAGAACTCGTATTCGAATGTTTCCTGACTAAGCAGCGGACGCACGTAGCGGAGCAGACGTTGACGCGGAGGCGAATCCGTTTGCGCGCTTTGCAGCACTCCTTCCGCGACTGTCCACAGCGCGTCATCGTTTTGCTCTGCAACCGTTGACCATCCATTTCGCGAGTCTTCGCCGATCATCGAAACCTCGCGGAGTACAACCGGGGATCCCGACAATTTTAGGTTGCGATAGCGATGGTTTTCCATGCCCTCGCCGTGCAACAACAACCAAGGCGATGCATCGGTCGCAGCTGCATTGCGAACCGGGTGTCCGTTGACCCAAAACCGAACCGTATCCGCTTGTCTCTCGATGGCACGACGATTGAGCTCGAACCGACGATATCCCTCCCAGCCGACGTCGAGTCCACCATAGCCCACGTAATTATCATCGCGACTGCCGGTCGCAAGCTGCTCCATTTCAAAGCGAAAATCTCCGCTAATCGGATAGCGGTACAGAATCGACGACGGTCCGGCGGTTGCCTGCGTCAGATGCCCTTCATGCATATACCAATGTGAATTTCCTGGTATTCGAATCCAGTCCTGATTTAGCTGAGAGGATTCTATATTTGGCACCGCAACGGAACGCAGCTGAATTTCTCGTGACAGCTGTTTCAGTGAAATCGGGACCGATTCGGATTTGTCCAGCAGCGTCGAAGTCGTATCGACAAGCGTGGCGTGTGATTCGGAGTCCGCAGCGACGGCGGCAACAACCACGGCTTGCATTGCGCTGGAATCGGGTTCTGTTTTCAGTCTTTCGATCCAGGCGCCTTTTCGTTCCTCGATTGTTGTTGCATCCACCCCCCGTGCCCCGGCAATCGAAAGCAGCAGTGTGAGATAGTCTGCGTTTGCGTCTGACCTCAGGTTCACTTGCTGAGTCAACTCGTGCAGACGTCCGATTTCTTTGGCCGTGTCAACCAGTAACCAAGCTGAGCTAAAAAGCCCTTTTACCTCGCCAACGCTAGGAGTTGCAAACACATCGGCCTGAGGTCGTTTCCCGATCGCACGAGCGAATTCACGTGGCGGAGCTTGGACGTTGCAGAGGCACGCAAAGCAAGCGACATCCTCTGTCGCTGGTTCCGGCAGCGTGAAAGCTTTGAGTATTTCATAACGCTCGTCGGCGGACAGTTGCAGCAAATGCCGGTTGATCGTTGCTGCCCGCCCGCCGAGCTTGTCCGGCTGCACCGGATCGAACATCGCAACCGATTCGCGGAGCGATTGCACAAGATTGGCATCATCGATTGCCTCGAGGCTTAGGTTTTGAGCCTGGACTAGACTCGCAGACAGGGTGATTAGGATAACGGCAAGGATTCGGTTCAAGAGATTCGTCCACCTAGGAGGTTTCTACAGGTTTGGGGCCGAAAGATTCGGCGGGCGATGACAGAGCATCGATGGCACGTTACTTAAACGAGCTTTTTATCTTATCCGCGTGGAGCGTCAATTTCTTCAACAACACGGTCGTTTCATGGCCTTCGCCGCTTGTATGCAGCATGATTCGAAGATCACCCAGTTGAATTGGAGTCTCGCCGACATCAAGACGGCCAAGCATCGTTGGTTGCAAATCGTTGACATCTTGTACGAGAAAATACGCGATCCCTTTTCGCCGTGCAATTCGCAATTGATTTGCCTCCTTTAGAGGGACCGTCGCCAACTCTTTGTAATCGAATCCTCCGCTTGGGTTAACACGACGAATTTGGATTTCACCCGTGGTGTGACCTCGATCCGACTTGGCAAATTTTGATTCGATAGTGTTTTTATCCAGATTCCGGAATTCGGTTTGCAAATAGACCACTGACTCGCCACCAGGACTCGCATTTTGAAGTTTTTTGATGTCGATGTCCACCGAAACGTCAAAGTCTCCACTGAATTCAACGTGGGGCACCACCGCATGTCCTTGCCAAGTGTCGAACCCGGGTGCAGTGACAAGCAAACCGTCACGCGTCGTTCGAAATTGCGTGTCCTGGCCCCACTGGTCGAACTGTTTCGACGAGTTTGGATCCGCGAAATCAAGTTCAACGTGATCACGCAATGACTCGCGGGAATGATTCAGCTGTGCGACGGTAAAGGAGGGGACCGTTGCAAGTCCCGAGAGAGCTTCCGCACGAACGCTGAGCGAATTCCATAGAACATGGGCGTGTCCTGGTTTGGTCGTTTCGATGCACAGTTGCAAGTTGCCTGGCAACACCGAATCTCGGGGCACCGTTTCGGTATGGAGAAAGCGATAGTGCGATGAATCCGCGTACGCAAACAGATAGTGAAGTTGATCGCCGCGTCGGATAAGTCGCAGTTTGCCGCTGTTCGTCGCTTCGCTTTCGAGCGTCGGGAACAACCAAGCCCGCTGGCCACGGCGTGTATGAAATTTGGCGGTTTGGATGACCTGTTGGCCAAATTGCTTCTTTTCAAAGCGTGAAAATTTACGATACAGGCAGCATTCTGTCTGCTCGTGCTCAAACGCCACCTTTAGGTGGATGTTTCCGTCGCCCCCTTCGGCAATCGCTGCGTCGAATCCATCAAACACGGCGACGATGTCAAAATCACCGTCGATTCGGAGCTGGGGACTGATCTGGTTACCGATGTGATAGTCTCGGCCCGTATGCCGAATTTTGATGCCATTTGTCAGTTGATCAAGGTGATCACACCATCCTTCTCCGGAAATTAAAAACTTGTCAAGCGACAGCCCCTGAGCAAAATCGTATTTAAAAGTTTGCAGTAGCTCTGAAACTTCCAAGATCGTTTCGAAGGTCGTGTCCGCCAATTTCTGATGATGCGGTGAAGGCAACGATTTAGGCCAATCGCCACGCCAACGGATGTTCTTCACCGCAGCGGCACTGCTGTCAGCATAGTGAAAAAATCCAAACGTTCGCAGAATGGTTGGCTGAAGTTTTCTTTCGAAAACAAGTGCACCGTTGAGTTGGATGTTCACGACATCCCCTGAGACAATGAGTTCAACGCGATTCCATTGATTCTGTTTTAGCGGCAGCGTCTTGTCGCCTCGCTGGTTGACGGATTTCACGAGTGCGTTGGCTGGGTCGATCCCCGTCCGCTCGTATCGTCCGTCGCTGATCCAATGCTCTTTGACTCCGTCGGAACCTATTAGAAAGACGCACCGATCAAGCGCAGGATGCACTTCGAATTCGCCTTCTCGATAGAAAAAGTCATAAGCAATCACACCGTCCTCAATCATCGGACGATGGTATCGCAGCAAGCTTTCTTGAAATGACCCGTTCAACTCGGGATGTTGGACGCCCTGCAACACAAGTTCGGGTGAGTGACTGGTTGGATCGAATTCCGACGCCACGAAGTCAGACTCCGGGGTTAAACGCCATTCACTTTCTTGATCATGTTGTGACGGCTCGAAATAGGAATTCCAACCAGGCAAACCTGGGTTTGTCGCCAATTCAATTTCTCGAGGCACGATCGGGGCTCCCGAAATTCGCAAATCGCGGACCCAACCGTGCGTGTACCAATAACTGAATATCGATAACCAGGGATCGCTTTGCGATACGCGAGCTTGAAAAACATTGCGTCCATTGATCTCGGTAGTACGTACGCCATCTTTGACAATAAGCCTGACACGCATCGATTCGCGAATCTCATCGAGTGCCGGGGCGATGGAAATTGCTTCGTCATCCCCAGCAAATTGACCATTCAAAATCGTTTTGTGATCAAATTTAGGTCCTGCCCAGATTCCTCCGTAGCCCAACCGCGTCTCTTCGTAGTTAAACGCGCTGACGTTGGCTTCGACGACAAAGTCACCCATTAGCGGAATGGCGTAATAAAGGTAGTCTCGATCGTGCCCCTTCACCTTGGACGATCGCCCCGATTGGGACAACCACTCAGCCGACGGATACCCCCGTCCATTGGTTTCCGAAGTTGATCGAGTCACCGGATGCCAAGTGGCGGCCGAATGCAATAAATTTTCCTCCGTGGATGCGTCTACTTGCATCTTCCGCTTTAATTGAGACAGCCACGCGAAAAGATGTCTTCGCCACGGTTCGCTGTCGTTCAAGTTTTTCTGATCGGTCAACTCACGAAGACGAAAAGCGAACGCATACGCTTGATCCTGCAACTGCGGAACGTTTGCAGCACTGGAGATCACAACCATCTCCGGGCCTAAACATGCGTTGTCGATTGGCCGAGTGCATACCCAACGATCCAATTCTCCCAATTTTTCCTGAGCGGAATCAAACTCGTTCAGCGCAATCGCGATCAGCACCTCGAACGCCAGTGATTCTTTGGACTCGACACCGCGGTTGGTTCGTCGAGTTTCCAGCAGAGACTCGAGCTCTGGAATCTTGCCTAGATCTTTTGCGACGCTTACTAATTGCAGTACCGGCGCGATTAGTTCGCCCCCTAAACAATTCGACTGGCTACGATCGCGTTCGCGAGACTTATTTGACAGAGCGTTCAGTCGAAACTCTTTGGCCACTTCCGTGCTAATCGAAGTTGGAGAGAAGTCAAAATCAATGCGAATTGTCAATTCGTTTGGTGGGAAGACCTTGTCTCGGAGCACGCGGTACTTCTTGTCCGCTGTTAATCGATTGATTCTTCGACTTAACTCCAAGACGTTTGCAGTATGCTGTTCTCCGAAAATTGTGCTTAGAGCGATGTCATCGTGTTTCCGCTGACCACCGAACTGAGCAGTTGTGACGGTAGGAAAAACGAACAGAAAAGCCAGACAGAACAATCGCAGAGAAGGTGAGCGATTTGCAATTGGCAATTGAATCTCCATATTTGTGGCGTTTCCCAATTGCAAACTAACGCTGATAAATCGGCAGCAGACCGTAGGCGGGCGTGAGCGCCAAAATCGCCAACGAAGTGCTATAGGTCTGGCCAAAATGTTTTTCATTGGCGCCACCCGCTGGCCATCCGCCGTTTTCGGATTGTTCCTCGAGCATGCCAGCGGCGATTTGAGGGAAGATCTGGTCCCACGCGTCCCCGCCGACTTGTGCCATCGCTTGGCTGCTGTAGTAGCTGGCCAAGTAGTAATAGTTGTTCTGCCACGGATTGGGGTAAGCCCGGCTACGGAACCATCGTACCGCAGTTGCGACCCCTTCGTGGTCTTGGCGTCCACCCAGGATTAACGTCAGTGTCGCCGATGCGGTATTGGCCAGAGTGATTTGCGGATTGGTTGGTTGCGACTCGACGGGACGGTAGCGAAACACTCCTTTTTCGTGCTGCGACAGGTCGCGTTCGTAACACCGCTGGACAAAATCCAAGCCTTCGTCAAAGTATTGTTTGGGGACATTGAATTCCGCGTTCCGCGCTGACCGCAGAAACATTAGCGCCCACCCGGTGACGGACATGTCCGACGACGCCGTTGGGCTTTCGGGATACCCGTATCGCCATCCGCCGTTGTCGGCTTCGGCTGCTTTTGTTCGCGATTGCACCTCACGATGGTAGATCAACGCCCGATGGATCGCCTCTTCAATTCGTTCGGATCGTTCGCCTGAGCACATTCCATAGACTTCGCCAAGCATCAGCCCGGCAATCGAATGGTTGTACACGACGGTTTGCGAAGGGGTCAGATGTTGTGCCGGAGGAATCACCGGCAATAGTGAAAAGTAGCCGCGTCGACGCTGCGTGCTCAGCACAAAGTCGATCCCCCGCGTGATGTTCTCGCCATACGGTCCTTGATCGGGCAGATGACCACGCGAAAGAAATGCCATGATTGCCATCGATGTGACGGCGGGTTGTGCGATCTCGTCGCTGGGGAATCGTCCATCTTCGGCTTGTTGGCTGGCCAACCACTTTAGTCCGCGGTCGACCGAGGACTCCACTCTCGCCCACTGGCTGGCCGGAAGCGCGGCACTCAGATTGGTGTTGGTTGTGATCACCGAACCGCTGTCTTGTTGCCCATGGACTTGTTGCCCCTGGATTGCCCCCAGCAGGAAACAGATTGTCGTCAACATCACCAGCCTGCCGATGCAACGTGCACTCGCCTTGATCGAGTCCCCAGGAATCGCGATATCGATGATCCGTCGATATCGGTCGCCGTTTTGTAAATTGTTAGTCTTCATCGATTGTTTGCATCAGTTCGCGAATCTGGTCTTGGTATTGTTCGATGGCTTTGCGATAGGCCGCTGGCGGTTGTTTGCCGCGAACCTGCCAGAGCCCATCATCGAGTGTGGAAAGCAGTTTATTCCATTGTTGATCGGGAATCGCTTCGCCTGCGGAGATCGCTCGCAGTAATCCCGCGGCCTCGTCCGATTGGACCATTCGCTCCCACGCGGCACGATTGCCATTTTCGTCGTCAGAAAGATCGATCATTTTCTGGACATCCTCGGCAAGCTTTTCCAAGCGGCGGCGCTGAGCTTCGGTGGTATTCGGATCGTCTCGTTGTTCTTGGATTTCGACCAACGATTTTTCAAGCATTTGCTGTGTCTTCTTTGCTTCTTCGCGTTTCTCACGTTGCTCGTCCGACAGTTCCTGCGGCTCAGGCTTGTCTTGTTTTGCCTTTTTAAGCGTTCGCTTCATCTTCATAGCTTCTTTCAGTCGAGCTGCAGCGGCTTGTCCCGAATCGCCGAGTGAACCCGCGCCGCTTTGCTGCCAAAAAACTGAATCCGCAATCACACGCAGATTTTGCGGACGATTGGGAATGCCCAGTTGGGCCGCGATATTGGGCTCGCGTTCGAGTCGTGCTAGGAATTCATCGAGCGTGGGATCGCGAAGGTCGGCGATATTTGGATTTTGCACATCGTATTGGTCTAAGGCATCGACGACGGCACGGCGTATTCTGTCGAAGAGCTGTTCCGCTTCGATCAATCGTTCGGTGGCAAGTTGTTGTTGGCGGGCGGCGGAATCGAGTTGCGTCTGACTTGCCCGAAACGCCGCGGCGGCTTGATTGAACGTGATCGTTTCCATCAACCGATGCAATTCCTCGATCATCACCTCGATCTCATTCGGGATCGGCGATTCCGCCAACTGCTGGAATTGGCCCTCCAATTCGGTCTTCATGTCAAGCATTTCGACTCGCAGCATTTGCGTCTCGACCGCGATACGATGCTGTTCCGTTTGGACAATTCGCAAATAGGATTGTTCCGCCAGACTTTGGCTCAATATCGCCCAGGAGTCCGCTTGATCGGCGACGGTTCGTGTTTCCAACATCCGAGGTTCGACGTAGTCCGCGATCGCATCGACCGCCTCGTTTTCGAACAACAAGCGATCGAGTGTTGCAGAGAAGCGGTCGAATTGGGCGACCAGGGTGCGAGCATGGCTGACCAAGGACGCCTGTTCTTCTACGGACCCCGCCGCTGCGATTACCTTGTCCGCGTCAAAGCTGATCGTGCGAGCGAGACCTGCGATCTGTTTCGCTTGACGAATGACATCCGCGGGAGTGCCAACGGCAGCATCAAGTTCCAGCGGCATTTGTTTTTCGATTCGTTCGGCAAGTTCCGCAGCATCTTTTGCCAAATCCGTCGCCGAGTGTAACCGTAATTCGACGATGATCGTCCATAGATCCGGTTTTTGACTTTCATCAATCTGCAACCATCCCAGCACTTCTTCGGTCGCGTCATATTGCCGCTGCGAGATATCGGTTAACCGGTCACGCAACGAGTTTCGACGGCGTTTGACTAATTCGAGATATCGGGAAAGCAACCGCGGGTCATCCCCGAGCATTTGCGCAAACTCGTCCATCATCTCGCGACGCAGCTTGACGACCTCGGCGAAGCGATCGAGGTATTCTTGGTCGACTTCGATGATTCCCATTTTGCGTTCGAGCGGATTGCGGTTTTGCCGCGATTCCCGCATCAAGGTCCGTCGCTTCTCGATATAGATCTCGTACATCGTGACGGTTTCGTCGAGCGAACGTTTAAGCTTTTTCTCCTGAACCACGCGGTCGTAGCGTTTCAGCAGAGCCTCCAATAACTCTCGTGCTCGGACCACGTGTTGAAGCGACACCGTGGCATCCGCGTCGCTGGCGTTGGGCCGTTGGATGGCGGCAAACACACGGTCTCGGGCCGGAGTGACGTGGGTCCGTGCGATGTCGACCATTTGCAGCCCCACAAAGGCATATTGATTTTGTCTCGTTTGCTCTCGCAGATCCGCTACATACGCTTCGATATTTCCCAGTCCGAGATCCAACCGCCTGAACTGTTCCGCCCGATCGGCATCGGCGATTCTATGGTCGAGCAATTGCTTCAGTCCTGTTTCGATCTCGGCGAGCATTTTGTCGATCGTGACAACGTTATCACGCACCTCCATTTCTTCGCCGGGGCGATCGTTCGCCTCAGCAATCGCGGCCAATCTTGCGGTAATCTTCAACCGCCGTCGTCCGGTCATCGTTTTTTGGCCACTATGACTGCGTTGTGGCTTGAGTGAATACTTCGCAGGGGGCGACGGTGGTGTGTTGCTGGCGGATGGTTTAGCGGGAACATTCGCCAGACTGGACGCCGCCGGTGACGCTGTTTTGTCTGGTTTGTTCGGCTCAGGCATCACATCGGAGGGGGCCGAGTCACGCGTTGGGGCCGCTTCCTCCGTAACGACTTTGTCTTTATTTGCTACGTCACTATTTGACTTGTCTGTCTCGCCCTCGTCATTTTTGCCAGCGACCTTGTCTGTCGACTTAACGTCTCGGTTTTCCACCGTTTGATCCCGTGGATCGTCGGCATTCATTTGCGGCGTGTTTGCTTCGCTGGCGTCACCGCGAGTTGTATCGTCTTCCGACCTTTTTGCGATTGGTTCGGATGAAGACGCTGGATTCTTTGCAGGCGAGTTTTGTTTTGAGGCGGACTCAGATGGAGACTGATTGGCAACGGCGGCTGGATCCTTGTCGGTTTCATTCGCCACGGCTTGAGTCTTGTCGGATTGGTTGGCATCGGAATCCGGTTGTGTTGGCATCCGATCCGCGTCCTCGCTGTCTTGACGGGCCAGCCCTTGTTCGTTGGCTGTAGGCGATGCCGCATTGTCTTTGGCGTTCCGATCGTCAGCCGTTGGCTTCGGCATCTCTGCGATCTGCGTCCCATCTTGGTCGCCGGTATTCGAATTCGGCGACGACGATTCTGGCATCGAGGGTTCTGCGACGGGGACATTGCGATTGTCAGAAACGCGGACTGCGTAACTGATTTCGCTTCCTTCCGGCAAATTCAGCTCTTTCAAGTCGAGCTGGGTTTTCCCCAGCACATGCTTTTGCATCTTCTGGTCGCCAAGCGGAATTTCTTTCACCGCGACGACTTTTGGGTTTCCCTCGGCGTCTTTCTGCGTTTCGTCATAGACCACCAATTCGGCGGTGGCAATTCCGTGATCGTCATGAGCTTCGAATTCGATCTCGATCGTTTCATCGACCGCAACCGCCATCTCATCAGTCGGGCTGACGACGCGTGCAACAGGAGCTTTGTCCGCGATCACGTCGATGCGGCAGAACGTTTTTCGTTGGTTGGTCAATCCATCACGACTCGCTAACACAGGTCGTAGCACAACATCGTCGATCAGTTGCATGCGATATTGGTACCATCCGTCCGCATCCGGCACTAAGTCTTGCACCGTTTCATCCAGCGACGCTTGATCGGATTCCACATCGCGGAGCGATTGTTTAGCTGCGGAGAGCGAAATCGAAAGACGTTGCAGAGGCTCGAGTGATTTGATCGCCAAAGTGAGATTGCTGCCCTGTACAACCTTGATACGTCGTGGAAGCAGGTCGCGATGCACGCTCGGGCGATCGGTATACTCGGGGAACTCAATTAAGAACTGCAACTCTGCAATCTCGGGGTAATCGATCGCTTGTACATGATTCCAATCGGTTTGTGCGTCCCCCGAGCGAATGCGGTAACTCAGCGATTCATCGACACGCATCGGGTGCGAAAACTGATCCGTCATCTTATCGTCGGGTCGCAGTCGATGTGTTTGTTCATGCCCCTCGCTGTCTCGTAGCGTCAACATCGCCGTCGAACGACTCACTCCACTCAGCTTCGTGACCAGATCGATGGTGTCACCGCGAGGCACTCGCAGGTCCCCGGTCACACTGGTTAATTGCGTCGCGGTAATGTTAGACGTGGGATTCCAAAACCGCTGCAACAAGATTGAAATCTGTTTGGGACTAGCTGCAATCATTCCGATAAGGATGATTCCCATGACTGCGGCGACCACGAGCGTCTGGCGAAGCGGGCCGGGCGACGCAATCGCATCGGGGCGGACGATTCGCTCCATCGCGATCGCTTCGCTGGTGACCTGGGCCGCCATCGCCTTGGCAGTTGGCGAATCAGCGGATTGATCTCGCGTCGACAAACTTGCGACCGTGGACCAACGTTCTTCCAATTGCGGGACGCCAACGTCGACACAACTCGCGGCGTGATGCCATCCCAGCGACCGGCGGATCGGCTTGATTCCCATCATGGCCACCGTAATCGCGGATGCGATCATCGTTGCTGATGTCATCAGGGGACGCACCAATGGATCCATGAACGGAAACAACCAATCCAGTGCCATCGACAGAATCATCAGTGAAATCAACACGCACCATCCGATCGAAAGGGCGCGAATGGCAGCGAAGATTGCATGCCGCCATCGAACCGATCTCAGTTTGACCGTCATGGCGGAGGGTAACGGATGCGTTGAAATTGAAGCTGACATGATTACGAAAGCCCTCTCCACTTACGAATAATCCATTCGATTTGCAAACACCCAAACACGAGCCATAGATACCGCCAACGCAGCCATAACGGTTGACGCTGGACGCGGTGGGTGACGATGGGATCCAAATTGGTCAGCTCGATGATTTCACTCACAGCGGTGGGGGGTAAAACCTGGCCACCACTCAATTCAGCGACTTGTCCGGCCAACACGCGATTGCACCGCGTATCGACCAGCTCGGTTGGCAAGTCTGCCTGTACCGTAAACGTGGCTGACGCGATTTCCGGCGTGGCCTCGGCGGCATCAATTTCCGCAAGCGACTCAACCAAGCTGCCACCCGGTTGAGCCTGATAGACACCCGGTGTCAACGAGCGAATTTCGGCTCGATAGTGGCCTGGACGCTCCGCGTCTGGCGCCAGCGGAACCATTCGCTCGTCCTCACCCGAGATCAGACGCAGATTCAGTACCTCGGTTGCACCGCTATCTTCGATCACGGGGTTGCCGTCGGAATCAAGCAATTCAACTTCGACATCCACGGGCTGGTCGGTTTCATAGAGCGTCTTGCTGGTGCGAATTCGAACCGACCGGTTGCCTGCGGACAGGTCCGACGCGATCGCCCACCGCATCAATTGACCCCAGAAACGATAATGCAACCGATCGCCACGCAAAAAACGCAGACGGTATGTATCTGGTCCGGCTAGATAGACGACACGTCCCCGTCCCACCGGTTGCCAACACAAAAACGTCGAATCGGACAGCTCGGCATCACTTGCGTTGGTGCCGAGGTCACGGGGGGCCGCCGCGATCAAACTGCGAGCCGTTGGCAGCGGTGATCGCCAACGCGATACTTGATGGAGCGGTGAAAAACGATTGACAAAGTCCCATGCATCACGTGTCGCCGAATCGGTTTCGCCGATCATTAGCGCCACGTGCGATCTTCCCTGCTCGGTCACACGAAATGAATATTCGCGATCGCCGTCGTTAGCTTCATCAATCGGGCGGACCGGGACGATCTCGGCTAGCGGATGGTCACGATAAGCCTGGGGCATCGCAGCATCTCCAGCGATCATGATCAGCGTGCCACCGCGAGTCCGCAAGTATTGTCGTAACGACTCTTGCGATTGGGCCGGGAAATGGTCCGGCTGAATGTCGCCCAAAATGACCACGTCGTATTGATCCCACTGGTCGACGGTGATCGGAAACGTTTTCGTTTCCTCACGACGACCGGTTGCGATCACTCGCGGATGGTACAGCAATTCGTCGACCTCGACCTTATCATCGCGACGAAACAGTTGTGCGAGATAACGATATTCCCAGCGTGGATGTTCATCGCAGAGCAGGACCTTAATATCACTCCGCGTCACGTTGATCTCAACTTCGCCAAAATTGTTTTCCAACGTCATTTCACCATCAAGCGGATCCACGGCAATTTGAAACGTTGCCGTGCCAATCTCGGAGACACGTTGATCAAATCGAACGCGATGGCTAGCGGAAGCCGAGTCAATCAGAACATTTCGAAAATCGATTACTTGTCCGTCCTGCATCAGCTGCACGAGACAGGTCTCACCCAAACACTGGTAGGCTTCCAAATGGGCCTCGATCACCACCGCGTCATTTCGCATTGCGACGATGGGGGCACTGGTCGAAATCAGATCGATATCCCGCAGTCGTGACGAGTTGCCAATGGGGACGACATACACGGGCGAACCTTCCATCTGCGTGGCAATTTCCGTCGGTTTTCGGTCACTGGCGTGATTGTGTGCGACGTCCGACAGTACAAATGTTGCCGCGACCGGCTGATCTTGCCGCATTCGATCGACATGCCGCAGCCCAGCGGATAGATCCGTTACCTTTACCAAATCATCGCGGTCCGTCAATTCGCTTAGAAACATCGATGCTTCGTTGTCGCCGGATAGATCACGCGGCACGTTATCAAAGAAGCTCCAGTGAACGTCCGCGGTTTCTTTGATCGAATCCAAGCTCGAGTCACCAAGCTGGTTTAAGAACGCTGCGACACGCTGACCACGAGCTCGGTTTTGAAATGCTGCTGAGACGACCACACCGCGGTCAGGCGACGTCGACGCATTCTTGGAAAGTTGCTCGGCAAGCTCGATCGAAACTCGGCGTGCAATCGCGGTTCGTCCCACCAGATCGGTGAGTCCTTCGCGCCAACCGGCTTCGCTTGGAGTGCGATCTCGCTGCAGCGTCTGGGCAAGATCAACCAACGCATCGCACTCGGGGCTCTCCAGCAGCGTCGACAAGCGGGCAAGCAACGGGATGATTGTGTCCGTATCCCGCACGTCGGCAGATGTACCGACGTCACGAATTTGATTTAGATGCATCCTGGATCGTGTGATCGCCTTGCTGGCCAAACGAACATGCTCGCTGACCAAACGTTCGCCACCATGTTTTTCAAGGTCGCTGATCGCAGCGGACAATTCGTGATGGGCCACCCCAAGTGCCGCGATTGTCCGGTCGGCGAGTGCGATAGGCTCGATAAGCGACGAATCTGTGTGCCCGCCGTGGCCCGAGAGCGCCCAACGCAGATCGTCCGCCGTGCCGGCCGGATCGACCGTCGCCATGCTGGCACTGACGTCGGACAGAATGACCACCGCTTTTTTCGTCGATGTCGATTCTTCAAGAACACTTGTGGGCGCAAGCAACATCCAGAGGGCAGTTGCAATCGCAAGCACGCGAAGGAGTAAGAACAGTGACGTGGTCTTTGCTCCCAAAATGCGTCGTTCGCGATACAAAGCCCATACCATGACGGCGGCGCAAATCAGCGTGACCAAGACAATCAGCGGAAGATTGAACGGGTGTTCGAGCGTGATGTATTGTTGGGTGGTGGTTTCCGTGGCTCCCATCGATCAATTGACCTCCGATGGCTGTGCGTTAACGTGGGACCTGCGTTCGGTTAGGTTCGCTTGCCCTGAGACTGCATTGTCAATCGTCACTCCCAACGTGGGGGCATCCATTTCGGAATATTCGGGGATCCCTGCGACACCAAAACGCTCGTGAGCCAGAATGCCCGAAAGGACCAATTCACCGGTGATCAGCAAAATCAGTCCCGTCAATAGATAGGGCCACAACGGATCGGATTGCGTCGACGCCGTCGCCGACAACCGTTCGATTGACGGGGTGGCGGTGGTCGAAGCCGCAATCTGCTGAACCGCATCAGAACTCAGCGGAATTAAATTCGATTCATCGCTGTCTCGTAGCACTTGAAACGGAATCGCTTGATCAGCGAGACCGATTTCCAACTCGTACGCGCCAGGCAACCGAGTGCGGCTAGATCGGAATTCGAATCCATCGTCACGTTGATTGGCAGTTAATTCGATTGCGTCACCGTGCGGCGATCTGAGAATCGCCGTTGCCGCATCCGCATTGGCTTGCTCGGACGCATCAGTGTACGGTACGCGGAACACGATTGGTTCACCGGGTTGCAGGTTGTACTGCGTCGCCCGAGGCTGCGCCAAATAGTCAATCCAGTCGCGAACCATCACCACAAACGATTGGGTGCGTGCAAGATCACTCCACTGCAATCGCAGCGGAACCGCTTGCACGATCACTCGCCCCCGTCCGACAAAATTCTCCGCCGCCAATGGCTGTCCGTTACTGAGTTTTAGCAGCACTGACAACGCTTTGCTGTTTTCGCTGGTGACGAATTGGAAACGGCGCCGGATCACTGCGTCGGCTAAATCAAGCTGTTTGTGATCAGTCAATTGACGTGTCGCCGGGTGCGTACTGCGAAACGGGTCGATTTGAGTGCGTCTGCGTTCCGTTTGCTGTTCATTGGAATCTTCCGCAGCTTCTTCGGTATCCTCGGTGTCGACGATACGGTCGATTCGTAAGGGCGACAGTCCGCCGGCGTCGGCAAACAACGAGTGGTTGAAGGAATCGACGTCGGTTCGAGCCCCAAGTCCGATCCACAATCCGCCTCGATCGGAGACAAAATCGGTAAGGATCGCAACGATGTCCTCGTCCAACCGCGTCAGATTGGGAATCACCACGACGCGTTGCTGAGAAAGATCCATCGTCGCCAATTCCGATGGCGAAACCAGCGTCGGCACATAGATCGAATTGTCACTCAGCGGGACGCCGTCGATCCATCCCAGCGCCGCCTGGACAAAGTACGAATCTTGTTGCATCTCGGCGAGTTCAAACGCGTTTTCTACGATCACCACCGGGACCCGGTCGACGACTTCCACCACCGTACTAAACTGATTGTCTGCGATTAGATCGTCCGAGTGAACCAGCCGACAACTAACGCGGTACGTCCCCGGTGTCGTGAACGTGTGCTCCCAATTCACTTCGAGTGATTGCGCGGCGTCAATGGAATCGATTGATTGCTGGTCTTGTTCGGCTCCATTAATTTTCCAGCGAAGCGGAGCCCCGTAAAACGCGGCGCTTCCGTAATTGTGCAGCCGAGCTGTCATCGTCACCGGTTGGTCCACGCCCACGATCGTCCGCCGGACCCTCAATTGATCCACCGCCACATTCCCTTTGGATGCAGCCTGTTGGGACCCCGACTCGGTGAACTTGTCTAAGCGAACGGTTTGGATTTCGGTGCGAATGGGTGAATCGTTCAAAACTTCGTGAAAACGTTTCCAGCCTGCTTCATCCTCCAGTCCCCAATCGGCAGCTTGACCGTCCGTCAACACGACAATGCGACGCGAGGATTGCGTCGGTTGATGTTCGGCCTGAACCGCAGTGAACAGTGCCGCCAACAGATCGCTGCGGCCTCGGGTGGCCTGCAGTTGCTGTAATTCGGACTTGATCCACTGTCGGGTTCGCCGATCGCTACGGACCGGTCCCGTCCCAGTCCACATTGGATACGGTGCGGCGGTCAAGACACGGACGTCATCCGAATTTGGCAATTCCGTCACCATCTCGATCGCATGATCGATCGCACTGCCAATCACCGTTCCTTGCGGATCCGAGCGCAACATCGACATCGAGTTGTCGACAATGAAGATGGTCTCGCCTCGCTGGTTACCTGCCAAAAATCCCGACGGCAACAATGGGCGTGCGAGAGCGAACACAAGTGCCGCAATCGCCAAACAACGCAGCAGCAACAGCAGCCACTGTTTCATGCGTCGCGCACTGGTTTTTTTCGCGGATGCCTCCATTAAAAACTGCATCGCACCCCACTGGATCACCGTATTACGGCGTCGATCAAACAGATGCAGCAACAGCGGAGCGGCAGCCAAAGGCAGAGCAAACAAAAATGCAACGCTCAGGAAACTCATCGTCGTTTCGCTCCTTTGCGTGCCATGCGGTTCCGCAGGAACCAGCCAAGCGTGTCTGCCAAATCGACTGCGGTCGTCAAGCGGACATAGTCGCCACCGAGGCCCACCACGGTTTCCTCTAATTCGGCAACGAAACGCCGCATCCGTTCCAGGTACTGGTGGCGGACGGCGGGGGGATCCAAATGAATCCGCTGGCCCGATACTTCTAATGACTGAAACGCCGACCAACGGCGAAAGTCAAACGTCAACTCTTCGGGGGCCAACACATGCATCACAACCACGTCATGTCCGCGAGCACGGACAATCCTCAGAGCGGTAGTGAGTTCCTGAAGATCGCCAAAACAATCCGAGAACAGCACAAACAATCCCCGCCGTCGTTGTCGGGCGGCACAATGTTGGATTTGCTTACCCAAACTTCCTGCGTTATTGGGGGCCGCCTCGCTCGGCTGCGCTGACTGCAGCGTCGCCAAGATCGCTCGCAGATGAGCGGCATGCTGTTTCGCTGGAACAAACGCTGGATTATTGTCGTGCAGAATCGTCAATCCGACCGCGTCGCGTTGATGCAATAGTAGCCTCGCCAAACAGGCCGCGGCTTGTTTGCTGTAATCAAGCTTGCTTTGAGTCGACAGACCAAACTTCATTGATCCACTCGCGTCGATCGCCAACATCGCATGCAGGTTCGTTTCTTCTTCGAATTGGCGGATGAAGTAGCGGTCGTTCCTTGCGTAGACCTGCCAATCGATTTGTCGGACCTCGTCACCCGCGGCGTATTGCCGGTGCTGGGCGAACTCGCAGCACCCTCCTTTGGTCGTCGAACGATGCTTTCCCGCCAGTAACCCATCCACCACACTCCGCGACAATAGTTCCAAATGACCGATTTGATCCAAAACCCGCGGGTCGACCAAATCGCGATAGGGCAACGGTGACATAGCAGATGTCGGCGTGAGATCGGCAGGTGGACGGCGGCGAAAACGAGTGAACATGAAATGCAGTTGTCGGGGGTGAAAAATCGTGAGAGGAAACGAGTTAGGCCCATCGGATGTTTAAGTGACGGTCGATGTTACGCAGCCACCGTCACCAGACGGTAGATCCATGCTCTGGCAGCATTTACCGTAGTGGACGAGGCGACGAGTCCTTTTTGGCATTAACCGTAGTGGACGAGGCAACGAGTCCTTTTTGGCTCAGTGAAGCGGCAGGACTCGTTGCCTCGTCCACTACCGCCCGCCATTTATTGTTCCGAACGTCCTTAGCTATTCTTTGCCGGTTGGTTCTTTTGCTTCAGCGAGGGTGTTTGATCGATAATCCTGGTTAATACCGAGTCGGCATCGACTCCAGCGGCCTCGGCGTTGAAGGTCAAAATCACGCGATGTCGCAGTACGGGTAACGCGACTGCGATCAGGTCTTCGGTTGTGGCGTGACATCGGCGATTCAGTAACGCCCGTGCCTTGGCGGCCAACAACAACGAGATCGTGGCACGCGGGCCCGCACCCCACTGCACCAAATTCTGTAGCTCCGATGACATCGTTCCCTCTTCGGGACGCGTGCCCCGTACCAAGTCGAGCGCCGCATTATAGACGTGGTCGGCGACGACAACGCTGCGGACCAGGGATTGCATCTGGTGTATTTGCTGTTCATCGAGCACTTTGACGGTCTCGAACTTGTAGTCCGTCGTTTGCCGGCGAGCAATTTCCATTTCGTCATCACGACTCGGATAAGCGACGTGAATTTTCAGCAGGAATCGATCCAGTTGTGCCTCGGGCAACGGATAGGTGCCTTCGGTTTCGACGGGATTTTGTGTCGCCAAGACAAAGAACGGATCGGGTAGCGAGTAGGTTTGGCCACACACGGTTAACTGACGCTCCTGCATCGCTTCGAGCAACGCACTTTGCGTCTTGGGCGGCGTTCGATTGATCTCGTCGGCCAGAATCACGTTTCCGAACAAGGGACCCTCGACGAAACGGAAAATGCGTTTGCCAGTCGTGTGATCCTCTTCCAATATCTCGCTGCCCGTGATATCGCCAGGCATCAAATCGGGAGTGAATTGCACGCGGCGAAACGTCAGATCGGTTAACGAAGCCAACGTCGCTACCAACATAGTCTTGGCCAATCCCGGCATCCCCTGCAGGATACAGTGCCCGCGGCAAAGCATGCCGATCAATAGCTGCTCGGCTACTTCGTGTTGTCCGACGATGACGCCAGCCAACTGTTCGCGAAGTGCCGTCAACTGCTGGTGCAATTGGTCGACCGCCTCCGCCACGTCGAGCGAGTTGTCGTTGTTCGTTTTAGGCGGTCCGTTGGTACTCGGTTTTGTCATTTCGTCGATTCGATTTACCATGATATTCTTATTCGCTTGAATTCTGCGGGTTTGTTTATGGGGCTTTGAACTGTAATGCTTCCGCCGCGCTGATCAGTCCGTCGGCATCGGCATCGAGTGCCGAGAACTGTTCATCTAAGCCAGGAAACTCGTTGCGGGTCAGATCGTTGTCGCCATTGCGGTCCATCCTGACGAACCAATCCGGAGCCGCAATCGACGGTGTCCAGTCGGGTTGCTCGATTCGCCGAAGCCCGGCAAGCTCGCCATGCACGGTTGGCCCAAGTCCCAGACAAACACGAATCGGCGATTGCATTTCCCGTTGTGACAAATCACCGTCGCCGTCTTTGTCAAACAGCGACAGTCGATGTTCGAGTTCTCGCAACTCGCGAATCGTAAAGCGTCCGTCACCATTAGGATCCAGCATCGGCAGCAGAGGATAACCGTCGACGACCGCGCCCAGTGAGATCTGGTCTGACTGCGAAGTCTGGACAGCCGAAAATTGGATCGTGGTGTCACCGATGTTCACGTTAACTCCAGCGGACGTTGATGACGTCGCGACGGTGGCCTGCAGTTCCGGCGACGTGCCGACAACGCTCAATTTCGACTTACTTGCGTTTGCAGTGACATATTCAACCACCAGATCGATATCTGGAGCTTGGTTTTCGAGGACGCTGATTTCGGAGTCGTCGATTCGCCCGTTTTGGTCAGTGTCGAAAACTGCGATCGTTGCAAAAAGGCTCGCGTTGTCGCGCGTAATCGCTTGTAAATCGGCGAGCAATAGCAACAACGGTCGCTCGGCGGTCGAGTCGTCAACATCATCGGCAAGCGAGCGGGCGGAGGTAGCGATTTCAAGGGCTTCGACAATGTCGTCTCGGTTAGCATCGCACTTCTGAAAGGCCTCGGTCGCTTCATTACGTTCTGCAGCGGAGATGCGCCCGTTGCGATCACGATCGAGGATACGAACGACCGGCCGTTCGTTTGCACGAAAACTTTGAAAGTACGGTTGCAACAACAGTAGTGTCGGTCCATCAGTCCAATGATTCATCAACCAAGCGGCCTCGTCGGCGGCGACCGATTCGCCCGTGGCCTCGGCATACCGCCGCAACCATTCCCCGGATTCGGTGGTCAATTGATACGGAGCGGACAACGCCGCAGGAGGTTCCGCAGCGGAATCCTCTGCTTCATTCTCTGGGACCTCTGCTGATTCAGCATCGTCCGGCGGATCGCGAGGTTCATCGTTCGCTTCGACTGTGATCTCGGGGGCGCTTGCGGTATCAATCGAATCGAGCAGCGATGCGACGTTTTTCCGACGTGTTTCCGTGAACGGTGCACCATCGATGATGATTTTTGCACGCACCAAGACTGGAGTTGCAAGCTGGCTGGAGTGCGCGGCCTTGGTCGCGATCGTTGGCGGGCACAACAGGAACCGAATTTCGCCTTCGTCGTTCTCCTGGCTGGATAAGAATTCACGACGCTGGTAGCGAGTTTGGTATTGCGGCAATCGCTCACCGGGAAGCGTGACCACGGGCGGCGCCGCTGCTGCCATCACGACTTCGTCTTCCGATGCCATCGACACGGTGCTCGCATCGGATAGAAATTTCACCGCCGCTGAGACAGGCAATTCTTGCGGTTCGCTCGCGGTCAAGACGCTAGTGAATCCAAGCATTCCCGCGAACGCCGCTGCAATACAGTTTTGATAGCTACCGATCATGCCAACACATCCTTGATAACGGTGCCTTCGGAAATTGGGATCGGTCGACCGCTTGGCGACATGTTGCTTGGGGCACTGCCCAGCCCGAGTGCGGAACAGAGCGTGCTAAGCAGATCTTGGACGCCGATCTTGCCATCCACAACGTTCGTACCGTCTTCACTTGTCTTGCCATACGATTGTCCGCCGGCGATACCGCCGCCCGCCAGCACGCTGGTCCAAGCGTTGGGAAAGTGATCGCGTCCGGCGCTGGGGTTGATCGCTGGCGTGCGTCCAAATTCTCCCATCCACAGAATAGTCGTCGATTCGAGCAAGCCATGATCTTGCAAGTCTTGCATCAAGGTGCCCCAACCATCGTCGAGCGTTTGGGAGAGGTCGGCTACCGCACGAAAATTGTCCGAATGCGTATCCCAGCCGACGCCACCACTGTTGGTTCCCAGCGAGACTTCGACAAACGGCACCCCGCGTTGAATCAAGCGCCGCGCCATCAAACAGCCCTGACCAAACACGTTCGCGCCATACGCTTCACGCAGCTTCTTGGGTTCTTGCGATAAATCAAATGCTTTCGCATCATCGCTGTGCATCAATCGCACCGCCCCTTCGTAGACCTCGTGATGCATCCCTGCGGCGCCTGCGGAACGTGACGAGACAAACTCGGATTGCAGACTCTGCCAAATCTTCAATCGCTGCTGCATCCGTTGTTCGTCGATTCCGGTGGCACGGCGGAGTGACTGTACCTCGAGGCTTGGAAACCCGTCGTCATCGTTGCTGACGGATCCAGGCACGTCGCTGGCGCCAACAAACAGCGGCCCAAAACGCGGTCCCAGGAAACCGGGGCTAAAGGCGTCTTGATTGAACGCGCGGTAGGTCCCGATGCTAACATTGCTTGGCAGCGTCATCTTCTCTTCAGCGAGCTGATTCGCAAGAGAAGAACCGATACAGGGGTACTGAATCGGCCCCATCGGCTTGTACCCCGTCCGCATCAAATACGTCCCTCGACCGTGATCACCTTCCTTCGTCGACAGACCTCGCATGATCGCCAACTTGTCGCTCATCGCGGCAAGTTTGGGAAGATGTTCACTGAATCGCAAACCAGGAACCGCGGTTTGAATCTCTTTGAATTCACCGCCGTTTTCGTGGTTGGGTTTCATATCAAACGTATCGGTTTGACTCGGGCCGCCACTCATCCACAGCAATATGCAGTGGCGACGCCGATTCGGATCATTGGCCAATGCCTGCGCCAATCCGGGAAACCAACCACTGGCACTGACCGAACCGAAGCCGGCTGCCATCGATTGCAGCATACGTCGACGTGAATAGGATTGGGACATGATCGAACACCGTTTGATTTGTGATAAGTAAAGTCAAAGGATCAGTGATTGAGCGTAAATTCGGCACTGTTGATCAGCGCCCACAGCACGTCGGCCAGTCCCGCCGACCGCTCCGACGGCGATGCGTCCTCAGCGATAAATCGGGACAGCAAATCACGCTCTTTTTCAGTCGCCGGGCGTGACAACGTTGCCATAAACAGCACATCGATCCGCTGCGAATTGGTAAAGAAGGGTGCCTCAAGTGAACGAATCAAACCGCTGGTCTGTTCGCTGGTCGCTCCTGAAATCAATGACCCGTTCATCAACATCAATGCTTGCGGAATTCCGGCCAAATACTCAGCACGATTGGCTGTCGGAGTGGCGAATTGCTGCAGGAACGTGTCTCGCTGACTGTTGCCAAAGCGCGCCAATGTGTATTGAGCGGCCGGGGCATTGTCTTGACCCAACATGGTTGCGACTGAGATACAATCGTAAAGCTGTTCTGCGGTCAACGTCTTGACGTTCATCTGGGCAAACAGTTCTAGCCGTTTTTCGCTGGCGTCGTCGTCGGAATTCGCTGTCGTCTGTGAACCCGAGGAAAGTCGGTATGCGTCGGACAGAACGATGGAACGAATCAGACTTTGCAAGTCAAAACCATCATCAATAAACTGACTCGCCAACGTATCAAGTAGCTCCGGCGACACGGGCGGATTGTTTACACCAAAGTCGTCCACGGGGTCGACGATTCCACGTCCTAGCAACTGTGCCCAAACGCGGTTGACCGTGGCACGTGCGAAGTACGGGTTTTTCGGTCCGGTCAACCAAGCAGCCAACCTTTGCCGACGCGCCGATTCCGTCGCGGTATTGTCTCCCGACGCTGCGGTTGATGTTCCATTGATGGGCGGCAACGGTTGCCCCAAGAATCGCGGTGGCACGATCGTTTCCGTCTCAGGCAGCATCACGTCGCCCCGATCGACATCGCTGACCCGCATCACGCTCGATACATTTTCCAGTTCTCCCTTGGGACGCGAGATCTGGGCAAAAAAGGCCGCGTAGCTCCAAAAATCTTCCTGAGTCCACGGTTCGAAAGGGTGATCATGGCACTGGGCACACTCCAATCGCATCCCTAAAAACACCCGAGACGTACGTGCGGCTAATTGATCGGCGTCCAATTTCAGAGCCGAGTAAAACAAGAGCGGCCCGGACTGCGACAACCGTCCTTCGGCCAACAACAGTTTGCGAACGATTTGATCGTAAGGCTCACGCGCGGCAAAGCGATCGGACAACCACTTTTCAAAGGCTTCGCGTCCACCAAACGCGTCCAAATCGACTCCCTCGGGGATCAAAAACGATCGCCACACCGCAGCCAATTGGGACGCATGGTCAGGACTGCTCAACAGTTGATCGACCAATCGCTCGTACCGATCGGCACCTTGATCCTGCAGAAACCGTCGTACCTCGGTCACCGTCGGCGTACGGCCAGCAAGGTCCAAGTAGGCGCGTCGCAGCAAGACGAGGTCGGTCGCCATGTCGACGGGACGAACCTCTTCTTGCTGCCATAATTCATCGAGGATCGTGTTGATTCGCGTGCGCACTTCCGCATCCGTCGAGGGAACCACGGCGACAGGCAACCATTTTTTGGCTGGTCCAATCGGCAGCGTGTCGACAAACGCGTTCTGCGGTTTTGAGTCGGCGGCGCGTGGTTTGCTTTCGGCCTGGTGGTCCGTGGAAACGTCATCCGACGAGCTAATTGAGTCTACTGGCTCCGTCGACGTATCCACGATCGTCAAGTCGTTTGGAAAATGACTCGATTGCAGCTCCGGCAACGACTGATCCGGATACGCCAGCGAAGTGAGCTGTGTTTTATCACCATTTCCGGATTGAACCGCGAGTGGCAAATTGGTTTCCGGGTCTAATTGAAGCGAAAGGGAAATCGCTTGATCCGACGCCGTTTTGAATCGGACGTGCAGGTCGATAATGTCTCGACCGTCGACTGTCCGCTCGTTCCATTTTTGCTCGATCACCGTGATGCCGCGGAACTGAGCGAGCGTTTCGGAGGATAAGGGGCGATCGAGTAGGAACGCAGCGAGCAATAAATCTGCGGCTGAATCGTCCGCGTCAATCTCGATCGATGATCGAAACAGGGTATCTGAGTCGGCCAAACGCGTCAGTGCTGCACGTTTGCGAAGATCCACCCATTGAGTTTTTGACTCGGTTTGGCGGCCGACGACCAGATTGGAAAGGTCGAGCCACCGCAGGCCATCCGCTGCCTCGATCTGCATCAAACCCTGCCGCTTGATCGCATCAACGACCGCTGCCCACGCATGATTGTTCGAACCCGGGCTCAGCACAAACGCGATCATGAAAGCTGCGGCCACTGCCGCAGCAAGCGGCCACGTACGAAGCCAATTCGTCCCGCTGCGAGCCGCGGCGACGGCGCCGCCGAGTCGCGAGGATGCCAGCTCAGGTGACTCGCCCCACTGTGCCGCAATTCCCTCATCTAGACGTTGAACCAAAGTTTTTGGCACCGGAGGCGCATCGAAAGCGTCTGACAACATCACGGCGAAACCGCTATCGTCATCGGCTGACAGGTTGTCGCCGTCGATCTGACCTAGGTCGTCAGGCAATTGGCTCGATGTTGGGTCGTGAGTCATAATGAATACGCACTTCTTCGGAGTCGCGACTGGATCCGCTGTGGTTTGCTGTTGGCGACTGAACAATCCGCCTTAGGATTCGCGTGCGAGCCGCGGTGTAAAAACGGGAGGTCGGCCCTTTTGCAGGGACGATTCCGATTCCCCGTTGGCTTGCTTTGTCGGGTTGGCCGATGCACCTTTTGCTGGCGATCCGTCCGTGTTTTGTGGCATCGGTTTTTGTGGCATCGGTGCCGCGTCGGATTGCGAGCGATCAACGTCGTGTTTGTTCAATTGATTTCGAAGTGCTTGACGTGCTCGATAAAGCACCGATTCTGCACTCTTCTCCGTCGCACCAAGTCGTTTCGCGATCAATTTCACGCTGGCTTGATCGACGTACTTCCATTCCAGTGCCAGACGATAGGTCTCGGGAAGATCGTCCATCGCCTGACGCACGTTTTGGCGTTTTAATTTTTGGTCATGCTTTGCTGCGGGATCTTGTTCATCGATGATTTGCGCTTGCTGTTGAGCTTGTTCGATTAAGTGCTGTACGCGTGCTGCGGCGCGAAAATGATCTTGAATGCGTCGCAGCGCGACCGTTCGCATCCAGGCGGCCGGATGATCGATTTTGGTTTCGCTAGCGGCGGCGGCTACAAGTGCCAACACCGATTCGGCTACGATGTCTTCGGCAAGGTGCGTGTCACGGTCAACGCGAGCGTACACGAACCGCCAGACCGACGGCACGAAACACTCATTCAAGTGCCTCGCAGCGACAGGGTCTTGCCTTCGCAATCCGTCAATAAATTCAGCGTTGTCCAAAATCACCCTCGCGAATCGTGGTCATCAACCACGCAATCGTACCGTGTGTGAGGTGTTAGTCGCTCGAGAACAAACAATCACGCGGACGAAAACTCGAAATTGTCCCAAATTGTTTCAAACCGCGAGAAATCCTGTCCGTTCGCAAATTTTTACGCGTGAAAATTGGCGTCCATGCGACTCTTCTATAGAGCAGTGCGAATGAGTTGACTTTTTATTGTCACGGTAACCCAACGCGTTCGGTTGTTCTGCAACAATGGAAACGCGTCCGAACACCCATGTGCACGCTTCAGTATAGGAAAAAGCCTACGACGATGCGTTATTCAGCCGCGGTAATCATCATCCAGAAAGGGCGAGACACGCGACTCCAGCGTCGTCGTGTTGGCATTTTGGGCTTGGTGGCGGCAATCCTGTTATTCGCACTCGGCGTGATCCCGGCCTTGGCCGCCGATTCGGGAATCGATCAGAGGGCGGACAACGATTCATCGAGTGACGCCGTCGTGCTTTGCCATCTTTTGGGTGAGCCGCTACTGCAGCAAAACGCGGTGACCGTTTGCCAACAGACACGGGAATTGCCGCTTCCCCAGCGTTTTGAAGCACTCTCTCGCTGGGTGTTGCCCGGTCATGGACACGGATTCCGGCTGCGTGGTGCGTTCCGGCGGTCATCGACACGACTAGGGCAACACGAGACCGCCAGCGACAGCTTGGCCGATTTGAACGCTTGCCCGGAATCGGATTGGTTGCTTTCCCCAGCCCGTGATTTGGTCCATTCGGCATCGCAGCTCGGTCAATTAGATGACTTACAGCGGCAAATTGAATTTTTTAAACCTACGTCACCGAAACAAGCTGCGGTGCAGGCGACCCTGCTATGCATGATCGAAATTGAATTAGGCGACGTCGCTGCGGTTGCGGGACGGCTGGAAGACCGTTTCGGTTGGCAACGTGGCTCGCAAAACGCTGCATCGGCAAGCGAACGGTGGCCGGACTTACTGATGCTTTGGTCCGCTGCGGCAAACCCGCTGACTTCGCACCTGGTCACGCAGGAATTGTTCGGAGTCTATGCGGATTTGAGTGGATACAGTTCGGAACTGGAACTGGATGTGATCAATGATTACTTGCGGCTGCTGAAAGGACGTTGTGCCGAAGCCGAGCTGCTGGCGGAGCAGAAACCATCGTCGCTTGCCGTCGCGTCTGCAACATCGCTGTACGATGTTTTTAGCCGTTCCGATGCTGCGTCGCATGCGGCAGCTCGCCCACTTACCCGATTTCACATCGGAGCGGATGGAGCACGAAAAATCTCGGGACATGAAATTGATTGCTTGGCTTACCGCGGGCCGCTTGTCGGAGATTTCGAAGTCGATGCTGAAGTTAGCACTCGCCCTGGCGCGTTCACCGAATTGATGGTTCAAGGAACTGCAGTATTACCGATCCACGGAGGAACCCACGTGGCCGTCGCTGCGATGTCCAAAGGCAACCGCGAGATCGCTCTTGATGCGAAACTCGAAGAGATTGAATCGGCCAGCCACTTACGAGCGGTGGTTGGAGGCGGCAACGTAGATCACTTTTTTAATGGACGTAGGGTTCTTCAGACGGACGAGAAGCGTTCAGCGACACCGTGGGTGGTGCTGCGAAGTTGGCGAGGCACCGCGTCCGAGATCCACAATTTGCATCTGACTGGCAAACCACAGGTGCCCAAGTCCATCGATATGCTGGCCGATCCATCGCTTAGCGGTTGGGCCAGCTATTACGATCCGGATCTCGGTGATGGGCTGGGTGAATGGAAGACGAATATCGGCAACGATCAATCCATTGAACTGATCAGCAATCCTGCAAGCGGTGTGCGTGATAGCTACCATGAAGACTTGATTCGTTATGTCCGCCCTCTTTGCTGGGATGCCAACATTGCCTACGAGTTCCAATACCATCCCGAGGGCATCGGAGTGCATCCGGCGCTGGGACGAACCGTGTTCTTGATCACCACGAGCGGCGTTCGATTGCACGAATTAACTGATGGCAGATTTGATCGATCCCATTTGAGGCCGGATAACGTATCCGAGCTCGATATGCAGCGGCCGGCGTCGTTGGGGGGGCCTGAATTGAAGCCGGGGTGGAACTCGGCGGAACTGCAAATCCGCGAGAACCGAGTGACGCTGACGCTCAATGGCAGTCAAGTCGGGCGATGGGAACTTTCGACGACAGAGTCCCGGAAATTTGGAATGTTCCGTTATCGGGATCAAACTCGTGCTGTCGTGCGGAACCTACGACTAACTGGCGACTGGCCCCAGACCCTGCCGGATTTAAAGCAGCAACCGATGGCGTCCAGTGAAGTCAACCGGTTGAATCAGGAAGCGGCAGCGTTGCCAGCCCAGCTCGTCCACTACTTTCGTGACGGAATTCCCGCAAACTTGTTTGATTTCGAAGGGGACACGTCATTTGTGACCGAGCTGATCGATGGTGTGCAAATGGTTCACTCTTCCGAGGCTGGTGTCCGAACGATGAACGTCTGCGGGATCATTGAAGGTGATTTTGATGTGATTGCCGACTACAAGGACCTCAAGATCTCATCCGGAACACCGACCTGGCATTGCGGAATCGGGATTGCGGTGCGACTGGATAATCCAACCTTTGACCGTTGTGCCATCAATCGTCGCCGCGACCGGATGCATGGACATCATTATTTGGGGTTTGGCCATAAAGAAACGAACGCGGGCGGCCAGGTGGTTTGGACGGGCGGCGCTAATGTCGTGGATGAATCGACGTCCGGCAGACTTCGCATCCTGCGTCGCGGGAATACAGTCTATGGGCTACACGCAGCGGGTGATTCGTCCGTTTTTCGCATTGTCTCATCGACGACAATCCCGCCAGGCAAAATTGGGACCCAAGGACTGCAATTGATCACGGACGTCGGCAAAGGCTTGGACATGAGTGTCAACTGGACCAAGCTTGAAATCCGAGCCGACAAGATTGATTTGATGACGGTACCCGACCAAGCAAAAACGCTGTCGATGCTGAACTCACATCGAAAAACAATGGCGACGGAAACCGTTGATTTCACCAAGCAATCACTTTCCGATGCTGGCGTTTTGCAAGCCACCGCAACGATTGCAGACGTCGCCACGGACGCTCGAGGTGCGACGGTCACGGTGCAAGGTGATGCATTTCTGAAGCGTTGTGGGCTGCTGAAGGAAATCTCGCTTGAACCCGAGTTTGATGTCGAAGTCGACTTTCGAATCATGCAGCTCGATTGCGGTTATCCGGGAGAAGCCTCCAGTGAAATCGTGTTACAGATCGCACTCGAAAATGCACAGTCCATCGAACTGGATTCCGACGAGTTGTCTATCAACGAAGCCACGATCATTCTTCGACATCGATCGGACGGAAAATTCATGCTTCGTCCTCGGATTGTCGCTCGTTCGCCTGGGGGAGTGACGGTCTACCGTGTGATGCACTCGATCCCTGTCAAAATGCCCGACAAATACCGCATCGTGCAACATGATCGCGTGCTCTATTTCATGTATTCCGAAGAGGATGCGGCGGAAACAAAAATCGTCGCAAGCTATCCGTTGAAACACGGTCTGAACGCCACCTCCGTCTCCCTTTGGGTTAATGCCGGACGCGAGCAGCGGAGGGCGGCTGCATCGTGGGAACAGTTGCGAATTCACGGCACGCCCACACCGCTTCGATCGATCTTCAATTACTTGCAATTTTCGCCGACGCAACCTTGACATGCTATGAATCGCAATTGCACCGCTATCGATATTCACTGCGATCGTTCGCGACAGGCAACGATCGTGTTGTTTCTTATCCTGATGGGGTTCGTCACGACATCACACTCGCAAGCTGCAGAACCCACCGCGGGAACGTCACCGCGAAAAACGGATGGCCACGCGCTGGATGCGCTGTTTGCAGATCAACACATTCCCGAAAGCGGGATCCTGATTTGTAATCGAGCACTCAGCTTGCCACAGCGGAATGCATTTGAACTTCTGAGCGATTGGGTTCTGCCCAACGATCGTCACGCGGGGTTCCGCGTCACAAGCGATTATGTTTCACCAGAACACTCTGGTGCAGCGACATCGACAACACAATCGGGCGGGCAAATCGTCTCGCCCGCAATCCTGTGGCTACGTCTGGCCAACGAGCTTAATGAAATCGATGCGACTCGCGCAGCGATCACTCAGTGCAGCGTTGATTCGCCTCGTAACCAGTGCGGTCAAACGGCGCTACTCGCGTTGCTGGCGATCGAGGAAGGTGACATCGCGTCGGCCGGCGACTTGTTGGAAAAACTCTTCTCGCTGGTGCTCTCGGATACCGATTTGCTAAACGAGTCGCGGCAAGCGGTTTTGTTGTGTGCCGATCAAGCGGGCCGGTCACCTGAATTAAGTGCGATCGTCATCGATCCCGTTCAAATGGTGATTCAGCATTACATCAAAGACCTTCATCGATCTGCATGGCATCGTCATCTTGAGGCCGTTTTTGCCAAATTGGTCGAGCAATCGCAGAGAACCGAAACCGTACGACCTGCGAGCGGTTTGAATTCAGGCAAGCTCGACACGACTCAGTGGCACCGCGTCAGCCGCAGTTCAGCGCCGGAGCATGGTAATGGTTACCCCGCAGCCCGCTGGCACCTCACTCCGGGGGCCGCGAGAAAGGTGTCGAGCCACAGCGACGACTTTCTGTTTTTCGCGTCCCCGCTGCAAGGTAGTTTTGACATTGAAACCGATGTCACTGGATTCGGTTATCGTGACACGCAATTGATGATTGCCGGACAATGGACCGGGCTGATCTACGATCATCGTCACTATGCGATCGGAAATATTTCCGGCGAATTGAAACGCTTCCCCGTCGATCCTCCGATGCAGGACATTCATAGTCGCGGATCGATTCACGTTCGTACAACGGTTCGCGAAACCGAGGCAACTTCTTTCTTCAACGCCCGCCAGATTCACGTCCAACCGCTGCCACCGCTACGTGATCCCTGGGTCGCCATTCGCAGTTCCTACAATACACATGGTGGCTTGGATGATCTGAGAATTACAGGAACGCCCACGATCCCCGAAACCATTCCGTTAGTGACATCGCCCGAGTTAACCGAATGGTATGACTACTTCAGTACCACAACGGCGGCATCCCATCGATTAACCGATTGGAAGGGAAGTGTCGAAACGCTGCAACCCGGCAACGCTGCAACGGAGATTACCGATGCTCGCGCAACGGAGCTTCCGCCGGGAAGCAGTGCCGAGCGGTTGCTGGTCTATAGCCGTCCGATGATCGAAGATGGCTCGATTGAATACGAATTCTGGTACACCCCCGGGGAAACGACCGCCCATCCCGCGGTGGGCCGTAACTGCTACTTAATCAGCGGCGAAGGCGTTAGGCTGCACCAATTGACCGACGGACGCCACGAACGTTCCTCGTTGCGAAGTGACAATGCGAGCGAGGTATCCGGCGATCAGCCAACGTTATCTTTACTCGCAAATGCCTGGAACAAGATGCAGGTCGAAGTCATTGGGAACCAGCTGCGCTTGCTGCTAAACGGCGAACTCGTCTACGAAACGATCCTGGAATCGGATCGTTTACAGCGGAAGTTTGGATTGTTTCATTACGCAGATCAATCGGATTTGCGTGTGCGAAACCCACGCTGGACTGGGGACTGGCCAAAGCAGATGCCGGGGCTCGACGCACAAAATCTCGCCGTTTATGCCAACGCAGAACTTGATCGGACCGCCGAAGAATTGCCCGAGCTATTCGTGCAAGAGATTAACTCGCAATCGATCCTCGATCGCAAGTTCACCGTGGTTACCGGCAACGCCAGTGCCGATGTTCAATCATCCGATGATGGTGTGCGATTAGTGCGGGACGGACAACAAGGATATAGTGGAACGCTGCTTGGCGCGGCGGTTGATGTTGGCGGCGATTTTGATGTCGTGTTGTCCTATGACCAATTCGAATACAAGGCCGACCCCGGGAAAGTCGCAAGCATTCAAATGTATGTGCGAGCAAATAACGAGGATCGTGACGTCGCCGCAGTGCAGTGCACGATGGGCCGCGACGGCAAATTCTCGGTCCAATGCATGAAGATGCAAACGATCAACGGAGAGGACCGTCGACACTACTTCGGACGTTATCCGACGGAAGCGACCGCAGGTCGCATTCGAATCTGTCGCCGCGGAAACAAAATCTACTACCTGCACGCCGAAAACGATTCGAGCCAATTTCAGCTGCTTGGCGAGAATGATTTCACCGCCGACGATCTGCAGGAACTCGGGATTCAATTCGGGGTGCAAATCCAAGACGCCGGAGGGTATTCACACGCCCGGTTTACCAAGATCGAAATTCGCGCCGAGCGATTAAGCGGTTTGGCGACCGAGTCGGCTGATGCGATGTTGGCGAAGTTCAACGAGCAGCGTGAGCAACTTCCTGACTCGTTTCACTGCGACTTTCGTACCACGCCGCCGGACGAAAACGATTTCTATACGTGGGGTAACTTACACGATTGGAATCTTTCCACAGGTGGCATCCTGGTCGATTCTGTGGGCACGGATCATTGGACCAGTGCCGGGATCTCGCTGAAACACGTAATCCACGGCGACTTCGACATGACGTTTGCCTTCGAGCCGAATGAGCTTGCGGTCCCCAAGGAGGGCGACTACACGCAAATTTATTTGCAAGTGGAGACATCGGATGAGGATCGCATGCAGTTTAACGCCATGCTGACCAAATCGCCGCGTGATGCGATCGTCAGTCAAGGGCAATCCCGCACCCGCAACGCTCAGGGATACAGCTACAACCGATTAGGAAGTTTGGGGATTTCATCGCCTGACTATCTAAGGCTGCTGCGGCGCGGAAAGAAAGTCTATTTCTATGCAGGGGTTGAGTCCAAGAAGCAAGAGTATTTGATCGGGTCGACGAGTGCACCCGATCTGCCACTGATCCCGTTCGGTGTTCGCATGATGCTGCATACGGGGGGCTCGGATCGCCAGTCGCAAATGTTGGTCAAGTCGCTTGATGTGAAGGCCCAGCAGCTAACGCGGCTTTCCGTTGCCCCCATCGCAAACTCCGCTCCGAGCGCGATCAAGCCACGCTCCCCCACGCCCACTACACCCCCTACACCCCCTACCAAATCGCTTCCCACCCGATTATTCGAATCCGTTCGCGGGCTGTTCCAATGATGATCATCAAGCTACCCCCATTTGCCACCCGACTGTTGCCGATCGTTTTTGTGACCGGGATCATCACGGTCTGGTCACCGACGACTGTCGATGCTCAAACCGTCCCCGCGGATTCGACAACGATTCTGCAGCAACTCACCGAGCGTGATCTTGATCAAGCTCTTGAGTCGTTTGGAGAGATTGCGGATCAGCCACTCGCATTCCGTGACTTCGCCTACAGCAGTTTGCCTTCGGCTGCGGCGGGCGTGAACCGCTCACTCGCTCAACTTAGTGCCGATGAACAATTCGATCGGCTGGAAAAGTGGACGCTGCCTTCGGGGGATCGGAAGCACGTCCGACTATTGGCGGTTCCCGGGCCAACCGACGCACCGCCGAGGGTGTTTGCGCGAGCGTTGGGCCAACGGCCTCTCGATTCAACATTTGCAGTCGCATCGGTGGGACCAGTTCGAGGCTTCTTTTGCAGTGGTTGGATGCTCGTGCAAGCGGCCGATGAGGTGGGCCGATTGGCTCGATTGCGATCGACGCTCGAAGAACTGGAAACAGCCAACGTCGCCGGCGCGACTGAATTGCTGATGCTCGCTTACGTCGCGGGCAGCCGCGGCGACCTCGATCGTGTCAAAGGCTATTTGCAATCGCTGGTCGCTGACGATCCGGCGGCAGCCGGTGATTTGTCGCCGCACGCGATGCGGCAAGCAGCGATTGCCTCGGCCGCATTGTTGCACCCAGAACTGCAACCGTTCGCCGAAGCCTTGTTAAACAACTTGGTGGACCGTGGCGGTCAAGCCGATGCGATCGCGTTGCGGCCGTTCCTGAGAATCGCACATGCCACCGCAGTGCAAGTTTACCGCGGGCAATCGAGCCCCGATGTATTGTTAGAGAACCGGCTGAAGTATTGGGTTCCCGCGACGGTGCGATCGGCGACCGATATTCAGCGGGGGCAACCCAGCGGGGTATGGCTCTCGCACGAACGCCATCTCTTGCATCTCGCCGGTGGGACGACCGATGTGCTGTTGTTTCGCTTTCCGCTTGTTGGCGAATTTGAATTTGTTTGTGAGACGCAGGAAGGCGGCGCGATCGGCACCGATGGCGGATTGGTCTATGGTGGTTTGCAATTCCAAGCACTCGGCCGCAAGGACACGCTGCAAATTTGGGACGCCGACTCGGATCACCCAATGATTCGGCCTTCGCCCTTCGCTCGCTACGACGTGCAGCCCGTATTTAATCATGTGTCGATTCATGCGTCCGATGACGGGGCCAAATTTGAGTCCAATTTTCATCCTGTTTGGTTCGATGATGCAGCGGTTGGATCAAGTCCATGGGTTGGGTTGAGAAGCTCGGGCACCAAGCGGCCTGTGTTCCGAAACATTCAAATTCATGGAACGCCTGTCATTCCGCGCGAAGTGGAGCTGACGTATGGCGACCAGCTTCGAGGTTGGCAGTCGGGCTTTTTTGCAGAGACGCAGCCCCCGTTTCGAGCTGCGGGTGAAACGGAAACGGAGACGGCATCCGGTTTTGATTGGCAGTTGCACTCGGGTGAGCTTCACGCAGCAAAGCTCGAGGATGAAGCGGCCGCCGGCAAGCCAGGACTGCTGCAATACCAACGGCCGCTGCTCGATGGCGAATCGATCAGTTACGAGTTTATGTACGACGGCGATGCGACGATCGTGCATCCTGCGATCGGCAGACTCGCGTTTCTGCTGGAGTCGGGCGGCGTCCGAGTTCGCTGGATCACCAGCGGCGAAACCGAGTGGACTGGATTGCAAAGCGACAACGCAGCGATCGAACCATTGAACCGACGCGGCCCCCGACCGTTGCCGCTGAAGGAAAAACAATGGAATGCTGTCACCGTTAAACGCTCTGGTGGCAAGTGTCATATCACGCTCAATGATGAACTGATTTATCAACGTCCTGACGATCTTGACGTTGCCCCCCAATTCGGACTCTACCGAGCCGCACGCACCGTGGTATCGCGGGTTCGAAACGTTGTAATGACCGGCGACTGGCCTGAAACCCTTCCCGCTGATTTCGTCACCGAGCCACTTTGCTCGAAGGATCCGTCACTCCGTTCGCAGGATTGAACGAACCGGTTTTCTGCTTGGCAAACGTGTCGCGTTTAAGGTGACGCGAGGCAGACCGCGGCGTCTAAATCGAGCCGCGCCGCAGCAGCGTACGATCCCAAAAAAGCGAAAAATGCGATGGATTTGTGATGCTGATTCGATGCAATGGCGGCAAACCTGACGTCGCATATCATTAACGGCGTGACGCAATGCATTAATGACGGGGGCTTGCCTGCCGGTATAATGGGGGTATCAGCCTTATCTTTCTTCTCTTCCTCTTCAAATGGCAGGTGAACGTTATGGAACGTAGATCACGTCGTGGATTCACGCTCGTTGAACTTTTGGTCGTTATCGCGATCATCGGAGTCTTAGTCGGACTTTTATTACCCGCAGTGCAGGCGGCTCGCGAAGCAGCGCGGCGAATGAGCTGCAGCAACAATTTCAAGCAAATTGGGCTCGCTATCCACAATTACCATTCCGCCTACAAGCAGATGCCAACGCATGGCACCGGCACCGTGGCCCCCGATCCTGGGATCGATTGGTGGCGAAGTTCAGCAGACGTGAACAACCGCCAACTTAGCATGTTAGTAGGCATTCTGCCGTTCATTGAACAGCAAGCGTTGTGGGAGCAGATTTCCAATCCCAGCACCGTTGGCGGAACTTGGAACGCAATGGGGCCAACCCCCCAAAATATCAACTACTCGCCTTGGGCAACCGACATTCCCGGATTTCGCTGTCCCAGTGACCCCGGTCGTGGTCTACCTTCGCTAGGCCGTTCGAACTATGCGGCTTGTATCGGTGACTCTTGTGATGAAACCGCGTACGGACCGTGGGCCAACAAGCGTAAGATCGACGGGCCTCGATCGCGTGCTTCGACTGCTCGCGCTGCACATCGTGGTTTCTTTAAGCCGTTCGATAAAGGTCGATTCCGCGATGTTCTCGATGGATTGTCCAACACAATCGCGGCGGGCGAAATCGCGACCTATTTGGGCGACAAGGACATCCGCTCGGTACTACCTAGTTTTAGTGCCGGCAATAACAACGCCACGATGAAAACAATTCGTGACAATCCTAAGGCTTGTGCGGTCAAGATCGAAACGGCTCGCCCACGCTACTGGACGAAGGCCAGTCGGGAAACACGGGCACGTGGTTATCGTTGGGCCGATGCCAAAACGATCTTCACCGGATTCACCACCATTCTGCCACCGAACTCCGAAATCTGTTCACGACACAATGGCGACGACTTGAATGTGATCGGCAGCACATCGAGCCAACACCAAGGTGGCAGCCATGTGTTGATGGGAGATGGAGGCGTGAAATTCATCACGGATTCGATCGAAGCGGGCAACTCGACCGCAGGGATGGTTTGGAAAAATGGTACCGGTGCTCAGGCTCCGGGATCCCAAAGTCCTTATGGACTGTGGGGCTCACTTGGTACCCGTGCCAACAAAGAAGTCATTGACGCTGAGTTCTAAATCGTAGTCCATCTTGAGAGTCGCACCACGATCAATCCGCTGCGTGGTGCGACGCTGGACATCATCTTGTCTTGATTGCCGGGACGGTATCAACGGCCGTTCGGCTGTAACGACATGCACTTACATTCCAAACAAAGAGGAAATCTAAATTGAATCGCCACTTCTTGCTCACACTTTTGATGCTCGGATCCATCTCGCTGTCGCTCGGTTGTGCTGACCCCCAACCAGTCAATGTTACCGAGGATGCGGATGCCGCGGCCATTGCTGAATACGAAGCCAACGAGGCGAAGTTGCAAGCGGAATCGGAAGCGTCAATGGAGCCGTAGCCTTTGCGGCATGACGTCTTGTTTATCCGTGCGGTCGACAACGCTCGCCCGCACCCGATGACACCGCTCTTGTTTTAGCCGTTTTGAACAATAGCCCCGGTTCTGTGCTGACGAAACCGGGGCTAGGGGCCAAGCGGCTAACTAAAACAACATGCCGTCAAGAGTTTCGTTGGGCAATAAGTCAAGCGAACAAAACGTCTTGACCTCTTCCGCTACAAATTGTGTAACAACCCGCCCCCCATCTCTTCTGGCGGCCACACGATGGGTGCAAAGTGCACCCCCGAAAGATTGCTTCGTTCAGTTTGGCAATCCAACGCAGTTCGTGATCACGTTAGCCCTCGCCCAACGGCACGTGACGGCACCTTGCGGCCGGCACCCCTCCTCTGCCCGCAGTCGCTTCACGATTCTTAAACATTCCTTCAAGGGCTCTTCATGCGGGTGTTCTAAGTTCTCGCCACTGGGTCGTCGACCGCATGACGACCATGCAATGGTTGCGTTTTTCAGAACATCTACATCGAGAACGAAGGACAAAGAATGAATTGGGAGATCAGTCGATTGCGTCAATCGTATGCAATTCGCAGGAATGGATTCACGCTGGTAGAGCTGTTGGTGGTCATTGCGATCATCGGTGTGTTGGTGGGTTTGCTGTTGCCCGCAGTGCAGGCCGCTCGTGAAGCGGCGCGACGGATGCAGTGTCAAAACAAACTGCGGCAAATTGGTTTGGCGTGTCATAATTTTCAGGACACGCGAGGGCATCTGCCTGGCGGTGGACGTGACGGGGACCATCGCGTTCCTGATCCGTTAGAGGATTGTTGCCGATCGCAGACCCATGCCGGTTGGAGTTGGTCCTACTCGATTCTGGCCTACATCGAACAGGACAATGTGTATCAATTGGCCAGCCAATCAGAAGACCCTGATGTCGGCGACGCGGGTTACAACAGTAAAGAGGACGTCGTGGCGCAGGCGACTTCGCCGATTTACACCTGTCCTTCACGTCGAAATTCGACATCGTATGGCAGCGGTAATTTTTACCGTGTGGACTACGCCGGCAACGCGGGCACTCGCGGCCCAGGCAGCGTTCGTGACAAGGCCAGCAGCGGACTCGATGGCGTGATCATGCAAACCGATCGGGGCAAGATTCGTATTGAACAGATCCGCGATGGTTCCTCTAACACGATCATGATCGGCGAGAAAGCGCTACATCGTGATTCGTTCGGCAGCGAGGGGGGCGACAACGAGCGATGGAACAACGCCGGTTGGGACGAGGACGTCGTTCGCTTTGGTGCGGGGCTATTGGCGGACGGAACTCGCTACGGAATCACGCCGATCAGCGACCAGAAAGCCACGCACAAGGAAGGTTCGTCTTGGACCACCGTGACTGACAAAGGCGGCGTCGTGTGGGGACAATGGCATCCGTTCTTCGGTTCGTCTCACCCCGGCGGCACCAATTTCTGCCTGGCTGACGGGTCGACGCGGTTCATCGGCGACTCGGTCGACGGCGAACTATTCCGTCGCCTGAGCGTTAGCGACGACGGTGAAGTTGTTGAGCTCGAGTAGAAAACCACCACACTCCTTATTTATTAAATATCGAACAAACAAAGAAAGACTCACGATGAAACCATTCTCGATCCTCATACTGTTGGCTCTTTGCGTGCCGACACTCGGCTGTGGCAGCGAATCCGTCCCCCAACCTCCAGCCCTTGATGCGGAGACTCGCGACGCGATCGCACAAGAGGACAAATCGATCGACGACGCCGAAGCGAATCAGTAGCTTCAGTTCAACATCAAACCTGTTCGCAACACGATGCCCGGCAGCAGCCACGGACGCCAGTCCGTGGTTTTCTGCGGCGTCGATGACCTCACGTAGTCTAGGCTTCCAGCCTGGGAATCACAGCAAACCCAGGCTGGAAGCCTAGCCTACGTTAAATTCAAAATCGTTCAGCCGACACCACGGATTCACAGCCGTGAGTACCATCTGCGATTGCTTCGCGAGTTGGAAACACTTACATCGCTGATCTCACCCGAAATCGGTTCGTACTCGCTTTTCATTCTTTGGCTGCGGGGACGGTTAACCAGAGGCTTTGGATGGTGACCGCTTCTCGTAGCGAGTGGGTTGCGGTGTAAGTGGTGGAGAGATCCGCTTTTTGGGCTTCGCCGCTCGCGCGAGCGATGATTCGGAAAGGGCCTTGAAAGCTGGCGGTCTTGTCGGCGACGATTTTTAATTTGACCGACTTTGATGTGTCGCCTTTTGCTTGGGAGACGACGGACTCGGCGTTAATCCCTTCGGGCAGCCCCTCGGCAGTGATTGTCAACTCTTGATCAAACCCATGTTTCCTGGCGATCGTGACAGGGATCTCCACCGTCCGCTCTTTTCCTGTTGCGAAATGGTCTTCACTGACCGACAACTCCACCGCTGGCAAAACTTCAGTGATCACGACACTGTAGGCGTGACGGGCGCTGTGTCCATCGACCAGATCCGACACTTGCAGTTCGAATTCGCTGGCGTCCTTCGCCGTGAATTCGACCACCGAGTCGTATTGGCCTCGCGACACGTCATCGTTGCGGGCCAATTCGCTGCCGTCGGCAACATCGATCACGCGAAGCTGTGAGTCGAGCGGGAAGTCAAATGCTCGCGAGTGTAATTCTGCTTTATACCGCGTGGACGCCCTTGTTTTGAATCGTAGCCGGTCGACGTCGTTCGCTGTGGTAATGTGTCCAGAAAAGACACACGGCAGCGACGCAGCCGTCGCAAAATCATCGCCTTCGGTTTCCGCGATGACGGCGGCATCATGCGGTAGCGACATTTGCCACTGCCACCCGAGTGAAGCAGCAAGCTGTGTGATCCGAGGCGAATGATCGGTAGCCGCACGTTGTTGCAGATCGAATTTGGGCGGCAGGTTCCAGCCGAACACGGTACTGTCGGAAGCCACCGCATTGGCTGGCAGCACAAGGGGCAACACATGGTCAACGTAGGCGTCGTTGGTCATGCGAATACTGTAGACAAATGAAGCCGATCCGGCGTAACCAATCGTTCCGGTGGGGACTTCGGGAAATGCAAAGATCCGCACCCACAACTCGCGGTCTTCCTCGGCCACGTAAACCAGTTGCGGATCGATCCCACGATCATCATCGGCTTGAGTAATCACGTTGCCTTGTTCGTCCACCAACTGCATCACCGCGTCCATCGGCGAACCCAGCGGCCGATGCGCAAACGTGGTTGCGACGAAAGTTTGTCCCTGTTTTACCTGGACGCGGTACGTGTCGATTTCGTTGGACTTGGCGAGTCGTCCATACACGACGGTGGGTAAAGCGACCGAGGTGGCTTCAGCAATCTTTTGGTTCGGCTCAACTTCTTCGAGCGTTGCGGTGGGCTCGATCAACAACGGCACCAGCTTTGATGCAGACGTTTCGTCAACGAGGCGAACCCAGACGATTCCGGGCTCGGCATCGGCAGAAAGCTGGACACTGAGTTGCCCCGAATCCTTCTCGACGGTCACTTCGATGTCGTCTCGATCCACGATCGCTTTGACAGGCCACTTCGGAAATTTGCCTTCGGCTTTGACGGTCGTTTTGCTGCCGACACTGACAACCGGAGGATAGAAGCGATCGAGTTGCACTTGAGCGATTGCAGGCGTAGAAACGGCCAAGCAGAGCAGGAGCGAAACGAAGGCGATACCCGATCCCCGAGCGGTACGGAGCAAGCCATCCGGTACGAAGCGAGCGGAAGCATGCAAGCGAGGTGGTGACGACCGGAGGGCTTGCGTGCAGCCGCAAAAAAACGATGCGACGGGGGGGCGAAAGTATAGTTCGTTTCGCATCAGCTCATCAATTCCGAGATCGGTGTGGCGTCACTGACCAAGTGCACCGGTCGGCCTTCGGGGGAGTGCAACATTTGCCCGGCATCGATCCCGAGTTTGCGATAAACGGTCGTGACAAAGTTTTCGGGCGAAAGCACTCGCTCCACCGCCGCGTAGCCATGCCGATCGGTGGCGCCGATCACCTGGCCGCCCGACGTGCCACCGCCAGCAAACATGACGCTCATCGCGTTGGACCAGTGGTCGCGTCCACCGCGATCGTTGATCTTTGGGGTCCGTCCAAACTCACCCAATGCGATCACGAGCGTTCGCTCCAGCATGCCACGGTCTTTTAAATCCGACACCAGCGCCGCGATTGTCGCCTCGAACGGCGGCATCTTTTTGTCATAGGCGTCAAACAGGTCGGTGTGATGATCCCAGCCTCCTTGCACTAAGGTGACAAAGGGGACGCCGGCGCTGACCAAACGGCGTGCCAATAATGCTTGCTGACCAAAGGTGTTACGGCCGTAGGCGTCACGCACTTTGTCGGGTTCGGCGTGGATATCAAAAGCGGCTTGCGATTGCGGGCTACTGACCAATTCCATGCCTTGAGCATAAAATTCGTCGGCCGCCATGACGGGGTCACCTGCGGCCGCGTCTTTAATCCGTCGCAGCTTGTCGATCTGATTGCGAATCTCTTGACGCGATGCGAACCGTTGATCGGTTAACCCGCTTGGGATCGTCACGTCGCGAACCTGAAACGACGAACTGTTCGGATTGTCGGGAACCACAAATGGAGCATGTTTGGCGCCGAGGAAATTAGGGCCTCCCGAACGTGACATGCTGGGGATCGAAAAGTAGGCCGGAATCCCATCAGGGGCACCGATTTGGTGTGACACCACGCTCCCGAGACTGGGGTGAAAGCTGACAAACGCACCGCAGCCCACGGGAATTCGCGGCGGTGCTCCGGTCATCATATAGTGGTTGCCGGCACCATGATTACCCTGGTCGTGTCGGATCGATCGGACGATTGCCAAATCGTCCGAGATCGCGGCCAGCCGTTTCATTGGCGCGGAAAAATGGACGCCGGGGGTTTGCGTCGCGATCGGTTCGTACTTGCCTCGAATCTCGATCGGTGCATCGGGTTTGGGATCAAACGTCTCATAGTGACTCGGACCGCCGTCCATCCAAATCAGGATGCAGGCATCGGCTTGTCTTTTCAATTGCGACGCAGGCGTTTCCGACGCGTAAGCCGATGTTGCACGCAGCGCCCCGGCCAATCCGCCTGCGATCAAGCCGTGCAGACCAAGTTTCAATCCGTCGCGGCGGGTAATGCCGTCACAATTGCGATGGTGGTTTCGATTCATGTATCCGTACCTAGTTCAAGATTGAGAATTCAGGGGCATTCAGCATTGCCCACATCAGGTCTTCGATCACACCACGACGATCCGCGGCGGCGGTTATCAGCTCGATAGCGTAGTCGCGTTCCTGAGCGGTCGGGTAACGCGTGAAGGTAGCCAAGTACAGCTCGTCAACAATTTGCTGCGGCGATTTATCACTCGCCGCCAAACTTGCGGCGCGCCCCTCGTCCGATCGAACACGCGTGTCGAGCTGTTGCGAGTTCATCAAATGCAGTGCTTGCGTGACCGTCGAATCGGGAGTCCGTTCGCACGGCGGATCTTGATTTTCGTTGGGGCGGCCGAAGGTATCAAGAAAGATCGAATTGACTCGCGTGGTCCAAACTTGATTGGCTCGCGAATCAGGCGGCATGGCCTGGAACGACTCGGTTGTTTGGGTCACATCGGCCACGGCATCGGCCAACACTTCCGCTCGTAACCGGCGACGGTAGTGGCGCGAATAATTCAGCCGATCGGCGACATTGGATGCCGTCGGTTCGGAACTGTGTCGGTAGACTTGCGAGAGCGTGATCGTCTTTAGCAGTCGTTTGAAATCGTAGCCAGAAGCTTGGAATTCTTCGGCCAATGCACTCAACAGCGTCGGATTGGTCGCGGGATTGGTGGTACGGAGATCGTCGACGGGTTCGACTAATCCGCGGCCCATTAGAATCCCCCAAGTGCGATTGACGTGAACTTTGGCAAAGAAGTCGTTGTCGGTGGACGTCATCCATTGTGCTAGTGCTTCGCGAGGATCGATCGGTGCCCCGTGATTGTCCGCGTTCGGATCAGCCGCGTCTGCCCCCGCGACTTCGAATAGCGGCGTCGGTGTCATCGTCTCGCCCGTCAGCGGATGGGACACGGACCCTTTGCTCGAGGTAAACACAATTTCTTCACCACCGGAAATGGGCGGCGACAGTCCGGTGCCTTTGTAGCCGACTTTTGAGAAGTAGGCAGCGAACTGGTAGAAATCTTGTTGGCTCCACCGTTCGAACGGGTGGTGATGACATTTTGCACAGTCCAACCGGATGCCCAGGAATAATTGGCTAACCATCGTCGCGACCTCATCAGGACTGCGACGATCGCGATACAGAGTTGCCGCACCATTTTGCCAGGTGCTTCCTTTGGCGGTCACCAATTGACGAACAAAGGTGTCATAGGGCACCTCGTCACGAAATTGTTGCCGGATCCAGTTGTCGTAATTCATCACCGCCTTGATACCGACGCGGTACGGGTTTGGACGCAGCAGGTCAGCCCAATAGCCGGCCCAATGGTCCGCAAACTCAGGTCGCTCGAGCAGTTGATCGACCAGCTTGGCTCGCCGCTGGGCCGGGGTTTCGCTTTCGCTGCCATCCAGAAACGCTCGCGCTTCTTCGACGGTCGGCAGCCGGCCAATCAAGTCCAGGCTAACACGCCGCAAGAAAACAGGATCGTCCACCAGCGGCGAGGGCTCGATCCCAAGAGCTTGCAACTTTTCATAGACCAGCTCGTCGATCACCCCATTTCGTTCGAGCGATTCAAAGATCGCGCTCGGGAGCGGTTCGGTTTGCGGGATCACGACGTTTGCGACTTCGATATGGTTCATGTAACGGGCCATCACAGCGGTTTCCCCCGGCAGCGAACCAGCTTGGATGACACCGTTTGCGTCGACCGAAACCACCGCGTCGTCGTTGGACAAATAGGTCGACAAACGAGTGACGTCGCGTGTTGATTCGTCGCTGTAGTGTGCCGTGACCCTCAGCGTTTGAGATTCGGAGGGTGTTAGCGAAAACGAATCTCGTTCAAGCGTCACCTTTACAAGCGTCGGCTCGCCGTCGACTCGACGCGGAGCACCTTGACGGATCCACCGCGTCAACATTTGATAGTCTTCCGAGTCTCGCTCGAGTTTGCGTCCACCGCCGTGGGGCAATTCGGCAGTCGCTTTGAGCAGCAACAGACTGTTCTCGGGTGACGCAGGAAAAATACGTCGGCCCCGCGCATCGCGGCTGACCGCGGCGTGGTCGAATTCAGAGTCAAAGCCCAGCAGTGACAGCTGAAACCCGTTTTGGCCTCGCTGTTTACCGTGGCACGCGCCTGAATTGCAAGCTTGGGCGGTGAGTATCGGTTGGATATCCAGTTCGAAACTGACCGCTCGATCGTCCGCAAACGTGGGCGCACACGCGATACCAACGCTACATGCGAGCCAGATCAGAATGCGACAATGTTGAAACAGGATTTGCATGACGGTGGGTGAAGGGAAATCGGTCAGACGGGAAATCGGTCAGAATGAAATGTCGGAGGGAGGGAAAGCCTATCGCGGTGAAGTATTCTCTTGTAGCTACCTTTGCCAGAAGGTGGTGATTCGAAATTGCACAGCAACCAGCCACGCTCTGGCGAAGCGTAGCTACAACATCCAATTGCCGTAATGATCTGCTGTTGAATGTTTCGCAGCGTTGGTGAAAGCCGCTAAGCCCGTATTAACTCGGGAATCGGCTTGCCGTGGTCGACGATCGGGGTCGGACGGCCGTTAAAATCTTTGATAAACACTTTCGAAGCGTCGATGCCCAGATGATGGTAGAGGGTCGCCAAGAAGTCGCCGGGGCCACAATGGCGCTCGATCACGTCTTCGCCACGTTTGTCGGTCGCTCCGATGCACTGGCCCGTCCGTATTCCGCCGCCAGCCCAGATGTTCGAGAACGCTCGCGGCCAATGATCGCGGCCGGGCTGCTTGGTGCCTGCAGCGGCGCTGGCGTTTCCGGCTCCGGTGCTGGGTTGGTAATTGATTTTTGGAGTACGCCCGAATTCACCGGTGACCACAACCATTACACGTTCATCCAAGCCCCGCTCATAAATATCTTCGATCAATGCGGTGACGGCTTGGTCGTAGGCGGCAGCTCGAAAACGCATCGCGTCAAACACGTGGTGGTTGACGGCATGATCGTCCCAGTTCTGCACGCGGCCACACAGCGGGCCACGCAGACTGCTGGTCAGCACCTCGACACCTGCTTCGGCCAAACGGCGGGCGAGCAGCAATTGTTGCCCCCAAGTATTGCGTCCGTAACGATCGCGTGTTGCATCGTCTTCTTCGCTAAGGTCAAAGGCACGTTTGGTTTGCGGATTCGTCAACAGCGTCATTGCTTGGGTTTCGAATTCATCGAGGGCGCCAAGTTCACCATATTGGTCAAACGCACGCGTCATCGTATCGAGTTTCTGACGCAAGTCGATTCGCCGGCTCAAGCGATCCACTTCGCGTGAATCGGACAGTCCGATGTTGGGGACGACGAAGTTGGGAGCATTCGGGTCGCCCGTGACCGAGAACGGTGAATAGGTTTCGCCAATGTACGCCGGGCCGATGTACTCGGACGACATGTTGACGCCGACATAACGCGGCAAGGGATTGGTTCGCGTTGTTTCCTGTTGTGCTCGCAAGTAGTTCGCCACGGTCATCCAATCAGGAAGCCGCGGTTTGGGTTTGTCACGCGTGTCGGAGTCGCCCGACAGCAGTTGCATTGAACCAGCCGGATGTCCACCGGCGGTTTGATGCATGCTTCGCAGCACCGTGAACTTGTCTGCAATGGCAGCTTGTTTCGGCAACAGTTCGGTAAAGCGGACGCCAGGGATTTTTGTTCCGATCGTGCCAAAGGGGCCGCGATACTCGGTTCCCGCATTCGGCTTGGGATCATAGGTGTCGATGTGAGAGCAACCACCTGGTTTCCAAACCATGATGACCGCCGTCTTTTTCTTAGCCGTGGTCGGACTGGCAGCTTGCAGTCGCATCACGCTGGGCAGACTGAGGCTGGCAAATCCGGCGATGCCCATCCGCATAAAACTGCGGCGAGACGAGCCGCGGTTTCGGTTACCCGTGGTCAATACGTTACCGAGCGGCCCTGGACAATGAGCCGGATGAATCAATTCAGCATCGCGATTGGGTTGTACAGAAGGTCTCATTTTTTCTCTGCGGGTAGGACGCGAATCGCGATCGGTTTGGACACCACAATATCGGCGATGTCGGTCGTGGAGGGCTTCTTTGCGGCTTCACTCGATGGCTTTGCAGCGCCGATCGGATCAGCGGCCAGTGCTTCTCGTGAATACTTTGCGACCGCACTTCCGTAGAACGCGATCCAGTAGTCGCCTGGTGCCGTCTTTAGTTTTGCCAAGTCGAGGGTCACTTCGGATTGATCGTCATTGAGCGGCAAGTCGAATTTGGGATGAGCTTCAAAGGCGAACCCCATCGTTTGCATCGCGACTGTCGCCCCGGAAAATTCGCTGCGTCGGCGATGCGCCAGCGGAATCGTCACCGATTCACCAGCCACCACTTCGATCGGAGCATCGGCAGCGGGCTGAATCGTCAGCGGAGCAACTTCGGCACTGCCGACCGAAACGGCCACATCCCCTACCAGTCGCGGACTGGGGATTTCGGACCATGCATCCTTTACCGGCCACGCCATCGACGCCAACCGGCAAGGACGACTGACGGTTTCACCCTCGATCTCTGCTTGGCCAACGAACGTTGCATTTGCCCAGCCCGACGGTGCACCTTCATCCGCAGTGACCAACATGATGCCACGCGATTTGCCGGCAGGGATTTTTAAGCCTTGTGCGAACACGCCATCGGGAAGCGATTGCATCGACAATTCAATGTCACCGTCAAAACCATCGCGACGAAACGCGACGACTTCCAGAGCCATTGTCGCTCCGGGCCGCAGCGATATCGGTTTGGACAACGCGTTGCGGTCGCCATTGCGCAGTCCCATGTGCAGTGCCCAAGCGACCAGAGCAAAATCAGGCTCCGCTTTGCGGATCACCATCCGGTAGCGGTTTCGAACATCACTGCGGGTGCCGCCAAAGGCATCCAGCAATTGCACCCGATAGCGGCCGTCTTCGGGGATCTCGATCTTGCCAAGAATGTCGGACGTCCCGGCGTTGTACGGAGGGCCATCGTAGGCGTAGTTATTGCCGGATACTTTTACCGGACTTGGAATATCGGCTAGCTCGATGACGTCGACGAGCGATTCGGTCTTCGAGCTGTCGGACTCGTTTTCAACAACCCGCTGGACCAGCATCGTTGGATCGGTGGGCAGTCCGAGTCGTTCCGAAGCGACTTCGACCCACCACGACTCTCCTTTTTTCGCAGTAAACTCGAACACATCGACATCGGCAGCCGGAAAGAACGTGCCCGCGATGTCGCATGGCAGCGTGATCGGTTGCACCGATGACGTCTCGGCTGCACGCTTTCCGTTGTTCGGTTCGACTTCGGTCGATTTTGCTGTTTGGGCAAGACCGGTTGGTGGCCACGAAAACGCGTTGACGGCTTCGGTTCCCGCCATCCGCACTGGTTGCTCGTCCGCCGGAAGCTCGCGAATCGCCAAACGATAGAAGTACTCAGCACCTCCTTTGAACGTCAACTCGTGAACTTTCACGATGTATTGGCCGTCTGCGGGAGCCGTGAAGTCGAGCAGGTCGCCACGACGCTCGACCAATAAATCACGACCAGCGGCGTCCGCGATGATTACGACTGCGTTCAGCTTGCTGTCGATTCCGCGGGCGGCACAATCGACGATGACGCGTTGATCCTGTTTGGCTTCGAATTGATAATGATTGACACCACGCACTGGCATCGTCGCGTTGACAATCGAGTTGATCGCGATTGGCAATGCGTTCTCGGGCGACGTTGACGGTTCGGTTTGGACCACTTCAGCGACGGTATCGACTGAAAAGACGCGTGACGATGACAATCCCAGCGGCGTCATCACACGCGCTTCGTGAATACCAGCGGGGCAATCCGCCGCGATTGTGACAACGTAACGTTTGGGCACGACTTTTCCCGTATCGTCAAGTTTCGCGGTTGCGGTGATTCCGGGGTGCGAGAAGACAAGTTCGCTGGCGTCGTCGATCGCCTCGCCGCTGAGCGTGACTTCGATCTCGCTGCCGGCTTGTCCGCCCATCGGCATCGTCGTCAACAAACGAGGCGACGGCAAACAAACTGACTGGGCGAACGCGTCTGAAGCGTTTGTGGCAACGCAAAGCGACATCACAAAGCCAATGGTCAGCCTGAGCGTACGCGAAGGATATCGTTTCGTCGGTTGGTCGTAGGTCATGGCAATGGTGGGTGGCACGTTATTGTTTTTCGTGGCGGTGTGGCGTGGAGGGCGTCCGGACTCTTTCGATGGTTCTTTTTTGCCGCGACCGGACGGCTTGCGATGTACCGCTAAAAACGTGGTGCGTCCGGGTTAATGGTTGAATAAAAACTCTTTGGTGTTGATCAGTGCCCACAGCAAATCTTGCAAATTCTCGCGGGTGGCATCGACGTCGCTGATCGGTTTGTTGTCGGCGTTGAAACGTGGTTCCGCCAGGTACGCGACCGCAGTGGATTTTTCTTCCTCGTCAGGCGGCCGTGAGTAAGCCGCCAAGTACAACTCGTGGACTCGGTCTTCGTGGTTGACCTCTTTCGCGGCCGCCAATCGCTCGGCGCGGCCACCTTTGAAGGCAAGTTTGGCCTTGATGTCGGCGGCGTTGATGAAATGTAAACTTTGCGCCAGGCTGGCAGATTGAACTCGCTCGCATTCGCACACACTGGTGCTCTCAGGACGCCCAAACACTCTCAGAAACGGTGACGATTTGTTGTAGCTGTTGTCCGGCAGGGCGACCGCTTTTGTGCCCACGGGCAGATTGGCAAAGTCGGTGCGTGCGCCGGTCAAAAAGTCGATCGAATCAAGCATCACTTCGGCTTGCAGTCGCTTGGGATAGAACCGCGAGTAGTTTTGTCGGTCGGCGAGGTTGTACTCGTTGGGAACCGAACTCAATTGATAGGCATGTGAACGCGTAATCACGCGAACCAATTCTTTCAGGTCATACCCGCTATCAACAAAGTGTTTCTCGATCGCGGCCAATAGCTCGGGATTGGTCGGCGGGTTGGTATCGCGAATGTCGTCTTCGGGTTCGATTAGCCCGCGACTAAAAAAATGTTTCCAATAGCGATTAACCAATGCTTTGGCAAAAAACGGGTTCTCTTCCGAGCTCATCCAATCGGCCAGTCGCAGCCGCGGATCCTCGCCCGCAGGGATTTCACCGACGTCATCTCCTAAAGCGGCAGGCGGCAGCGTTTCACCGGTCTTGGGGTTCTTTTCGCCCGCGACACCCCGCTTATGAAAGATTTGGTCTTCGCCACGAACGCCCGTCGGTTTGCGTCCGACTTTGCTAAAGAAGGCAACCAACGAGTAATAATCGTCTTGGCTCCAACGTTCAAACGGGTGATGGTGGCACTGGGCACACTGCATTCGCACGCCGAGAAACAACTGAGCAACGTCTTCGATTTGTTCCTTCGGTTCCTTCACACGCTTGTACCACGCGACCGGTGGATTTCCCATCACGGTTCCGGTGGCTGCCAACAATTCACGCACGATTTGGTCGTAAGGCCGGTTCGCTAACAAACTGTCTCGCAACCATGCATGAAAGGCAAAGTTCGACGTGATGTCACTTTTGTCATCCCGCCGATTCTTCAGTAGTGACGTCCACTTGTTCGCAAAGTAGTCGGCATAGTCGGGACTCTTCAGCAGTTCATCGATCACTTGATCGCGGCGGTCTTCGTCGCGGTTTTCAAGGAAAGCACGAGATTCGGCCTCGGTCGGCAAGCGGCCGGCGATGTCCAAGGTGACTCGCCGCAGGAACGTTGCGTCGTCACACAACGGCGACGGTGGAATCCCCAGCGTCTGCAAGTTGCCAAAGACATAGTCATCAACAAAGTTCTTCGAATCCGGCACCTCGTCGACGGCGGCACCTAGTGGAATTGCGGCGGTATAGACCGCGACTTTGCCTTGGTAACGAACCATCACTGCGGCATTGCCAGGTAGATGCTGTGCATGCACGACTCCCGATTCCGACGACTCGATCATCGCGACGTCGTTGGTCTCGTAGAGTGCCAGATCGGTCACGTCGCGTGACGTGCCGTCGCTGTAATGTGCGATCGCCGTCAATTGTTGTGTCCCCCCCTGGTTCAACAATCCTCGTTCGGGCTGGACCTCGATCGAGGCGAGTTCCGGGGCGCCCTCGGCACCGTATAGAGCTCCCGCGGCAATCCAGTCGCGGATTTGGCGATAGCCAGCGGATTGTTTGTCTAACCGAACGCCGCCGCCGTGGGGAACTTGACCGGTCGCTTTCAGCAGTAGCAGACTTTGTTCCGGTGCAGCCAACGAGAGTCGTCGTCCACGAGCTTCGCGTACCACGTGTTCATAATCCTCGGCGGGTTCGAAACCGAGCAGCGAAAGTTCAAAACCGTTCTGTCCACCGCCGGCCTTGGCGTGGCAGACGCCGGTGTTGCAGCCTGCTTTGGTCAAGACGGGAGCGACGTCGTTGGCGAAGCTAATCGCATGTATGCGGGCGTCCGAGAGCGGGGTGTCGGCAAAGGAGATATCACCGAAGCACAACGATAGAGCTATCGCAGCGACACATGGCAAACACCATGGCACCTTCGAAAACTCGCGACAGGCTACGTCGGATCGCATAAGCGAGTGTCACAATGATGGGAGGGAGTCCCGAGGTCGGGGGCGGGAAGTCCATAGGACTTAATGACCACGATAGTGCTTTCTGGTCACAATGTCAAATTATGTAATTGTGATTCCCCCCATGCTTCGTCTTGCGGCAGCGAAACTTGCTGAGAGTTTCGTCTGGTTCTAGGAATCAGCCATGCGTCACGCGTCATGTCCGCAATCGGCTGAACGCCCATTTTGAGGCTTCGGCAATGCAATCGCCGGGTTACCGCCAATCCGTTTCCGCGATTCCCGCTTGTTTTTTAGTCTATACACTCATGTCGACCCAAGTTTTAGTAAACTGGTCGGTCCCACCTCGCTTTCTTCCCACCTTTCAATCTTTCGAGCAAACCACCATGCCGGGTCCTCTCTCATGCTCACCCGTTCGTGCAGGCAATCTTTCGACGCCCTGGGGTCGCTGCAGTAAAGCCAGCGTCATGGGCACTAAACATTTGGATTTTATCGCGGTGCGGCAGCTGCCGTCCGGTCTGAAACAAACGCTTCACCGCCGACAACCAGACGGCTCGCACCGTGCCGCGAACGGAGTAAATGTGAATGGCAACGAGGGTTTCAACGCAGGAATCTGCAAGCCAGTCGCCGCAGTTGTTATGGCGTTGTTATGGTTGCTTGCGGCGGTTCCGGCTCGTGCTGAATCGGTTTTGAAGATTGCAGAGTTAGAGCGAACGACAGCGGTCGACTTTGCCACCGAGATCGCTCCGATTCTGAAACGCAATTGTGTGGCATGCCATCACAAGTCTGATGCCGAGGGCGGTTTGGTTCTCGAATCACATGCGTCGTTGATGAAGGGGGGCGACAGCGGGCCAGCCGTAGTCGCCAAAGACGCGAAGTCGAGTCTGTTGCTGATGCGGGCCACCGGGGAAGAGGACCCGCTGATGCCGCCGGAAGACAATGATGTCGGGGCGTCCCCGCTGACTCCTGAGGAATTGGGGCTCTGGCAACTATGGATCCAGCAAGGGGCGAACGGCTCCGACACCTCCAAAACCGAATCGATTACATGGCAAGCGATTCCAGAATCGATTCGCACGGTCTATGCGTCGGACGTTTCACCGGACGGACAACACTTTGCCTTCGCACGCGGCAACCGTTTGTTTGTTGCTGACCTCGACAACCCCACCGCAACCGTCTCACTCGCAGATCCCGCACTCGGGGATGCGGGGGTTGCGGATGTCGATTTGATTCAATCGATTGCCTTTTCACCCGATGGGCGGCGACTTGCTACCGGTGGATTTCGGAGCCTGCGATTGTGGAAGCGAACTCACCTGCCGCTTGAATCGAAAACCGCGGCTTGGATGAAGCCAGCTCAAGCGATGGCGGTCAGCCCGGACGGTTCCACGATCGCACTGATCAACGCGATCGGGGATATCGAGATTTGGGATGTTGCCGCGAATGAGCGACGAGTCTCGAAATCGGGGCAAACCGATTTCGTCGTCGGTTTGGCGTGGGCGGGATCCAAGGGCCATTTGGTCGTTGCCGATGAAGCGGGACGCGTCACATTCATTAACGCCGCCGACGGAAGCGAACTCGCCAAAATCGAGCTCGAGTCTTCGTTGACGCAGTTAACCACAGACAGCGAGGGCATCCACGTCGCCGTGCGAACCATCGCGGGCACTGTCAAATTGTTGCAGACGGTTGCGGCCACTGAAAACGCTCCGGCAACGATCAAGGTGGTGCGTGATTCCGTCGCCGATATTTCGGACGCCACCGCCGTGGCACTGATTGCCAAGCCCTCACTCGCGATTGCGATCGCCAGCGAGTCGCGAGGCGTCGTTGTGGTCGACGCCGCCAAGAATGAAATCATTCGCACGTTAGAGGTGGGATCGGTCGTTGACGCCGTGGGCGTTTCGGCGGATCAAACGCGTCTGGTGACTGGCAGCCGTGACGGAAGCGTCGGGGTGTGGAGCTTGGCTGATGGAAAGCGGCTCGCCACCGGCAAGGCGTCGGTCGAAGATGCATTGGCATTGACTAAGGCAACCCGCGATGCAAATCGTCAAAAAGCCTTCGTAACCAAATTGACGGGGAAAACAAAAGAGCTGCAAGAGTTACTCAAGAAAGAAGACGAGGCGCTCGCGGCGATTACGAAAACGCGGGATGCAGCCAAAGTGGCGAATGACGCCAACGAAGCAAAACGAGTCGCCGCTGCCAACGCGGTGACCGCGACCGAGGCCGCGATTGAAAAGAGTAAGTCCGACATGGCTGCGGCAGAGAAAGCCGCCGCTGAGGCAAAAACGCGACTCGAAAACGCCACAAAACAGCTGGCGATAGACCAAGCGGCCGTTAACAAACCCGCGGCGGACACAACCGAGAAACAGACCGAGGAAACAGAGAAAGCGAACGTCGAAGCCGAGGCTGCGACAAAGGCAGAAGCGGAAAAACGAGTCGCCGAAACACAAGCGGCGATCGAAAAGGCAAAAGCCGACATTGCCGCCGCAGAGAAAGCGATCGCTGCGGCAAAAGCGACGCAGGAAAAGAGCACGAAGGAACTCGAAGCCCAACGCGCCGCTTTGACGAAAGCCGAAGGCGAAAAAGCAAAGACAGAGGCGGAATTGGTCAAACAACAGCGATCCACCGATGCGGCCACTGCGGCTCAGAAACGGGCCACCGATGCGATCCCCGCACACCAACGTGTGGTGGATGCCGAAACACGCCGGCTCGCTCGACTCGATGCGAAACTGGCGACGGTTCAAGCAAGCTTGGTGCGGCCTGAACACGCGGTAATGGGGATCACGCTCAGTCCCGATGCGAATGAGATTGCCACGATCCATCGTGATGGCAGCTTGAACCTGTTTCGCACCAGCGATGGCCAGCCGCTGACCGAGTTTCCTAGCACGTCAGCCAACGACGAGGCCGGTGTGAGCCGAACCGCACAAGTCGACGTGGCGTTTCTCGGAGACAAACTGGTACACCTCAGTGCCGCGGGGATCGTCCAGTGCTGGCCGCGGCAAGCCCGTTGGACACTGCAGCGGACGATCGGTGAGATCAACGATCCAGGACAAATTGCGGACCGCGTCACTGCGATTGACTTTCGGCCCGATGCGATGACGGTCGCAATCGGTTCGGGTGAGCCAAGTCGAACGGGAACCGTCAAAATCTTTGATGTTCAAACGGGAGATTTGGTTCGTGATTTGGGCGATCTTCATTCCGACACGGTGCTGGGACTGGACTTTTCACCCGATGGTCGAACTTTGGCATCAGCGTCGGCCGATCGAACGATCGCTTTGACCGATGTCGCTACGGGCACCACCGCCCGGCAACTCGAAGGCCACACCCACCATGTTTTGTCAGCCGCGTGGCAAGACAGTGGCGAGGTATTGGCGTCGGCTGGTGCCGATCAAACGATTAAATTGTGGAACACCGAAACCGGCGAAACGACGCGGACGGTCAGTGGCTTCGCGAAAGAGATAACGGCGGTTCGATTTGTCGAGACCACCGATCAATTGGTGGCCGCATGTGGCAGCGGTGAAGTGCGACTGATTAACTCGGCCAACGGAGGCAAGATTCGAAGTTTTGACACCGCCAAGGATTTCGTGTTTACGATCGCTGTGACTCCCGACGGCAAAAAGTTAATCGGCGGCGGTCAGAGCGGCGTGGTGCGGATCTGGAACATCGCCGATGGGAAATTGGTCGCTGAACTGAAATGACGGAATCGGTTTCGCCGGTGCCCAAAAGGACTAAAGCATTGGCGATGTTATGATTTTTACTCTCGCTGGATTCTGCCACCTCTCCACCAACGAAGGAGACAGCTGATTCAGTAGTATTGATTGCAGGCCGGAGGCCGGTACACCCTCTGCCGGTAGCGTAAGCTGCCGGTCAGGAGTGGCGGAAAAACATGGCCCCGAGGGCGACACATCTGCTGCCAGTGTGTCGGCCTCCGGCCTTACGGCGACAAGTCGCCCCTAAACCGTCGGCTCACGCCAACGGCAGTCTATCTGTCGGCCTCCGGGCTGTGCGATTGCTACGGCTTCAGCAGTCACCTTCGTCAGTGGCAGTCGCGGACGCAAGTCTGGGGTCGACTTTCAGATTCTCCGATTTTTTCTAGTAAGTATCGGGTGCCGCCGTACCATTTACCCATAGCAGCCATGATGGATTACGTACGCCACCGAAATATCAGCGGCCAGATGGGATGACGACCGAGGAATTTGACAACGATCGCTACGAGCAGTTTCTGCAGCATTTCCTGCGGGATCAGACTCGGATATTCGCCTATGTGCGGTCGCTGTTGCCACAGTACGCCGACGCTCAGGATGTCTTCCAACGATGCAGTTTGACATTGTGGCGCCAGTTTGACGAATTCGATAACGAGCGTCTCTTCCTGCCGTGGGCCTGTGGTGTCGCGTTTAACGAAGTGCGGAACTTCCGGCGCGTAGCGGGCCGTGATCGATTGCAGTTCGCAGATGATTTGGCCGAACAGTTGGCCGATCGCCGGATCGCGACGCTGGGGCAACGTGACCTCCGGTCGTCCGCGATGCGGAAATGTGTCGAACATCTCAAACCAACCGATCGCGAACTGATCCAACAGGTCTACGAACAGAAGCTTCCGGTCGCGGAGATCGCTGATACAGCGGGCAAGGCCGTGCAGACGATGTATAACCGTTTGTCCGCGGTTCGCCAATCGCTGCTGCAATGCATCGAAAAACGGATCGCATCCGAGGAGGCGTTAGGTTAAGCATGCCGGAAAATAACAAAGTCCATCGAGCGTTAATCCCCTTGTTGGCCAAACTGGTCGATGACTCGATCACGGAATCCGAACACCTCGCATTGCAGGATCTGCTGCGAGACAACGCCGACGCTCAACAAACCTACTTTAACTATCTGGATCTTGATACCGATTTGCGTCAGCTGACTCCGGTCACCGCAACGCCGCTCCCGCAGCACCGCTCGACGACAAAGACATCGCGAATCGGGATCGCCATCGCGTTGGCTGCATGCCTGTTGATGATTCTGTCGATTGCGTGGTGGAGTGGTCGCGACCCGGTCCAGTCCGCTGCGGCGTCGTTGCCGCAGGAGGTCGTGTTGGTTCAGTCCGCTGGCGGTGTTTTCTTTCGCGATGTGATGCCGCCCATTGGCGAATCGCTGAAAAGCAATCATGAATACGCGTTGACCTCGGGGATGATCGAACTGAAATTCCCCAGCGGTGCAGAAGTCATCCTGGATGCTCCCACCGTGATCGAAATTGCCAGTCTTGAACGGCTGATCGTGCGTCAAGGCTCGTGCAGCGTTCACGCGCCGCCCGGGGCCGAGGGCTTCCAAGTCATCACGCCCAAGACCGAAGTCACCGATTTGGGAACCCGTTTCTCTGTCGATGTCGATGAAGCGGGGGACACCGAAGTGCAAGTCATCGAGGGTGCCGCCGAAGTTCTCCGGCGTGATCCGCTGGCTACCGAAAAAATCTTGCTGACCGAACGCCAAGCAAGTCATTTTAACGGGGGCGACGCGTCGAGTGTCGACTTCCAACCCGCCAAGTATCGTCGTCAACTTCCCGACCGTGTGGTTGAATTCACAATGGGAATGAGCAAGGGGAAATTGAACGGACAACTGCACAGTGTGTCGGTTCAGCGTGACGCTGTGACTCGTCAATACGATGTTGCGGAGCTGATCGGGGTGGAGGTGACCTATTTTCATGGCGGCACCAACACACAGCACATGTCGGTTCCGGTCGGCGACGCGAATGAAACCGGAGAGGGCCGGCGGGCCGTGATCGAGTCGGATACGTTGCTGCACACAGGATTTCTAAATCTTGGCGGCAGTGTGCAGCCGCTGACCCGTGATCCGGTGTTCGATGATAGTGTCGAGGACGCCGCGACGCTGGGGATGGCAATTCGTTTCCGCCAGCCCATTGTGAATGCCCCTGGACCCGACGTCGTATTCTTTGAATTGCAGTCGGTGCTAAACCCAGCCGATGGAGACGGATTCCACGTCAGCCCGTTGCATTTTTCCACAGGTCTGCGTTCAAAAACAGTGACGCGTTACGACATTACGCTCAACTCGCACGAGGCGTTGTCGATTCCCGACTTTGATTTACTGCAATTCAATTCACCGGTGCGGTCGGTAACCGATCTCATCAACGGATCGTTCTCACGCATGAATCCGTCGATCCCCTTCTGGGCCATCGCCGTGGGGATCGACTTGAGTGATCTCGGGTACGCCCCGGGAACCGCCGTCGAGGGACTCTTTTTCCAAGACGCCATGGATGACGATCAAATTGTGGACCCCGTGTTTATCGCTGGCTTGCCCGCTGAATTCGATACCGCCAAAGGACAGAATCCCTAAACATGATGTACACCTTGAAATCCTTGTTCGCCGTACTGCTGCTATTGAGCTTTCTGACGGTGACGCATGCAGACGAACCTAAATTGGTTGCCGATTGGGATTTTGCAGCCGAGACCACGCGTTCGTTTCAGTCCCATGGATCGGTCCTGCGCGATCAAGCAGGCCCGAGGCCTCCGGTCTATCCCGATTTCCAGAGCAACAACACGGCGATCCGTCTGGGGGAATCGGGCGGCTATTTGTCGATCGACGACTCCAACGAACATAGTGATTTTGATTTCACCAACGGGGACGCGATCACACTCGAAGCGTGGGTGAAAATTGAACTCCCCGCGAACAACTCGCCCATCTATATCGTTAGCAAGGGACGAACCGGCAGTCCCCATTTCGCCAAAGACAACCAGAACTGGGCCATGCGTGTGCAAAAGGTTGGCAATGCGATGCGAGTCGGCTTTCTGTTCGCAACCAAGCCGTCGAGTGGCGTTGCTCATTGGCACCGCTGGACCTCGACCGAATCTTTTGTTGCTCAAAACACTTGGCATCATGTCGCGGTGTCGTATCGATTTGGTGATCCCGAATCGATGCGAGGCTGGATCGATGGAAAACCGACCGGCGGCGATTGGGGGATGGGCGGCAAAACGACCGAGCCTCCGGTCGTGGATGATGATCAAGTTTGGATTGGATCCGCCAATTCGGGAAACCGCTACATCGGTTTGCTCGATAATGTCGCTGTGTATCGTGGGTTGGCTAGCGATCAAATGATGGCGTCGCGTTTTCGCCGCGTGGGCGAAGAGTCGAAACCCAAGCTTGTTGCCGAAGTGATGCCCGAGCTGGGCGAAATCCCCCCCGGCCGCGTCTTGGTCACCCTCGGTGAAGGCTTGCCAGCGGAAAACCGCTGGATTATGGACAACGAAACATGGCCATCCGACGCGTTGCGTTGGTTCAGTGACGCCTTGCTGATTCAGCAGTTGCCGATCCGATACGACGCCTGGGGCATTCGGGATGCTTGGAGAGAACCGGTGCTGTTACGTATGGCTGCGGATGTCGAAATCCCTTCAGGAAACCATCGGCTGCTGATGCGAGCCCGTGGGATGGGGCGATTGTGGATCGACGGCAACGTCGTTGCTCGGACGAATCCGGTCACGCGTCGCTCACCGGATGGCGAACAACCAATCACCCCCGTTGCTGAACCGCCGCTGCCTGGCGTGCGTCCGCATGGTTACCATCAACAGGAAGTGTTTGCCGAGTTGTCGATCCCTGCAGTCGCCGGTCAAGACAATCGCACACACCGAGTGGTACTGGAACTGATTGTCGGAGGCAAAAACCAACGCACGGAAACGGGCGAAGTGTGTGTCGCGATCCAGCGTCGCGGTAGCAAGTCGTTTGATCTGCTGACGCCCAAGGACGCTGATGCCGTGTCGTTGACCGATGCCGACGTCGAACCACTTTTGGACCAGATGGCCGCTCAAATGATCGCGTTCGATGACGCATCGCGGCGCACGGCTGCGGCATCGCAGGACGCGTACTGGAAGATGCGGCATCAAACCGCCTCGGAGTGGGCTGCGGATCATCCGGCGCCCCCCGTCCCCTCGGTTGACGACGATGCCGCGGACCATCCCGTCGACGCTTTTATCACGCAAAAGATCCGTTCGGCAATCGAAGCATCCGCGAAAAGTGACAGCAAAGTTACGGAACATTTTCACGGCAAAGTGCTTCCCATTCTTCGCGAACAGTGCTTTCGATGCCACGGAGAAAAGGATAAGGGCGGGTTGAAACTGAACTCGCGTGAGGCGTTGCTCTTGCCAGGCGAATCCGAATTGCCTGCGGTCGTCCCGGGCGATCCCGAGGCGAGTGAGTTGATCTCGCAGATTCGCAGCGGCGCCATGCCGCCGACCGACACAGGGTTGAGCGACCCGCAGATTTCAACGTTAGAGCAGTGGATTCGCGATGGGGCAGCGTGGCCGGCACCACCGGTTGATGCCGAGCGTCTTACACCGCCAGCGGTTGTTAACGACGAATCGTTCCTTCGCCGTGTGTATTTGGACACGGTGGGAGTGCCTCCGACGCTGGCGGAAGCACAGAAGTTTCTTCGCGACACGCATCGCGACAAACGCGAACGATTGATCGACGAACTGTTGCACGATGAACGAATGGCCGATCACTGGATCAGCCTATGGCAGGATTTGTTAGCCGAGAACCCCACACTGCTGAATCAATCGATGGGCAGTACGGGGCCGTTCCGTTGGTTCCTGTATGACTCGCTGCGTGACAACAAACCGATCGATCGCATGATCACCGAGCTCGTAATGATGCGAGGCAGCCCCGACACTGGCGGTAGCGCCGGATTTCGATTGTCGGGCGAAAGCGACGCACCCTATGCCGAAAAGGCGAACATCTTGGCTGGGGCGTTCTTGGGTGTCGAATTGCAATGCGCACGATGCCACGATTCACCCTATCACTCGACGTCGCAACGTGATTTGTATTCGCTCGCCGCGATGCTAGAACGAAAGACCGTTCAGGTGCCCAAGACCAGCCGTGTTCCCGACGCGTTTTTTGAAAAGAAGGGAAGGGAATCGCTGATCCGAGTCACGCTGAAGCCGAATGAATCGATCCGCCCTGAGTGGCCGCTGGGCAATTTGATCGGGATCGAGGACGACGATCAAATCAATTCCCTGATGATGGACCCAAGCGATTCACGCGAACGGTTGGCGGTGCTGATGACCTCGCCGCAAAATCGCCGCTTCGGGCAAGTGATGGTCAATCGCATTTGGAAACAATTGATGGGCGCTGGGCTCGTTGAACCTGTCAGCGATTGGGAGGGGCAGACGCCAAGTCACCCTGAGCTGCTCGATTGGATGGTTCATCAGTGGATCACCCACGGTTATGACATCCGAGTCGTGATGCGTCAGATCATGACGTCAAAAACTTACCAACGCCAAGCCCTCGGCCAGAACCTGGCTGCGGATGCCGAACAGCGTTTCTTTGCCTCGCCGGATCGGCGGCGGTTGACGGCCGAACAGATCGTGGATTCACTGCATGTCGCGTGTGGCAGTGAGATGAATGTCGGGGAATTGACGTTTGTCCATGACGGACAGCGTCCGATCGGAAAACGACAATCGATGGGCGTCCCGAAGCGGGCCTGGATGTTTGCCAGTTTGAATAACGAGCGAGATCGGCCGAGTTTGTCTTTACCGAGTGCTCGTGCCGTCACGGATGTGTTGCAAGCGTTTGGATGGAACGGATCTCGGGCAAAACCGATCAGTGTCCGCGATACCGACCCCAACGTGTTACAACCTGGGATTTTGTCCAACGGGACGCTGGCAATGTCGCTCAGCCGCGCTTCGGTCGACAGCGAGCTGAGCCAACTGGCGATCGAGGCCCCGTCGCCTGATTCGCTCGTCCACACCTTATTTATGCGGTTCCTGTGCCGACCACCAACCCCACAAGAACGGCAGACGCTCGCCAGTGAACTAAGCGTTGGCTTCGAAAATCGTCTCGTTCCCAAAGAACAAGTGCAGTACCCGGATCCGTTGCCGCCGCTGCCGCAAGTCACTTGGTTCAACCATTTGCGTGGCGAAACCAACACGATCCAACAAGAGCTAGAGCGACGAGTAAGTTTGGGACCGCCCTCAGACCCGCGAATCAATCCTGATTGGCGCTGCGTGTACGAAGATCTCGTATGGAGTCTGATCAACCACCGTGAATTTGTTTGGGTGCCATGATGCTGGGTGAGGATCTTTGCGCCAGATCCACGACGGCTAACCCGATTTTCAATTGCCTAGTGCGTCAGCGAGGGAAACTCGAACATGACTCGGTCCCTCGCTGACACTTCCGGTTATGATTTTTATATGCCAGACGCTTTTCGTAACGAAACGTTTCCCCTTTCGCCAATTTCACCCCGCCTGAAACAAACCTCAAAACTTTGACACTCCTATGAATTCCGATCCCTCTTCGCTGTGTTTTAGTCGTCGTCAAAGTCTTGCTGCGATCGGTGCAGCGGCGGGCGGACTCTTGCTGCCTTCCGCGGCGGCCGCATCATCGGCGAGTCCGCTGATCCAAGGCAAAGCGGAACATGTCATCTCGATTTGGCTCGGTGGTGGGATGGGGCAAATCGATACGTTTGATCCGAAGCGACGAGGGGATCCGGCTGCCAAGAAAGCGGGATCGTACTACGCCGCTGTGGACACTGCGGTACCCGGCGTGCAAGTCTGTGAACATCTACAACAGCTTGCTCCGCTGATGGACCACGTGACCGCCGTGCGTACGGTCAACCATGAAGTGATTGACGAACATGCCGCGGCCACCAATCGCATGCACACCGGGCGAGCGGTAACGGGGACCGTCCTGTATCCGTCACTCGGTTCGATTGTGGCCAACCAACGAGGCGCCGCGTCCGACGGAGCACCTCCGTACGTGTTGATTGGCTACCCGAATGTCACGCGGGGGCCAGGTTTCTTGGGGGCCAATAGCGGTTATTTGTATTTGACCGACACCAGCCAAGGCCCCGCCGGATTGTCGCGGCCGCCTGAGATTACCGATCAACGCCAATCGCGACGCGAGCGGTTCTTGGCAAACATCGGCGACGACGCCGCCGCAATCACCGATCGCCGCGTGCGTGATTACCAGGACGCAATCAAGCAAAGTCTGAAACTGAGTGGCCCCGATTTCAATCGTGCGTTTCAATTGACACAGGAACCGGATGCTCTGCGGAACCGATACGGTGGCGAGTTTGGACAGCGATGTCTATTGAGTCGCCGTTTGATCGAGCGCGGCGTCCGTTTTATCGAAGTCTCGCACAACTTGAATTTCCTCAACGGCGCAGGTTGGGATGTTCACAACGAAGGGATCTTGAATCAGCACGAATTGATTCGAGAGATGGATACCGCCGTTTCGGCTTTGATGATTGACTTGCAAGAGAAGCGATTGCTCGACAAGACGTTGATCGTGATCACGACGGAGTTCGGACGTCCACCCGAGTTCGACAGTGCCGGAGGCCGCGGACATCAAGGCCGAGCTTTCTCGTGTGTGCTTGCCGGCGGTGGGCTGAGCCATTGTGGGGCTTACGGCGAAACCGACGAACTGAGCAAAACGATCGTTGCGGATCCGGTCAGTGTCCCGGATTTCTTTGCTACCATCTGTGCCGCAGTCGGCATCGACTATGGCAAGTATCTGTACGATGGCGACCGCCCCGTCCCTGTCACTGACAACGGCAATCCGATCGCAAAACTGTTTGCTTGAGTGCAGGGCAAGACAAGCCGCTTCGCACCCGTCGACTCATTTCTTCTGTACTCGGCTATCCGAACAAGAGCGTGAAGTGCGTCCTTATTTGGCGATGCATGTTGCCGAAAAACGTATGCTGCGTGGTTTAGTGCTGCTAGAACCCGAATTCTTCTCTGAAATTTCGCGTGAACCACTTCGACATTTCATCCTGAAATCGGCTGTCGGGGTTGCTCTTTTCTTTCGCAATTCACGCACTCTTTCGCGGAATTGCTGCTTTTTGCGGTGGGCTCCGGGACGAAATCGCCTTGATGCGCGAACCCGCATTTTTCTGTAATTAGAAAAATTTGTCTCATACCCGAAGCTGATTGTGCGATACTAACAGTACAGAGGATGGTTGTTGCGCATCATCCTCATCCAAGGGGTGTTTCGACGCCACAGAGGCATCGGTACAACATTTGTGAAGAAACAAATAATTACGGCATGTTTGGGAGTTTTTTTGGGCGGTCAAACATTGCTAGCGACTCATTGCCTCTTCTCATCTTTTACTTTTCTTTGTTTTCGATAAATGAGACAGTCCGATGCCATCCACCAGCACGATGATTCCGCACATCAACGAAACTTCGTTCCAGGCCGAAGTGGGCCAGCTAGTGAAGGATATCGTAGGCGCGATCCGCTCTCGCAATCCGCTGAACACGTTGATTGATTCCTGGCACGATCCGATTTACATCAAATCCGCCGACGGTCAGATGTTGGTTGCGAACAAGGCCTATGAGCACACGTTCGCGGGAGACGTCAGTTCGGTGGGCCGGTTCAGTTCGGACTACTTGAATGAAACGATCAAGCCGGTTTCGGCCAGTTCGGACGCGTTGATCATGCAAGGCTGCACGAGTGTTGACTTTGAACACCTCGGGCGTGATCAACACGGACGCATGCTGTTGCTGCGAACGATCAAACGGTCGCTGCTTGGTAGCGGTCACACGCGAGCAGCGATTTTAGGGGTGACGCGAATCGTCGAAGTGCAGACAGAAAACCCAGGGGCGCTGCGTTTACTGGATCTCGCACGCGTCTGGGAACAATTTGTGCGATTGGATGACCGCGAAAAGAAAGTAGCCGTGCTGGTGGCCAAAGGCGAATCGGTAAAAGACATGGCAAAAATTCTTGATGTCTCTGACAAAACGATCGAGAATCGACGCAACTCGGGGATGCGAAAACTGGGGGTCGAGAATCAAGCAGGGCTGATCCGATTGATGGTCCGCTTTCAAGACAATGGCTTCCACGACTTCGGTCTGTGATGTCGATAGACACGCGGGACTTCGGCACCGCCCCTCCTGTCTCGTTTTTTCGCCCTGACAAAGCCCTAGATTTCTTCGGATTCGTCCAGGCGCTCGGGAACGTCCGCTTGGCCTTGCTCCACCTCGGGGCTTTCGAAATCAGCGGCAAATGATTGCAGCATTCGTTGCAATGCGATGCTTTGATCCATGCCGGTGGTTTCTTCGAGCGATTTCGCGATCTGGCGAGCCAAATCGGCCAAGATCACTCCCCATGCTTGACGTTCGTCGGTATCGGTTCCCTTGTGCCAATGCCCCACGTTCACTTCGCAGTGCAAGGCCCCTTCGGCAATCCAGCCACGAAACATCTCGATCGCCTTGGGATCGTGTTCCGCTGCCTGCGGTATCGGCAACGGTTTGTGTTTCTCGTGCATCGGGATCGCTCGAACAAGTAGAAAAAACAAAGGCATGATTCTCTGCATGCCTTTCGAGTGTTGTCAGGCAACCCCCAAACACACGATACTGGATTGCGACACGATGCCCAACGGGGCACGCGATCGATCGAGAGCAGAAAAAATGCGGGAAGGGAATCTGAGATTCTTTTGCACTCGTCTGATTCTCGGATTCCATCAGCGTTATCATGGTCACGTGCTCGATCGAGACAGGAAAACTACAACCGCCACCCCGGAACAAGGACTGGAAATGAGACCGTTGCTCCATTCGGCCGCGAAAATCACCGCAATCGTGTTTACGCTCGCGTTTGTCTTTTTCAGTTCGAGCCGTGCGGAGGATGCACCACCGGTCGACACGTTTCGACAGCAACTGAATGATCTGCGAGAGCGAATGGATCAGGACCTCGCCGACGCGGCTGAGTACTTGGAATCACAGATTGCCAAGGATCCCAATTCCGAGGATCTGAACATCCTTCGTCACACCGTCGCGACCCGTTTTATCGAACAGCGAAAGTACAAAGAAGCGACCGCGCAGTTCGAAAAGCTGCTCGAATTTCAGTGCAAGCACAGCGAGAAACCGGCCAATCAATTCGGGATCTTGATGACGGTGCAAAGTATTCAAGATCTGACGCGAGAATCCGGGGATGACGCGGCGCTGGAAACCGCGATCGATCGGGGGATCGAAGCGTTGAGTTCCGCGGACCTACAAGCCCAGCAAACTCCGCTGTTGCCGCTTTCCCAATTGGTGGTCTTGAAGGCACATTTCCTAGTCGCGGATGATCATCAGGACGATGCTAGTGCGCTCGTGCAATCGGTGCTGGACAAACTCGTTGCGGCAAACGCGGCGGAGGATGCCGACGAAGAGACGATGCTCGCGCTAATTCGCATGTTGCGGAGTTTGACGACAGCGGATCGAGAGAACGATGCGTGGCGTGAAAAGTTCATCACGCTGTTAGACACGACGGTCACTTCGGCAATGGACGCCTACCCGGCTTCCGCCGCGATCCAGAGCGAATACGCCGAAACGCAGTACCTTCTGATCACTCAGTGGCGTCAAGATGATCCCGATGCCATGACCGAGCGGATCAAAGAGGTTGGCGACAAGTTGGGTTCGATCGCGGTACGAAACGCGTCGGTCCGCGCGATACTTCGTCGCTTGGATCTGCATCAAGAGCGGATCGCTGCGGTGAAACCGGTGGACAGTCTGATTGGCAAACCAGCGCCACAGTGGGATGTCGACGCCTGGGTCGATACGTCGCAGACGACTCAAGCATCGCTGAAAGGCAAAGTGGTGTTATTGGATTTTTGGGCGATGTGGTGCGGTCCGTGTATCGCCACCTTCCCGCATCTCCGCGAGTGGCGGAAAGAATTCGCGGACCAGGGATTCGAGATTGTCGGGGTGACGCAGTACTACAATTTCGACTGGGACGCCGAAAAGTCACAGGCATCACGGTCCAAGGACGAGGTCCCACCGCCGACCGAACGATTTGCGATCGCGAAATTCTTGGAGCATCACAATTTACAGCATCCCGTGCTGGTGACCCCCAAAGAGAGCGAGATGTCGAGCGAGTATGGAGTGCGTGGCATTCCGCATGTCGTGCTGATTGACCGCGAAGGCGTCGTGCAATTAGTCGAAACGGGGGCCGGGGAAGCGACGGCCAAGGAAATCCACGCCAAGATCAAGGAATTGATCGAAACAGGTAAAAAGAGCGAGTAGCCCGCGTTTTATCGGCCGAAATTTTTGCCGAACTTGGGGCGTGGGAATCTGTGTCGCAAGTGGTTAGAATTCCGCTGTGTTTTCGAAACGCGGTGTTTTCGAAGCAGCGGTTTCAAACACGCACTCGCGCCCATAGCTCAGTTGGATAGAGCAGTTGACTTCTAATCAACAGGTCGTAGGTTCGAATCCTACTGGGCGTGCTAATGGCTTAATCACGATCGATCGGTAGCCCGTGGAACCTAGTGTTTTACGGGCTTTTTTGTTGGTCGTGATTGGCTCTGATTCGTCGCTTACGGCAGAGATGACACCGCCAGTGACACCGCCGGACACCGCCACGCCTTTCATCGCCTCGGTGACAGCTCGCTCCCAGTGTGCGTCGGTGGTCTGTAGATAGTGACGCTCAGCGATCCGGCTCGACTGCCCAAGCCAGGAGTTCACGCAGTGATCGGGGAACCGGTCAGACAAATCGGTACGGCACGATGCACGAAGATTGACAAAGCACTTCTGCCAAGGCACGAGTCCTGCCGCTTCGACGATTCGGTGAAGCTGCGTCCGCAGATTGCTCTCGCTGTCGCGGTGAGTCTGGACACATCGGTGATTGTGCATCAACGCCTGCTCTCCGGCCTCAGTGGCTGCCGTCTCAAGGATTGGGCGAAGCTCCGGGAAAAGCGGGCAGAACCGCAGCCCGGTTTTCGGCGAATCGATCCGAAGTCGGTTGTCGTCCCACTGGATGTCCGACCACCGCAGCGTCGTAACCTCGCTGGGGCACCGGAAACCTGCATATCGACATAGCCCGAAGATCAAAGCCCACTCTGTGTCGCACTTTTCCAGGATCTTGGCGGCATCCGCACGGCTGACGTAGTGGTCCCGATCTCGGTTCACTTCACCACCGATCTTGGTTTCCGCGCCTGGGTTCGTGGCGATGATCTTTCGCCGCACCGCTTCTTTTAGCATGGTGCGAACCATCTTGGCTCGCTTGTTGGCGGTCGACTGGGCCAGCCCATTATTAGGCATCCAGCGATGCCATTTTTCAAAATCAACGGCGGTAATGGATGCCAATGTCCGCTCGGCACCGAAGTGCTCAACGAACGACTTCGCCCCTTGGCGGTAGTTTCGTGCGGTGCGACCTTCCCACTTGTCTTGAATCAACCGTTCGAAGAATGTACCGCAAAAGCGGTCCTCTGACTCAACGACAACTCGCGGCTCTATGAGTCCCCACTTCACGAGGGACTTGTTAATCCGTTCGTCGACGCCGTTCGCCCACTTTGCCGCCTCGGCTGCGGGTGTAACGTTGGCCGCACTCGCTCTAACGAGTTCATCAATATGCCTCGCAACCGCATCAGCGGCCCGTTTGGAAATGGGACCAAGCCATAGCGACCGACGTTTCTTCTGATGCCGAAACTGCAACCGCCAGCCAGTACGCCCGCGGTCAGACTCTTTTCTAAGTGATGCCACTGATACAATTCCCGTTGTTGTCCCGAGATGAGAAAAGCAAACGGCAGCCACCTCGGGTAGTTGGTTTTCGGGTCGCGATACCCGAGCCGTTGCGGTAGTCCGCTTAGTTCCGATCCGATTGGTTGCGTGCTTGCTTGGCTTCGAGGAACGCTCGAAACTCGCTCACCATCCTGTCGTTGTTCTCGTTGCCGTCGAGAATCGCTTTCGCAAGCTCGCCAATGCCCGGCAGAATGTCTGCCGGCTGTGTTTCTTTCACTACGCGCGGATCCAAATACCGTTTGGTCGTGCGGCGGTGTTGATGATCCAGCAACGCGGTTGCGTTGCCGCCTGCTGCCTCAAAGTTGCTGGCCGTTGTGCGTCGGATCTTGTGCAATTTGCTTCGTCTGTTGTTAGGCAAACCGGCTGCCTCCAAAATCTTGCCGAATTTTGTCCAAAGATATCCGTCGCTATAGGGCCACTCAAATACTCGCTCTTGCGCAAACACTCGAATCGCCTCGACTCGCTCGATCGTCTCGGGGCGTAGCTTAAAACGTTTGTCTCGCGTTTTGCCTTTGCGGTGCTCGCCGCGGACAGTCAACCAGCCCTGCGCGTCGATGTCGTCGCGGCGAATCTCAAGAACGGCGCCGATACGCTCCCCCGTGTCGTAAATGACGCTTAGCAATGCCGGCCAGTATTGGTTGGCTTTGACCTTGCCGATTCTCCCGCGTGCAGACTGACACGCTCGAAATAAGCGAAGCAACTCGTCGTCGGTCCATGCATCGGGGACACGCTCGGGGCAGGGAATAGGGCGGATGTCGGGAAACTCGGCCAGCCAACCCTTTTTCGCTGCGAAGGTCCACAACGCACAAATATGGGTGCGGTCTTTTTCGACGGTCGCGGCTGCCAGCTCGGTATTGTCCAAAAGCCACTGCAACCAATCTGGTACCGTTTTGGGGTTGAGATCCGCGACCAATGGAGCACGCCCTAAGTACTTCGCAAACGCTGCGATGACCTGTCGGTAAAGCGTGGCTGTACGGGGTGACTTTCCCACAAGTCTCGCCGGTCGATAGTGAGTTTCAAAGTAGTCAATTAACGGCATCCCAGCTTTCGCTGCACTCGACTTTTTGACTGCCCGAAGGTCAGGCGTTGGAACATTGGAGCGGCTTTGTCGCCAATCGGTGGTTCGTACAATCGTGATCGATGAAAAATCATCTGCGGTCGTCCATCCAAGTTGTGCTGCGATCGAGTTTCTCTCGATAAACCAACGGAGCCGATAACCTAAGGCCTTAGAATCCATACCGAGCCGTTTCCAGCGAGACAGCATCATATTGGCGATGTCTAAATTGAGGTCGGTCACCTCCATCTTGCGTTTCGTCACGTCGAAAAAGTCGTCCATGATGCCTTGCGTGAAGATTGCATGTTGCCCAGACCCTTTGCGAAGAACGGCAACTCCATCCTTTGACAGGGCGTAACGAATCAGATTCTTCATTGTTGGCGGAAACCGAGATTTGTTTTTCACGATTCAGCTCTCCCAACTGACCGTATAGGCCAGAACACGAAAAAGCCGCTCGACGCGCTTCAAAAACCGGCTCTTACCCCGGTCCACGCGGGCATCGCTAACCTGCCTATGCAGGGTCGAAGCTACGCACACGCATGACGCATCGAACGGCTTTCGCATTTTCGGATGTCTAAGATGTAAGAGTTTGGTTTCGTCATCAATCGGTGGAAAAGGCCGATCAATCGAGCAGCAATCGTTTTGAAGCAATCGCAGCAACCAGACAGAGCCCACATTCTGCCTGCCAACTGCGGGTGGGTCAAGTTTGAACTTAACTCGATGGAAGCGGGTAGGTAGTCGTCACGCCGTTTTCCCAAACCAAGTGGCCACCGGTGTCGACAATCTCGGATAGGTCGAGTGAGTTAGAATCGGGCGAGAAAAGGTCAAGCGGGCTGCTGGCCCCTCGCAGTTTCTCGTTTGGCCTGGGGGCACGCTCCATCAGGTAAACGTACTCGCTCATCATCTCAAAGCGTCTGCCGGTCCCGTCCGCCATTAACTGAGGGGCCTTGGCCACGATGTCAATTCTGTCGAGCACTTCCCGGCATCCGTTTTGGTCGACCTGATCTTCATTCATCGAAGGCAACATTGGCGGCTTGCCGTCTCGTGTCGCAGTCATCGTCAACACACGGGCAGCCGTCCTGCCGTGCAGCTTTATCAGCTCTGCGGTCTTTGTTGCGTTGGGGTCGGTATTGGCAATCGGAATCTGCGCCCAACCATTGTTGATCCGATAACGGTTTTGCAGCTCGATGAAGGTATACGGGTAGTCATAAATCTCCGTATCCTCCGATAGATATGTGTCGTCTTCCGGCACTTCCTGTTCTGTATACTGGTCAGCGGGATACGGGTTATCCGGCTGCCCCGACTCCTTCTTTTCTTTGCGCTCAGGCGTGTCGATTTCATCGGCTGGCGCCAGCCCGCCCGGCATATCGTGCCACACGCTGCAAGGATGCTGCAAATAGCAATTGAACAAGCCTGCTGGCGTCTCGCTGTCGTATGCCAACGGGACCGGCCAAACACGCGGGTTGTAACCAGCGATCAAATACGGGTCTAGCTCGGGATCGTAGCCGTACTCGTGACCGTCCAGCGTGTTGAGGGGGCGTCCCATCTCTTTCACACGCAACGCCAAAAACTTGAATTTGCTCGAAACGTAGCTCACTTGCACCCGCATTTCGATTGTTGGCTCGTGAAGAACATCAACAATCGATGCGTTTCGCAGAGTCAAGTCGTAAGCCTTATCCCCGCCATCGGCATAGCGACGTCCTAAGCCCCGAATGCGATTGACGGCAACCTTGCCAGCCGCAGCAATAAGCTGCTGCTTGTCGACGCCGGGAGGGCCAGTAAGGCGGATAGCGAACTCGCCGCCCTGCAAAACGCCACCGCTTCCGGTCGCTGTCTCGGCGTGGTGCCCGCTCCATTTAATCGCCGGATATGGTGGCGCTGCGTGTGCTTGCTGGTCGTCGATCCGGTATTTGAGAACAAGGTTAGTTGCGTCATCAACATACGATTGCCGAATCCGCTTGTATCCCTTCATCAATGCGGGCATACAAAGCCACCGCATGGCGTGGGGCCACACGCTGCTGTGTGCGACTCGCAAAGTACCTTGTAGGCTACGCGTCGTTATCCAGTTGTCATCCTTGCTTTCCTCAATGCTCCATCGATTCGACAATACTTGATTGCCGCTCGATGTTATTTCTCCACCAAAAACGATCGGCTCGGAATCCGCAAAACTGGGGTTGCAGATTGGCCGGCAAACCTCGATTTCAAACTCAACGCGAAGCGATCGACCTCCGATGATTTTGTTCACCTTCACCGATAGCGGCTTTGGCCCGTTGTCGCAGTCGAGAACGTTGCTTTTCGAGATTAGCCCATCGCCGGGACCATAGGCATTTGTGTCCGAATTCTCGCTAAACGGATGCGGCACCATAAACAGCTCGGTGCGTTCGATTCGCTTGTGCTCGGTGTAGCCGCCCACGTTGCCGATGGTGTCGGTAACAATCTCCTCGTCCCAGGCCTTTCCGGTCGCGATCAATAGAGGCTGATCGAGAACGCTTGCCCCGGCTCCTACCGGCTTCTTTTCGTCGGTAACGCAATTATCGACAAGCATCCAGAAGTCTTTGCGGGATTCGCTAAGTCGTGCATGGATGTCGTGGGCACGTTGGACAACGGTTTGTCCTTGCACCGTCTCGATACCGAATTGCCGGTTTGTTCCGTCCGCGATTTCGCTGGTTGTGCGCTCTCGCAGTGCCACTAGCGTCGAAGCAACACGAATGCGGAATCGACTATAAAGAACGTCAGTTTTTGATTCGTCATATTCGACAACCTGGTCGAATGCGAGCGTTTCGCAGTCTCGGAGCTCTACTCCGTTGTAAACGATAGTCGTCATCAAACTTCCTCTGTTTGTCGTGGGTTGGGGGATAAAGCGATTTTCACGCCGTGGGCGTGCTGAAATACCATCGCGCCATCACGCAACGGAAACGGGAACCCGCTCGCTCTTAATTTTCGTGTTGGTCGTGTCTCGATGCTGCGAACGTCGCCGTCCTCGTCGACACGGGCAAACAGCACGCACTCATCGGGGATCATCACCGATAGCTTGCCGTCGTTATAAACGCGGTCGATTTCCGCCTCGGATGCATCGCAATCAAACTTTGCCATGATCGCGTGTAATAGGTCGCCAAGATTCATATTTCTTTCCTCGGTTGGGGGCGATGGCCGAACCGTGCCGACCATCGCCCTTGGTAGTGGTGAAAGTGCCTAGATGCCGTTCGCGGCCTGATAGGCTGCGAACTGTCGTCCCTCATCCTCAATCGCATCGAACGCCTTGCTCACAACGCCCTGGCCGGACAATCGATTGGGCCGAACCGAACCGTGGGCCGATGCCGCGTAGTGGTCGCTCTTGAGCTGTTTGCGGCGGGGGATGTCGGCCTGTCGTCGCTCCCACGCGGTGTCGAAGTCGAGTGTCCCGAACCAACGAACGTGTTCCCAAGATGGCTGGGCACGGTCGCCGGAATCGATGATCTGCCCAAGCACGCCGAGTGCTGATGATCCATCTGGATTGACAAGGCGAATCATTTTGCAGATTTGGCGGGTGTCGATTCCCTCACCAACGAGGCGACCGATCGATTCCGTTTTGGGCGGCTGCTCACCACTCAAAACCGCCAACATTTCCTTCTCGAGCGACTCCACGCGGCGAGAGGTGGCGGGGGAGGAACCCAAGCCGGCGGTGTCCAAGTCGATGCCGCTCGCGGGAAGAATTTGGCCCGACCGGCACAACTCCCATCGCTCACAAGCCATCGTCACGCCATTGATGGCAAGCACCAACGCCCTGGCCTGGTCGTCAACGTCGTCAGTCAGCAATCGGTCCCGCGCGTCGTCGACGGCGTCCCACACAGCATCGGCTAAAACCTGCTCGGGCTCGTCGCCTGGGTGTCGATAATTCTCAAACGCTGCGTGTAGCTTTCCGGCAACGTCGGTTGCCGTTGCTAGATCGACTCGCTCGGCGGGGATCTCCGCTTGCTTTCGTCGAACCTCTAATTCGGCTTGCTCGATCTCGCGTGCTTGCCGTTCTAGTTTTGCCCGGGCGTCGGCGATTCGTTGCTGTTGGGCGACTAAGTCCGCCTCTTGCTGTGCAACGGCCTCGGCTGCTGCCGCTTGATCGCGAATCGCTTGCTCGCGTCGTGACTGGGCGGCTGCTAGGGCCTTCATTGCTGGGGATAGTGTCTGATTACTCATTTTCGTTGGTTGCCTCTCTGAAACGTGAAAAAAAAAGTGACACCGCACACGCGGCGTCGGGTATCGGTTATTTGTTTTTGCGGCTGCGACGTTTCGGCAATGACTGCCGGCAAACTCGGCATCGAACTATCAATCGCCGGTCGTTGGCCTCGATCGTCGGTCGGTATTGGGAACAATGGCAAGCAACGCGGCCGCCGATGACGGCCCCGATGCTCGCCGCGTGCTCGCCGATCAATCGCAAGAGTGAGTCCGGGAAGTCATCGGCATAGTGCACCGCGTGCAGCGTCTGGCGACGGTCAAGCGATAGGCTCACTCCCGCGTCGATGATCGTCTGCAAAACGTCTCGGGGGCATTTGGGCGTATCCTCGGTGTGCTTAGCCTCAAATTGGGCGGTGCACTTGGGGCCAAGTTCGGCGATTCGTCGTTTGATTCGTTCTCCCATTGCCGCAAGCGTATGGTCCTCTGGTCGTGAACCGCGTCGTTTGGTCTTTGGCATCGAGTCTCGTAACGCACGGATTTCCTCGAGCGTTCTTGGTGGCTGGTCACGGTCTGTCATTTGGTAGCCTTTCGCATGGCCTGTGCGGCTTGTAGTCGTTCGATGGATCGTTGATCACGGCGGCGTTGCAGTGCCGTATCTCGCACCGGATCGGGCTGCTGTGAGCTCTCCAGCAAATTCATAAACGTTTCCCGCTGCTTGAAGTCGGCATCGATTCGTTCGGTGCGGGCCGCTTTGGTATCTCGCCGGATGGCTCGCAAATCGGCCGACAGCGTCCAGCGTGAAATGCCAAGCTCTGCGGCCAGCTCGGTGCGCCAGCCTCGTTGGTCAAGGTCGATGTGCCGCAGTCGTCGAACAATCTCATATCGACGCAGCGTAGCCATGTGACGCCTTCGAGCGTTGTAGCTCGCTCTCGCCCCGCAAAAACGGCGTCTTTGGCTTGGCGTCATCGTCGCGAATGGTGAATACATATGGCTCACTGTGCATGCACCCCGATAGGTAGGTGAAATCAAAACTCTCGTCCTCCGATATACGCTGTGAACTCAGTGCGCACCGGATCAAAACCCACGTCGATCGTTTGCACCTGACCGTTGCGGCTTTTGCCAATGTGGATAGTGCCCTCGGTAGCGTCGCGGTCCTCGCGATGAACCAACCAAATGTCGTCGGCTTCCATCTCGACCACGGAGGAACCGTAAATCTCATCAACGGTCGGTGCTCGGTCCTTGGCTGCCCCGTCCTTACGTTTTGCCTGTGCCAACATCAGCAATGGAATATCCATCTCGCTCGCCAAGTCTTTGGCCGCAGTGATTGTGTGAGCAACCTGCTCGTGTCGATCATCACGCGGGTTGCTCGGTTTGATTTTCAGCAAGTGATCGATAGCAACCAACCGCGTACCGTGACGTAGAGCGTGCATCCTGACTGTCGCCGCGATGCGTTCCATCGTTGGTCGTTGCTTCGGGCGCCAAAAAAACAGAGGCATCCCTGATAATTCGTTGGTCGCAAACGCTCGAATGTCGGCTAGCTTTTCATCGGAAACCTTACCGCTGCGAAGCAGAAGCGAATTGGTCCCGGTCTCGGCTGCAATAAAGCGGTTGCCAACCTCCCAGTCGGCCATCTCGATCGACACAAAGAGCGATGGAATGCCGATTCGTGCTGCATTCGCTAGCGATTGGAAACCTAACGCGGTTTTGCCCATCGATGGGCGAGCGACAATCACCGTCAAGCCTGCAAACATCCCCCCGGTGCGAGAGTCGAGCGAGTGAATACCGGTTTTGATCCCGGCTGCCGATTCGTCGGCCTTGGCTCTGCTGGCTCGATCAAGGGACTCACTAACGACTTCCTGGATGGTCAAAATCTCGTTCTCTGCCGATCCCGTCTCGATCGCTCTAAGCGACGCCCCTAGCGTCTCAATGATTGAATCGGCGTTGTCGTCGGCCTTGGTGGCCATCGCCCGGGTGATCGCAGACCTAGCGACTCGCACAATGTGCCGACGTCGCGAACACTCACGAACGATGCCCGCGTAGTGCCTCGCGTGCTGAGCGGATCCAGTCTCGATCAATCGCTGGAAAAACCGAATGCCTCCGACCGTCTCGTAATGACCGGCAGCTCGAAACCGCGATGCCACCAACGCCACGTCGTCGATCGACTCACCACATGCGTGCATAGCCGCGAACGTCTCGAACGTGACTCGATTTGCATCATTGCCGAAGTCGTCTGCGGACAACGTCGCTGCAAGCTCATCGATCAAATGCGGCAACGTCATCACAGCGCCCAAAACAGCTCTCTCTGCGTCTACGTCATGCAATGCGGCATCTTTATCGCGTTCGCGTTCAGGATCGCTCACGTCGACCTCCTCGCGGCTGTGCGGGCATTGCTGCCAGTTCGTCCAAAGTCAAACCGGGTTTGCTTGTTGGCTCGGGTGTAACGGCACTGGATTCAGATCGGTAGCCGTTGCGTTCCCACGTTCGCACGGCAGCTTTCCAGTCGCGGATCGGTTTGCCTCGACCTTGGCACCAACCGTTGGCGGTGTAGTGATCCACGAATTGCTCGGCGTCAATCGCGTTGCTCCGCTCGCGGCAGTAGGCTCGCACTTCATCGAGTGTTGGAGGTACAAACCGTTGGACTGTTTTGCCAGTGCGGGCGCTACTCTCTTTATCTTCTCTACCTCTTCTCTTCTCTGGTAACGCGGATGTAACGCTGCAAGCGTTACGGTGGTTCTCAACGCGTTTTCGCGTCAAAGCACGTGTTTTTGCGGTCTTTCCGTTGTGTCGGTCAAAGTTTGGGAACGTCAAACCGTGCTCTGATTCGACCAACCAGCCGCAAGAAAGCATCGCATCCGCGAAGTTTGAAACGCCACTGATACGATCTAGTAACGACCGTGTAACGCTAGAAGCGTTACCGTCAAAAGTTTGTTGATCGGCCCAAACCCATACTCGAAATAATTTGCCAACTACGGCATCGGGATCAATCCCGAGTTCGTCCGCAATGCGGAACACTTCGGGCTTGTCTGGGGTGGTAGTTTCGATTTTCAGCCAATCACCGGCCATTGTGACCTCCTGATAAACGAACAAAAACGACGGCTGCAACTGTGCAACGATGCCCCGTGTATCGAACGTTGAAAGGCGATAGCCGCTCCTCGAATTTTGCTTCACGCGATTCCTCTACGCGCAGCACTCCGCGATCGATCCATACGCGGCGGCATTGGGCCATCGCGGTTAAAACAGCAAACTCAACTTCCTTGCGGATCGCCTCGATGGCGTCCGCATCGTCGGCGCTGTAGCCGACGGCCAATAGCCGCTGGCGTCGGTGATCCTGCTCAGCTGCAATAGTGGCTAGCCGCTCTGCGGCCTGAACGTCGTCGGCTTGCTGGCGTAGCAGCTCTCGACGATCGGCTAGGTAGTCAGTCGATACGCTAGACACGGGACACCTCCGGCATCATGGCGTGTCGTCGCGCATCGGCAGCCATGCGACGGGCAACATGAGCATTGTCCGCTATGCCCTGTGCCGCTTGGGCGAGCTGGTCGCGATCGTCGGCGGGTTGCTTTGCCGGATCGATACCACGGCGATTCAATGCGGCCTTAGCGAGGTCGCCTATGCGATGCAGACCGGAAAGATCGGCAACCGACGCCGATCGCTTGCTTCGGTCGTGATCAACGCTATAGTTTAGCTGTGGTTGCCCGCCACTACGTTTTTGGGAGTCGTCAGTCACTGGCGGCTCCTTTTTCGTTTGAGGATTCGCCTAGTGCCGCAATAACGGCATTGGGATCGTAGAGCCGACGCCGCCCGATCGATACGCTTGGGATCTCGCCCGATGAACGCATACGATCTACCGTGGGGCGCGACACACCGAGTAGCTCGGCGAGGCGATCACCATCGACTAGACGGGGTGCGGATGCAGTAGCGAGTAGCGGCTGCATCTTTGCGTAGACGGCGCTGGCTACTGCCTCGGTCAGATTGGCAAGGTCTACTTCCTGGACCTGGATCATTCGTAGAGGGCGACTCATTTCGCCACCTCACGCGGTGCTGCGCTGGTGGCCTCGACAAATCTTGCTACAGCCGCGGCGCTTGTGTATCGCGTATTTTGCAGCAAGACCGATTCAAGCCGCACGCCCCGGAATCCGTGAATAGCGTAATTGCGGACAGTTTTTAGACAGGGCTTTCGCGGCCCGCGGAAATCTTGGCGTGATTTATCGAGGGTTTTGAGAGGCTCCGACATAAGCCGCGAATGTTCATCCGCGTGCAATTTTGCGGGCGATTTTTCTATTTCCGATTCTATCTTTGACATGAAAAACTCCGACTGAAAACGAAAAAAGCCCGCACAAGCGACACTCTCTAGTGAGAGTGCACTCGTGCGGGCTCGGTTGGTCCGTCGCCTGGGGCGGTGCCCCGGGGGTGCTACATAGCTTTGTGGCTCAACAAATTGCAATCTTGTTCGGTTGGTCCGTCCAATACAATTTGCCGATCACGAAGATTGTTCGTCGTGGGAAGCCTACGGTCAACGGGGGAACTCGACGGAACTTTCATTTTTTCAGAATATCATCGGTCGCAAGTCGCACCGATCGCCCTGCTAAGCCCTTCGCCAAAGTCAATAGACCGTCCTTACCGGCATCGTCGAGCGACTCCCACAGCCGCATCAATTTCTCTGCTCGTTCATCGCCGCCGTGCACCGATGACACCGCCGGTGACACCGCCGAATCGTCTGTTTGCGTATTTCCCCGTGTTTGTGGCGATTGTTCAACGCCTACTGGGCGTGCTAATGGCAGAAACAGCATCGAACCGAAACCCGCAGAAACCCAGTGTTTCGCGGGTTTTCCCGTTATCAAACGACTCCGCATCACTGGTCGTCTAAACGTAGCCTAGGCTTCCAGCCTGGGTGCGAAGTGGTCTCCAGGCCGGCAGCCTTGGCAACGTTTCACAGCATCGCCGCCTTGAGACGCGATGCCGAAAGACTTCTTCCGAGCCGCGTAGCGGGTGGCCATGAACGGTCGGTATCAGCAGCGATGACACCGCCATTGACACCGCCGCGGTACGTTCAACCCCCGGCTTGAGCTCCGGTATCGCGGGCTTGCCCTTGAGCACCCGTCGTCAGCAAAGAGTGACGCTCAGCAATCGGGCTCGAGAATCGGACAAGTCGGAATGGCACGACGCACGAAGATTTGGTTGTGCAAGTTTTGTATCGATTCTTAGTCGCGATCGCGACGCCTGGCAAAACGTCTGAACCGTTCTCCTCATGATCCCCCAGATCTCCTCGCGAATGGTTTTCGATCCTTTTTGCGACAGGAATGCTAGACATTAGCCGTAGGTAAGCGAAGCGTCACCGACGGAATCGAGTATGTAACATCGGCTTCGACACAGAGAAGGGTCGCAGCCGAAAAGAGGTCGCTGAGGGGGAGCACGCTTCAATAAGGCCACGCAAGTTGAGACTAACGGAAGGGGAGTTGAACCTACGAGTAAAGGATTTGTAATACTCGAATGCCAACACATGAACAGGTGCTTGCATCGTTAACTTTCGCGTTATATGGCTCTGGCTATACTCCCAAGGCGTCTCGCATTTTCTTATTGTTTATCGCTGACTCGCGTTATCTAAGAGTGTTCGGAAAAGCAATCCAGTACAGGTCCGGCAGAAGATAATCGTTGTTTTGCGATCTGCAAAACAATCAGCCTGAAGAATTGGAGACCAGTCTCGCTTCATCTGCGACCCGACTCAGGAAACATGCACGCCAATCCCGATAGAAATCTTCGAGCATTTCTTTAGTTATGCCACCGTAGAATGCATGCCTGCACTCGCTTCGCAAACTCAACGATTCGTAAATATCGTCGATACAAGGACATGCATCACCGGTCAGACAAATTTCTTCTTCCCACGCCGTTCCATTGCCCTCAAAAACCTCTGGTCCATCGAGCAATTCGATCAACGTATGATCTCGGGGAAGTGATTCCCTCATCCAATCACCAATCAACCCGTGTAATTCACAGTCATAGTCTTCATCAAGCTCATAATCGTTTTCTGGCTTAATTCCTTGGGTTGCGAGAACTGATTCAGCGACAGTGTTTATCACTGCCTGCCAAAGTCCCCATTGCAAACCTTCGCCGGCGCTCTCAAAGAGGCGATTCCAGATGCTCGTTGACATCGTTATCTTTTCACGCTTGTTAGATGGAAAACCGATTGCTTTGGCGTTCTCGGAGACGGCTCGTTAAAATTGATCGAGTGCGTCACCGGGAACGCTAATTTTGGAGCGAGTTGACCTGTTTGCTTATGTGTAACTGCATTTCGACAAGTTATTCTTCAACGGTCCGTTCGTCGTCATCGGTATCACGATGAACTTCGCTTAGCGTTCGTCCGCTCGCGTCTCTCCATTCGTTCCATCCGTTTGCGGATGCCCCGAGTACGGTTGCTGCCGCATTGCTCGGCGAGGGGAAAAGGTAGTCTTGTTGGAACACGTAGACCCCGTTTATTTCTTCGAGAATACCGGCCTCAAGCATGCTCTTTCGTCGGTTGCCGATAGATTCGGGCATCGACGGTGTCGGCTCGATTCGGGACTTACTTCCTTGAAAAACAACGAAGCCATCTTCGACGAGTTCACCGCTCGCGTCGCTTCCACGCGAACGACAAAAGAAACGTGGACCAGAACTAATGCTTCTAGCAAGCGGTTCAAAAACCGGATAACCAAGCGTCGAAACCAAGGTGCTAATCGTCTCAAAGACGTCAAGCAATTCGGCTTCCATCGGCTCGGGAACATAAGTCGAATTCTCAGGCACTTGACCGTTATCGAGCGAGTAGCGGGCAACCTCTTTTGCCCGCTGCATGCAGTACCATTCCAAATATCGAATGTGAGCTTGCGTGAAGTTTTGCGTCTTCGACACGCAGAAGACGGCGGTCTTCCAAAAGGTCTTCGTCTTGTTGTGGTTGTCGAAACGCTTCCTGGCGTCTTCGGTCTGCCCAATGTAGACGATTGGCTTCGCTTCGTCCTCGCCCTCTCCGAACAAAAAGTAGACTCCGGGTAAGTCTAGTTCTTTTCGCAGCTTTCCGTGCGACAAGTCACTGCGGGGGATCAATACCGCTTGAACAATACGAGTTGTAATTTCAGCGATTCGAATGCCACGTGGTTCACCTGTCGGCAGGTAAATCTGAATCGTTTTCGCGGTCGCAGTGGTCACTTGGTCCCTTGTCGGCAGGAGAAATGAAGCAGGCTAGCATATCGCAACCGTGCAGGGTTTGCTAGACTCTTTGGCCTTAGCTCAGATCGTATCGCGAGCCGGAAAGCACGACCAAAATGCCGAAACTTACCGAATACTTGCACACAGCAGCTGTAGCCGCAGCCGAATACATCTGGATTGCTCAGAACGCGCTTCGCAAGTGGGCTGAGCGAGGTGACATTCCGATGCACCGCAATCCAGAGAACGGTTACCGGCTGTTCAAACGGAGCGAGCTCGACGTTCTTTGAAGAAGACAGCCAAGCCAGTAAGGCCCAAGAAGTAACCATGTCTTACGTGACCTGCCACGTAATCCAAGAAGGAACAGTAATCGTATGACCGGAGCGCAACAACGTGCCGCCCTGCAACGCAAAATCTGGGACATCGCGAATGACGTACGCGGCAGCGTGGATGGATGGGACTTTAAGCAGTATGTCTTGGGCACCCTATTCTACCGATTTATTAGTGAGAACTTTTCGTTCTACATCGAAGCCGGTGATGAGAGCATCGACTATGCCACTCTCGATGATTCCGTCATCACGCCCGAGATCAAAGACGATGCGATCAAGACCAAGGGTTATTTCATCTATCCAAGTCAGTTGTTTGCAAACGTCGCCAAAGATGCCAACACCAACGAAAGCCTGAATACCGATCTGGCGGCCGTCTTTTCCGCTGTTGAAAGCTCCGCAAACGGATATCCCTCCGAAGACGACATCAAGGGATTGTTCGCCGATTTCGACACCACAAGCAATCGCCTCGGCAACACGGTGAACGCCAAGAATGACCGTTTAGCGAAAGTCCTGAAGCGTGTGGCTGAGCTGGATTTCAGCGATTTTGAAGGTAGCAAGATCGATCTGTTTGGTGACGCGTACGAGTTTCTGATCTCGAACTATGCGGCAAACGCAGGCAAGTCTGGCGGCGAGTTCTTCACCCCGCAGCATGTGTCGAAACTGATTGCCATGCTGGCCATGCACAAACAGGACAAGGTCAATAAGATTTACGACCCAGCCTGCGGTAGCGGTTCTCTGTTGCTGCAATCGAAGAAGCACTTTGACGCCCACATCATCGAAGAGGGCTTCTTTGGGCAGGAGATCAATCATACGACCTACAACCTGGCTCGGATGAACATGTTCCTGCACAACGTGAACTACGACAAGTTCAACATCAAGTTAGGCAATACCCTGATCGAACCTGATTTTGGTGATGAGAAACCCTTCGATGCAATCGTCTCCAATCCACCCTATTCGGTGAAGTGGATTGGCAGCGACGATCCGACTCTGATCAACGACGATCGTTTTGCTCCGGCGGGAGTACTAGCTCCCAAGTCTAAAGCCGACTTCGCCTTCGTGCTGCACGCGCTCAGTTATCTGTCCAGCAAAGGCCGCGCGGCGATTGTGTGTTTCCCGGGGATCTTTTATCGCGGTGGAGCCGAGCAAAAAATCCGCAAGTATCTGGTCGACAACAACTATGTGGAAACGGTGATCTCGCTCGCTCCGAATCTGTTTTTCGGCACCACGATCGCCGTGAATATTCTGGTGCTGTCCAAGCACAAGACCGACACGAACATTCAGTTCATCGACGCCAGCGGCGAGGACTATTTCAAGAGGGAAACCAACACCAACGTTCTGACTGATCATCACCTCGAAGCCATCATGCAGGCCTTCGACAGTAAGAAAAACATCGACCACTTCGCCAAGTCGGTGCAAGCGGAGCAGATCGAAAGCAATGATTACAACCTATCTGTCAGTAGCTATGTTGAACCCAAAGACACTCGCGACAAGGTCAACATTACCGAACTCAACAAGAAGCTGAAAACGACCGTCGCGAGAATCGATCAGTTACGATCCGAGATTGATTCGATCGTGGCGGAGATCGAAGGCGAGGTGGTCGAGGCATGAGTGACATTAGTTTTATGGGCAAGCTGCTTGACGGCGCTGGGGTGGAATGGTCGACAGTTGGAAGCGTCGCAACGTTGAGACGCGGACGCGTTATGTCCAAAGGGTACCTTGCTGATAACGCCGGAGAGTACCCTGTTTACAGCTCTCAGACAGCGAATAATGGGACGATTGGCCAAATCGAAACCTTTGACTTTGATGGCGAATTTGTTAGCTGGACCACTGATGGAGCAAACGCCGGAACTGTTTTTCACCGAACGGGCAAGTTCTCGATCACTAACGTGTGCGGAGTGATAAAAATAGACGATGAGTCGCGTCTGAACCACAAATTCTTGTTTTATTGGTTATCGATTGAAGCACAAAAGCATGTGTATTCTGGCATGGGCAATCCCAAGCTGATGAGCAATCAGGTTGCACGTATACCAGTTCCAATCCCATGCCCATCGGACCCGAAGAGATCGCTTGAGATCCAGGGGGAAATTGTCCGCATTCTGGACACCTTTACCGAGCTGACCGCCGAGCTGACCGCCGAGCTGACCGCCCGCAAAAAACAATACAACTACTATCGCGATCAGTTGTTGAGTTTTGAAGATGGCGAAGTCGAATGGAAAACGCTGAACGATGTTGCTTCGTTTAGACGAGGTTCATTTCCGCAGCCGTATGGGAATAGTGAATGGTACGATGGCGAAGGAAGTATGCCATTTGTTCAGGTTGCTGATGTGGCAGACTTCGGATTTACGTTACAACAGAAAACAAAGCAGCGCATTTCAAAACTTGCACAACCCAAAAGTGTCTTCGTCGAAGCTGGGACAGTTATTGTGTCCTTGCAGGGCACTATTGGGCGCGTCGCAATAACACAGTACGACTGCTACGTGGATAGAACACTCGCGATCTTTACGAGCTACAAGGAAGAGATAAACAAAAAGTATTTTGCGCATCAATTAAGAGCGAAGTTCGATACGGAAAAAGAGTATGCAAGAGGCAGCACTTTAAAAACCATAACGAAGGAAGAGTTTTCAAAGTTTGAAATACCGATTCCACCCATGGAAGAGCAGAATCGAATTGTATCGCTCTTGGATAACTTTGATACATTGACCCATTCGATCACCGAAGGTTTACCGCGTGAAATCGAGTTGCGTCAGAAGCAATACGAGTACTACCGCGATTTACTGCTGAGCTTCCCCGAGCCGGAAGAGGTGGAAGCCTAAAATGAGCAAAAAACTTTCGGAGGTCGCCCAACAGCTTAAAGATGCAAACAAAAAGGTGCAGTTGATCTACGCATTCAATGGAACTGGCAAAACGCGCCTGTCGCGCGAATTCAAGCGGCTAATCGCACCAAAAAACGCTGCCGACATTGATGAAGAGACGGCCCCCGATGAATCAACCGAAGAAGTAGTAGAAGCCGATGCGGAGATCCACGAGTTCGAACTCTCGCGGGACAAGATCCTCTACTACAACGCCTTTACCGAGGACTTGTTCTACTGGGACAACGACTTAGTCGGCGACACCAAGCCGAAACTGAAGATCCAGCCAAACTCATTCACCGATTGGATCTTAAGAGACCGTGGCCAAGACCGGAACATTATCACCACATTTCAGCGCTACACGGACGACAAACTTACGCCAACGTTTATTGAGAAAGAAAAATCTGTTAATCAGGAGGGAAGGCGAATCCAAACCAAAACTTACCCCGAGGTTCAGTTTTCATTTGATCGTGGAACGGAGCGGACAGGTGCCATAAAGATTTCTAGGGGTGAGGAACGGAATTTCGTTTGGAGCATATTCTTCACGTTACTGGAGGAAGTTACCACTATTCTCGATGAGCCAGATCCAGATAAGCGAGATGACAATCAATTCGACAAATTAGAGTACGTTTTTGTTGACGATCCCGTGAGTTCTCTGGACGACAGTCACGTTATTGAGTTGGCCGTAGACTTGGCAAATCTAGTGAAATCCAGTGAATCTGATCTCAAGTTTGTAATCACTACTCACAGTCCACTTTTTTACAACGTGCTGCACAACGAGCTGAACAATAAACTAGACAAGAGGCAACCTGATGGATCGTTCAAACTTGTCTACAGACCAAAGATGTCCAAACAGTATCGACTTTGCAGGGGAGCTGACGGACTGTATGAGCTAATAGAGCAACCAGGCGATTCTCCCTTTTCGTACCATTTGTTTTTGCTATCGGAAATTCGATCGGCAATTACGAGCGGCGATGTCCGCAAGTACCATTTTAGTTTCGTGCGGAATATTCTGGAAAAACTGTCAACGTTCCTCGGATGCCGCAGTTGGCCGGATCTGCTGCAAAAGACGGACACTGGGCAACCGGACCCGTTTGCGAATCGAATTCTTAACTTGTCGAGCCATTCTGCTCACGCGGGTGAAGAAATCACCGAGATTGAGGACCAAGACAAGGAGAAGCTAAGTGACTTGGTTACTTACCTGGTTGATACATACCATTTTAGAACAACTGGAGAGGCGAGATGATCGAATACAAACCCATCGCCGAATCCAACAACTTCATCATCCTGGAGAAATACAACCGGGAGTGGATGGTCGCCGAAGGCTACCAGAGTGAGAGCGATCTCGAGCGCGAACTGATTCAGGATCTGGAAAACCAGGGCTATGAATTTCGTAAAGATCTAAAGTCTCAGCAAGCGTTGCTGACAAATGTGCGTGGGCATCTGCAAACGCTGAACAACGTGGAGTTCTCCGACGGAGAATGGCTTCGCTTTGTCGAGACATTTCTGGATAAGCCGAGCGAAAGCATCGTCGATAAGACTCGCAAGATTCATGATGACTACATCCATGACTTTGTGTTCGACGACGGTCGCATCCAAAACATCTACCTGCTGGACAAGAAGAACCCGGCTCGCAACAAGCTGGAGGTCATTCAGCAGTTCGAGCAGACGGGTTCCCACTCCAACCGATACGACGTCACGATTCTGGTCAACGGCTTGCCGCTGGTGCAGGTGGAACTGAAGAAGCGTGGGGTGGCGATTCGGGAAGCGTTTAATCAGGTGCACCGCTACAGCAAGGAGAGCTTCAACAGCAAGAACTCACTGTACAAGTATCTGCAGTTGTTCGTCATCTCCAACGGCACCGACACCCGCTACTTCGCCAACACCACGCGGCGCGACAAGAACAGTTTTGACTTCACCATGAACTGGGCGAAGGCGGACAACAGCCTGCTCAAAGATTTGAAGGACTTCACCGCGACCTTCTTTCAGAAGAATACGTTGCTCGAAGTACTGATAAAGTACTCGGTCTTCGATGTCAGCGACACACTGTTGGTGATGCGGCCTTACCAGATTGCTGCTACAGAACGGATCATGTGGAAGATCTGCAGTTCGTTTTCAGGAAAGGCGTGGAGCAAGCCGGAGAGCGGCGGCTACATCTGGCACACGACGGGATCCGGTAAGACGTTGACCAGTTTTAAGGCAGCGCGACTCGCGACCGAATTGGACTTCATCGACAAAGTGTTCTTTGTGGTGGACCGGAAAGACCTGGACTACCAGACGATGAAGGAGTACCAGCGTTTCTCGCCTGATAGCGTCAATGGCTCCGACAGTACTGCCGGGCTCAAACGCAACTTGGATATTGATGACAACAAGATCGTCGTGACGACGATTCAGAAGCTCAACAACTTGATGAAGAGCGAGTCCGACCTGCCGATCTACCAGAAGCAAGTCGTCTTTATCTTTGACGAATGCCACCGCAGCCAATTTGGTGAGGCGCAAAAGAATCTGCAGCGGAAGTTCAAGCGTTATTACCAGTTCGGTTTTACCGGTACTCCGATCTTCCCTCAGAACGCATTGGGAGCGGAAACGACCGCCAGCGTATTTGGTCGTGAGTTGCATTCTTATGTGATCACCGACGCCATTCGCGACGAAAAGGTGCTGAAGTTCAAGGTGGACTACAACGACGTCCGCCCACAGTTCAAAGCGATCGAAACCGAACAAGACGAGCAGAAGCTAACGGCTGCTGAGAACCGTCAGGCTCTTTTGCATCCAGACCGAATTCGTGAGATCTCCCAATACGTTCTGACTCACTTCCGTCAGAAAACGCACCGCTTGCGAGCGAGCGGGACAGGTTTCAACGCCATGTTCGCAGTAAGCAGCGTGGACGCGGCCAAGCTTTATTACGAGGCTCTGAATAAGTTGCAGACGGACAGCGAAAGGCCGCTCCGCATCGCCACCATCTTTTCGTTTGCGGCAAACGAAGAACAGGATGCCGTGGGCGATATCCAGGACGAGAGTTTCGACGTATCGGCAATGAACAGTAGCGCGAAGGAGTTTTTGAACTCGGCGATTGCCGACTACAACGGCTTCTTCAAAACCAGTTTCAGTGTCGATAGCAACGGCTTCCAGAACTACTATCGCGACTTGACGATGCGTGTGCGGGGGACAAGCAACAGTGGAGCCGAACTCCCGCCAGATCAGAAAGTCGACCTACTGGTTGTTGTCGGAATGTTTCTTACTGGCTTTGACGCACCAAGGCTCAATACATTGTTCGTGGACAAGAACCTCCGTTACCACGGACTGATTCAGGCGTTTTCGCGAACGAACCGGATCTACGATGCCACCAAGACGTTTGGCAACATCGTTACGTTTCGTGATCTCGAAAAGGCGACCGTTGATGCGATCACTTTGTTCGGGGATAGCAACACGAAGAACGTGGTGCTTGAAAAGAGTTACAAGGAATACATGGAAGGCTTCACCGACATCGTCACAGGCCAAGCTCGGCGTGGATTCAAGGAAGTGGTTGCGGAGTTGGAAGAACGGTTTCCGAACCCAGACGAGATTGTTCGTGAGAAAGACAAGAAGGATTTCGTAAAGCTGTTCGGCGAGTATTTGCGGGTTGAAAACATCCTGCAGAACTTTGATGAGTTCGCGAGCCTGAAAGCACTGCAAACCATCGATGTGAACGATCCTGAGCAAGTCGAAGCTTTCAAGGACGAGCATTACCTAAGCGACGCAGATCTGGAGGCATTGCAGGGCATCGACGTGCCGCCTGATCGCAAGGTGCAAGATTACCGATCGACGTACAACGACATTCGAGATTGGCTGCGGCGTGAAAAAGCCAGTAACGAAACTGAGAAATCTACCATCGATTGGACAGATGTGGTTTTTGAAGTGGATCTGCTAAAGTCTCAAGAGATCAATCTAGACTACATTCTGGAACTGATTTTCGAGCACAACAAAAAGACCAAAAACAAAGCAAGCTTGGTCGAGGAAGTGCGTCGACTAATTCGCGCTAGCGTTGGCAATCGCGCCAAAGAGAGCTTGGTCGTAGATTTCATTAACCAGGCGGATCTGGACGTGCTTCCCGACAAAGCCAGTGTGATTGAGGCCTTTTTTGGTTTTGCAAGGGCTGAGCAACAACGGGAAGCCAGCGAACTGATTACCGATGAGGAGTTGAACTCGGAAGCAGCCAAACGGTACATCAGCACTTCGCTAAGGCGAGAATATGCCAGCGAGAATGGCACCGAACTGAATGCAGTCTTACCGAAAATGAGTCCGCTCAATCCTCAGTATCTCACGAAGAAGCAAAGCGTCTTCCAGAAGATCTCAGCGTTCGTTGAGAAGTTCAAAGGTGTTGGCGGAGACGTTTGAAGACCTTAGACATAAATCGTTGCTGAAAACACAACGGCAATCTCAACACTGACAATCTGCCGTTTGAGCGTCAAAATTAATGGGCGCCGCACACTAATTTATCACCAAGAGTTAGCAAATCTTGTTCGATTGGCCGTGCGAAGAAACCGTTAGATTCACGATACCCGAGGGCTCAATACTTGAGTCAGCCAACTTGTCAAAGATCAGAGTCGAGTCGGCGTTACGGGAGAGTCGATTTGCGCCGGAGTACCTAATGCAAATCAGGGGAGTCATTCGATGACGAGAAAAAGGCGACCGGTTTACTTTCAATGCTTCAATCTGCCTGGGGGCGCATCGTATGCCGCTACCCCGATGGAAAAGCCTTATACAAAGAGAGGTCAGACGCCCTCCTTCGACCCAAACGATCCGGACCACGTGGCCAGCGAAATCGAAACTTCTCTCGACGAATACGAGGCGTATCCAACGGACACGAAAGAACGGGCGTTTCCCGTTCTCGCGAACCGCATTGCTACTCGTCGTGCGATTCGTGAATTGGTACTGTCTGAAATCGCAGCCCTCGCCACTACACTCCAGCGAATCGACAAACGACTGGACGCTATCGAACGCTTGGTTGACGACCGCGAGACCTCCTAGCTTAGTCACGCGACCGAATGCGTTCGCTCGTGTTACGACTTCACACCCCCTGTGTATCCATAAATTGCATTTCGATAAGCATCCAAACCATACAGTTTCCCCAACGCACATCGGAACATGTCAAAGAGACCGCCTCATGGAAGGTGCTTCAAACGCGTACACCCGCACAATGGCTAATCCGTGAGGTAACCGAGCGAGACTACGGAGTCGACGCATACGTGGAGCTCGTAACGCAATCCGGCGATGTTACTGGAGATCTTTGTTCAGTCCAACTTAAGGGCACGGAGTCGATCGATTGGAAAACGGATTCTGAAGGCGCGCCTTCGCACGCGATCTTCTCCGGAACCAAAATCGCGACAATAAATTACTGGATGAATCTCCCCGTTCCTGTGTTTTTGACACTCGCGGACCTCAACGCAAATCGTGCGTACTGCGCCCCGGTGAAGGAACAAGTCCGCGAACAATACCGCAGGTTTATTACTCATGAATCACTTAGCTTTCGATTCTCCCCGGTGTGCGAATTGGGAACGCGTGACGGCGAACGAGAGTTTATCCTGCATTATTACCGTGAGAAACATCACTCGCAATTTGTCAACTATTTGCGAGTCTTGCTGACGCATTGGTATGAATACATCGGATTCATTCGCAGACACCAGATGGGTGATTGCCACCTTGAAGTTGAAGAACAACACCAACTACAGTTTGTCCATCTTTACAAGACGCTTCGTTTTCTGTCTCAATTCTTTGGAATAGATTGGACAATACCAGACATCAATGACATCTACCGCGACGATCAACGCCTTTGGGAAAGGCAACGCCTTGTTCGCGACTTTGGCATCACGCTTCACCTTCTCGAAACTTGCTTTGGGGCGGTCAGAGCGAGCGGAGTAAGCTGGCCGGTGGGAGGTCGGGGTGTTAGGGATAGCGCGTTCGATCTAGCTGCTACGATGCCCTCCCCGGAAACCTCGCTGAAGGCTCGTTTTTCGACCCTCCCGGCTGCGCTGGGAGGGTGATTTTGGTAGCGGAAGTCGTCAAGACTTTCGTTGATGCAATGCGCCGCGACACCAACGATTGAGATGTAACTTATTACAATTTGCCGATGTAGGCGTCTCGCAAAATTTGCACGGTATGGCGGACTTTGACGCTTGACCCCGCCGCGGCGAGATGCGTTTGCAGCTGAGTCATGCAGCCGATGTTGCCCGTGGCTACAAGATCGGGCTCGGTGCTCAGCAAGTGACGCACCTTGTCGTCACCGAGTGACTTGGCGATCTCGGGTTGATCGACGTTGTACGTTCCCGCCGACCCGCAACACAAATGCGATTCCGGGATCTCGAGTAATTCCACCGCGGGAATCTGCGTCAGCAGGTGCCGTGGCTCTGATCGTACCGATTGTGCATTGGCGAGGTGACACGCATCGTGGTACGCGATCCGAAGTGATTCGCTTCGCTGCGGGATCGCCGCCAATTCGCCCAATTCCGCCAGCACAACCGATACGTCTTTTACCTTACTGACAAACGCGGTTGCATCGGACTCGTACTTCGTCCCTTTTAAAATCATTCCGTATTCGTGCATCCCCGAACCGCACCCCGCTGCGTTGGTGACGATCGCATCGACATCCTCTGGGAACGCTTTTAAATTGGCGATCGCAAACTGCTTGGCCTGATTCCAATTCCCCACATGCCAGCTAAGAGCACCGCAGCACGCTTGGTTTGGCGGCACAAGTACTTCGATACCGTTGCGTGTCAGCACGTCGATGGTCGCTGTATTGATATCCGGAGCGAGTACCGATTGAGCACACCCCGACAACAACGCGACTCGTCCTCGGCGAGTCCCGATCGCGGGATTGATCGGCAACCAAGATTGTCGCTGCGGTAATCGATCGGGTAGCAGATTCAACATCGCGCCGATCGGACGTGGTAGCCATGGCGCAAGCGGACGAGCAAAACGGCCCATCTTCGCTGCGAGTCGAAAACGTCTCGGGTACGGCAGCGTCGAACTTGTCATCACGCGTGTGATCCGGTCGATGAGCGTTCGCTTTCGCACCGGTTCCATCGTCGCCCGATAGGGGCTGATCAGATCTCGATAGGGAACACCCGAAGGGCATGCGGGTTCACACGCCAAACAGCCGAGACAACGGTCGATATGAAGCGACGCATCATCGACCGACAAATTGCCTTCGAGCACATCTTTCATCAACACGATCCGGCCACGCGGCGAATCAGGCTCTTGCCCCAATTGGTCATAGGTGGGGCAGGCCGCCAAGCAAAAACCGCAATGCACACACGTGCTCACCGCCGAGGCCATCTCGTCGCCAAGCGGACCGAGTTTCGAGATCGGGATTTTGTGTTGCATGCGTTTGATTCAGATAGGGAGGGTGAATCGCCAGAGAGATCTGGCGATGCCCGCAGGAGGATCGTTAAGAGGAAAGAGGATGACGCGTCTGCGATGGGAAACGACGTTTCAAACGCCCGCCGGGATCAAAGGACTGCTGAACCGCCACTTCGATATTCGACGGGGATCGCCGATTCAAAAAGACAACATCGGAATTCCCGCGAACACACAACCCGCGATGGTTCTGTTGGACCAGCACCGATTCGAGCGTTTGCAGTGATTCGGTTTGCTCCACCGCGGCCCATACGACCGATCCGCATCCGCTGACGTGCAGCGACACGGGGACCGCCGAGGCGAGGGCATCACACAAAGCAGGGAATTGGCGAGTCATGGTCGGGATTTTCACGACGTGTGCGGCACTGGAATACCAGTCCAGCTCGCCAATCGAACTCCAAAATGCGTTCGCTGAGTCCTCTTCAACAAGTTGAAGTTCTGGGAAATGAGTCTGGATCTCGGCGGCGATTTCGCGGTTGGCGTCACGTGGGCCACGCTGGCGAAAGTAAAGCGTCGATGTGGCATGATGATAATCGACCGCGTCAAGTTCCCAGCGGCTGACTGCCGCCTTCGCCATCGATTTAGACGCCGTCTCTGCTGAATCGCAATGACAACAAAGCGTGGCCGACTCGACGGGTTTTGGAAACACTTTGAACGTCACTTCGGTCATCACACCGAATTCGCCACAACTGCCCACCAAAAATTTAGGGATATCAAAGCCTGCGGCATTTTTGACCACTTTCCCGCCAACATTGACGAGCGTGCCATCGCCCAATATCAGTTTGGAACCGAGGAAAAAGTCGCGAATCGATCCGTAGCGAAACCGACCCGGGCCTGATAACCCCGATGCGACCGTACCACCCAGCGTCGCTCCGGCGCGGACCAACATCGGGTCGAATGGCAGGTATTGCCCACGTTCGTTCAGTACCGCTTGGACGTCGGCAATTTTTGTTCCCGCATAGGCAGTAAAGGTGAACTCCGACGGTTCATACTCGACCACACCGGACAAGCCACGCACGCTGATCGTGTCATACGGCTGGGTCGACAAACAAAGTGGCGGTTTGGTTTGGTTACCGACGATCACGGCATGGTCGGATGCGAGTACCGCATCGCGGACTTCGTCGATCGTGGTGGGCTGCAAGGTGATATTGTTACTCACGCGAAATCACTCCTTGCTTTTCCAAGGGATGCAGTCCCGACATCGACAGCGAAGGTGCGTCCGCACCAGGGAACATTTTTCCGCGGTTGGCGATCTCCAGCGGATCGAATGCACGACGAATCCGATGAAACAAATCAACGGTTGCCGGATCAAACATGTCGGGCAAGAACTCTCGTTTTTCCATCCCGACTCCATGTTCGCCAGTGATCGAACCGCCCATCTCGATACAAACCTTGATGATCCGGCTGCAAACCTCTTCCGCTCGATCGAACTCGCCTGCGACATTTCCGTCGTACAGGATCATCGGGTGCAGATTGCCGTCACCCGCATGGAACACGTTGGCGACGCGAATCCCGACATCACGCGAGATCTGTTGGATACGCACGAGCGCCTCGCCAAGTCGATTGCGGGGAACGACACCGTCTTGGACAAGGAAGTCGGGACTGATATGACCAACGGCGGAAAACACGCATTTGCGGCCTTTCCAGATCGCTAGCCGTTCTGCCAATGTCGTCGCCACATGTACAGCAAACGGATCGGTGCGAGCGATGACTTCGCTTAATTGCCGCGTCTCGTACTGGACGCGTTCACGTGGACCTTCGAGTTCGACGATCAACACCGCAGCACAGCCTTTGGGGTAGCCACATTTGACAGCGGCCTCGGCGGCTTCGATCGACAGTGCATCCATGATCTCCATCGCCCCGGGCAACAAACCCGATTCGATCACAGCCGATACCGCATCCCCGGCGGCCTGTAGTGATCGGTAACCGACTAGCACGGTGTGAAATTGCTCGGGCTTCGGTAACAATCGCAATGTGATCTCGGTCGCGATCCCAAACAAGCCTTCGCTGCCGGTAAACAAACCGGGAAAATCGGCTCCAATCGCATCCGTGCTGGCGGAACCGAACTCGACACATTCGCCATTGCCGAGCACCGCCTTCATTCCGACAACATGATTGGACGTCATTCCATATTTTAAACAGTGGGCACCGCCCGAGTTGAATGCGACGTTACCGCCGATCGTACAAACCGTCTGGCTCGAGGGATCGGGGGCAAAATAGAGTCCATGTTTTGATGCCGCCTCGGTGACTTTGATGTTGACCACCCCAGGCTCAACCACAGCGGTTCGATTGACGGGATCGAGATCAAGAATTTTGTTCAAACGGTTCAGTGCGATCACGATGCCATTGGCCACGGGCAGCGATCCACCCGACAGACTCGTCCCGCTGCCGCGAGCGACAAAGGGAATCGCTTCGTCGTGACACCAGCGAACCGTTCGGATGACCTCGTCGCTCGACTCGGGGATCACGACGGCGAGCGGTTTTTGATGAAACGCAGTCAAACCATCTGATTCAAACGCGGCATTAAAGGCAGCGTCTTGACGCACCCGGTCGGGCGGCAATAGCTGGGTAAGACGTGCGAGAGCTTGCTGCGTGGAATTCATAACCGCATTGTAGCAAACAGGAGAGACGAGCGAGGGGGGCGGCAATCGGCAGGCGGGCGAGAACACAGGGGAGGCAAAATGACCGCGTCTATGTTCGGTCTATAGATTACCAGAATGTGATACCAAGTGGAGGGGAGTCAACGCTGAGCGGCGTCGCACCGCCGAAACCATCAGTGGGGGGCACGGGTCGGGTAAGGGAAGCCGTCAACGACTTTTGTGAATCACGGCAACCGTCGTAAAGTTTGGCGAGTGCCGCTTCGTCCCTCAATGACGCCAGCGTTCCCTATCGGTCTTTCCAATCGATACCGGACATATCGGCCAACGCCAGCGTGAGGGCGTGGGTGCCGAGGCGACCGTAGCCTTTGGCTTTCACCGATTGATAGAGTTGTTCACCCAACGCCAGTCCTGGCATGGAAAGTCCCATGCGGCGACTTTCGCTGAGCACGATGCCCATGTCTTTGATGAAATGCTCGACAAAAAAGCCGGGATCGAAGTTGTTCTCGATGATCCGCGGCCCCAGGTTGCTCAGTGACCAGCTTCCGGCGGCACCGGAGCTGACCGATTTCATGACGGTTTCGAGGTCCAATCCGGCGCGGTGGGCATAGATCAACGCTTCGCAAACGCCGATCATGCCGGTGGCGATCAAGGTTTGGTTGACCATTTTAGTGTGTTGGCCTGCGCCGGCCGCCCCTTGGTGTACGATCGTTTTCCCCATCGCCTGAAAACAGGGCTGCAGGGCGGCAACGACGTCTTCGTCACCCCCGATCATGATCGACAATGCCGCGTTTCGGGCGCCAAGATCGCCGCCAGAAACCGGAGCATCGAGCGAATGCACTTGTTGCTGTTTTGCAACGTTATAAATCTCGCCCGCCAGCGATGGTTCGCTGGTGGTCATGTCGACGACAATGTTGCCGGATTTGCATCCTGCCAACACGCCGTCGTTCTTGCACAGATAGACCTGCCGCACGTCATGCGGAAAACCGACGATGGTGAAAATGACGTCCGATTGCTCGGCAACGGCACGAGGCGAATCGGCCCACGTGGCTCCGCGATCGATCAAGGGTTGGGCCTTGGATTGGCTGCGATTGTAGACGGTCATCGCAAACCCTTTTTCGATCAAATGACCACACATGCTGGCGCCCATCACGCCAGTGCCAATCCAACCGAGACGCGTTTGATCGGTGGTAATCTTGATAACGTTGGTCATGGACAGCAGCCTTTGAAGGTTGGAATAGAACGTGAGGGGGGCAAGCGACGGCGTCCTCGTCGTTAGGACGACCAAGCAAATCCGCCCGTGGTTGTCCAGAACACGAGCAACATGCACAACCAAACAATATCGAGAAAATGCCAGTATTGGGCGGCAAAGTCGACTGGCCAATGCCGCTCGTGATCATAGCGGCCTTGTAGCAGTCGCACCGACACCAATCCTAGCGAGATGATCCCTCCGGCAACATGCAATGCATGCAGGAACGCCAACACGATGACCATCCCAACCAATCCCTTGCCGTTGCCCTGCTGGACAGCCGGCCCCGACAGCATGGTGTACATCGAAAGAATCTGGAACCCGGTAAACACAATCGCCAACACCGCACTGATCCCCATCAATGCGGCGGTCGCAACGCGGCGCTCGCGGCGAATCATTCGCGTGGCAATGTGCACCAATAAACTAATCCCCAGCAAACACACCGTGCTCACCAGGAACGTCATCGGAATCGGTAGCGCCGAGAGCGCATCGCCGCGGCGTGAGTAGGCGTAGAACCCGTACAGCAGGATGCTGGACAGGAAAAAGACGAGTAACGAGCCTAGGAACAACCATCCGCCCTGTTGGAAGCGACGGTCGGTTGGCAAACGGTCGATCGGAGGCTGAGTTGCGCTGGTTGGCATGAGAATTCTTGCGGTGGGAATTTGACGACAGTGTAATCCAATCACCGAAAAAATATTAGGGGCGCCACATCGCCAGCTAGAGACCGAAAAGTGCATGCAAAATAAACGTAAAATAAACCATGCAAAATAGGTCGCGTACGCCTTTCAGAGGAACGCTGTGAAGCATTTCTTCTAATACGGTTTGTGCTGATTCTGCGTAGCGGAAGTCGTCAAGACTTTCGTTCGATGGGCTGAATCCCCGCAACTCTTCGCGAGTTTCGCTACGAAATGCTTCACAGCGGTGGCCAATACCGCTCATTTTCTTACAAGCGAGACTGCAGTCACCTCTTCACCGAAGTTGGTGGAGAGGTGACAGAAAGCCAGCGCAATCAAAAATCACAACAACCCCAATGTTTTAGCAGTCCAGGCTTCCGCTGCACCGCTACACACATCACTCGCTTGGCGTCAAAGTAGGTGACTTGTGAAAAAGCGAGCCGGGGGCGAGTTATTGCAACAGCAGGATAAAACCGGCGATCGCGGCGGCTTCCATCAACGCGGCTTTGGGTTCGATCGGAAAGGGATTGACCTGTTTCGGCATCATCTCACAACTCAAACAATCCCCTGGCGAGCAAACGCAGTGGCATGCCGGCGTGGCGACACTATGGTAGGGCAACATTTTGACATTAGACAGAAATTCACACCCCGATACGGCGTTCTGGAACACCCCGTAGTGATTCCCGCACCGCTCTAAGTTCGCTTGCTCAAAATAGAGTGGTTTGTAGTAGAAGCCGACGGTGTAGCGATCCGGCTTTGGCACGGTTGCCCCGGTCGCGAGCACGACAAGTGAAGTTGGCTCGGCAAGCTCGGCCGCCACGTTCTCAGGCACTTTTTTCCCACGCTCACCGAGCTCGACAGCGATCTGGCCGATCGGCTTCATCAACGCTTTCAATTCGCTATCCAGAGCCGCATCACGCACGGCGGCTTCACTGCTGGGTTGCTCACGCGTTGAGCCGCTGCCGAGCAGCGTGTCGGTGTCGTATTCGGACGGATCCCCCAGCGATAACGGATCCGCATCGGGTCTGACAAAAATCACAACTGCATTTTCCGACGAGACCGTTCCCCCTAACCCAACCGCAGCCCGAGCGGTGGTCGGGATCGAATTGTCCGATACCGACGGAATTAACCATGGTTGGGCCTGAACCTCGGGCTGATTGTCCGTCGTCAAGTCGAATTCAGGAGCCATTTGGATCGGCTGTGGAGGCGACTCTTGATACGACTCCGAATTCGCAGTGGGCTCGTTTGTCGAGACCGGGTATTGCCCGAACGTGTTGTGGGTCAACGCGAGCGTGACGACCCCGATTGTCAACGAACGGGCGGTTAGCAAACGGGCGGCTAGCGAACGAGCTGGCAAAATGCGTCGGCAAAACGCGTCGGTCGTGCGGTTTCTCTGTCTTTTCAGTTGGTTTGCCATCAATCGCAGCTTGCATTGAGGAACGACGGGGTCGAGAACGGCGTGTTATCCTTGATCGATCCGTGACATTCCGAAACCACAGCAAAACCGCGACAAGCCTCAGCATCGCCAATACCGCTACAGATTGCCGGTGGCCGCAGGTATGGGCTGCAAGCCACCGAATCACGGGCGGGTTCGGTTTCCGGTCCCCTTTTGCTCCCAGATCCCGTTTTGCTTCGGATAAAATGGCACAGCAACTATGATGTTATCCATTGCCGTTTTCTAATAAGACCGCTTCTTTCGCACGTCGCGTTGATCCCCATGAAATCCGATCGCCCCATTTCCGCTGCCGCTCGGCACGCGATCGACCGTTTGCGTAATTGGACACGGCAGCTGCGATCAGGCGACAATCGGACTTTTTTGGGTGCGACTACGGCTCCGCTGCCGATTCGTCACGCGCGGGGTTATCGGCCGACGCTGCGTCCGCTCGAGCCCCGGTTGGTGCTGAACGCTACCGCCGAATTGAGCGATCTGGGCGAACTGTTGATCACCGGGACCTCTGCCGCTGATACCGTGCAATTGCAAGTGACTGTGGATGGTTCTCTGCAACTTCGCGACGAAGTCAACCAAATCATTCCGATCGCGAATCATCCAGGCAATCCGAACGATCCTTTGGCTGCCGCTGCGGTCACCTCGGGTCAAATTGTGGTTCGACTTGGTGGCGGCGACGATCTGTTTGCGGCCCAATTGCCAAGCAGTCTCAACGTCACCGTGGTCGACGACGAAGGAAGCGACACGACCGAATTGACGCTGACCGACCGCGGATCGATCGCGACGGCAACGCACCGCATTGATTCCGAATCCATCACGCTGAATCAAGATTCGCCTGTGGTCTCCTTAACCGACGACCATTTAATTTTAACGGGCAATGTCTTGATCGGGACGGTCAACGCCGATTCGGTGATTGATGTTGGCACCGGGCGCTTTGATGTCGATGGTCGTGTGATCCTGTTAGGCTCGGTCGACTTTGTTGGCAGCGGAGGTAGCGTCGTTTTACAAGACGCAGTGATCACGTCGGCCTCGGACAACGTGGACTTGCGGTTTGACCTGGGCACACAACCGACCGCGACATTGGTTTTCGGCGACACCGACGCCAGCGGCGGCCGGTTACTGAGCGATCTTGAATTCATCGATGCGACCACCGATGCGTTACAAAACAGTTCGATTGAAATCTCCGGCAATCTGCTTGTACAAAATCAATCCAATGCGATCGATATCGGTGAAGTCATTGATGCAGAAAACATCCATCTCGAAACCAATAACGAGGTCTCGCTCGGTCTCCGCAACGCGTCGCTCGGTCGTGTGACGATCGAAGCCGGCGGCGATGTCTTTGTAAGTGGTACGGCGACGGTCGACGACATGTTTGCCATCGATGCCGCAGGCGGCGACGTCGTTCTTGGCACATTCTCGTTAACCACAGCGACGGTTGGCGACGCCGTCATGATTGACGATGCCGCGTCGGTGACACTTGGCGACATCGATAGCCCCGATGGAAATTTGTTGATCGGTCAAAGCGGTCTTGTTCAAGGTGACGTGACGCAAGCCGATGGAACACGACTGCGAATAAACGGGCTGAGTATTGGCACGTTAGGTTTGATCGAACTGAGTTCGTCTGAAAACGTTTTCGCTGTGGCTGAATCGATTGATGCAAATGGCAACATCACGCTGCTGGATTCTGCCAACGGACTGGACGTGCGTCAGATCCGCTCCGGCGGAGGCGATATCGATCTACAGAGTACCGCGACGGATTTTGCAATTTTGATCAGCGGCGTTATCGCCACGAGCGGAGGTGACGTTCGAATTACTGCTGGCGAGCAAATTCGCATGCGAGATACCGCCACGATCGATGCTGGTGGCGGATCCATTCAGATGGATGCGGCACACGATGTCACCCTCGGTTCGCTGGTGACGACCAACGCAACCGAAAACGCGGTACGAATCCAATCGTCCGCGGGGGCCATCTTGGATGGCGGCGATACGGATCTTGATATTGATGCCAATTTCGGACGCGTCACGATCATGGCGGCAACGGGGATTGGCGATGGCAATCCGATCGAGATGCGGGTTGCCGAGTTTTCGGCAAAGGTTACGGACCGCGGAGCAATCCAAATTGCGGAACAAGATTCGGTGCATCTGATCGAGTTAGAAACGTTCGATGGCGAAATCGTTGTCACCGCAGCGGATTCGATTGTCATTGATGACGAACGCCCCGAAGACCAAAACGGTCCCTTTGCCGTCACATCCAGACTGATCGCGGGCGGAACCGATGGACGAATTCGCCTGGACGCAGGAAATGAGGAGGGGGATCGATTGCGAATCGGCAACGGCGTCGGTTTGGTCGCGTCGCAATCTAGTCTGGGGGCGGTCCATTTGGATGCCGCGGCGATCGAATTCGGCGAACAGATTGAAATTCGCACCGGGGGCGATGTCGGCGTGGCTCGCGTGTTTTCGCCTCGACCAGTATTGCCTGCGGACTTAACGAGCCCCGATCCAGGCGGTGGAAATCCGGATGAGATGATTTCGGATCCCAGCGACGCGGCCTTCTACGACACCTCGTCGGTCTTTACCAATCGTTTATCACAAGCGTTAGGCAACGGCGGTGCCGGTATTTTGACAATCGGCGTCGGTCATGTTGGCGAACAAGGGTTGACGTTAAACATCGACTGGGGTGGCGCATTTGAACGTTATCAACAGGTCGATGGACTTGCCGGTGGCGAATTGCATCCGATTGAACATGCTTATACCGAAGAAGACATTCTCGAGTCGCGACTGAACGGGCGGGCCTCGGCCACCGCTCCTTTGGAGGTGCGTTTCTCGGTCCGCCACCACGAATCGATCATTGTGACCGGCAACTCGGTCACGCAAGGGGCCGGTTCGATCGAGCAGGTCGAAAGCGGGGTGATCTCGGCCACCGACAACGACAATCCACTGCGACCCGATCTTGGCGAAACGATTCAGCAGAATACGGTTGCGGACAACGCGACGTTGTTGCATCTCAACGGGCAAGCCCAATTCATCATCCCGTCACTGACGATTCCTGTCGCCTTCTTCCCCGTGCGAAATGTTATTCCTGAACCAGAGACGCTCGAAATCTTCGTGCGGGTTGAGGGCACCGTTGACCAAATCAATACCGGGGTGCAGACCAGTGAAGCATCGCGTGGATCTGCGGTGATCCGGGATGAATATTTCCAAATCCGCGTGATCTCACCCGACCCAGAGGGCGAAGACTTGACGCCTCCGAAACGTTTACAAGATTCAATCTTGGAAGGAGACAATCTGAAACGTTTATTCTCCAAATTGCCTGACGGTCGCTATGTGATCGAGTATGTATTGGGGGACGGCAATGAACGAACGATCATCCAAGCCGACGTGCGAAATGGAGAAGCGATTGATCTGGGTGATGAACTCGACGGTGGCTATTTGAAACTGAAAATGTTGGACTTGATTCCCGAGGACACGGCGGATCCCGAGCAACCCGATGCGAAAGAGGGCGACGCCGCGGACGATGCGGATCAACCGGCTGCGGAAGACCAGGATGACGTGTCGGCATCGGATCATCGGTTAGGGACCGCCCCAACCTACGAAGACACTGCAAACCGTGACGCTGTAAATCAAGACGCAGCCGTCAAAAACACCGAGGTCGAAAAGGACGAGATCGATCGATCTTTGCGGATTCGATCGGGGCAACCAACCGCTTCAGATGACCGATTGTCCAAGGTCGCTCGATTCGCCCGCCTCGCACGTTCGCAATCCTAGAACAATTATGGCTAAGCAACCTCCTCCTCCCCCAAATCCCGACTCGGGCGACGCTACACCGCCGGATCCCGCCTGGCAAACGGATCGCAATCCGTCGCAGGATAGCCCCGCCAGTCAAACGAACGATGCCGATGAAACTAAGAATGTCAGTCGAGACAGTGCTGCGAGCCAAGACACTTCGGCTGGCGATCAGCCACCGCGACGCGAGTCTGCGGTCGACGAAACGATTGACGTTGGCGACCAATTTGCATCGACCCCGGATCCGCTGGAGTCGCTCGTTGATACCGATACGAATGTCGACTTAGACGCGACCATCATGGTTCCCAGCGACTCCGAGATCGCTGGTGAGAATCCCTCCGCAGCCGACCCGTCGAAAACGCTTCCCTGCGTTGACCCCACGGCGATCACCGAGCAGATTGAACAAACCATCGACATGGACGAGGATGTGCCTTCGTCCGCCGCCAATCAAAAGACGCATTCTGATGGACTGGATCGAACGCTTTCTGCAGCCGACTTAGAGCAAACGCTTGAATTGAGTGAAGACGGCAAAGGGGAGAGCGGTCCGCGACCGACGCCCCCCGTGTCGGATCCTTCGCAGCCTGCTGATCACACCGTTGCGATCGGTTCAATTCCGCATCCAAATGTGAAGGAAAAGAGGGCTGACGAGAATACCGGTCGGTCGATCATGACGAGTCGAGCGATCGGAGCGACGATCAATCCGCGTGAATTGTCCGATCAAGACGCGGTCATGTGGGAGTCGCTAGCCAAATCGGAAACCCATCGAAACGAGCCAAGTCAGTTGGCTCCGGCGATCGAACGATCGCTTCGTGAAACCAACCTGCGGATCGTTCCTCGCAACGTCAGCAAGGGACAAGACACTGGGTCGGGGCCATCCGACTACCAACTGGTACGTCTGCTCGGCAAAGGAGGCATGGGGAATGTCTACGTTGCCAAGCAAGAGTCGCTCGACCGGATGATCGCGGTGAAAATCATTCGCCCTCTGGACCGTGAAAAACGCGAGAAACTGCAATCGTCAGGGCGTCTGGCGGACGTCGAGCAAAATCGACGCCAACAATTTCTTTCCGAAGCGGTCGTCACGGGAGACCTGGACCACCCTAACATTGTTCCGATCCACGATATCGCGGTGATGGGACAAGACACGCTGTTCTACGCGATGAAACGGGTTGTCGGCACGCCTTGGAACAAGGTGATTGGCGAAAAAACTCGTGATGAAAACCTCGAGATCCTGCTGAAAGTCGCCGACGCGGTCGGCTTTGCCCACACTCGCGGCGTGGTGCATCGCGACATCAAGCCCGAGAACATCATGTTGGGCGATTTTGGGGTCGTGATGGTGATGGATTGGGGGTTGGCGTTGCCGACCGAAGCATTCGAGAAACACGAATCGGTGTTTCCCGTTACCGGGCTCGGCGGTACCCCGGCATTCATGGCTCCCGAAATGGCGACCGGGCCGATTTCGCAAGTGACCGTCCGCAGCGATGTTTATTTGCTTGGCGCGACGCTGTTCATGATCATCACGGGCGAAGCGCCCCATCACGGCACGAATGTACGGGATTGTCTAAGAGCGGTCGCTAACAACACGATTCGTGACATCGCCCCCAAGCATCAGGGCGAATTGATGGATATCGCACTCAAAGCGATGGCAACCAAGCCCGCTCATCGGTATCACGACGTGCCTTCGTTTCAACAGGCGATTCGCGACTATCGCAGCCATGCCGAAAGCATCGCTTTAACGACGCAGGCCCAGACGGATTTCCAAAACGGAATGACGTCGCAACTGTACGCTGATTTCTCTCGCGCGATCTACGGGTACGAGGAAGCATTGACGCTGTGGAGTGGCAACCAGCGCGCCATCGAAGGGCTTGGCAAGGCAAAGCGACGCTTCGCGGAAATTGCTTTACAGAACGAAGACTATGACACTGGACTGCAAGTTCTGGATCCCGATAACGCCGATCATGTGCCGCTGATCGAGAAACTCAGACAGGGCCTTTCGCAGCGTGCGCATCGAATCCGCCGCCTTCGGTTGCTTCGCTTGCTCGCCATCGCCATGTTGGCGTTCATCTTGATCGGAGGCAGTGCTGCGACTTGGTTGATCAACCAAAAGCGACAGATTGCGGAGGATGCGACTGCAATCGCAAGGAAACAAACCGAAGCCGCCAAAACTGCAAACGAGTTGTTGCTGACGTCCAATCAAAACCTTCAACAGCAAACGCAGTTGGCAATTGCAAGAAAAGATGAAGCAACACGATTGGCGGAGGTTGCAAGAGAACAGAAAGGGATCGCGGAACGACGCGAAAGGGAGGCCATCGCAGCGAAGTTAGCGACCGAGAAAGCACTGGCTGCTGCAAGAGTGGCAGAGCAGGCGGCACGCGACAGCGAGAATGACGCGTTCGTTGCTCGTGACGAAGCTCGAAAACAACAACGCATCGCTGAATACGAGGGCTATATTTCGAGTATTGGTTTAGCGAAAGCGCGGATCGACCGAAACAATTTCGATAAAGCTCGCGAGACGCTCAAAGGCATCGCCGACCAACAGCGGCAACGACTCAGCGGCATCGAAACCGGCGACAACATCAACGCCCCAATCCGTCCGTTGGCCTGGGAATACCGCTGGCTGATGCGTCAAGTCGCTCAGTCGGAATCATCACTCGAAACGGCGTCACCCGTGGTGGATCTGGCAACGGATCGCACCTGTCGGTCCGCTGTTGCCGTGATGGCGGATGGCAAAATTGAGCGAATGACGCTGAGTGATCACGGATCGATCATTTCGCACATTACCGAGCGAAGCAGCGGATCCAACGCGGTCGCCGCCGCGATCTCTGGCGACGGGACTCGTGTCGCACTAGGAACCGCAACGGGCGAAATTGAGCTGTGGGACGGATCGCTTCAGCGACTTTCTGGCACCCTCAGAGGTCACACGCGTGCGGTATCCGATTTAAAGTTCGCGGGCGATACACTACTGGTGTCGGCTTCCCAGGATCGCACCGCCCGAGTTTGGGATTTGGACAAACAAACCGAAGTGGCTGATTGTTGGCACATCGCGCCGGTGTTGCAGTTGGACGTCGCTGCGCCGTCATCGGACGAAGGATGGTTGATTGCCACCGCTGCGGCAGACGCTTCGGCAGGCAGGATTGTGCTATGGCAGTTGTCGAAAACCGCGGATCGCTGGAATGCCGAGCGACGTGGCGTATTTGATTCGCATGAACGGCCCGTCTCCTCGATCGCGTTGTCGCGTGATGGTGAACTCGCCGCTTCTGGGGATGATCGCGGCCATGTGTTGATTTGGCGTCCTTCGACGATCAAGCCGATCGACTACAACGCGGCGGTTTCCTCCGCGATCGAATCGGTTTCCCGAACCGATTCTTCAACTGGCGATGCTGCGAGATCGAAACCTCGCTCGCCGGTCAACTCAATTTCCTTGAACGACCCTGCGCTGGACCAACGAGATCTTGCAAACCCGAGGGGCCCGATCAATGAAAATTCGAAATTGCCCCTCAACCCAATGGCACACGAAGACGCGGTGCGAGCGGTCGAATTTAGCGCCGATGGGAAAACCGTCGTCACCGCGGCGGACGACTACACGATCAAGCTATGGAAAACGCAGTCTCGTCAACTTGATGCAACGCTACGTGGGCATGGCGGCTGGGTCACGTCGGCATCCTTTGTAGGTGATGACGCGGATCGTGTGCTGTCCGCATCGATGGATCGTTCTGTGCGTACATGGAATCCAAAGACTTATGTCGGAGCGGCCGCGACGACGCAATTGGCTGCGGTCAACAAAAACACGGCCCAGGGTGATGCCGCTGCCGGCTCGGGATTGTCACTGCGGCAAGCTCACAAAGACGAGATTTGGTCGGCCCGCTTCAGCCCCGATGGCCAGCGTTTGGTCACATCGAGTCGTGACCGCACCGCCAAGGTATTGCGGATTGATGCCGACACGTTGGCGCTCCAAGAGATTGGCAGTGTGGTCACCGAGGATCGCGACAAAGACGATGGCACGCTTCGCGAAGGAACCACGTCGATTGTGATGTCATTGGCATTGGATCCGAAGCGGCGGCGGCTGTTCGTCGGTGGGGCGGACGCGATCCTACGCATCTGGGACCTCGATCACGGCACTGAATTGGGCGAGTTGTTTGGTACGGGACTAAATCAGTCGTTTGCCTTGTCCAAAACAGGGCGTTATTTGTTGACCGGATCGAGTTCGTCCGAGCAAAGAGGGTGGCTGTATCGTGTCAACCCAACAGGACGTCCGATGCCGACCGCGGTGTTTCCACTCAAACAGCACAAAGAGGCCATTACCGCTTTTGCAATCTCTGACGACGAAACGCGTTTGTTCACCGGAGATCGAGCCGGCCGTGCGTTTCTGTGGGACATGCGAACCGGCAACACCATCGGTGACCCCATCGACACACTGTACGGCAATCGCGTCAATGCCGCTTGTTTTCTGCCCGATGGAAATCAGATCCTTGTCGCAGCGGATGATGAACAGCTTTCGCTGATCGACCTCGCTTCCAGAACGCGTACGGCGAAGATGAACCACGATGGCTACGTCACTTCGGTTTCAATGTCAGCCGATGCCAAGTTTGCATTGACGCTGTGCGAACTTTCTACTTCGGATCAATTAAAAACTTCGGTGCATCTCTGGAATTTGCAGACTCGTCAGGGACGCGAATTACAGCAAAGTATTCTTCGGCGGGGGACAAAAGAAGGATTTAAGGGAGTGGGCGACGTCGCGGGGCGTGCGGGCGGTGCCCAGCGGATTGTGTCTGCAGAGTTCTCTGCGGAAGACAATTCTGCGATGGTGGCAATCGTTTCGGGATCCGATCAAGCGACGCGTGTCGACAGCTGGGCGATAGGTGATGACCTCGGTTCGGCAACCAAGAGTGCTGCGATGGAACTGCCGTCCGAATTAGGGGCCACGGCGACCGTAAAACCAATCGACAAAGACCAGTTTGTCAGTCTTAACGGCGACGGTGCTTTCTTGTGGGACAAAGCGAAGGGGACTCACCTGCGAAGCTTTCGTGCGAATGCCGCCGTCGTCCAGTCGAGCTTTTCAAGCGACGGAAAGTACATCGTGACAGGAAGCCGCTCGATTAAGATTTGGGACGCCGAAACGCTCCAGCCGCTCGGGAAACTCGAAGTCGCCCATGATGGGCCTGTTCGCTCCGTCGAATTCGCACCGCAATCGATGGGCGGCAATCCGGACTATCGGTTGGTGTCCGGCGGCGATGATGGAACGGTCCGATTGTGGCAATGGAATCCGCAAGCGAAAAGTATCACCGCCGTCAACGAGTTTACATTTGCTGCTCCGGTGCGGTCGGTGGCGTTCTCACCGGATGGTGCCTCGGTGTTGGCGTGCGGCGCAGGTGGTGTTGCAAAGCGATGGCGAATCGAATCGCCCTCCGACCCGATCGTATTCCAAAAAGCGGATGCGGGTGGCTTTGTGTGCGTCACGTCGTCACGCGACGGACGTTGGATTGCGGTCGGCAGCACGGAATCGGTTGGGTATCTGTGGCAGATCCCCGAGCAGGGGCAAGCCGTCGGCGAGCCGATCGAACTGCGAGGTCATTCTCAGCGAATCGAGGATATCGCGATCCTGCAAGACGCCTCGCAAGCGATTCGTGTCTTTACCGCAAGCGCAGACCAAACCGCTCGCGTGTGGGATCCGCGGATCGAGCAATGGAACGAAGCGTCAAGCGAATCAAAACTTGAACCGCAGGACACGTTCCAGGCCCGCGAGGTGTTGCTACTGGAACAGCATACTTCCAGCGTGACGGCGGTCGATGTGACCGCCAGCGGCGAGTTGCTGTTGACCGCCAGCCGCGATGGCACCGTAATTCTCTGGCCCGCCGATATCACATCGCAATAAAAATCACAAAATTGTTCGCGGTTTCCCGGTGAGGTTCGCTACGCTTGCCAACGCGTGGTTGGCTGCCACGGCGGCGTCATAGCATCGGTCGTCATCGGCCCGATGACCAGGGTGAACACTTCCCAACGAAGACAGAGCCCCCCCCGCGGGGGCAGTTTTTTTTGCCAAAGCTTTCCGCCTTCATTGCGGAGACAATACCACTCGGGCAAGTGGGCCGAGTGACGCTCCGTAGGTCCTTTGCTACTAAGGGGTTACCCATGGTTTGCCGGTGGGCAAATCACTAGCAAAAGATTGGCGTTCATTCACAAGGTCTTCGAATGCACCTGCGTTCATCATGGATTTAGGGTTGACCTCAGGGGTCCAGGCAAAGATGATAACTCGACGATTCGGTTGTCAATCACGTCATTGGTGTGCACTTTGTGGACGTCAAAACGACCACAGTCAATCGCGTCCGATTATTTTCGTAGCGATCCTTTGCCGGATCACTGCACCCTTTTTGGAACGAAATTTTTTTTCTCGTTCGGCAATCGTGAGCTCCTGAAGTTTTACGGCACTTCTTGCTCACCTCTTATCTAAAAACTTCCGTTACTCACTTATCTATTTAAAGCTTGTCAGTTAGGGGCGTTGGGGACATTCGTACCCAAATTCCCCCTTGTTGTTTTTCTCCCTTTTTAGGATGTCACCTGTTATGAATCGACCTCATTCAAGTCGGCAAGGATTCACGCTAGTGGAACTGCTTGTCGTCATCGCCATCATTGGCGTACTTGTGGGACTGCTGTTGCCCGCCGTCCAGGCTGCACGCGAAGCGGCCCGACGCATGTCATGCAGCAACAATTTCAAGCAATTGGGATTGTCGATCCACAATTACCACGCCGCGTACAACCAATTGCCACGAACGATGTGCGGAACCGATCGTGGATCGGTCGCCAACGTGTCGTACAACTATAACCGGCTGTACATCAGCGCATTGGTGAGCGTGTTGCCCTTCATTGAGCAACAAGCGATGTGGGAAAGCATTTCTAACCCCAGTCGCGAAACCACGCCTGGCACCAGCATGCCTGGTGGCGTTGCGAACAACACATGGCCAGCAATGGGCCCCGTGCCTTGGGCGCGACAATACAAGCCGTGGGCGACCGAACTGCCTGCTTACCGTTGTCCAAGTGATCCGTCGGTTTCGATTGGAACGGGAACCGGTTTCACAAATTATGGGTTCTGCTTCGGTGATGGCGTTCAATTTGTGAACAATGGTGGCATCAATGATTGGGGCAACATTGATAACGACAACAACAACGGCAACGGCAACGGCCAAACTTGGGTTGCGACGCGTGCTCGTGCGGCGAACCGTGGAATGTTCTGGGCTCGTCACACCACACGCTTCCGCGACGTTTTGGACGGCTTAGCCAACACGATCGCAATGGGCGAGATCGCAGCATCGTTGGGACAAAAAGAAATCATTGCAGACATTCGCAGCAACAGGACGGGTGGCGGCGACACGATTGTGCGAACTCCTGGTGTCTGTCTTGCTCCGGCACAGGGAATTGACCCTGAACGCCCTCAGTTCTATGTCGGTGGCACCCCTACGGTTCCCCGAGCGACGCGTTGGGCGGACGGACGTGCAAATTACAGCGGTATGAACACGATTTTCCCACCTAACAAGCCAAGTTGCGCTGACGGGGGTGACAACACACGGGGAATCTATACGTCTGGCAGTCGTCACCAAGGTGGTTGTCATGTGTTAATGGGGGATGGTGCGGTGAAATTTATTACCGACAGCATCGAGGCAGGGAACAGCACTCATGCCACCGTTGAACGTGACAGTGCGAATAACGCTCCGGCAGGTTCGAAGAGTCCGTTCGGTTTATGGGGGGCTCTTGGTACAAGGGCCGCCAAAGAAACCGAGTCGCTTGAATAGGCGACTGCGAACGTGAAATGATGGATCAATCATCGGAGGGCTAGGCTCCAACATGGGACCTAGCCCTTTTTCGTGCGCTCGCACTATGTCGGTTTGCTCACATTCACTGCTCTGCGGGGCTAACATGCGGGGGCACCTGCTGCACACAGCCCCAGCGTCAGAAGACATTGCCTGAACGTGACACTGTGGCACAGTAACGCGAGTGTCATCACCCAATCGCAACCATGAACAATACCAGGATTCCATGCCGTGGTGTCCCTTTGCTGGTTGCCAACACGATGCAACTATTGACAATGGGGGTAGAAGACTACTGAATCGTTTGATTCAGTTCCGATCTCATCCCTACTTACCTCAGAGTACGACAATGAAGAAGTTCTTTTTAACCGCTGCATTCGCGTCCCTCGGTTTATTTGCATTGACAGGTTGCGGTGACAGTCGGTCTACCGTTGTCGAGCAACCAGAGATGTCCGCGGAGGAGATCGAGGCGGAGATGGAAGCCTACGACAATGAAATGGACGAGGATGCCGCCGCAACGGGAATCGAGTCCTGAGCCTGCGGTGGATCCACTCGTGTAACGGGCCCTTCGTTCGCACAGTGTGACATCGATCGATGCGACATCGATTCGGAACATAAAACCAAAGTTCCGAGGAGATCGTCGCGGACTTGACTCGCATTCAGCGAGATCCGCCTATTGTGCTTGCGGTGCCAGGGTGTCGAGACGCTCGAGTGCTCGAACCGCTCCGGTGTGATTTGGATCCACGGTCAAGATGTTCGCATAAAACAGCTTGGCTTCCTCGAAGCGTCCGATCCGCTCGAGACATTCAGCTAAATGGAAATTCGCGGTCATTAAGTCGGGTTCCAACTGCACCGCTTTGACGAGGTGTTCAATCGCGGGCTGCATCTGACCGGTTTGTTTGTAGGCGAAGCCCAGGTTGTAGTTTGTTTCGGCAATATCAGGCTGCATCCGATTGGATTGCTCGAGCAACATGATTGCCGCCCCCAAGTCACCCTGTTGGCCAGCGGCAACGGCGACATTCGTCAGCGACGAAGCATTTAAATGATTCTCTGCGTGTATCGGTAGATAGCTGACGATTGCAACCAGGATCGCAACCCCAACTGGCATCCTCAATGGGCGCCATCGGCGTCGGGAAACCATTTGTATGAATAACGTCACTCCCACGGCAGCAAACGGGATCAACAGCGGGACCAGCGGGAATCGATAGCGACCGAGAATAAAGAAGCCGACGATCGCGACGATCATGACGGCAATCAATGCGTACAGAAGCAACAGCTCTTTCCAGCGGTCGCGAGTCATCACGAGCCCGATTGCTGCCAAAGGGGCGAGGAGACCGAACTGCCAAAACGAAAACAGCTTTAGCACCACCGAATACTGTTGGTGAATAAACAGGCTTTCGACATCAGGGACTTCGAAATGATTGACTACCATTGCCGTTTTGCGAACCAGCAGAGAGATCCATGAGAGCGGAGATTGACGAATCTCGCTCCAGGACTTTGCAAACCAGAACCGTGACACTTCGCGCGCGGTTAACTCGTGCCCCGTTTCTTGTTCGGCCAATCGATGGGCGTCGCTTCGTTCATAGACAGGGGTTTCGTGGCCCGGAACGAGCGGTTCATAGATTCCCGAGGCGTGGGCATTGTTGCCGATATAGAAGTTCGGGCCCGCTTGGAAGGTCGTCGGCGACCACTCGCCACCAAGCGATCCGTTGCGTGCAGCGACCGGCACCAGCACCATGGCAAGTCCGAGGATCATTGTGCCAGCCAGTGCGAATCGCTGGCGTCGCGAGAGCGACGACGGAAGCCAAATCATCCAAATGGGAAACAGCGGAATCCACAGCAATGCATTTTCGCGAGTCAGAACGAGCAGCCCCAAAAACAGTCCGGCAACGAGGCTGAACAGATAAACGATCGGCTTTGGATGCTCGGGCGTGACCGCAACCGGTGCCGCTTCCTCACGACTCTTGGACAACGGGTCTGCATTAGAGAGGCCACTGGAAACAAACAGACGCGATTGAATGGAAAGGCTGGCCCATAACAGACCGCACAACAGAAACGAGGCCAACGATGTTTTTTGGACAATCCCGTCGTAATAAATCGCCGGCGAATAGATCGCCAGCATTACTCCCGCCACCACGGCGGTACGCAGTCCGAAGACTTTCTTTGTGCTTGCGACTAACAATACACAAGCGAGTGAACCGAGAATCGCCTGTGTGAACCGGATCCCAGGCACCGCGACGCCGCCGAATTTGATGAGGATTGCAAGGACATAGGGATACAGCGGCGCTTGATAGAACGTCGTGTCGCCATACCAAGAACCCGCCGCAATTTTCTCGGCCCATGCATAATAGGTTGCCGCGTCACCGAGTAATTGTTGGGTCGAGGCGATCGCGGCGGTTTCGGCAAGACAGATCCAACGCAGGATAAACGCGAGTACGCCAATCCCGGTCAACAGCGCCCAACACGGCACTCCTAACCATCGCGAATCGCATTGTTGACCAGCGGCGGGCAGATTTTCAGTGAGATGCGATTCCGTACTCGAAGAGTTCCGTCGCCTTCGTCGATTCGACATTCAAGTCTCGAGATGAGGTGCAATTTCTAAGGTGCAGTGATAAGGTGCGATTACGATGGCAAGTACGCCGCAGTGACATGTGCACGTTACGATTGTATTCTACGGTTGCGTTTATGTGAATCGAGTCAGCGATCAGCAGCGAACCGAATTGACTAGCATGAAAGTAGTCTCGGCAGCTGAATCCTCAGTGATGATGAAAATGAACGACTTGACCTCGACCAAACACGCCATGTTCCGTGTCTGCGACGTCACCAAGGTCTATGACATGGGCGAGGTGCAGGTCCAGGCACTGCGGGGGATCAATCTGGAACTCTATGAACATGAATTCGTCGTGTTACTGGGAGCATCCGGGAGTGGAAAGTCGACGCTGCTGAACATCTGGGGCGGATTGGACGTGCCAAGCTCCGGCAGCGTTCACTACCACGCCCAAGAATTGACAGCGGCCAGCGACACCGACCGCACACGTTACCGCCGCGACCATGTCGGATTCGTCTTTCAGTTCTACAATTTGATTCCCAGCTTAACCGCTCGCGAGAACGTTGAACTGATCACCGAGATCGCCAAGTCGCCGATGAATGCGATGGACGCCTTGGACATGGTTCGAATGAAGGATCGCGCAAATCATTTTCCCGCTCAATTATCGGGCGGGGAACAGCAGCGAGTGGCGATAGCACGCGCGATTGCCAAGAACCCGACTGTGCTGTTGTGTGACGAACCGACCGGCGCGTTGGATGTGCAAACGGGAATCTTGGTACTCGAAGCAATCTCGCGTATCAATCGCGAATTAGGGACAACCACCGCCGTGATCACTCATAACGCCGTGATCTCGCGGATGGCGAACCGCGTGATCTCGTTGTCCGACGGGATGATTGCGGGCATCGAAAACAATACCGAGCGAATCGACGCCTCCGAGTTGCGATGGTGAACGATGCGGAAGCTTGATCAAAAATTGGTTCGAGATCTGTTCCACATGAAGGGGCAAGTGTTTGCCATCCTCTGTGTGATTGCCGCGGGGGTCGCGACATTTGTGATGTCGATGTGTGCGTACCATTCGCTACAGACAAGCAAAGAAACGTTCTATCGCGATTTCCGTTTTGCCGACGTCTTTTCGCATACACGCCGCTGTCCCAACGCGGTACTGCCACGCATTCGTGAGATCGACGGTATCGCGGCGGTCGAAACACGTTTAGTTTTTGATGTCCTGTTGGATGTTCCCGAGATGACCGAACCGGCGACCGCGCGGTTGATCTCGGTCCCGGATTCGGGCGAGTGCTTGCTGAATAAAGTCTACATCTCGCGCGGCCGGATGATTGAGCCCGGGCGCACGGGCGAAGTCGTTGTATCGGAGGTGTTTGCCGAAGCGCACGGGTTTGTCGCGGGTGATGCGGTGCGTGCGGTGATCAATGGCAAGCGGCAAACGTTAAAAATCGTCGGCGTTGCGATGTCGCCGGAATACGTGATGCAAATTCAACCGGGCAGCATCATGCCTGATAACAAACGCTTTGGCGTGTTCTGGATGAACGAGCGTGATCTCGAAGCCGCCTTCGACATGAGTGGTGCCTTTAATAGTGTCGCGATCAAACTGGCTTATGGCAGCAATGTCGAAGAAGTGATCGATCACCTCGATCGACTGCTGAAACCGTATGGCAGTGTGGGCGGATACGATCGGAGTGAGCAGATTTCGCACCAATATCTGTCGGACGAATTGAAACAATTGCGTGCGATGGCAATCATGGCACCGGCAATCTTTCTGTCGGTTGCTTCGTTTCTATTAAACATCGTCGTTTCGCGGATCATCATTCAGCAACGCGAGCAAATTGCCGCACTCAAGGCGTTTGGATATACCAACGTCGAAGTCGGATTGCATTACTTGAACTTCGTGTTGTTGATATCAGTCAGCGGAACGATTCTTGGAACCGCGTTCGGGTTATGGATGGCGTCGGGGATGACCCGCATGTACGGCGAATTTTACAAATTTCCAACGTTGACGATCCATGTCGACGCGATGTCGATCGCGCTCGGATTTCTGCTGACGACGACCGCCGCTTGCCTGGGCACATGGGTCTCGGTTCACAAAGCCATTTGTTTGCCGCCGGCCGAGGCGATGCGTCCCGAGCCGCCGCCAAGGTTCAAGCCGACGCTGCTAGAAAGGATCATTCCGCGTGAGAAAATGTCCGCAGAGATGCGAATGATTTTGCGTAACATCGCGCGCTATCCGATCAAGGCGGGATTGTCGGTGTTGGGGATTGCGATGGCCGCGGCCGTGATGGTGCTGGGAAGTTTTTCGCTTGATGCGATGAATTACATGATGGATTTCCAGTTCCGTCTGGCTCAACGTCAAGATTTGATGGTCACATTTGTTGAACCAGCGACCGCGTCGGTGATGTACGAGGTCCGGAACTTAGATGGCGTGTTGGACAGTGAAACGATCCGCAGTGTCGCGACTCGAATCCATTTCCAAAACCGATCGCGACGAATTGGATTGATGGGAATTGAGCGTGATGCAGCGCTGTATCGATTGCTTGACAAAAGCGAACAAGCGGTGGTGGTGCCCGAATTTGGTGTGATGCTAAATACGAAGCTTGCTCGTTTGCTCGGCGTGCAGCGAGGTGACTTTGTCACCATCGAGGTACTCGAAGACAAACGGCCAACGTTGACCGTCGAAGTCACGGCGTTGGTCGAAGAGTACGCGGGGATCAATGCGTACATCAACAAGCAACAACTGCATGCGATGTTGAAAGAATCCAACGTGGCATCGGGAGCGTTTTTGAAAGTCGATTCCAATCAAGTCGATGATGTGTTTGCCGAGCTTGAACTTCGACCTGGGGTCGCGAGCGTGACGATCAAGGACGCGGTGTTAGACAGTTTTCGTGAAACGGTCGCGGAAAACATTCTGGTCATGCGGTCGTTCATCATTTTCTTTGCCGCTGTGATCGCCATGGGCGTCGTCTACAATAGCGCACGGATCTCGTTGTCCGAACGCAGTCGTGACCTGGCGACGATGCGTGTGGTAGGGTTTACACATGGCGAGGTTTCGATGGTGCTGCTAGGTGAAATCACCTTGTTCACGCTGGTGGCGATCCCGCTTGGATGTGGGATTGGATACGGCTTGGCCGGTTTGATGGCCAGCGGGCTGGACACCGATAACTATCGCATTCCTTTGGTGATCAGCCGTGACACGTATGCACTGGCATGTGCCGTCGTCGTTACCGCGACGTTTCTATCGGGATGGGTGGTCCAGCGACGCATTTTCCATCTGGATTTGGTCGGCGTGCTTAAAACACGAGAGTAACATGAAGTTTTCGCTAAAGACGCTGCTGTGGGGAATCATGATTGTCGCCGCGATCATGGCAACGATTTTCGCGATGTTCCCGAAACCGATCGAGGTCGATTCCGCAACGGCTGTGATCGGAAATCTGCAAGTGACGGTCCAAGAGGACGGCAAGACACGCATTCGCGAGAAATACATTGTCTCGGCCCCGGTGATGGGCCGCGTTTCCCGGATCGAACTCGATGCCGGCGACCATTGCAGCGAAGAAACTCTGTTGGCCGTGATCTTGCCAAGCGTGCCAGCGTTTTTGGACGCTCGGGCTCAAGCAGAAGCGACCGCGCGGGTCCAGGCGGCTCGGGCGGCACTGCAGCGTGCCGAATCGGCAAGCGAACAAGCGGTCATCAATAACGAATTGGCGATCACCAAATTTGAGCGGGCCCAACGACTGCGTCCCTCCAACGCGATCTCGCAAAGCGAATACGACATCGCCAAAACCGAACAACTTGCGACAACGCAAGCGATCAAGACGGCGCGGTTTGATGTGGAAATCGCAAACTTTGAATTGGCGATGGCCAAGGCGGCGGTCGAGCAGTTTGCCGACACTCATGACGACACCTCAGTCGTCCCATTTGAGATCATGTCACCGATCACGGGCCGCGTTCTTCGCGTGATACAGCAAAGTTCCGCGGTGGTCGCGGTGGGCACGCCACTGATCGAATTAGGAGACCCACGCAACTTGGAAATCGAAATCGATGTGTTATCGACCGATGCGGTGCGAATCAAACCCGGCGCGAAATTGACAATCGAACATTGGGGTGGTCAATCGCCGCTGAAAGGTTACGTACGAGTGATTGAACCGGGGGCATTTACCAAGATCTCGTCACTCGGGGTGGAAGAGCAACGAGTCAACGTGATCGCCGACTTTGACGAACCGCCCGATCGCATCGCGTCACTCGGCGACGGCTACCGCGTCGAAACGCGTATCGTCGTCAACGAGCTTTCCGACGTCTTACTGATTCCCAATAGTGCCTTGTTTCGCCACCAACGGAAATGGCACGTTTTGACTATGGTGGATGGCAAAGCGAATCTACAACCCGTCGCAATCGGCTTGCAAAATGAATCGCAGACGCAAATTACCGAGGGGTTGAACGTGAATGACGAGGTGATCGTCTATCCCAGCGACACGTTGACCCCAGGGACGGCGGTGCGTGCGAAAGCGAGCACCTGAGCGACCTCATTTGTCAACACCCTCACTCGTAGACAAAGGTGATTGGCGCGTCGATATCAGTATGCAAACTCTGGTGGACCGGACACTTTCTCGCCGCTGCCTCTAATCGATCTCGCATCGCCGGATCGTCGACCAATCCAGCAGGCACGGTCACAATCGTTTCCAACCGTCCGATTCGGCGGACCGGTTGTGCGACCATTTCTTTGGTGACGCTAACCTTGGTCCCGGTCAAATCGATCTCGTGTCGTTGCGACACGAGCCCCAGGATCGTCAACACACAACTGCCCAGCGCCGTGGCGACCAAGTCGGTCGGTGAAAAACTTGTGCCTTGCCCGCCATTATCCACGGGAGCATCGGTGGTGAGCTGATTGCCGCTAGGTCCGTGAGTCGCGCGTACGCCGAGGTTGCCAGTGTAGACCGCTTGGATGTTGACAGACATGTTTCAGGAATGCTCGTTTCAAAGTGATGATGGTCAAAGAGATGATGGGGTCGCCACGAGAGAATACTCCACAGCGTGCACCGTTTGCATCTTTTCCATTTCCAATGGATTCGCTAGGGGGCGGGGCAAACATTGCCTTCGCCGCGTCTTCATTTTGTTGTTCGCAGATTTCGCCGGTATTGGCCCGGAGTCATATTGGTCTCGCGGCGAAACACGACGTGCATATATTCAGGATGGTCGAAACCGCAGAGCGCGGCGATCCGGTCCATAGGCAAATCGGTTTCCATCAACAATTGACGGGCCCTTTTGATTTGGACGTGCCGGATCTCTTGCTGTGGTGATCGGCTGAGCAGTTTTCGGAGTTGGCGTTCCAGCGTACTGCGGGACAAGCCCGAGTGCGCGATCACGTCTTGGACAGTAATTCCGTTACAAGCATTTTCACGGATATAGGAAAGTGCGGTCGCGATCGAGGGGTCATCGATGGCAACGATATCGGACGATTGCCGAACTTCGATACCGACAGGGCGAACCACGTGCAGCAACTCATCAGGTTTTTCGCCCTCCATTAAACGCGACAGCAAACTAGCGGCCTGGAATCCCGTCTCTTCCGCGTTTGGAATCACGCTGGTCATCGACGGATCACATAATTCGCAAATCACGCTGTCGTTATCGGTTCCGATCACCGCGACTTCTTCGGGAATCACCAGCTCGGCTTGAGCGCACGCCTCGAGAACTTGCTGTCCACGCACGTCACTACAACAATAGATTCCGACGGGCAGTGGCAGAGTATTGAGCCAACGAACCAGTTCCGTCCGCTCGTCTTCGGCCGATCGGGCTTCGGGGCCTTGCCAGACCGAGCGATAGACCGCGCATTCTTTGCCGGGCTGGGCCACGTGACGCGCAAATGACTTTTCCCGTCGCGTCGACCACTCTTCGTATTGGAATCCGCAGTAGGCAAAATTTTGGAACCCCCGTTCGTTCAGATGCTCCGCGGCCAATCTCGCGATTTCGTCGTCATCGCTGCGGATCACCGGAAAACCATAATCTTGACCACGATCGGTCAATTCGACGATCGGGATACCACTTTTCCTGACCGCCTTGGCAAACTCGGGCGTGGTCACTCGCGAGATGATGCCGTTCCCCTTCCAATCGGCCAACCAAGCGGGCGGCTTGGCGGTGAGGTCACGCTGTTCGAGAAAAATCGACCAATCATGGTGCGTTTGCCGGAACCGGATCACCCCTTTTAGCAATTCCCGTCCGTAAATGGTTGAAGTTTCGATCATCAACGCAACGCGTTTTTTCTGCAGCATGAGAGTGAGCGACGTGGAAAAAGGAGATCGAGTAGAGTAATTACCGGGGCTAGGCCTAAAAGTAACGCGTTTGCCACCCTACGGGTAGGCTAAAATGCAATCAATTACAGGGCGCATCTTGCCATGCGATCCTGTATATAATGGGGCAAGATCACCATTAAACCGCTTGTTTTGGGTGTGTCGCCCCCCGAGATTGCCCCCCCGCTGAAGTCGAATCAAAGTTTGCCACGGTCCTGAGCTCCCACCCCACTGGTTTCAACGTCCATGCGAATCCTGGATCTGGTCACCCCTCGCGAACTTTCACGCGTTGCTGCCTTGCAATTGTTGGCACGCCAGATCGTTGAAGGGTTTTGCTCGGGAAGGCACCGATCGCCGCACAAAGGGTTCAGTGTCGAGTTCAAAGAACACCGTCAATATGTCCCTGGAGACGAACTTAAAAACATCGACTGGAAAGCGTTTGGAAAGAGCGATCGGCTGTACATCCGCGAATACGAAGAAGAGACGAATCTGCGCTGCACGTTGTTGGTCGACCGCAGCGGTTCGATGATGTATCGCGGCGAGCGATCCAATGGGCTCAGCAAAGACGAATACACTCAGCGGCTGGGGGCGTCGTTAGCCTATTTAATGCTGGGGCAACAAGATGCGGCGGGGGTGATCACGTTTGACGATCGTCCACGAACCATGGTTCCGACCCGCGGTCGTCCGTCGCATTTACGGTTGGTGATCGAGGCGCTCAGCGGACCGCCCGCCGGGCTCGAAACCGATCTCGGCGGCGCGATCAGCATGTTGGTTCCGAAACTCGGACGCCGCGGCTTGATCGTGATTCTATCCGACGCAATGGGGGACCTTGATTCGTTGAACCGGTCGTTGGCACAAATCCGGTCGCGTAAACATGAAGTGATCTTCTTTCATATCCTGGATCCCGACGAAGTGGATTTTCCGTTTACCGGACGCGTTCAATTTCACGATCTCGAAGAGCGTGCGGACGACCAAACCGTTGACGCGGTTTCGATTCGCAAGGCATACCTCGAACGACTCGAAAAACATAACACGCAATTACGTGACATTTGCCGTCGTCATCGCGTTGACTTGGTTAGCATCCGCACCGATCAACTGTATGACGAAGCGTTACATCAATACGTTGCCTTGCGGAGGCAATTGTCATGATGTTCTTGAACGGGCTGCTAGCGTTTGGTGCCCTCGCATTCACCATCCCGTTAGCGATCCATTTACTGTACCGAAGCAAGTTCAAAACGATCCAGTGGGGTGCAATGCACTTGCTAGAGCCCGTTGTACGGATCAATCGGCGACGAATCCAGTGGATGCATCTATTGCTGCTGTTGTTGCGTTGTTTGCTGCCCATCCTGTTAGCGTTTTGTTTGTCGTTGCCGCTGTTGACCGGTTGCCGGGCATTGCCAGGCGATACGCCGCAAACGGTTGTGATGATCATCGACGATTCGCTTAGCATGGCAGCGCGAGACGACTCGGGTGTATCCAACATTGACCGTATTAAAAGTCAACTTGGCGATTATCTCGGCAAATTGTCACGGCGTGACGAGATTATTTGGATGCCCGCCAGCGAAATTCACTCCGTCGCGTCAACGGCCGGCCGCGCTACGATGGGGACCAATGACGCCCGCGACCGACTTCGACGACTCACCGCCTCATCCGGTCCCTTCGATCTTGCCAAACTCGTCCGCGCGGGAATTGCTGCGGCTGACAACGGGTCGCACCTCGAACGTCAAGTCTTGATCGTTTCCGATTTCCAAAGCTGCAATGTCAACGATGCGTCACTGGAAGGATTGAAAACGCTGATGCAGGCTTCGCCGAGCGATCTGGCACGCCCCGCCATCCATTTTTTGAATGTCGGTGGCACGCTAAACTCGCGGGAAAATCTGTCCGTTGATTCGATTGAAACGATGTCGCCTGCGTTGGTTCCTGATCGCCGCACCACGTTTTCCGCGCGAATTCGCAACGCGAGTGATAAGGTGGTTAATGATGCGAGGGTGACGTGGGCGATTGATGGCGTCAACGCAGAGTCGGGCTTGGTCTCGGTGGCAGCACGTTCCACATCAATGATCAACCACACCGCCGCGTTTACCGGCTCGGGGATCCATGAAGTGGTGGTCACAGTCGAGCACCCTGACGCACTACTTGAGGACAATCGCCGGAGTGTTGCTGTCGAAGTGATTCGCGAGATTGACGTATTATTGGTCGATGGGCAACCTGGGAAAGAGCCGCTCTCGGGCGAAACCGATTTCTTGGCGATCGCATTAAGCCCGTTTGCCTTTGCCCAACAAGACCAAGTTGACGCGGTACGAGCCTCGGTAATCTCGGAATCCGAACTGCTAAAACGGATGAGCGAGCAACCCCCGAATATCGTCGTGTTAGCCAACGTCGGATCACTCAGCGACGAACAACAAGTCAAGATCGCCGACTTTGTTTACAACGGTGGTTCGTTGGTTTTGTTTGATGGCGTGAATTTGACGAAAGCCGGGTACGTCAAGTCGTGGAAGTCCGGCACGGGCGAAATGCCACTTCCAGCGCGACTCGATGCGATCATCGGCAGCCCCGATAGCGATACCGAAACGCTGATGCGAATTGGTACTTTGAATTCACAATACACGCCTTGGTCGCGACTCGCCCCCGGCGATCAACGTCCGCTCTCGGGCGTGGATGTGTTTGCGTACAGAAAACTGATCCCTCGCGTGAAAAAAGACGTCGACGGCAAGACAGACGATGACGACACCCCAACCGACTCGGACGCGATCGTGCTGATGTCGATGTCCAGCGGCGATCCGCTTGTCGTATCGGCCCAGCGTAGCAGAGGACGTGTGGTCCAATTCGCAATCCCTGCGGACGATTCGTGGACATCGCTTCCACTACGACGCATCTACTTGCCGATGATGCAGCAGCTCGCACTCGATTTGATCGGCAGCGGTCGAGCCACGACCGTGATCACGGGCGAGCCAATGATCGTTTCGTTGGACGAGTTCAAACCTGATGATGTCGTGGTATCGGAATCCGAATCGACGAACTCCAATAGCAATCCGTCCAAATCAAAAGCCAAGCCGTCGGCAGGCCAAGTGGCGACGGATTCCGATGCGGAACCGCCGATTTTCACGGTCCAACCACCTCGTTCGAGTGAAACCACGATTCCGCTGCCATCCGATTGGAAAGCGGACGAAGCGACTGAATTGGTATGGGCTCAGACCCGCCAAGCCGGTGTCTATCGCTTTCGCCAAATTCGTCCCCAGGCCGACGGCAAGCGTGTTGTAACGTCGACGGTCCGTGTTGCGGAAGTCCCGGCCGAGGAATCGCAGCTGCGTGACACGGAACCCGAACGGGTCGCCGCGGCAGCCGAGATGATCGGCGCGTCGTTGCACACGGATCTCGATTCGATCGAAACCGCCGAACAAAATCGGCGGTATGGTCGGGAAATTTGGCGTTGGTTCCTGTTCGCACTCTTGATCGCAATGATTCTCGAGTTGGTAGTGCAGCAGCAAATCGTGCACAAGAATCACGGGAGCATCGCGTAATGGAGTTCATGCCGACGATTCGTTTCGCGGGTGATTTGCCCGGCGGTGTGGTGTTGGCGATGGCGCTCGCTGCCGCCTTTGCCGTGATGTGGTACTACGCTCGTGAAACCCGCACGATGGCGAGTCCCTATTCGTATCTCTTGCCGGCACTTCGGGCGGCAGCGGTCGCGTTGGTGATCTTTATTCTCGCCGGGCCGGTTTGGCATCGTCGCCAAGAGATCGGGACATTGGGCAAAGTCACGTTCGCGATCGATACATCGGCCAGTATGTCGATTACCGATAGCACGGGATCCGACGCGTCCGAGTCGCGAATCCGCCGAGCGACGCGTCTGTTGGTCGGAACGCCCGAGCATCCTGGTTTGGTTGACCAACTAAGCGAAACACACGACATCGAAGTGATCGGCTTCGGTGCCGCAGCGGCGGTTCCGTTGTGGTCCAACCGTGACGAAGAGACGCTTGAAACGGCACTGCAATTGATCGCTGAGGACCGCCGCACCAATTTGGCCTCCGCGGTCTCCGCTGCCACGGTCGATCTTGACGTCTCGGGCGTACAAAAACAGCACGACGCGATCGGAAACAAGCCCGCAAACAACGCGAGTGATCCCGCAAACGCAAGCGAAGCCGAAAACGACACGGAACCCAACCGTGTGCGTTCGGCGATCGTGATCATGAGCGAAGGCCGCCACAATCTAGGGCCCTCGCCGGTCGACGCGGCTCGACGGATTGGATCGTCCGCAACCCAAGTGATGACGCTCGGCATGGGATCGGAAGCCGAGCCAGTCGATGTCGGCGTATCTCAGGTGATTCGTCCTGACTCTGTCGCGGCCGATGGCCGACTCTCCGGAAAGATCATCCTGAAGCAGTTCGGGATGACCGGCAAACCGTTGGGGATGCGGATCGAACACCAGAACAAAACCGTGTGGCAACATACCGTCACTCCGGATACCGAAGGAGAGATAGAAGTCCCCTATGACTTTGAAGTCGCCCCCTTGGTCGAGGCCACTCAACAAGCAAGCGTGCGTGGTGTCAGCCGCGATGCGGTTGCGTTGGATTTGCGAGTCGTGGTCGATGGTGCTGCGGCCTCTGATTCCTTTGTTAATGATTCGGGTTCCGCCGGTAACATCATGGCGGAGAACGATTCGATGCCGTTTCGCGTTGCCGCCTCGATACGGGATCGCCGCTTGCTGGTTCTCGATGGATCGAGCCGCTGGGAAACACGCTACCTTCGCAATCTATTTGAACGTGATCCGGCCTGGCGTGTCGACGCGGTTTTATACGGCCCAGGAACCGACATTCCCAACGTTACGCGAGGCAATCAAACGGGGCAGTTCCCGCCGGACGCCGAGGCGATCTCGCAATACGACGCCATTATTCTGGGTGAGGTTCCGCCCGAGCAATTCAAACATGCTGACGCGGCGCTGCTGCGTCAATTTGTAAGCCGAGGCGGTGGATTGATCGTGGTCGATGGTCGTTACCAACGCGTACGCAAATTGGTTGAAACGTTTCTGTCCGATTTGATCCCCGTTAACTATTCGGGTGTCGATGCGACGATCGACGGTGGCAAGATTGTGCCAACCGTGACCGGCGGCGAACAACCGATGATGTTGCTTCGGCAGAGCGACAATACCGACCTCAGCAATGTTGCCGATATGTGGTCGCGGCTGCCCCAGGCTCAGTATGTCAATCAAGTGGAACCGCAAGCGGGCGCAGAGGTCTGGGCCAACACTGTCCAAGCCGGGGGAAAACCGACTCCATGGCTGGTGACGCGATTGTTTGGTGCCGGTCGCGTCTTCTATTTTTCCTCGGACCAATCGTGGCGATGGCGTTATAAATTGGCCGACGAATTGCATGCTCGGTTTTGGAACCAAGTGCTCAGTGCGGTGATGCAACCGCCCTACTCTGCTAGCGATTCCTTTGTCTCGTTAGGGACGGATCGCGTGGAATACGCGGTGGGTGATTCGTCACTGATTCGCGTTCGGCTGCAAGGTCCGACTGGCAAACCGCTTGGCGATGCCACCGTCGATGCGTTGTTGGTCACGGATGATCGGGTTGTTGCCACGGTCGCATTGTCGGTCGACGATCCATCACGCGGTACCTATCAAGGCGAAACTCAGCCATTAGAAACAGGCGAGTATGAAGTGCGAATTCGGGCCAGCGGGTTTGATTCGACCGCACTTCAAGCCACCACGCCGATTTGGGTGGGAACGCCGGATCACGCAGAACTAAGGCGAGTCGGACTCGATGAAAATGCGATGAAGCAGATCGCCCAGGCCGGCAAAGGGGCCTATTTCCATGAATCCTCGGCCGATCAATTGCTCGAACAATTGAAACCCTTGTCGAGTGGTTCGATCATTGAGTCGGATGTTTTGGTTTGGCAGTCGTTCTATTGGTTTTGGGTCGTCATCGCGTTGTTGACTGCCGAATGGTTGTTGCGTAAACGAGCAGGGTTGGTGTAAACGATGTCCGCAGCAGGCTCTTCCTTTCTAAATCATTTAAAACTGGATCCCGCCACTGCTTCGGCGCTGCAATCGTTCGCACGGCGGCGACGATGGTTAATTGGGTTGCGATGCATCGCGATCGCGGTGTTGGCGTTTTTCAGCACCCTGTTTGTCGTTGCGATTGCAGATCATCTCTGGTTGCTGCCAGATTCACTGAGGATGGTCCTAAGTCTATCGGCGTACGTGATCACTGCGGCCGTGTTATGGTTTTTTGGACTGCGTCATCTTCGACACGAGGATCCTCGAGAGCTTGCCCGTCAACTTGAATCGACCGCACCACGCGTTCGCGACGACCTGCTTTCCGCTGTCGAACTGGCCGACCCTCGGTTTGCCAACGGATCGTTGGAACTGCAGAACCGATTGCAGAACTCCGTGGGACGACGGTTACAGAAGGTGGACGTCACCGGATTGCTTCCGTTGACGATGATCCGCAAATGGTTAATCGCAGGATCGGTGGTTTTAGCGATTTGTTTGCTCTTGGCGCTGATTCCATCGCTGCAGTTTGGTCGCCGGATCGCGCGCGCGATGTTGCCAATGGCGTCGATCGAGCGGGCGTCGGATATCAAGGTCCGGATAATCGAGCCCACACCGGCGACTCGCCACGTTGCCGAAGGCGATGCTGTCGCCGTGGTCGTCGAAGTCCTTTGGCCCCGTTCCAAAGCAGACTCGCCGCCGGTCACTAACGCTCGACAAACTGCCGAGGAAGAAGTGATCATCCAGTGGATGGTTGAGGGTGAGACATTCGAGTCGATGATGTTGTCGCGGGCGCCCCTGTTAAGCCCGCAACCGGGTGATTCACCTCCATCACCCGATGCAACTTCGCTGACCGATACCACCGCAAGCGTTTTTGCCGCCAATTTGTCGATCAAAAAAACGCCGGTTCAGTACCGGGTGCTTGCCGGAGATGCGGTGACGCTGTGGCATACGTTGACGCCGCTGCCGCGTCCCCGCGTGGTTTCATTCGAGAAACGATACCAGTTTCCCAAGTACTCGAAACTACCCGATGTTACGGAAACGTCCGATCACGGCGATCTAACGGCGTTAACGGGAACGACCGGGCATTTGACGATTAAGTTTGATCAACCGGTTCGCGATGCGACGCTGCGTTACGGTACCCGTGGTGTTGCACTTGATTTAAAACCGCAAGACGACGACCCGACGGCTTTTACCGTTTCGCTGCCCATCAAAACGGCTGGGAACTATCAAGTCGACGCCATTGGCGTCAAATCCGAACTCGCTAATCCCTTCAGCCCTCAGTACACAATCGTACCGATTCCCGACACTCCGCCCGTCGTTCGTTGGGGTGAAGGGATCCGGTCGAACATGTTGGCGTCGCCGCTCGACGTGCTTGCGCTGTCCGCATCGATCGAAGACGACATCCCCGTGGACGACGTTTTCTTAGAGTTCCAGATCAATGCGTCGATCCCCGAGCAATCGCCGCTGGTTATCGATTCGGCGGATACAAAATTGTCCCCCGCGTGGAATTGGGACTTGATGCATCGCAACGATTCGCAAACACCATCCGACACGCTTGTCAGTAGCGATATCATCCGCATGCGTGTGGTCGCGGTCGACCGTAAAGGACAACGCGGCGAGTCGCGGACGATCGAGGTATTGATTGTCGATGAAGGATTTACGCAGTCACGACAAGATCATTTGAACCGTTTGAGTGAGGTGGTCAGCGAAACCGTTGATTGGACCTCGGATGCGTATTCGCTGATCGATCAGTACAAGGAACAGCTATCCGGCGACGACCCAAGCGAGTTGATTACGTCCAAATTGCAGGATCTGCAGAACGACGCGTCACGTTTATCCGACGCCAAAGAATTGTTGATCCAACGTGTCATGACCGTACTGCCGTTAAGTAACGATCCGGTCGAAGCCGCCGGACTCGAACAGATCGGTTTAGCTGTGATTGACTTGCAATCCAAAATTGAAGATTTGGTGACGACAATCCAGGATGCACCGGCGAACCCCGACGATGACGAAACGCGAATCCGTCGCGATTTAATCAAACGTTTGCCCAGCCGTCTTGCCAATACACGCAATGAAGTTTCGCGAGTCGAAGAGTTTGCTCGCTCGTTTCTCGCACATCACATGGACATTGGCATCCTGACCGACGCTGCCGCGCTACTGCAGAGCGTGCGGCCGATTGCGGATCCGGAAGCCAACGTGCCGATTGAATTGTTCGAACGATACGTCAATGTCGCGATCGCCCGAATGAAAACGATTGACACTTTGATCACGACTTACTCGGACCTTATCCCCGAATCCCATCGCAACCATTTGAGGAAGTGGAACGATTTTTCAAGCACCTGGCAAATTCGCCACCGCAACACCATCGACGATCCACCGGGGCGAGACAATCTACGGTCTTTGATGCAGCAATACACCGCCGAGCTCACTTGGCATGTCGCCAGCAACTTAATTGATCAACAACTCGAAGGTCGATTGAAAAATCTGCTTACCGAATTGAATTCGCAGCGTCGCAAACCCCATGATATCCTTCGGCAGGCTAACCATGACGGACGCGACGCCAAAGCATTGCAAAAACGGCTCGACGCAATTGATGATGCGAACCAAGCTGCTGCGACGACCCGTCAGTTGAACGAAAAGACTGCTGCCTACGACGACGGGATCTCCGATCTCCTCTCACGGCTCGAGCAAGACGAAACGCTGCACCGGGCTCGACCGATCGTCGATCTGAGTTACGCCGCGGACACAAACCTGTTTGTGCGTGCCATCAAAAACGTAAGTGTCGACGGCTACCAAGACTATCGCGAAGAGTCGATTGAGGACGTTTATGAAAAGTTGGCCAAAGCGTTCTCGGTGATCTTTGCCGCACATCAAGTCACCACACTACAGACGGAGCTTGCGACGTTGCAATTAGCCGAAAACCGGCTTGAACAGTACGCCGAAGCAAGATTGGACCATCCGATGTGGATCGAGCGATTCATGTTCGAGATGGAAAAGGCGGTGCAATCACTTCGTGCCGCGGGGATCGAATCGGCGGTCACCGACCCGATCGACCAGACGCGTTACGGTGGCGCGATCCAGCAGGCCGCGGAGCTGATTCGCTCGCGTCGATGGGAAGAGAAATCACTCGTTTCCGCATCGGCTTCGCTGCGAACCGCGACCGCTAAACTTGACGCTGCGGTGCAACCACTGACGCCGCTAGTGGACGAGGCACGGAGGGTGATCTTGAGTTATGTGCCCACACTAGCTGAACAAGCACGCCAGGCGGCGAAAAAGGCTGAGGAAGCAGAACAACGAACGAAGCAACGTGAGGATGCGTCCTCCGAAACAGCAAAACAGCTGGACCAACAGCAACAGGAAGCCGAACAAGCTGCGACCGAAACGATGCAGTCGTTGGCGGATCGCGCGAACAATGTCGAATTGACCGATGCCGCCGAACGAGAACTAGCGAGAGACGCGGACGCGGCGGCAGCGCAAATCGCCGACGCGCTGAAACGCGCACAACAGCAAATGGATGCCGCAACGTCGACGTCCGCGGAACAAACGCGAAACGAGATGTTAGAGGATGCTGCCCAATCGTTACAAGAATTGAAAGACGCTCTCGGAAAAACCGCCGAACATTTTGAACGCGCCGACGCCGGCGAAGACGTGGCTGAATCTCGCGCTGAATTGCGGGATGCCGAGCGTGAATTGCAGCAAGCTGCGGAACTGCAACAACGATTCGATCAAGCCGAAGCGATAGCCAATGCCGCCAATAAGTCGCCCGAAGAATTGATGCGTCAACTCGAACAAGAATTGCAACGCAACGAGTTGATGCAAGGCGAATTGTCGGAAATCGCCGCCAACGCTGCGGAAACCGCCGCGGCCTCGTTGGACCAAGCGGCCAAGGCGGAACGCGAAATCAACAAGAGTCTCGAGCGAAGCGATCCCAACGTCCAAGAACAAAAACAGCGAATGCGTCAGGAGTTAAAAGGGGTGGCGGAAAAGATCGACACGGTTCGCGATGCCCTGTTGTACCAAGCCGAACGAGCGGCAAATCTCGGACGACAAGAGAAACTGAAAAACGAGGTTGCTGAACTACGCGATGAATTGCAAAAAGCGGCACAGGCGGCGCGTGACAGCGGCAACGGCGACGCTTTGATGTCCGAGATGACCCAATCAGCAAAAGACGCCAGCGAAGCGATTCAAGCCGCCAACAAAGCGATGCAGCAAATAGAACAGCGCGCCGATGCTGCTGCTGCCGAATCAGTCACCCCACGTGAAAAAGACCGACAGGCGTTAGAACAACAAGCCAGTCATTTGCAGCGTGAGTCGCGGAATCGTCGCAGCCAAGATGCTGAAAATCAACGAAAGGAATGGGACAATTTTGAACGTGCGGCCGATAGTCGGGTCTCTCAGGCACAACGAGAAGCGGCAAGTGCCGAGCGACAGAAAAATGACCATCAAAAGAAGCTGAAGCAAAACCCAAACGACTCATGGCGAAAACAAGAGATCCAGCGAGCCGAAGAACGAATAAAATTAGCCGAAGCAACCGAAGCCGCCGCTCGCGAATCAAAGCAGTTTGCCAAGGACAAAAAGAACGCGGCTGAGAAAATTCGCAAGGAATCCCAGTCCGAAAAAACGGAGTCGCTCGACAAAGCTAACCCCGCAGCCCAACTTGCTCAGCAAATGGCTGCCAAAGCAAATGCCGAGCTGGGACAGATTGAAAAAACACTCGGTGAACTTGCCAATCAACCGGCAACCCCCGAATCGCTGCGTGCTGCAACACAGGCCGCAGAGCATGCGATCGAAAGTCAGGCGACCATTACCAAGCAAACGGAAAACGCAGCCGCGTTTCTCGAACGTGCTGCTCGCCACGAAGAACGACTTGGAAAGGATTCTGTTGCCGAGAAACTGAATCAAGCCGCCGAATCCGTCACGCAGAATGCGGTCGCGAGTTCCGAACAAGCACAACAAGCGGTGCAAGCTGCCCGTGACGATCAAACGAAATCACCCGAAGCGAACCAGAAGGTCGCCCAGGCAACCAAGCAGATCCAAGCCGAAGCAGACCAGTTGTCAAACATGATCGCTGAAGCATTGCCACAAGACCCGTCATCGACGACATCGCAACCGCCGTTGACGTCCAACACGCCGACCGCGACGTCTCAGTCACCGGCGTCTCAATCACCGGCGTCTCAGTCACCGGCGTCTCAGTCACCGGCGGCCAATACGCCCGAAGGACGTGCTCGGCAACTCGCCCAGACGCTTGACGAGTTGGACCAAGCGATCGCAAATCCAGCAGGTCAAGCCAGCAGCGAAGGGCAAAACCAGCAGTCTGGTGAAGAACAGACGGCCGAAGGACAGGCAAGTGAGCAAGGGAAACCCGGGGCATCTGCTCAAGCGGCGTCGGGCAACAAAGCGGGACAAGAACAAGGTCAAACCGCCGGCCAAGCCTCACCCACGCTAGCGGCCGCGATGCAACAGCAAGCTCAAAAAATGGCGAAGCAGCGTCAGAGTCAAGTCAATTCGGCGCAGCAGGGGAACCCCGCCGAATCACAATCGCAATCGATGGCTCAATCGTCCACCAGCACCCTCAGTAACGCGTCATCCGAGGGGATCGCCGATAGCGAATCGATCGATGCCAAACAGGAAAATCGCAAAGGATCGCAGTGGGGACAACTTCGCGAACGGAGGACCGATGATGCCCAAGAGACTGAAACTCATTTGGGAGCCCCCGAATACCAGCAGCAAATCGAAGCCTATTTTCAAGCCGTTGCGCGGCGGGCAGCCCAGAAACAGTAGTTGACGCCTGCAATTTACTCGTTGCATGAATCGCGTGGTGCGCCCTGTTGCTTCGGAACCAACCGTTCACGTTTACATCGAACCGATCTGATGAATTCAATCAAACTCCATCGCCGAAGCGTTTTAAAGAAGATGGTTGCCGCTGCCTGTTTGCCGATCGGAAGCGGGGCTTTTGTAACCGCAGCGACCGCTGACGATTCGTTACAGACACTGTATATCCCTGATGAAGTGGATCGGGCCGTCCGGAAAGCTGTCGAGTATCTGGCCGGGACTCAGCGAGACAGTGGTGCATTAGCGGATCGCAATCACCATGTCACGATGACATCGCTTGCAATCATGGCGATGGCATCGATCGGGACTCAACCGGGGGATCAGAGCGAATTGGGACGAGTCATGAAGCGAGCGATCGACTTTGTGCTAGATCCTAGGCACCAAGATGACAATGGCTACTTTGGCAAAAGTGACGGGTCCCGGATGTATGGTCACGGCATCATCACATTGATGTTGACCGAAGTGCTTGGAATGGGAGCCACGGTCGAACAAAACGAGCGAATTCACAAAGCGTTGGTGCCTGCGATCCAGTTGATTTTGGCCGCACAGAAAGTACGTAAGCCAGAATTGCATCAAGGCGGATGGCGATACGAACCACGGAGCACCGACTCCGACTTGAGCGCGTCGGTGTGGCAATTGATGGCACTTCGCTCGGCAAAAAATGATGGTATGGATGTGCCCGGCGAGGCGATCGATCAAGCGGTCAAGTACTTGAAAGCATCGTACACGTCGCCGCGAAAACCGCGGGGCAGCAACGTTGAGGTCAGCGGATTCAGCTACACACCGGGAACGCATCAGGCCACCTTTACGATGACGGCTGCCGGATTGCTGGCGATGCAGGTTTGCGGATTGTACGATTCACCGATGGTCGCCGGGGCGGCCGATTGGTTGCTCGAAGATCCCCCTCAGATTCACGAACGCTACTTCTATTACGGCATCTACTATTACTCGCAAGGCATGCACCAATTTGGTGGCAAACATGCAGAAACCGCTACCAAATTGGTGTCCGATTTGCTGTTGGGGGCTCAGCATCAAACCGGAGCCTGGCAGCCGCAACGCGAGGAACACAATTACGGCAGCGTCTACGCCACCTCGCTGGCGGTGCTCAGCCTGAGTGTGCGGTATCACTATTTGCCGATTTACCAGCGGTAACGTTCTGGCTGGCTGCGTTCGTATCCTCACCGCCAAGCCCTCCACGCCGCAGAAATCTGTATTGCATTCAAAGCCGCGTTTTGAGAACCTGTCCCCCGGGCGTGCAACGCAGCGTCCGACTAGCCCGACTTTCTAGAGGATGGAGACTCTGACTGTGTATCGAAACGTTTTCTTGGCTGCTGTGACATTTTTGGCCGTTGCTTCTGGTATCAATGCCACGGTGTTGCATGCCGACGATCCCACCCAGGACGGAAAGAGTGTGTTACAGCGATATACGCTGCGTTATTCGTTAAAAGCAGGCGAAAAACTTCATTACGAAGTCACTCACGCGGCCAAAACCAAAACACGGATTCGTGGCGCCGAAGAAATTTCGACCGTTCACACCGTCAGCCAACGGCATTGGGACGTGTTGGAAGCCAATGCGGACGGCGAGACGACCATTGATCACGTCGTCGACTCGGTGGAAATGACACAGCAGCAAGGCGATCAAGAAGAGGTTCGCTGGGACAGCATCTCGGACGAGGAATCACCAGCGATCTTCGGACGAGTGGCTGAACAAATCGGCAAGAAATTGTCGACGCTGACCTTCGATTCTCGCGGTGTCGAAATCAAACGCGAAAATCACGGTGGCACCAATGCATCGTTGGGGATGGGCACATTGACCCTGCAATTGCCGGAGGAAGCACTGGCGATCGGCGATTCGTGGTCGGTTCCCCACGAAGTCAAAGCGAGACTGGACAACGGCGAGGTCAAGGTCATCAAGATTCGCGAGCGATACACACTTGATAAAGTCCAAACCGGCGTTGCGACCCTTTCGCTACGCAGCGAGCCATTGACTCCGATCAACGAAGAATCGGTGCGAGCACAGGTCGTCCAGCAGCTCAGTAATGGGACGATTCGCTTTGATATCGACAATGGTCGCATGCTCAGCAAGCAGCTTGATTGGGACGAGACGGTGGTCGGTTTCCAAGGGGCAAACAGTTTGATGGAATACCGCTCGAGGATGACCGAGAAACTGGTCGATGGCGTCGAGCGAACCGCTCAAAAACCGTAGTCTCGACTAAAAACGCGGCACACAGGCACGATCTCTGCTGGCACCTTTCTTCTCAATGGGTGCCAGCCACCGCTGCAGCAGAACCGAGTTTGCTGCAGGTTGTTAGCCGTTTTGACCGACGCCGTGAAGCATTTTCTTGTAGCTACCTTCAACAGAAGGTGGCGTTTCTGGGATTGCAAGGCAGTCATCCACGCTCTGGCGAGCGTAGCTACAACACGCCAATGACGTCGTTCGTCGCCTCTGAATTCTACACAGCATTGGTCCATCGAACGTCGATTGAGCGTAGCGGAAGTCGTCAAGACTTTCGTTCGATCGCCCCACTCCCCGCCAAGGCTCTTGGCGTGTTTTGCGACGAAGTGCTTCACAGCGTTACGCCTGGACGCTAGCCCAATCCTTGTGGCGGGTCTGCTAAACTAAACGCAAGACCAGTGGCATGGATTTCCGCAGTAGCGGTTCTCCACGCTCCCTTCTCCCCCATTCTTTCAAGGCGTGATCGTATGTCAGATAACAAGGGTGTCGTTTATATGGGTTCAGGCAAAGTCGACGTTCAATCGATCGATGACCCGAAACTCGAATTGAATTATCGAGGCAAATCTCGGCAGTGCCATCACGGTGTGATCCTGAAAGTGATCTCCACCAATATTTGCGGTTCCGATCAACACATGGTTCGCGGACGCACGACCGCTCCGGCGGGCATGGTGCTCGGCCACGAAATCACCGGTGAAGTCGTAGAAGTCGGTCGTGATGTCGAGTTCATCAAAAAAGGCGACATCTGTAGCGTCCCATTCAACATCGCTTGCGGGCGTTGTCGTTGCTGCAAAGAGGGCGACACAGGCGTGTGTGAAAACGTCAACCCCGATCGTCCCGGCGCTGCCTACGGTTACGTCGACATGGGCGGATGGATCGGCGGGCAAGCCCGCTACGTCATGGTCCCCTACGCCGATTGGAATTTGTTGGCGTTTCCCGATCGCGACCAAGCGTTGGCCAAGATCCGCGATCTGACAATGTTATCGGATATCTTTCCGACCGGATATCACGGTGCCTATACCGCAGGCGTCACCACGGGAAGTACTGTCTATGTCGCTGGAGCGGGGCCCGTTGGGCTGGCGTGTGCGCATGCGGCGCAATTGTTAGGAGCCGCAGTCGTGATTGTTGGCGATATGATCGAAGAACGACTCGCCCAAGCACGATCCTTTGGCTGTGAAACCGTCGACTTAAAAAACGATGCGTCACTTCCTGACATGATCGAGCAAAAACTAGGCGTTCCCGAGGTTGACTGTGCCGTCGATTGCGTGGGCTTCGAAGCACGCGGTCACGGAGGTGACTCGGGTGTCGAAAAACCAGCCACGGTCCTGAACCAAGTGATGCAGGTGACACGCGTTGCTGGCGGCGTCGGCATCCCCGGCCTGTACGTGACCGAAGATCCTGGTGGAGTCGACGAAGCGGCAAAAACCGGCAACCTGTCGCTGCGGATCGGATTGGGCTGGGCCAAGTCGTTGCACTTTACCACCGGCCAATGCCCCGTGATGAAGTACAATCGTGGGCTGATGATGGCGATCTTGCACGAACGTTGCCAGATTGCCAAAGCGGTCAACGCAACCGTGATCCCGCTTGAGGAGGCCGCGCAAGGCTACGACGATTTCGATAAGGGGGCGGCGAAGAAATTCATTCTCGATCCTCACGGCGTGTTGCAGGCCGCATCCTAACGAGGATGCAACATTCGTCATGCGATAGGTCGCGAAACTTAAGCTGTTGACGCCCGACTTGGGCGTCAAGCGTCTTACTTCAATCGCACTCGGCAAACCTTGTCGTCGGCGGTGATGTAAAGCGTCTTCTCATCGTCGCTGAGCGTGCAGTTGCTGACGCGGCCCTCGGTAATGATCCGGCCAATCAATTTTCCATCGGGCTGGATCACGTAGATCGCGCCGGGACCGCTGCCGTAAATCGTACCGTCTTTGGCAACGTCTAATCCATCGGGAAGTCCGGGGAATTCTGCCATAAAACTCTTCGCGTCTAACAACAGTTTGCCTTCCCCCAGACTTTTGTCCTCGTTGATTGGGAATGCCATCCACACTGGTGCCGCAGGATCACTTTGGGCCACATAAAGCGTTTTTTCGTCGGGGGACAGTCCAATACCATTGGGACGAGCAAGCTGTTTCGTCAACAGATTTAACTTGCCATCAGCATCAAGACGATAGATGCCACAAAAATCGAGTTCGCGACGCGGATCCGATGCTCGCTCGGGAAGTCCATAGGGTGGGTCAGTGAAATACAAAACACCGCCCTCCCCAAAAACCAAATCATTCGGGCTGTTCAATCGTCGACCTTCGAAACGATCCGCCAGCGTCAGTTTGCCACCACCACGTGTTAATAAAGACACGCGGCGATCACCGTGCTCGCAAGCGACCAAGCGGCCTTCGGAATCGACCGCCAATCCATTGCTGCCCGGCTCGAGTCCGTAATAGCTGATTCCGGTATAGCCGCTTGGATGCATGTACAATTCGACACCCCGCGATGCGGTCCAGCGGAAAATGGAATTGCGAGGAATGTCCGAGAACAACAAATACCCTTCCGCTGCATCGCTGACCCAAACGGGCCCCTCACACCACGTGAACCCGCTCGCCAAAACTTCGATTTTCGTATCCTCGCCAATCCGGGCATCCAAAGCGGGATCGAGACGCTCGATTCGTCCAAGCGTGGTGGGGGTTTGAGCGTGAGTGGTTGTCGCACACAAAATGAGGTGGGCAAACAGGAAAGTCAGAACAACGAAAGAGAAATTTCGCATAATGGGGCGTAGATCTGGCGGTGGTGGCTAGCGGGTGGGATGAATGCGGCTACATGAAGTAGGGCGGCAAGCGTGACGGGCTGCCGAATAGATCCGGAAACCGGATGCAATTGTACTCAAAAAGTCTCCATGATGCCCTAAAACCCGGTATTTCTAGACAGGATTCCCTTTCCCAAGGCGACACCGATCGTGTCGCGACGTTTATCGTGGACCTCGCGGCCAATGCCGACTTTACCGATCAGGCTGCCGCTGTGATTCGCCTGACACGCGACATCGACGTTCCGCGTCCAAGCGTCCGAGCCCAATTCGGTTGTCGACTTCGGTAGCGGCACAGCGCTAGTCTTGACTGCTAAAAGTTGTTACAGCGTGAAAAAACGTTCGGTTTCGACCGGGCGGCTTGGGCCGCACCGCGACAAAACCACCCGTTTAACGTCAACGTAGATCGCATTGGACGTTCTCTCACTGATCCGCTCGTCTCCCGTGCTCGCGCGAGTTCGGTTAGAAACATAGTCAACCAGTCACACACCTTGATGAAACTTATCCGCGTGTTTCGCTACGATGAAATTCCGTTTCGCTGCCGTACACCCGAGCCATGACCTTGACGATCTTGCCCATCCTAACGCTCGCCATCACGCTACTGAGTGTGCTGATTGGTCTTGGGTTCATTCGCTCGCTCCACATCGTCAAGTCGCTCACACCGACCGAGCCTGTCGATTCGGAAAAGCCTCTCATTGATGTGATTGTGCCTGCTCGTAATGAACAAGCCGATGTTGGAACCGCAGTCCGCAGTATTTTAGCGCAGCAACGCGTTGATGTCCGTATCACTGTGATTAACGATCACTCGACGGATCAAACGGGATCGATTGTTGATACGATTGCCGCGAACGATTCGCGAGTCCACGTGATTCATGATCCACCTTTGCTGGATGGTTGGTTCGGCAAAGCCAACGCGATGCAGCATGCATTTCAAACAACCAACCGGCCCTACGTCGTTTTTGCCGATGCCGATGTGGTTCATTCGCCTTGCTGTTTTATCACCGCGATTGACCACATGCGGCAAGAACAATGCGACTTTCTCAGCTTGTTTCCCAAGGTACAGTTGGTCTCGTTTTGGGAAAACGCCATCGTTCCTCACTTGATGGTGTTCGGTCTGGTGACGTTTCTGAACCGAGCACTAGACGATCCCAAGTCGGGACATGCCGTTGCTGCCGGAGCGTTTATGTTGACCCGACGAAACGTGCTGGACGAAATCGGCGGATTGGCATGTGTACGAAACGAAGCACTCGATGACGTGATGTTGGCACGTAACATCAAGGCCAATGGATTTGTCACGAAAATCGCGTTAGCCCCGCAACTTCTGTCTGTCCGACTTTTCAAAAGCAACCGAGACGCGTTCTGGGGATTCAGCAAAAACATCCTCGGCGCGGTATCACACATCGCATTTGCATTTCCAGCGATTGTGGTGCCGCTGTTTGTCTATTGGTTGCCGATCAGTGTGTTGCTGGTCGGGATCGTTCGACAGGATGGGTGGTGGATCATCTGCGGGATTAGCGCTTACGTCTCGCAGGCAGCGATACTGGTGTTAGCAAGCCGCCTCGCTGAAATGCATCCGCTGAAATCGCTCGCTTTTCCGTTTTCTGCGATCCCTATCGGATGTTGTTTTGCGCGAGCGATCTATCATCATTTCATCAGTGACGGCGTGGTGTGGCGTGGCCGTGTGATCCGTCGCAGTGGCGATTAGCGTATCCAGAACGGTTTATCACTTAGGAAAACCGGGCAGATCAAACTTCTTTTCGGTGTTACTTGTGTGCTCGCCGTAATGACGCTGCATTTGTTTTAGCAGTGCACGCAGTGTCGGCCAACGGCTGCCGGGAGCCTTTGTGTCGAGCTCGACTCCATCGAGTAGATAGGCAAACCGACGGCAAAAATCGCTGACGCGTTGCATTTGACGAGCCTCTTCGGCTCCGTCCCAATCAGGATGAGCAAAGCGATAATCGGGAGGCATTTGTTTTGGATTCAAGTCGAGTGTCGGAATTGCGGGATCGATCGCATGGTAGATCTGCGAAAAGAACAACAGCTGACGCCCCATCATGTGCTCGGCATTCCAACGTGGAGTATGCGTCCCGTTTTCCGGACGAAAGTTCAGCTGTTCCACCGACAGCGACGCAAACACTTTTTGCGATTCGCGGCAAGCATGCTCCATCTGCTGGAACTCGGCTTCTAATTCGTCCGGCATCGACCAAGCCACATCGCTGAGGACGACGATCTGTGGCTGCGAAGTTTTGTTTTCCGAATGTGAAACCGCGAAGGTGTTGTGGGTCTGGCGAATAATGTCTTTGTTCGCTTCTGTGTTCGATTTAATCGCGTCTTGAAGAATCCGCACGGTTTCGTCCGTGGTTTCCTGTCCCACTGGAATCACAAAACGGGGACGCCATTGACGCACCCATTTGGCAACGCGTTGCTGCGTCAGCGATGATTCAGCAGCGGTTGCTACGATCAGGACGTCGACGCGATCTGCCGCATCGATGGACGCGTCTGCCGCGTCGCCATCCACGACCCTGATGACGACGCCGTCCACCGTGATCGTGATCACGCCCTGCCCCGTTGACTCGGCGCGAAGCTGGTTCGGATCATTGATTTTGGCTTCCGATACTGGCAACCACGATGACGATTCGGCGTTGGCTTGACGAAACAAAACGTGATCATAAGTCCCTGATAATGAGACAGTTTGGTCGGCCACGGTCTTTTCGCCTGCATTCACCGCATCGTCCGCAGTCTCAATTGCCAGCCGCAATCCCCAGTGTGTCTCCAGCGAAACCACGCCGCCGGGCCACCGGCGAACCGCGATCGGATCCCCCTGGTTTGCTTGAACTGAAGTGCAGGACAACAGAAGTAGAGCGATACAAATCAGGTGACGTGGCATCGAGGTTCTCTTGTGGAGTTTTTTCATGGGGTAGACATCCATCATAGCGGTTCATGATCTCGATCCGCCACAGTACAGCATCACGCAACAAGGGGCGGACCACTCGGCCGGATGAACATCCACATAAAGTTGGAGCACCCGAGTTGTCGTGACGAAGGGACGCCCGATTTCACTGAACTTTCATGGACGGTGACGCAGAAACTCAAAACGGGCGATTGTCATTCGTGCCCGCTCCGACACCAAATGTCACATTCTTTTCTCAGACGGTACTCACTGACCGATCAAAAATCCGGGATTTACACATGATCAAACTGCCAACGTTTTCTCTGCTCTCGATCGCACTTTTGGCCACGCCTGCGCTGGCGGAGGCCCCCCAAGACAAGAAACTTAATCAGGAGCTGGCCGAAATCGCAGCCACCACCGTTACTCGGTTTCCGCCCGAAATGGTCACAAAATTCCGTAATGGCGTCGCCGAGGTGAAGGCCAGCGGGATTGAAAAGTCGGCGAAACAGGTCGGGGATGCCGCTGTCGATGGCCAGTTGACCGGATGGGACGGAAAATCGGTCCAGTTGAGCCAATTGTGGAGCGAAGGCCCCGTCGTATTGATGTGGTATCGCGGCGGCTGGTGTCCCTACTGCAACGCCCAACTACGTGCGATGCAAAAACAGCTCTCCGCAATCGAAAACGCCGGGGCCCGCTTGGTCGTGCTGACACCGGAACTGCCTGAAAAAGCAAAAGAGACGGCTGCGGCGAACAATCTGAACATGGTCGCGCTCCATGACAAAGACAACCAACTTGCTCGCCAATACGGGATCGTCTTTTCGCTCCCCGAATCGATCGCTCCGATCTTCAAAGATAAACTCTCGAGTTTCAACGGTACCAAGGCGACCGAGTTGCCATTGTCGGCGACCTACGTCATCGATACGGATGGCAAAATTACTTATGCCTATCTTAACGCAGACTACACAAAACGGGCCGAACCCGCCGACGTGATCGCTGCCGTGGAAAGCCTATAGTCTTCCATGAAACATTCGCTGCCGACTTGGTTGTAGAATGAGCCGAGCCAAAGCACGCGTCGAGAACAAAATCCCTGGGGACGAGAAAATCCCTGTGGACGAGACAGCGTGCTGTTGCCGTTCCAGCCTAGCTCGCGCACACTCGCTCGCAGAATCACCATGACAGATCCAGGAAACGCTTTACGCACACGTCGTGCTTTTCTTCAGAACGGGACGTTGGTGTTGGCCGCCGCCTCCGTTTCCTCATTGCCGCTTCATGCAGCGGCCGCCGCTGAGGATCTTTGTGTCGGCTTGGTCACGGACCTGCATTATGCCGACAAACCCACGTCAGGCAGTCGCCATTATCGCGAAACCTTGGGCAAGCTCGAAGAGGCAGCGTTGCAATTCGAGCGTGACCAACCCGCGTTTGTGGTCGAGCTTGGTGACTTTATCGACGCCGCCGATGCCGTGGAAACGGAGCAGAAGTACCTGCGAACGATCAATCAAAAGTTCTCGGCGATTTGTGATTCACGACACTATGTGTTGGGGAATCACTGCGTTGACACGCTAAAGAAAGAAGAATTTTTGGGAGGCGTTGGACAAGAAAAGTCCTACTACTCTTTCGACCAAGGCGACTATCACTTTGTCGTCCTCGATTCTTGTTTTCGTAGCGATGGCGTCGCATACGAACGTAAGAACTTTAAATGGACCGATGCTAATATTCCTGCAGCCGAATTGGATTGGCTCGCCGACGACTTGGCCACCACTCAAAAACATGTTGTGGTATTCGCTCATCAACGCGTTGATGTCAACAATCACTATGGGGTGCGAAACAACGCCGAGGTTCGCAACGTGCTCGAATCGAGCGGTAAGGTCAAAGCGGTGTTCCAAGGCCATAGCCATAAAAATGACCTGAACGACATCAATGGAATCCATTACTGCACGTTGGTCGCGATGGTCGAGGGTTCCGGTGCTGAGAACAATGGCTACTCGGCGCTGCGATTGGCGGCGGATGGAACCATCCGGTTAACCGGTTTCCGCAACCAGAGGGACCGGGATTTCAGCTGAGCAAAGCGAACGGCAATCCGCCGATCGTGCACACTCTTGACTGTCACGTTTTGTCGTTACAAGACGGAGACGAATTCGACGCGCAAGAATCCACGGACGGCGAGCCGAATCAACCGTTCGATGGACACTTCGCTAAGCACGACGTGCGATGCGAGCAGCAATCGGCCATTTTCCAATCGAATGGGGTCTGCTAGTACCATTCCGGGCTGCAATTGTGACAACGATAGATGTCTCGGGCCCTTCGGCGGTTCCGGCAATGAAGGTCCCGCAGACTCGTCTTCCAGCGGTGTTGTCGGCGGAGTTTTCTTGCTCGCCACTGCCACTTGCAATGCCGTTTGTTGCATCGCCAACTGCATCGAAACTACTTTTGACAGTTTGATGTGCGTCTTCGTGTACGATTCGATCGTCTTGCTGCTAAAAAATAGAAACCCGAGAGGCTTGTTTTTTGCGATCACAGGGCATGTCAGCGACGCCTGCATGCCTTCTCGAATCATCAACCGCGTTGATCGAGAATTAGGGCGTCGTTCTAAATAGTCATTCAAATTGTTCAAAATTCGAGGTTGCTGCATTTTCAGCACCACTGACAATGATGAATCGGCAATCGCAGCAGAATAACCAAGTCGCAGATGAGTGGGGTCGTTCGAGCGGAGCCATCGCGACGTGGCATATTCCGCCAACTCGTCGATCTCGGCATATCCAATCCGATCGTACGGGATCAGTCCCTGAAAGGATTCAAAGACGAAATTGAGCGATTCATCCAGCGTCGCACCGTTAACGATTCTGCTGGAAAGTCCGAATACACAATCAAGTGTCGATGTTTCGACAACGCCAATTCCCATTTGTAGCATCCTCGTTTTGTTAGCAGCTCGGGAGTAAGCCGCAGCATATTCCGCATGACATGGTGCCCTTAAAAGTTACGTCGCAATTAAGCCCCCCCCGAGGGAATCGTTAATATTTCTGTCAGCGGTTCCGCTACCTCGACATCACGGCCGGTTTTGTGTCAGTCCCCGTGCCACGCCGTTCACGTCGGAGCGATGGATCGGGTACGATGGCATCCAACGCCACGCATCACGCGTCGACAACGACGGATGACGTTCTAAAAAGAAAGAGCTGGAGCCAACCTGGCTTTGAATTTATGCCGAAGCAGTTTTACGCTTACCCAAAGGAAACTTGAGATGAACAAAGAAGCGTCCAGTGACCATCCCATCCACGCATTGATTCGCCAACGATGGAGCCCGTACGGGTTTGACGAGCGTTCGGTTTCCAAGCAGGACATCGAGTGTTTGATGGAGGCGGCACGTTGGGCTGCCTCGTCGTACAACGAACAACCGTGGAGCTATATCGTGGCAACGCGTGACGATGGCGAGCAGTTCGATCGAGTTCTGTCATGTTTGGTCGACGCCAACCAGGCTTGGGCGAAGACGGCACCCGTGTTGATATTGTGCTGCACCCGTTTGAAATTCTCGCGGAATGATAAACCCAACGCGGCGGCAACCCACGACTTGGGACTCGCTGCAGGCAACATTTGTTTAGAAGCAACCGCCCGCGGATTGTCAGTTCACCAGATGATTGGAATCCATCCCGACAAAGCACGAGAGGTTTTCGAAATTCCCACGGATGTCCAACCGTTGACTGCCATGGCGATCGGGTACGCCGCCGATCCTGATTCGCTTCCCGACGATCTGAAACAACGCGATCTTGCGCCCCGCCAACGCAAACCGCTGTCCGAGTTTGTTTTTTCGGGCAAGTGGGGCACCCCCGCTAACTAAGAAGCATGGCAACCCATTGAGCGAAGGTCGTCGAAAATCTTGATCATTTCCGCTGCGAAATGCATCGCAGCGTTTCGGTTTTATTGCACGCCGTTCGCTAACCGAGCCTCGCTTGTCATTGAGGGCAAGCGACGGCTTAGTGAGTTCGACTGCGAGAGCGATCAGCAATGTGTTCCCAGACCACTCCTTCGCCGGTGCCATCCCCGCGAAAGTGCAGGATTGGATTGACTTGTTTACGGTTCAAACACTTGATCGTATCACTCAGCCGGCGTTTGGAATCCTGTTCCGCATGAGGTGGCAGCGGGTCATCGATCCGTGCGGGCCAATCTTCTTCTTGAAACGCACTTAAAACCGCTTCCTGATTATGTGCCGTCCATCGAAATTCCTTGACCGCCACTCCATTAAATCGCAACATCCGCCGCTCCGAATCCCACTGCGGAAGCAGAATCATTTTTGCCGCGATTTCGTTCTTCGGCGAAACATCCTGCGTGGCATTCCCCGCACCGTTTTCGGCACCGTTTTGTCCGGTTTCGCTGGGGTGAGTCCTTTCGTTGCTCGCGATTGCGCAGTAACTCCGCGCAAATTCGACGCCGGATGTGGTCAACACAAAACAGGTGCGGTCGGGAAACGTTAAATCACCCGTGGGGCGAAACGCTCGACCGTCATCTCGCTCCAGCGTGACCTCACATTGATGTTCAACGTATTGGCTTCGCACCAGCCAGCGAAAATCGTTGAAAGTCAGTCCATACGATGTCAAACGATCGAGTTCAACGGCGAATTCCCAGTAATCGCCACTGGTCTGCTCCGCATACTCCACCGCTTCGAGTAATGAAACCAAACCTGGCCGAAATCGCTCCGGCAATAACACGTTACGAGAGCGGTGATTGTTATGCACTTTGCCAACCCCAACGTTATTCCCTGGTTTTTTCCCAATTTGGAAGACCACGGAATTGCCGATCAGCAAACCGAAGCCCCCCGATTAGTCAAGTCTATCGCCCCTCCGGTGCAACAGCAACAGTCTCTCGTCACAGATTTCGAGATTCGTTATCGATGGCAATTAGAACTAACGAAAACCGAAGATCGAGCGGTTGCGGCAGAGTCTATATCGCGGGAAAAACGCATCGGCTGTGACAACCGTTCCGCATCTGAGCGTTTCGTTCACGAAATCGAAGACGGCGATGCGCATTAAATGCGCAACTCCGGTGGAACACTTGGGTCACTCATCATTTGTCCACTTTTTTCCCTGGCTTGGCGAAGCACAAACGAATCACCGAATCCACTTCGAAGCGATAGCTACAACATCGCCACGACAACAGCGGCTCCCGCCAGATACCCGACGACCGCCCATAAAGAGACGTGTTTCAGATACCACATGAAATCGATCTCTTCGATTCCCATCGCAGCAACCCCCGCAGCCGATCCGATGATCAAACAACTGCCGCCGGTGCCGGCACAATAGGCCAACAACATCCAAAAGGGATCGTTCATCGGCAGATCGTACATTTCAATTCCGGCCGCGACGAGCGGCACGTTGTCAAAAATCGACGACACCAACCCGATCACAATCGCAACGACATCGCGGTTTGGTAGCACGTGATCAAGCCAATTCGCAGTGGACTGCAGAATGCCGGTCGCGCCGAGCGACCCCACGGCTAGCAAAATGCCAAGGAAAAACAAAATGCTTGACATGTCCACTCGCTTCAAAGCCGCCAGCACTCCGGTGGTTGAACGGGTCTCTTCACTGAGCGTGTGCCCTACCAACTCCGAGACAACCCACAGCACCGACAAGCTCAACATCATCCCCATGTAAGGAGGTAGATGGGTCAAGGTTTTGAACATCGGCACTCCCAACAGTGCGGTCAAACCTAAGACCAAAAACAGCCATTGATGCCACGGTTGGATGTCGCTTTGACGATGCGAGTGACGTTCAACCACCGCAATTTTTCCTGGCATCGAATATGAGAAACCGATCAGCGGCACAATCAAGCAGACCAGACTCCCCACGAACAATTCTTTCATCACCTCGATCGTTCCCACTTTGTGCTGGATCCATAACATCGTAGTCGTCACATCACCAATCACCGTCCAGGCACCGCCCGCGTTGGCAGCGGTCACGACCATCCCCACAAATCGCCAACGGTCTTTACGATCGTTGATCAATTTTCGCAGCAATGAAACCATCACAATCGTGGTCGTCAAGTTGTCGAGCGCAGCGGACAAAAAGAACGTCAACACCCCGACGGTCCACAACAACGTGCGTTTGTCCGTCGTGCGTATACGATCGGTAATGATCGCAAATGCCTCATGCGAATCGACCAGTTCGACGATCGTCATCGCACCCATCAAAAAGAATAAAATACTGGCGATTTCCCCGGTTTGATGCAGGTGTTGTGCATCGATTGCAAAGTGCAACGGGATGTTCGTTATTCCTTCGGATTCCGCTTCCATCGTAAACCAAGTCGGGATCACCTCGGGGCGGATCAATGAACTGAGATTGGTGACATATAGCGACCAACACAACACACCGATCAATAAAGCACTGGCGGCTTTGTTGATTCTGATTTTGTGTTCAAACGCGATCGAAAGGTAACCTAAGACAAAGATCAATACGATCAGGATGTGCATCGAAGGGGACGACGGGGTTGATGGAGGGATGAGGGTAACAGCGAGGCAGAGCAGCTGAAGGGTCGATGGCCAGACATCCATCGACTCGGCCCTGGCAAATTTCCGAGCGTGGCATTCGCTGTGCCAATTTCCGACGCGAGTTTGTATTCGCGAAATCAGCCCCCTCAATCATGCATTACTGTAAAACTGGACTCTCATAGGAAAACGAGACTCTCATAGGGCGAAAATGCAGCGCTGCGACTGCGGCGCAGCACCTGCAGCCAATTGCAGCTGGCTGCAAAAATTTGCTGTACCGATCAACCTGGATTCGCAGCGACTGCGTCGTCCGGATCGTCCCTGCGTGCCTGTGGTTGAATTCAGCCGCTGCATTAGGCTGGCTTTTTTTGCCCACATGCATGATTGCGTTGCCGCGCGGGGTTGCTAAAGTGAGACTCCCTGCCGCAGACCCGATGTCTGAGTCTGCCAATGCATCACAAAGCGTCTCTCTTGGCTGAGACGCGATTCCTCGCATTTCATTGGATTCCGCTTATGTACGCCGCTTCGTCTCGCTGGACTCTCGTCTTGGCCGCCTTACTCACGCTCTCGCTCGGGACAAACGCGGTCGCCGAAGACGCCGCTTGGACATCGTTGTTCGACGGAAAGACGCTCGACGGCTGGCAAAAGGTGGGCAACGAGAAAAGTGTATGGGAGGTCAAAGACGGCGCGATTCAAGGTTCCGGTCCCGCTTCGATGTTGGTCACCACCGAAGGCCCGTATAAGAATTTTCGCTACCGCGCGGAAGTAAAAATTAACGATGGCGGAAATTCGGGTTTGTATTTCCGTACCACCGAGAAACCGGGTTTTTCGGACGGCTACGAAGCTCAAATCGATAGCACGCACACCGACCCGATCCGCACCGGGTCGCTCTACGGAATGTGCCACGTTTACAAGCAACATGTCAAACCAGACACCTGGTTCACCTACGAAATCGAAGTTCGTGACGATGTTTGGCGTGGTCGTGATATGACGCGAATCAAAATCACCGTCGATGGCAACGAGCTGTACGAATTCCTCGATTTCCAAAAAACATTCAAGGAAGGCTACTTTGCCTTTCAACAACACGACCCCGGCAGCAAAGTCAGCATCCGCAAAGTCGAAGTGCAACCGCTACCATAACCACGAATCGGACAGCAAATGGACACGCGGCGGATCACCCGCCGCGTCCGCTTGTCACGATGCAATTCAGCAAGCGAGCATTCAGGGGTGTGCCGCGATTCGATGCAGCATTTCGTAGCAACACTCGCCAAGAGTTTCGGCGGGCAAACGCCAATCGAACGAAACCGTTGACGGCTTCCGCTACACTGACAAACGAAATACTTCCTCACCGTTGAAAGACCCGATGTACGCTTTGCGATTCTTGTTGCTCGTTTTGTTGGTGCCGCTAGCGCAATGCGCCGGGGGTGACGAACCGATCCAGTTGCGAATCCTCAGCTACAACATTCACCACGGCGAAGGGATCGATGGAAAGTTGGACCTACAGCGGATTGCCAACGTCATCCTGTCGGTGAATCCGGACTTGGTGGCGTTGCAAGAAGTGGATCAGAACGCCCTCCGTTCGGAATCGGTAGACCAGCCGTCCGAGCTGGCTCGGCTGACGAAAATGCATGCCGCATTTGGTGCCAACATTCCGTTACAAGGTGGCCACTACGGAAACGTGGTGCTGTCTCGCTTTCCGATCCGAAAGCATGCCAATCACTTGCTCCCAAATATCGCCAACGGCGAACAACGCGGCTACATCGAAGCGACGATTGAGATCCCCGGGGCTGCCGACCCCGTGGTTTTGATGGCAACGCATTTGGATCATCGCCGCGACGAACGCGAGCGTCTCGAATCGGCCAACGCCATCAATGCCAAGGCGAAGAAGCAATCCCAGCAGATTGCGCTGTTGGCGGGTGACATGAATGCGGTCCCAAGCAGCGACACGATGCAGCGGCTCGGCGCCGTATGGACCTCAGTCTCTGACACTCCGATGCCAACGATCCCGGTAACAACGCCTGCTCGGCAGATCGACTTTATTCTCTATCGTCCCCAACAGCGGTGGAAAGTCGTCGAGGTCAACGTACTCGATGAAGCGGTCGCGTCGGATCACCGGGCGATCTTCGCCGTGCTCGAGCTACAACCGGCTGAATGACCATCGCGGCCAGACCGGCAAACACTACCACGGTGCGGATGCACGCGATAGCAGAGTGACGTGGGACCTCGCTCGATCAGATTCGAACGTTGCCCCGCTGCAACCGGGCGCCATGACTGTAGTGGTACGTCGTCGCCGATCCTATGTTCGCTGCTTGGACGCTAGCCCCGGACTGCAGAAACCTTGGCGTTGCCGTCACCAATGTTTTAAGCGGCTCAGGCTTGTGTCGTGCAACCTTTCGCTCATGCGTTCGTCGGGGGATGGGCAAACACTACCTCGACGCAATGTTTGAACGGGGAGTGGGCGTGGCTACTTTCTGCATTCTGCACTGCTTGAGACACAATCGTATGCGACGGCGCAGCTCAGCTCGCGTATCCCATTGCTCGCTCCACGTCTCCCATTGCTCGCTCTACGAAGGGGCACTTCGCGAAAGTCTATATCGGCACCCCCTAAAGACAATGCAGCCGAACCGCTCTGCAGAGGTTCGCAAACCGGAAACTCGGCGGCAAACCCGCAATTTGTCATTTACGGGTATGATCGTTGTCGTTAAGCTTCCTTAACGGAGCGAACACAAATCTTAATGTGTCCCCTTTTTCCCACCTTCATATCCTTCCTCCCTTTCCTTTTTAGGAGAACTGCGTTGCACGCTAGACTTCAGCGGCGAAACGCCGCTTTTACATTGGTAGAACTGCTTGTTGTGATTGCCATCATCGGCGTCTTGGTGGGGCTACTGCTACCCGCCGTTCAGGCGGCTCGCGAAGCAGCTCGTCGTATGAGCTGCAGTAATAACTTCAAGCAGATCGGCCTCGGGATTCACAACTACCACTCTGCTTATAATCAGTTACCAGTCCTCGGCACTGGTACCTATGTGGTGGGGGGGCGCGACCTGTGGGATCAACCCTCCCCAACAACCCCCGCTGCGACGGGTTGCTCGAACCACCGTTTGTCGATGTTGGTCGGCATTGTGCCTTTCATTGAACAACAAGCTTTGTGGGAACAAATTAGTAACCCGCTGGCAATCAATTCCAACGGAACACCAAAATCGCCGCCTTGGCAAGCGATGGGGCCTCGTCCCGATGAGCGTAATTATCTTCCTTACGTGACCGAATTGGCGACGCTCCGCTGTCCGAGTGACCCTGGATCGGGATTGCCTTCGTTGGGACGTACCAACTATGTGGCATGTACCGGCGATTCATCGTATCGATCGCGTGACCCGTACTTGAATATCAACGAGCAATCTGAAGACGCGAGTGTAACCCTACCTTACACACCTAGCTCAGGTACGGCGCAGCATTCCAATGCAGCGCACCGCGGCATGTTTGTTCTCACAAAGAACATGAAGTTTCGCGACACGTTGGACGGATTGGCCAACACGATCATGTGTGGCGAAATTGCAACCGATCTGGGCGACAAAGATGCGCGTACCTCGTTGCCAACCAGCGGCGGAGTCGGTGTGACGGGGGAGCGACGAGATTGCCATTTGAATCCATCGTTTATGAAGGCGTCGCTTGATCCCGAACGCCCTCAATTTTGGATCGCGAGCATTGGCGTCAATTCCAACTGGGGTCGCGGATACCACTGGTATGACGCGATGCCGGTCTATGGACAGATGCATACGATTCTGCCGCCGAACTCAGCCGTCTGTACCGACGCTGGTCCCGGAGCTGGTCACGGAGACTTAGTCGCTACTGCTTCTAGCCGGCACCAGGGTGGTGCGCACGTGTTGATGGGTGACGGAGCGGTCAAGTTCATCACCGATTCGATCGAAGCAGGAAATTCGACGAACCCGGTTGTCTATCTCGGCGGTAGTGCCGCGACGAACAACCAGACCGGAGCCCAGAGTCCGTTTGGTCTGTGGGGCTCGCTTGGCACGCGTGCTGCGAAGGAAGTGATCGACGGCGAATTCTAATACCCGCCCACCGTGTAAACCTACACACAATTCGCACTCTCAGTGCGAATCTTCAAAAAAAACAACCTCGAACCTGTTGCAGGTTCGAGGTTGTTTTGTTGTGTTGATTAGGAATTGCCTGCAACTACTTTTCAACGCCCTCATAACCGTTCAATGCTTTTTCGTTCTCAGCAGCTTGAGCGTCGTAAGCATCAATTGCCGCTTGATCCGCATCTTCCAAGATGTTAGTGGAATCGGACGAAGAGCATCCAGGAACAGCGAGGGCAGCAATAATAAACGCGAGCGAAAAAAGACGACTCATGGTTCACCTGTAGGCGGGGTTAAAATGGAGAGGAGCCATACGCAATGGCTTTGCTCTGATTTTAATCAACGATCATTCTTTTGACGAGCTGAGGTCGCGTTGTTTTTGGTGCACTGCCCCCTTTTTCAATATGCAACGTAAACTTCAAACGATCGATAATTCATTGTCACCGCATGATTGGCAAAGATTCAGTCACAACGTCATTCGCCCGAGGCAGCCAATTGTTGCAACCAATTCCTGGCGATTAACTCATGCCCCTGCGGTAGCGGATGGACTCCGTCCCAAATCCAGTGTTCGGGTTTGGCAACCTTCGCCGCATCATCAAAGATCTGCTGTGTGCGTAGATGGATTGCGTCATAATCATCTGCTAACACGTTGACGATGTTACAGAGTTTATCGATCTCGGATCGCCACTTCGCATACTCACCATCACTGAATCGACTGGACGGAAGCACGAAGGGATCAAGGAGCACGATTTTCAATTTTGGATTGGCGGTGCGGCTAGCGTCCAGGATCGAACGATAATCACGTTCCCATTTCTCCACCGGAACGTGCTCCTGTTTTGCTCGAATCGTTCGCCCCACATCATTGACTCCGATCAAAATGCTCAATATGTCGGGCTGGATCTCAATGGCATCTTGCTGCCACCGCGCTCGCAAATCGGCCACCGTATTCCCACTATGTCCGCGGTTAAAAAATTCCAGCTCTGCCTCCGGCAAATCGACGCCCAATCTCGCTGCGATCAGGAAGACATAACTGTGCCCCAAATAGTGATTGCGGTCCTGCTGGTTACGCCCCCATTTCATGTCGGTGATCGAATCGCCCTGAAACAACAAGCGACTGCCCTTTTTCAACATTGGCAAGGAATGTGGATCAATGGCGGACGACTGGTTTTCGGAGGATTCCTCGGCGCAAGCCGCTACAAGGTTTGACATTGCACCGGCACCAAGGGCGGCCGCGGTGATCAACGTTCGGCGGGTTAACATGCGTTCTTTCTCCGAGTCGGGAATGTCAGAATTTTCGTGAGGCTCCGAAGGCCCCCCTTGTTCGCAGCCGAGGGCGTTTCGATCGATGGTTTTGATCACGCATTGCAACTGAGCACCAATCGCGAAGGCGAATTGGGAACATCGATCAGGCGGTTGTTGCCAAAACCTGCCGCTGCAAACATTTGCTCATATTCGGCAAATGTGTAAGCGTCGCCTTGGTCGGTACTCATTAGCATCGTCAGGGCAAAGGTCGCTGAGACCGCCGGAGTAACGCGGTCCTCGTTCGGAATAAAATCGAGGGTGACGGCGAATCCACCGGGTTTCAATGCCGCACGTACCTTCTTCAACAGCGTGATACAGGTGTCCGTCCCAAAGTGATGCAAAAAGTTGGTCAGCAAGATGAAATCGTAATTCTCGCCAAACTCGACCGCCATCGCGTCACCTGGCAACAATGTGTATCGATCGTGGACGCCAGCAAGCTTTGCATTTTCGTTGGCGACTTCCAGAACTCGTTCAAAGTCTTGAGCAACGATTTCGGCGTCTGGCATCCGTTCGGCAATCGTGATTCCAAACAGCCCGTGCCCCGCTGCGATATCGAGGACTCGCAGGGGACCGGCGTCATGTTTTTCGGCCACGAGATCCGCGATAAAGTGAGCTGCGGGTTTCATCATCGGAGCCATCGACTTCGCGAACTCGACCCAGAGCTCGAAGCCGACATTGGTGCTGCCACCATTCGCCAGTAATGTGCCCCCCTTGCGAACGGCGCCCGCCACATCGCGGTAGGTATCCATGATCGCGTCAGCCGCCACAAAACCAGCGACGCTTCCCATGTAACTCGCTGACTTCTGATCCAAAAACACGGCTGCGGTGGGAGTCAACGAGTACCCGTCGACCGATTTCTCGAGAAAACCGATCACGGCCAAGTAGTCACACAGAATCCGCATCCCTCGTTCGCTAGTGCCAGTGGCGGTCGCGATCGCTGTCGCAGGCAGCGGCCCAGCACCAAGCACCGTAAACACCTTTAATTCAATCGCCGCCTTTAACGCACCGGTTCGCTGAAATGCATTCAAGGTCTCGAAAATAATAACGGGATTAGGTTCGTTCATAAGGACGTCTCGCTTGCCGTGATCAACGTGTCACCGAGGTCACCTATTGTGGTGAAGCACGACAACGTGTCGCGTTTCCGTGCTCGGTTTGATTTTATGAAATGAACGATGCGAAGTGATCAGCCATCCAGTTGGCTGACTTCGACCTCGACTTCCATCACCGATTTTCCTTGCCCGTGATAGGAGCCGGAAACGGGGGGAATCCATTCGGGGTGGCGTGCGACGGCGACAGCAATGTGATCGCCTGCGACACGCAGGCCCGCGGTCGAGTCGAAACCTCGCCAACCGGTGCCGGTCAAATAGACTTCGCACCACGCATGCGTCGCTCCGTCGCCGGGAGCCAGGTTCGGGTCGTGGCGATACCCGCTGACGAATCTTGCAGCCAAACCGAGATGACGGCACGCCTCCATAAACAAGGTGGCAAAATCACGGCACGACCCGGTTCCTTTTGTCAAGGTCTCCGAAGGTCGCTGGACGCCGATCTCCTCGCGTCGACCGTATTGAAGTTGAGCCGGAATGGCCTCATTCATCTGGTTCAGCAGATCCAGCGTTGGCAGTGTTTGACCGGGCTTCCAAAATCGCTCGATCCAATCCTTAAGCGATTCCGCACCACGCGTGAAAACGGGCAACATGTAGGGCAGCAAATCTTCGCGCTCGCCGACGTCATATTGAAACGGAAACTGCTGGACACGCGGATCTAAACGAACGTCGGCGGGCGTGTCTTCGTAGTGGTCGATGACAACTTCGCTGTCGAATTCAAGAAAATCCGCCTCTTGTTGGAACGTGACGACCGCAACCGAGTTTCCATGGGCGTCGCGGTGCCAATGAATCGCGTGGTCGGGCTGGATCGCCAATTGCGACGAGACAATACGAATATCGTGGCCTTCCCGAGGCCGCAACATCACCTTGTGTGCGTGCAACTTGACAGGCTGGGGATATCGGTATCGCGTTTTGTGTATTATTTTGAGTCGGCGCATGTGTAAAGCTTATCGGACACAGGGCTCTAGAAACTACCCCTTGCGGCAAACGAAGACTCGATGGACTCAGAAGACGACGTGATGCAGGCACTGGCCGCACACGATGAAGCGGTGAATCGCTATGGGCGGACCATTTGGGTTGGTGCCGAACCGACTTACACCGACCGCGGCTCCGAAACACCGCAATGGTTGTTTAACGCACTCGGCGACGACAAGCTCCAGCGGGGCCAGCGGATGTTGCAGCGGATCGCCAAAGCCAATCCTGGGGCGGCCGTTTTGCATTGCGTGGGACGTCAATACAGCGGCGAACCGTGCCCACGCTGGAGTCTGGGGCTCTATTCACGTCGTGATGGCCACCCTGTTTGGACAGGGCCACCCGATGTCTTACTGCTTGACAACAAGACGGATGGCAAGACGCCCGAGGCGACGGCTGAAATGGCTGCCGCGGCACTGAGTTCGGTCTTGAACTCAAACGGCTTGACTGCCGCGACGCTCGCCGATGCGTTGTCCAACCGAGTCGTTTTTCGCACCGACGGACAGACGCCCGTTACCGACGTCGCAGCACAGCCACTACTGAATCGGCCATCGCTACACGGCGAGCAGGTCGAGGGGGCTGAAGTGACCGATTTATTGGCGGAGGATGGGACCTACCTGGTGGTTTGCTCGGATTCGCAGGATGCGTTGCGAGTGGAGTTACCGCGGGTGCGTGATGTCGGTGAATTTGAGCGATTGTTGTCCGCGGTGGCGACGGCGTCGCGACAAGTCGGAGTTCGTGCGATCCTACTGTCCGGATTTCCGCCGCCAGTCGACGCGGCGGTGGCGTGGACGACGATCACCCCCGACCCCGCTGTGATCGAAGTCAACATGGCGCCGGTCGGATCGGCGACCGACTTGCTTGGCCGGCTGCGAGAATTGGCGGCCGCTGCGGACGACGAAGGATTGGCGACGTATCGGCTGCAGTACAATGGCGTCGAGAGCGATTCGGGAGGCGGCGGGCACATCACCTTTGGCGGAGTCGAGCCCTCGGCCAGCCCGTTTTTGAACGAGCCGAGTTTGTTACCCAGTTTAGTGCGGTATTTCAATCGACACCCGTCGCTTTCTTACCTGCACGCTGTCGATTCCGTCGGCTCGGACAGTCAAGCGCCGCGAGTCGATGAAACACTCTCGCAAGCATTGCCAGAACTTTCGCTTGCACTCGAGCTGCTGTCGCGTGTTAAGAATCCGCTGCCGGAGACGATTTGGGGGACGCTCGCCCCATTTCTGTCCGATCCATCGGGAAACAGCCATCGAGCAGAGATCAATATCGAAAAGTTGGCGAACCCGTATCTTGGCAGCCGTGGTCGACTCGGCTTGGTCGAGTTTCGCGCGTTGCGGATGGCGGCCGACCCCGAGACGCTGGCGTCGTTAGCAGCGTTGTTTCGCGCCATCGTCGCCATGCTTGCCGAGTATCCTACAAACGAACCGTTGATCGATTGGGGCGAATCGCTGCACCAACGTTTCTCGCTGCCTTACTACTTGCAGCGTGATCTCAAAGAAGTGCTGGCGGATCTCGAGAATCACGAGCTAGGACTTGCTGCTCCCTTGATCGAGCGAGTGCTTTGCGATCGTCATCGCGTCTTAAAATCGTGTGTGCTAGGCGATTCTCGACTCGAATTGCGTCGGGCGTTAGAGTTTTGGCCGCTGGTGGGTGACGTTGCAACGCAAGAACGAGGCGGTTCGCGATTGATTGACTCAAGCACCTCGCGAATCGAAGTCCGATTGCGGTCGGCCAATACCGAGTCGCTGGGCGAATGGACCGTGTCGGTTGGCAATTGGGTCATTCCACTTCAAGACGAGGCCGACGACGAGGGATCGATGCGGTTGGCGGGACTGCGTTATCGCAGCTTCGTTCCGCTGGGCGGCCTTCATCCCACGCTCGGTGCTCAGTCGCCGCTGACGTTGACTCTGACGCATCCGGCTGACGGGACATGGCAGATCACTCTACATGAGTGGCATCCGCTGGGCGAACCGTATCCGGGATTGCCGTCGACAATTGCCGAGGCCCGCCAGCGGCGCGAGAATCGTTGTGTCGTCACGCCGCTTGACGAGCCACCGACCGAGTTAACACCTCCGCCTGTTGAGGCGGAGGGCCAGTGCGTTGTCGATCTGCGCTGGCAATAAGCTCGGCATCCCCACTGCAGAGCAGGTTAAGGTTGCGTTGTCGTGAACCTGGTCCGCACTGTAACCGAGCCCCGTTACTGATCGAGATTTGCGTTTTCTGGCGGGTAAAGCCATCTCTGAAACAACCAGGTCAGCAGCGGCATTACTCCCCACGTCATCATCGCGACACTGATCGCGGCAATTCCTGCACTGCCGATCGCCGGAGGAAGCGAGAGCGTGTAGGGTTTGAGGAAACCGACCAGCGGAAGCACCGCCGCGTAGACCGCAATCCAGACGACGATCGCCATCTTGTATTTCGGCGGCGCCGTCAGATTACCACCGTCGTGATGCGGCAGCTCGAACCATGTTTCCAATCCGGTCAAGTGATGGATGTCGGCGGGTTTGCCTTCGAGAGGCTGCAGTCGGGCGACTTTCTCTTTGCGTTCCGCCGAGTGATGCCAGCGATGCATGTTTTCGACCGAATCGAACTTCGAGATCACGCGGTAATGTCGGTCACCCGATTGCTGCGGCCGCAGCACTAGCGATCCAAGATGTCCGGGAAAGGTGAGTGACGTGCGGATCAAGTCGCCTATCGCCTGTTCCCACTCACGCTCTTTGCCCGCTTTAGGAAACGCGGTGACAAAGATCGTCGCGGGCTGCGTGGATTCCAACGCGTCAAGGTTCGCAACCGGATCCACATTGGCTGCAGCTTCGGCAGTCGTCTGACAAGCCAATCCAGGGACGAATCGCTTTGGTCGCGGCAGGGTATCACTCCGCAAACTCATTGACATTCCTCCTTTCGCAACGACTCTCGCGTCTTTTCTAAAAGTGCAATCATCTGCTTGAGCTCTTTTTGACTGAGACCCTTTAGCAGACTCGACTCGAGTTTTTTGAGCATCGGAATCGCTTGATTGCAGAGTGATTCGCCTTGCGGGGTAATGCTGACATACACCACACGGCGATCTTCGCTACAACGTTGACGCTCGACCCGTCCTTGTTTCTCGAGTCGATCGACGACACCGGTGATCGCCGGAACGACCTGAATCATCTGTTGCTTGATCTCGCCGCAGGTGAGCGGCCGCCCCTCCGTTTGGAGGATTCGCAACATATTAAACTGAGTTAGCGTCAGGTCGTGATCACGAAAGAATCTCGCGAGTCGGTTTTCGAGCTGGTCACCGGTGCGGAGCAGGCTAACGAGCGTTTCTTGTTGCAGTGAAGCGAACGGTTGCTTGCGATAAAGTTCGGTTTGCAGGTTTTGAGGGGGCATTGAGCTCTTCCAAGGTACTTGACGCGCAAATAGTTTACGCGTAAAACATCAGCGGTCAAGCGGGGAGCATTGGGGACACTCGCTGCGCTTATCCGCTTTCCCCTCGGCTAAACACAATGAAACATTCGTCAAACCTGTTATTCAGTTTGCTGCTAATCGCGGTGGCAGGATGTCAATCAAAGAGTCCACCGCCGGCCGAGGCTCCCGCGATGCCGGTCCCCGAGGTCGAGACTGCAGATGCTACGACGCGAAAGATCATTGATTATCGTGAATACACCGGTCGCACCGCAGCAGTGAATTCAGTGGAAATCCGTGCTCGCGTAAGCGGGTATCTGCTGCAGAGCCCCCGCTCGGCCGACAGCGACCGTGTGCAACCGGCCGAACCCGCGAAAACGGATGCGACTTCGAGCAGTTTGATCCCCGAGGTGAACGTCAACGAAGGCGAGCTGGTCAAGCAGGGAGATCTGCTATTTATGATTGATCCTCAGCCTTATGAGTTGGCGTTACAGCAGTCAAAAGGATCACTCGAAGCGGCCGAAGCGAGACTGAAACAAGCCAACAAGGATCTGTCGCGTTCCGATGCGTTGCTTGATCGCAATGCCACCAGCGCCGCGGAATACGACCAAGCCGTTGCGGCGGTGGCTGAACTACGAGGCCAGATCGAGAACCTGCGGGCGACCGTTGCCCGCAATCAACTGGATCTCGACTACACCCGTGTCCGGTCTCCGATCGATGGGCTGCTTGGTCGCACGTTGGTCACCAGCGGCAACCTGGTCGCGGCCGACACGACGATACTGACCACCGTGGTTTCGGTCGATCCGATCTACGTCGATTTTAACGTCGATGAGCAATCGGTACTCGATTACCGAAAGCGGATGCTTGAGGGCGAGGTCAAAGATGCTCGCCAAACATCGATTCCGATCCGCTTGGGGCTAGCCAACGAAGACGGTTTTCCTCACGAAGGATCGATCAATTTTGTCAATAATATCACCGACCCAAGCAGTGGCAATACGCTTGTGCGTGGGACATTTAACAACGACACAGGGATACTTTCGCCAGGTCTGTTCGCTCGTATCCAAGCGCCGTTCACGTCGGAATACGAAGCGGTTTTGGTTCCCACAAAGGCGATCGGCATGGATCAACAAGGTCGTTTTGTGATGGTGGTTGGCGATGGAAACAAGGTTCAGCGTCGCAGCATCAAGATGGGCGATATCGTTGACGACATGACGGTCATCCGTGAAGGCGTCAAACCGGGCGAGACGGTGGTAACGTCGGGACTACAGAAAATCCGGCCCGGTAGCGAAGTGCGTCTTCAGGGAGCGAAGTCGTGATTAGCAACTTCTTTATTAACCGTCCCGTCGCGGCAAACGTGATCGCGTTCATGACGGTGATCTTGGGGATCGTCGGACTGGTGAATCTGCCGGTGGAACGCTATCCCAACATCACACCGCCAACGATTCAGGTTACCGCAAACTATCCGGGTGCAAGTGCCCAGGTGATGACCGACACCGTTGCCGCGCCTCTGGAGCAGCAGATCAATGGTGTCGAAAACATGTTGTACATGCAGTCGACATCGTCATCCAACGGCAGCTATTCGTTGACCGTCACATTTGAAGTCGGAACGGATCTCGAGGAAGCTCAGGTCTTGGTGCAGAACCGTGTGGCACTCGCCGAGCCGTTTCTGCCATCGGATGTACGACAACAAGGGATCTCGGTGCAAAAACGGTCGACCAACATTCTGCTGGTCGTCTCGCTGACCTCGCCCGATAACACGTTTGACAGTTTGTACCTTTCGAACTACGCCAACCTGCGTCTGAAAGACGAACTCAGCCGCGTTGAGGGTGTGGGTGACGTTACCGTCAGTGGCACCGGGGCGTACAGCATGCGGATCTGGGCTGACCCGACCAAGATGGATGCTCGAGGGTTAACGTTCACCGATCTGATGACGCAGTTGCGACAACAAAATGTTCAAGTCGCCGCAGGGCAAATCGCGCAACCGCCACTGGATGATTCGCAAGCCTTTCAGTACACGATGACGGCGCTGGGACGATTGTCAGATCCGAAACAGTTCGAGGACATCATTGTCAAAGTCGGCGAGGACGGCAGTTTGACCTACCTCCGCGATATCGCTCGCGTCGAACTCGGGGCGCAAACCTATGACACGTTTGCGCAAAAGGGGGGAATCAGTTCTGCCAGCGTTTTGATTTACCAACTGCCTGGCGCGAACGCATTGGATGTCGCCGAGGGAGTCAAGGCAGCGATTGCGGACCTCTCCGAATCGTTCCCTGAAGGCTTGCAGTACGACATCCCTTTTGACACGACAATCTTCGTTTCCTCGGCGATTCACGAAGTTTACAAGACACTGTTCGAAGCCGGTGTGTTGGTTTTGATCGTGATCTTGGTCTTTCTACAGAATTGGCGTGCGGTGTTGATCCCCGCGACGACCGTTCCGGTGACCATCATCGGCGCGTTTGCGATCATGCCGCTGCTTGGTTTTTCCGTTAACCTGCTGACCTTGTTTGGATTGGTGTTGGCAATCGGTATCGTGGTCGACGATGCGATCGTGATTGTCGAAAACGCATCGCATCATATCGAAAGGGGCGAGTCGCCCAAAGAAGCTACGATTCGCGCCATGAGCGAAGTCACCGGACCGGTGATTGGGATCACAGCGGTGTTGATGGCGGTGTTCATTCCGACCGCGTTTTTGGCGGGGATTACCGGACAACTATATCGACAGTTTGCATTGACGATCGCGGCAACCGCGTTTCTAAGCGCGGTCAACGCGTTGACGCTGAAGCCAGCTCAGTGTGCATTGTGGTTGAAACCGGCGAAACCCGAGCACGAAAAGTTCTTTTTGTCGCGATGGTTCAATCGCGTGTTTGGATGGGTGGAAACATTCTATGTGTTCTGCGTTCGCGGTCTGATCCGTGGCTGGCCCGTGGTGATGTTGGCGTTTGTGCTGACCACAGCGGGCACGGTGTGGTGGTATCAAAAAGTACCGACTGGTTTTTTGCCGACCGAAGATCAGGGGTACTTGATCACGGCGATCCAATTGCCTGATGCGGCGTCGCAGGACCGGACCCGCGAAGTAGTCGAACAGATGAATGCGATCCTTGCGGAACAGCCGGGCGTAAAGACTTGGTTTACGCTCGGTGGCATGTCGCTATTAGAAGGAAGCCAGTCGTCCAACGCGGCGACGATGTTCATTGGATTGAAGGATTGGGAAGAACGTACAACGCCGGAACTGCAACAAGGACCGCTGATTGGCCAGATCACTCAGAAGTTTGCCGCAATCAAAGACGCGTTCGTTCTGGTCATCCCGCCTCCGGCGATTCAAGGCTTAGGCACCAGTGGCGGTTTCGAGATGCAAGTCGAGGACCGCGGAGGAGCGGGGCTAGATGAATTACAAAAGGCGGTCAACGAGTTGCTCGCCAGTGCGGCGAAGCAGCCCGAACTCGAACGAGTCAACTCGACGTTTCGCGCCGGGGTGCCTCAGTTGTACGCGGATGTCGATCGCGCCCAAGTGCTTAGCATGCAGATCCAACTCGGCGAGGTATTTACGACGCTACAAGCCGCATTGGGATCGGCGTACGTCAATGACTTTAACAAATTCGGACGCACCTATCGCGTCACACTGCAAGCCGACGCGCCGTACCGAGACGAGGTGGATGACGTGCGTCGTTTGAACGTCCGCAATGCCAAGGGCGAAATGGTATCGCTGGGCAGCTTGATCCGGGTTGACGAAACTTTTGGACCTCAGATCATCCGTCGATTCAATCTGTATCCGTCCGCGAATGTGACCGGGTCTGCGTCGGCGGGAACCAGTTCGGGCGAAGCGTTGCAAACGATGGCTCGCTTGGCAAAGGAGCAATTCCCAGAGTCCATCGGCTTTGATTGGAGCGGCGTTTCGCTGCAAGAAAGTCAAGCCAAGGGTGAGGAAATCTACGTGTTTGGTTTGGCGGTGTTGATCGTCTATCTCGTACTGGCGTTTCTGTATGAAAGTTGGGTGCTGCCGTTTGCGGTCATCCTGGTCGTGCCACTCGGACTTTTGGGCACCGTGGCTGCGATCTCGATGATGGAAATGGACAACAACACATACGTCCAAATTGGAGTGGTGTTGATCATCGCGCTTGCCAGCAAGAATGCGATTCTGATTGTCGAGTTTGCTCGTGATTTGCGGATGCAGGGCAAATCGATTCGCGAAGCGGCACTGGCGGCGTCGCGGATGCGTTTCCGTCCGATCCTAATGACCTCGTTCGCATTTATTTTGGGCGTCTTGCCGCTGGTCTTTGCGACCGGGGCGGCAGCCGCGAGTCGGCGTTCACTGGGAACGGCGGTGTGCGGCGGAATGATCACATCGACCGTCCTGGCGGTCTTCTTCACCCCTGTGTTCTACGTTGTCTTTCAGTGGATCAGCGAGCTGCGGCAACCTCCAGCGAAGCAACCCGAACCCGTCGAGCTGGTTTCATAGTCCACGTTCCCCCCTTGGTTCCCAGGCTGGCTGACTTGGGAACCCGAGAAACTGCAGGCTGCTGCCGGTAAGCGAGACAAAAACACAAGCTCGAGGCGTCCAGACGGGGGCCTCGGTGTGCAGTGCATTCCCAGACAGGTGCCTGGGAATGCGTGGTGTTCGTTTGATTGGCTCGTTATTTGCAAGCTCGTCTAAGACACTTTGCACTGCAGAACAAGCATCGTTTGTTAACGCTTGATTCTCGCTCCCGCGACCACCCCGAGGAGTCCTATTGATGAAAACCACCATCGTTGCCATGGCATTGACCCTGTTTCTGGTTTCCTCCACCGCCGGAGCCGGTGATCCGACCGGCGATCCTCGCTACGAGCACCCCGTGGTGAAAGATCACGGCGGTGTCGTTGTTTTGCCCAACGCGGCTTACCAGCCGAAGCGAAGTGCCAAAGTGATCCTCGATATAACGTCCGATAAGATGGAGGGAGGCGTGTTGCTGGGGCTAGATCGAGCTGCCTTGATCCTGAATCAATACACCGCAGCCGATGCAGGCACCGACCACGATTTTAACATGACGGTTATTCTGCACGGCCCGGCGACCACCGCGGCACTTTCGGATGAAGCGTTTTCAAAACATGCATCGTCCTACAAAAAGGATTTGGGCAAGGCCAAGAACCCGAACCGCGAGATCGTCAAAACATTGACCGGCGCGGGAGTCGAAATTGTGGTCTGTGGCCAGGCATTGGCGCATCATGGATTTGCGACCGACGAGGTGTTGCCGGAGGTCAAAGTCGCCGTCTCTGCCGCGACCGCGAACATCCAGTTGCAGATGTCTGGCTACGCCTACATTCCCTTCAAGTAAGGGGGGAATTGGCAAGTGACGATGAAGCAGCCTCCGTATAGCGTCATCCCCATGCCACTATCACAGCGAAGCTGAGGCTCCATTCGAAAATAACTTCGTCATTTCCAAGATGTTACCCGAATGACATGTACTTCGGATGTAGTGGACGAGGCTACGAGTCCCAGCGACTCAGTGGCACGACGGGACTCGTAGCCTCGTCCACTACAGAGAAAACACTTGCCGCGTGATTTGTAACAAAACTGGAATCACGAAGTTATTTCCGAACAGTACTTTAGGCTCCGCAAACACGCCGAGAGTCCAATCAAATTCGTTTCGGCAAATACCACACGAACCAATTGGCTTCGTGGGATGCCATGCGCCCCCATCACGCCAAACTTGCAAGTCCGCGAGCGACCCGCTGCGATCACGGTGTCCGCGACTGCCAAAGACATGATCGCCAAGCCCCCACTTGTTTCGCGGTCGATCCAACCCACGTTTGCAAAATAGTGCAGCGCATCCCCTTGTAGCCGAATCTCGGATCTGCCATGTTGTTGCGACTGATTCTCAGTATCAGTCGATTTCGACGACGCAGCAAGCGACGGGCTCATCCTTGCCCTTTAGCCAGCCACGCTCGGTCCCTATCCAAAAGCCGCAGATCACCAGCAAGGTGAACTGCGCGTGTCTTGGGGGGTGATCTCTTAACTCGTGTGTCTCTGGCTAGAGAATTTGGATGCCTGATTACAGTGTTTGCCTTAGCTCGTTTACGCCCACGTCCTACACGAAACGATCCGCGTTCACGCTTGTTGGGCTGCTGGTGGTTGTTGTGATCATCGGCGTGTTGGTCGCTGGGTTGTTGCTCGCAGTCCAAGCTGCTCGCGAACCGGCGCGGCGAATGTCCTGCAGCAACCATTCGAAACAGATCGGCTTGGGACATCATAACGATGCCTTTGAATTTAAAGCCCAATTCCCAAACGCCGGCTCTTCGGGGATTGGTGACATCAACGATTATTCGTCAATGGCCAAGATACTGCCGTTTCTGCAACAGCAGAACCTGATCGAGTTGATTGATTTTGAAAAACAAATAGGGCATCCCAACACGGACGAACTTCCGGCCGATCTTCATGAGGCTGCAGGCACCGCTTCTTTGCTCCAGCACCACTGCCTCGATCGCGAAACCTTGCATGCGTTGTGGTTGCGTGCGGGTTGCGAAGTCGACGGAGCGTTTTTGTCGCGATCCAGCGTGATCGTCTGAGCCCACGACGCACCGCTGAAATATCGATTCGCGAGGCACTCGATCCATTGAAGAGAAACACGTATGGACTCAACCAATTCCGCCCCAAACCCCAAACGAAGCCGCAGTCGACGATCCGTCTGGCTACGTTTTCTGATCCATTCCCACTGGATGAGTTCGGCGATCAGTTTGGTGGGCATGATTTTGTTCGCGATCACCGGGATCACGCTGAACCATGCGTCGCAGATCGAAACGACCCCGACAACACGAACTTGGTCCGAGGTGTTGCCGCCTCGTTTACAAGCGTCCATCGCATTGTCCATTGACGAAGACTCCGCCGAGTTACCTGAGGCGGTCTCGGAATGGATCGGCAATCAACTTGCGATTTCGATTCCCAACCATCAAGCAGATTGGTCCGAGGACGAGGTCTATCTTTCGATGCCGGGCCCGGGATCAGACGCCTGGCTTGCGATCGACCGCAGCAGTGGCGCTGTGGAATTTGAATCAACCCACCGCGGATGGATCTCCTTTTTCAACGATCTACACAAGGGCCGTCACACCGGAGTCGCATGGAGCTGGTTTCTTGATGTCTTTGCCGTCGCCACATTGGTGTTTTGTATCACTGGCTTGTTGTTACTTTATGAACGCGCCACGCATCGACGATGGACATGGCCGTTGGTAGCGCTCGGATTAATCGCCCCTTGGATCTTGATCATCTTGTTCATTCACTGACACTCTGACCGAAGAAGCAAATGAAACTTTTGTTAACCGCAGCGCTACTGACCCTTGGCTTCAATTCGATCGCGAGCGCGATCGACGACACCGTCAAACTCGAAGCCACCGTTGAAATCCCCAAACTGAATGTCTCGGAGTACCATCGCCCCTACGTTGCGGTCTGGGTTCAAGACCAAAACCGCAACGTGGTCGCCAATTTGGCTGTTTGGTACCAAATGAAAAAGGGAAATGAAGGCGAGGGAACGAAGTGGCTTCCCGACCTTCGCCAATGGTGGCGTCGCTCGGGACGCATTCTTGAACTGCCCGTGGACGGGGTCACCGGGGCAACCCGCCCGGCAGGCCCACATACGTTGAAATTCGCAAGCAATGACAAGCGACTGGCGGAACTCGAGTCCGGCGAATACGAGCTGATTGTCGAAGCCGCTCGCGAAGTCGGCGGTCGTGAAATGGTGCAAATCCCGTTCTCATGGCCGCCCGCGAAGGCAACGACTCACAGGGCGTCCGGCGAAACCGAGCTTGGTGAAGTCTCGCTGACCTTAAATCCGTAAAAACTTTGTGAATGTCCTTACGCCGAACTTAATTTCACCCCCATGTCTAAAAGAGAACCTATGTCCCGCTTCTTCTTTGCTTCGTTGATCGTTGTTTTACTCGCCCCCACCGGTTTCTGTCATAAAGTTTGGTTGCGTCCATCGCAAACCGTGCTTTCGGGAACGGAGCCGTGGATCACGGTGGATGCCGCTGTCTCGAACGATCTGTTTTACTTTAATCACTTTCCACTGCGTCTGGATGGCCTCGTCATCACCGCCCCCGATGGTAGCGTCGTGGAAGCAGAGAACGGTGCGACCGGAAAGTATCGCAGCGTGTTCGATTTGTCGCTGAATCAACGAGGGACGTATCGTATCGCGATTGTCAATCATGGTGCATTTGCCAGTTGGGAAGAGGGGGGTGAGCGGCGACGATGGCGTGGCAGTGCATCCGAGATCGCCAATGCAATTCCCGCCGCCGCCGAGAACTTGCAAGTCACGGAGAGCTTGAGCCGCGTTGAAACCTTCGTGACTAACGGAGCCCCCACGGAAACCGCGTTGCAGCCCGTTGGCAAAGGAGTCGAGCTTGTCCCGGTCACTCACCCCAATGATTTGTACGCGGGGGAAACGTGTAAGCTTCGTTTGTTGGTCAATGGGAAACCGCAAAGTGATCTGCAAGTCACCGTCATTCGCGGCGAAACACGGTACCGCAACCAACAAGACGAACTACGGTTTACCACCGACGAACGGGGTGAATTTTCCGTGACTTGGCCGGAATCGGGGATGTATTGGATTGAAACTAATAGCGAAGATGACGCTACGAGTATCTCCCATGCCGAGCGTCGACGAATGAGTTATGCAGCAACACTCGAAGTATTGCCTCAGTAAGCAGCCGCCCCGACGACTACATCAGGCTCTAGGGATCAGGTGAGCTGGTACCGCACCAGGTACCATCCAGATCCAATCGAGCAGACGGCTTGCAATTCGTGAGCATCCAAAAGTCCACCGACGAATGACTGGGGACGGCCTTGCGGAGGATGCCATTCGGCCCAGTCGCCGCCATCAACCCCAGCCAACTGCAACTTGATCGATCCGTCACTGCCACGCTCGACCGCGCTCACGTAGACCGTCTCACTCGCCAATCGTGGCGAGTGCAAGAGGACCAACGAGGTAGGGCGACCAAATGGGTAAGCCATATAGGGCCCGATCGTCGGCAACTCGCCATCGGTGGTCGGCCAGTCGACTCGAAGGGGAGCGACGATCGACTCGAGTTCATCAACGCGGCACGCAAAGCGGATTCGTTTCGCTTGCCATGCGATCACGTCATGATGAATCGCGAGCGAACACCACAACGCGACCATCGCGGTAATCGCCAACAGCGAGCGGACGGAGCGAGTGTTTTGGCTATGCGGGCGTCGGCCCAGCGTTGCGGTTAGCAGCGTGATCAAACTCGCGAGCGCCACCACAATTGTCGTTACAATCACGATCGCTCGCGGCCACCCCACGTGCAAAACGAGTTGTTTCGGCGTGGAATAAGCGAACTCGATCGTGGTTTCAAACAACGGGTCCACTACGGACAGAATCAGCATCGTCGTCAAAGATACAAGTTGAACACACCAAATGCTTTTCACTTTGATTCCCAAAATCTCCTCCCTCCCACCGTAGCGGAAGTCGCCAAGACTTTCGTTCCACGACGTACGCGCCTGCCGAAACTCTTGCCGAGTCTCGCTATGAAAACGCTTCGCAGCGTTACCCCAATCGGTCAAGTGAATGTCCCCACCAATACTTCCAATCCATTTGCTTCGTCGTTGAACGCGAGCGTCGCCACGCGACTCGCAATACGCCAACGCCATCAACGCAAAACTGGTCGCCAGATTCTTGTCATTTCATAGTTTCGCAATCGACCGTTCCCGTAGATACCGCCATCCGGCTTGACATAGCCTTCGAGCGCCTTCAGCCCCTCGGCAACCATTGGATCGTCGGTTCCGCGGCCGTTGCGAAGTGCGGCGGTGATCGCCAATGCGGTCACGCCCGGGCCAACTTTATCCGAAAAGGTGCCCGCATCGGATTGCCCCATTTTCGCCAGAAACGCAAGCCCATTGGAGACAATTTCCTGTCGCAGCGATTCGGATTCGGATGGTTTTTTGGACTCCTCGGCCACGGCGGGGAAGCATGTCATGCCAACCGCGATCGCGGCGACAAAAATCCGTCGTCCGCGGTGAAATTTCCATCGTCCAGTCATCTAATGTCTCCAAAAAACTAACGTTTACCGCATTTATTGCCTGCGGCAGTCATGTGGAGACAGAGAAAAGCAAGCGATGTGCCGTCAGCTGAAATGCGTGATCTTAATCAGCCCAACTCAGATCAGTCCCAGTGATTCGATCGCCTCGGCAACGCTGGTAAAGCCGGCGATGTTAGCGCCTCGCGCGTAGTTGCCTGGAACGCCGTACTCGTCGGCCGTCGCCAGGCAGCGATCATGGATGTCTTTCATAATGGAAGCCAATTTGCGGTCAGTAAATTCAAACGACCATGTATCACGAGACGCATTTTGTTGCATCTCCAGTGCGCTGGTTGCGACACCCCCCGCGTTGGCGGCTTTTCCGGGGGCGTAGGCGATGCCCGCTTCGATAAACAACTCGATTGCTTCGGGGGTGGTGGGCATGTTCGCCCCTTCGGCAACCGCAATACATCCATTTTCAAGTAGCGTCGCGGCATCCTTTCCGGTCAACTCGTTTTGCGTCGCACACGGTAACGCAACGTCGCATTTCGTCTTCCAGATGTTACCATCGCGATGATAACGGGCGTCCTCTCGAAATTCACAATACCGCCGGATCCGCCCGCGTTCCACTTCCTTGACTTGCTTTAGTGTCGGCAGATCGATTCCCGCCTTATCGTAGATGTAACCGCTCGAGTCGGAACAGGCGACCACGCGTCCACCGAGTTGCGTCACCTTTTCGATCGCATAGATTGCGACATTTCCAGAACCGGAAACGATACAAGTCTTGCCATCAAGTGATTGGGATCTGGCACCCAGCATCTCTTGAACAAAATAGCCTAATCCATATCCGGTCGCTTCGGTGCGAACCAGGGCGCCGCCAAAGCGTAGACCTTTGCCGGTCAGCACGCCCGACTCGTAGCGATTACTGATGCGTTTGTATTGTCCAAACAGGTATCCGATCTCGCGTTTCCCGACTCCGACGTCACCAGCAGGAACATCGGTATATTCCCCTACATGACGACACAGTTCCGTCATGAAGCTTTGACAGAACCGCATGACCTCGGCGTCGCTGCGGCCTTTGGGGCAAAAGTCACTGCCTCCTTTTCCTCCGCCGATTGGCAACCCTGTCAACGCGTTTTTGAATATCTGTTCAAACCCTAGAAATTTGATGATCGACAAATTTACCGATGGATGGAACCGCAAACCACCTTTGTAGGGGCCAAGTGCGCTGTTGAACTGCACGCGAAAGCCGCGGTTGATATGCACGTGTCCTTGATCGTCTTGCCATGGGACGCGAAAGATGATCTGACGCTCAGGTTCGCAGATACGTTCGATGATCTTTTGCTCGGAAAAGCGAGGGTACTTTGACAATACCGGTCCCATCGAAGAGAAAACTTCTCGAACCGCTTGGATAAATTCTGTTTCGCCATGGTTGCGTTGTTGAACGTTCCAAAAGACTGACTCTAGCTTTTCGTCCATCGTGACTTTCTGATGTAGGATGCGTCGGGGGGGTGTCTGCACAAAGATTGATTTTCAAACCGAACGACCGAATGCTATCGGTGCGATTCTTGCACCGGGAAAGCAACTGGCATGCCGGTGTTCCAACCGCAGCACCAGGTTCGTTAACCGTTTTGGCCCCCACCACGATCGGATGGTGACGAATCTGCGGATAACGCCAAAACGCAGCGCTGTGAAGCATTTCGTAGCGAAACTCGTCAAGAGTTTCGGGGGGCGTGCGTCAATCGAACGAAACTATTGACGAATTCCGCCACGCTGAAAATGCACAACCTCTTATAGGAGAAACTGCTTCGCCGCGTTCGCCAAAGCGTCTAGCCAAGGCAGCTGCGAAGTGACCGTCGCCGTGCCGACCGAATCCCGGCGACACCCCATGATCGAGTGTCAGATGATTGCCGCCGTGCCTTGATGGCGACATTTTTTCTCGTTGGTGCATATTTTGCCAGCACCGAGAAGGCAACCCCGATCGCGTCCGCCGCCAAGTGTCAGCTTTAAGTGACGCGATGTAACCTTGCGTTGACAGATTAACGTTATTTAAACCGCCGCCGACACGCTATTTAGACGATCCGTAGCACTGCTAGGGTGGCTCGGCTCACAAAACAGATCAAAACCACTCACGCGAGAATGTTTGGAACAACGTTTGCTTTCTGACAAGAAAGTTCGAGTGCGTTGTTGTGTGCCAATTCTTCGAAGGAAACAATTGTGGCGATTGCAATTAGAAACAGTGAGGTCACCATCCAGACCAATCACGGTCTTGTCTTTAAAGTGGTGGTTCCCACAAATGACTTGGATGGGCAAGCGAAAGAGGGAGCATCCACGCCGCGTCAACAACAGGAGGAAAATCCTCCTGTCACGCCGCACGTTCCTGAATAAGCAACCGACTTGATTTGATCAGTGTCGTCGAAGCGTTAGAGGGATCCACAAATCGGGTTCACCACGCGATCGGTTCGCCTCGGCATCGTTGCCACGCTTTTACTTCTTCGCTTTCTTGCGAGATTTTTCCATCTTGTGAACGGAGTCGGCTTCGACCACCCAACCGCGGCAATTCAGAGCGCCACAGCGGCACTGGGGGGTGCCTTCGTGAGGCTCCCACTGATAGTCAAACACGATCTCTGACTCGGGTTCGATATTGCAGATTGCAACTAGCCCGAGTGAGTGTTTGGTAAGCTGCACCAACTCGGAATTCGGGCTGCAGCTATGATTTAAAAATGCCGCTGGAATCGTTGGCTCGAGATACCAAGTCTCGTTTAGTTCCATGACATAGTTGGAACCATGGTAGTGTTCATGAGACAGTAGCTGTCCGGTGACCTCGAACACTAACTCGCCGGGTAAAAATTGACGAACCGCATAGACGCCGAGGCCATATTTGCCTTTGCGAACTTCGACATCGTCGTCGTGATAGCTTCGGTAGCCGTGAATTTCATCGACTTTCTGCTGAAGCTTTTCGCGACGCTTCTTACCGGATTTCTTTTTCATTGTGCACAAGGTTGCGGATTCTAAGTGGGGATGCCGTGTGGTGGCCTGCCCGTCGTTGCTAGGCCGTCGAGCGCCGAGCTTGCAAAAAAATTATCGCAAGGCGATTCGGAAGCCAAGACTAAAACAGTCTGTCTTGCTGGGATAGTGGGCGAACCATGCGATCAACGGGCTGTTGATGACAATCGTATCGAAAAAGAGACGTTGCCGGAGATCCGACGAGCTCTCTTAACGGTGCGGATCACAGCCGCCCTGAGGCGTTGAAGTCCGGACATGCTTTTTGAAGCAGACGTGTGGAGAACCGTGTATGCTTTTGGTCTCGACACCCCGCCCCCCAACAAACCTACCTCACGACTGCGTTTGCGTCGCCGCGAAAGGGTTCCCTGCCATGCGTCTAGCCTCCACTCTTTTGATCCTTGGCTGTTCGGCCATCTTAATTGCTACGACCACACGCGGCGCAGACTCATTGCCAGAGGCGTCGAGCGTAAGTGGATCGCTGCAAGTCGGCATTGCGGAAGTGGATATCACGCCGCCGACGGGATTTCCGATGGCCGGGTACTATCACGAACGGTTGGCCGAGGGGACGATTGATCCGCTGAAGGCCAAAGCGATTGTGTTTCGCGACGGCGACACGGCGGCTGCGTTGGTGGTTTGCGATCTGATCGGCATCGCCAGCGACTTGTCTCGTGAAGTTCGCAATCTAGCGTCGCAGAAAACGGGCATACCAGCTAATCACATCGTGATCTCGGCAACCCACTCGCATACCGCTCCGGATTACATGAAGGAGTTGTATTTGTATCTAGGCAAAGAGCAACAACTGCCACTACGCGCAAAGTATATCGAGAAACTGATTAGCGAACCTGTCAATGCGATCGTCCAAGCGTATGCCAATGCGAAGCCTGCGGCGTTGGCCACCGGTGTCGCAACCCAGGTCACCCCGGTGTCGTTCAATCGCCGCTCGGTGATGCGAGACGGCAGCGTTCTGACTTGGCAATCCGAGTCGAACCCGAACCGCATCCGTGCCGCTGGCCCTATCGATCCCCAGATCGGTTTGCTCGCGATCCGTGACCCCGACAACAGTACGACTCGCGGCATCCTCAGCAATTTTGCGTTGCATCTCGATACCGTCGGAGGGATGAAGTGGAGTGCGGACTATCCGTACTTTATCCAGCGTTCGTTGCGTGAGGCATTGGGCAACGATGTGGTGTCCATTTTTGGTGCCGGTTGTTGTGGCGACATCAACCACAGTAACCCTGCGTCGAGTGTTCGGAACAAGGCGGACTTTATCGGCAATTCGATCGGCAGCTCGATCCGCGACGAACTCGCTCAGCTGACACCGATCACGGAAACTCAGCTCGCGGTGAAATCAAAGGTCGTACCGTTGGCATTGCAAGAGGCTACCGCGGAACAGGTGCAACGAAGTATCCAGACCATCGATCTCGTTAAAAGCGGCAACAAAGTCGATTTTTTTGATCATGTGACCGCCTACAAAAACTTGATCCTTGACCAACTACGCCATGAAAAACCGCACGCCACGCCAGCCGACTATCTTACTTGGGGAATGAGTCGATCGTTGGCGGGAATCGGCGACACTTTGCCCGTCGATGTGACCGTGATGACGATCGGACATGACGTGGCCATTGTGTGTCTTCCGGGTGAAGTGTTTGTCGAACTGGGACTGGCCATCAAACAGGCCTCGCCGTTTCGCACGACCATCGTGATAGAACTATCCAATGTGGTGGAAACAATCTACGTCCCGCACCGTGCCGCCTATGCGAGCGGCAGCTATGAGGTCACCAATTCAACCGTCAAGCCGGGCAGCGGCGAGATTTTGGTCGAAACGGCAATCACGTTGTTGCGTCAAGCGGCGATGGAAACCTTGTGAGCACCGGGGCTGAGAAGTATTCAAATTCAGGACATGGCAGAGCATCGCGATCACACCATAGGGCGGTAGAAAAAACGCTCGTGCGAGGTTCGTCCAAGTGGCGTAAACATGCTACAATTTTGCCCCTCTCCCCCCCTTTCGATTTGTGATTCTTCTTCGGTGCAATCGCGATCGCCCCCCCTTTTACTGCAAAATCATGGCTAGAGCCCCCTTTTTAGGCCGCATCACCCTGCTCGCGATTTGTTTTACGGCTTGTTGGGCAATTCCAACGACCGCAGCGGAGGACGAGCATGTGCTACGCCGCGGTAATCTTGTGGCTTGGTGCATCGTTCCCTTTGACGCAAAAAAACGCACTCCAGCGGAGCGCGCCGCGATGTTAAAGGAACTCGGGATCACCCGAGCCGCCTACGATTGGCGTGCCCAGCATGTCCCGACCTTCGAACAAGAAATATTGGAGTACCAGAAACACGGCATCGATTTCTTTGCCTTTTGGGGGGAACACGAAGAAGCATTCAAGTTGTTTCAGAAATACGAGATGCATCCTCAAATTTGGCAGACGCTTCGCGATAATGGCGGTGATAACCAAGCAGCCAAGGTCGAAGCCGCGGCGCAGCAGATGCTTCCGCTGGCCAAACGCACAGCGTCGATCGGCTGCCCGCTGGCTCTTTACAACCACGGCGGTTGGGGAGGCGAGCCACAGAATCTTGTCGCGGTTTGTCAGCGTTTGCACGAGCTCGGCCAGGATCATGTTGGCATCGTTTACAATTTCCACCACGCTCACGGGCACATCACCGACTGGGCCGCTTCCTTTACCCTGATGAAGCCGTACCTGCACTGCTTGAATCTGAATGGGATGAACCCGAACGAGCAGCCCAAGATTCTCGGTATCGGCAAAGGACAACACGAATTGGAGATGATTCGCGTCGTCGTGGAGAGCGGTTATCAAGGGCCGATCGGGATTCTTGATCATCGAAATGAGCTTGATGCACACGATTCGCTGATCGAGAACCGCGAAGGGCTGAAGTGGATTCGCCGGGAACTCGACGATCGCGGCAGTGCGGGACCGCTGCCGCCGACTCCGGCAAATTATGTCAAACCGGACGATTCCGCCGGGGCTCGTTCGGGACGCATCTTCCCCGGCGCCGAAGGTTATCGAAATCCGCCCATCACCGTCGAAGTCCGCGCGTCGATTCACAGCCACGATCGCTATAACATCCTCGTCGCAAGCGATCCCAAAGCATCATCGGATCACTGGGAACTGTTCTCGATGAATGGCAGCGGACGACTGACCGCCTACCTGCCTGGCAAGACTCCGGACCATGTTCATACCGGTGCGATGATTTGCGATGGAAAACCCCACACAATCTCGATGATCTATGAACCGAATCGCATTCGACTGTATGTAGATGCAGAACAAGTCGCGGATCAATCGATCGTCGCTAACAAGAGCCGACCGAGTGTGGCTGGAGCCTTGGGTATCGGCCGGCTTGTCGAACGCGGCTTTCGATTTGACGGCGAAATTCAATGGGTTCGGATTTCCGGCGGAGTCCGCGAGATCTCGTCAAAACCGATTCTTGATGTGTCTCGTGATGATGCAACGATTGGATTGTGGAAATTGGGCAGCACGCAGGCGGAAGAGTCGCCCAGATGGGATCATCACAGTGCACTCGATTCCGAACCGCTGACGATCTCGCAAACGCCCGACGCGGCTGAGCTTCCCTATGACACCAAAGCGGTAGCACGGATTATTCGCGAGTCGAAAGAATCGGGCGACGCGGTGCGAGGAGCCAGCGTCTTTGCTGACGCAAAATTGGCATGTTTGTCCTGTCACAAAATCGGTGCGCATGGGGGAGCCGTCGGGCCCGATTTGTCCACGATAGCCAAAGATCGCACATTGTCGCAGATCGTCGAATCGGTATTTTGGCCGCAACGCGAGGTGGCAGAAAAGTTTATGACGTGGAAGTTGCTGACAGCAGACGGCAGTGTCATGACCGGATTCAAACACAGCTCGAACGACCAGCAGGTGGTTATCCGAGACACTGCTTCGGCCAAGTTGACTGCCATTGCCATCGATGAAATCGAAGAGGAAATCGCCGCGGGATCGGTGATGCCGAGCGGATTGACTGCGGCAATGTCACGTCAACAACAAGCGGACTTGATCCGCTTCTTAGGCGAACTTGGCCGCGACAGCGTCCCCATTTCTAAAACAATCGAGCACGCGATCGCTCATAGCCAAATGCACGGTCCAGCCGAGTCACCACAGACGACCACGCCACTTGTTCCTGCGAATTGGCCTCATGCAACCCATCCGGTGAACCGTGACCGATTGTACGATTTCTACACGAAACAAGCGGAACATTTTCGCCAACAGCCGCATCCGCCGATGTTGATCTCGCCCTATCCGGGCTTGGATGGAGGCGAGCAGGGGCATTGGGGAAATCAGAGCGAACCTGATTGGGGCGATGATCGCTGGAACGACACACGGCTCGGTTCGGTGCAGGCGGGGGTCTTCCGAGCTAACGGAATCACGGTGCCACGCGGCGTTTGCGTGCGACTTGGTGACGATGATGAGATGTCGGCTTGCTTTAATCCCGACACGCTGTCGTTTGACGCGGTGTGGACCGGCGGTTTTGTCAAATTTGACTCGGTTCGCTTCGGATTCGTTGGCGGATTGCGTCCCGATGGCAAATTGATTGCGGCGCCAACGCAAGAAAAAATCGATGGATCGTTTCAGTACCATGGCTTTTACCGACACGGCAAGCGTGTTGTGTTCGCCTACACCATTGGCGATGTAAAGTATCTCGATTCCGCTTGGGTTCACGAGGGCAAGTTTGTCCGAGACGTTGCGCCGCAGGATGAGCATCCGCTGGGGCATGTGACCACCGGAGGACCGCAGCAGTGGCCCGAGATTCTCGAGACAAAGATCACTCGGGGCACACAGCGTCCCTACGCTATCGATACGATCGAACTACCGAACGATAACCCGTGGAACGCACTCGTCTTTTGTGGCGGCCACGACTTCCTTCCCGATGGCAGTGCGTTAGTCTGCACGATGCAGGGGGACGTGTGGCGAGTCAATGGAATTGATGCGGCATCCGATGACGGCGGAGTGGCACGCTGGACGCGTTTTGCTTCGGGGCTGCACCATGCGTTGGGATTGGTCGTTGCCGACGGGAAAGTCTACGTACAATGCCGAGACCAATTGACACGTCTGACGGACGTCAACAACGACGGTGAAGCTGACTTCTACGAGTGTTTCAGCAATGCGTTTGTAACCTCGCCCGCGGGACATGATTTCATCTGTGGTTTGCAACGTGACGAACAAGGCAACTTTTACACCGCCTCGGGCAATCAGGGACTGCTGCGTATTTCGCCGGACGGAAAAAAGGTGGACGTGATCGCCACCGGGTTTCGTAACCCCGATGGCTTGGGAATCCTGCCCAACGGGACATTAACCGTTCCGGTTTCCGAGGGCGGGTGGACTCCCGCGTCGGCGATCCATGCGGTTCCGCAATCCACGATGCCGGTTACCGATGACCGCCCTCATTACGGCTATGGCGGCCCCAAGCAGGGCAAGCCGCCCGAATTGCCGTTGGCGTTTTTGCCGCGAGGTCTGGATAACTCTAGTGGCGGCCAGGCCTATGTCGACAGTGACGCGTTCGGTCCGCTCGCAGACCAGTTGCTGCATTTTTCGTTTGGCACGGGAACCTGGTTTGCCGTGCTCCGCGACAAGGTCGATGATCAACTGCAAGGGGCAATCGTCCCCTTAACCGGCGATTTCTTGTCAGGCGTCCATCGCGGCCGCTTTCACCCTCGCGACGGGCAATTGTATGTATCTGGGATGACGGGATGGGGATCGTACACTCGCGATGATGGGTGTTTCCAACGTGTGCGTTACACCGGGGTTGCGGCACAGGTCCCGGTTGGTTTTCACACCTATGAAAACGGTATCCGTGTTACTTTTGCATTGCCTATCGATGAAGCGATCGCCAGCGATCCCACGCGGCATTTCGCTCAATGTTGGAACTATCGTTACAGCGGCGGTTATGGATCGCCCGAATACTCGACAACGCATCCGGGAACCGCCGGACACGATCCGCTGCGAATACAATCGGCTCACGTCTTATCGGATCGACGTTCGTTGTTTTTGGAGATCCCTGACTTGCAACCGGTAAACCAACTACACCTGCGAATGCACGTGAACGATGACAAGACAGCATCGTGCAATCCCGCCGGTAATGGCCAAGACCTGTTCGTCACCGTGCACCAATTGGATAAGCCGTTTAGCGATTTCGCCGGGTATCAACCGAGTGAAAAGCAGATCGCGGCTCATCCGTTATTGGTGGATATGGCATCGATGTCAGAACGAGTCGCAAACCCATGGGCTCAAAAAATCACGGACGCTCGAGAGATCAAAATTGAAACCGGCAGCAATCTAACGTATGCCACTCGAGAATTCAGTGTACGAGCCAACGAAGCATTAGCCGTGACGCTGTCGAATCCAGATGTCGTTCCCCACAATTGGGTGCTGGTGCAACGTGGTGCACTGCGACATGTCGGGGAGCTTGGCAATCAAATGATCGCCAATCCGAATGCGTTTGCTCGGCAATACATTCCGGAATCAGACCAAGTCATTGCCCACACCGATATCGTTTCGCCAGGACAATCGCAGACGATCAATTTCATCGCGCCGGCCGCCCCCGGTCGGTATCCCTTTCTGTGCACCTTTCCGGGGCACTGGATGGTGATGAACGGCGTGATGGTGGTGGAACAAACCGCTCAATAAAACAGCGGTTGACCAGGGCGTATGCTGGCCAATCGCTGCACGCCTCGTGTTATAGAGACGCGTTGTTGATGACGCCACACATTCAATCGATCGCGTCACGCGGTCGCTGGGGACAGTGTTGTGCCCCCTCGCGACGCAGTTCAGGGTGAACTGACTTTAGACGCACTTCGTTTACTTCGGTGGGCCCATCGACAAACGCAATGATCGGTTGACCAGCGTCCAACGCGGCTTCGGCAGCCAAGGGCAGTGACAATTCCGGCGCAGAAATCACCTCGTCTCCTTCACCGCTGCGCAATCTGCCCGCCAACCAAATACTGGTCATTCCCACGGCCGCTGCGATCCATCCGACGGTTCCGAAGCCTTCTAATGCCGCACCTTCACCGGTTTGGGTCACGAACAAACCGCCGACGTAGGCACCGACCCCACCAAAGATATGCTGAACCGATGAGTTGGCACTAAGAAATGCACCCCGATGTCGCGGCGCCACACTCGCAGTGATCATGGCCATGGCGGGGATCATTCGCCCCACGTTGCAAACCATCAAAGCGCCGAAAACGAAAATCGCAAGCAAAATCCCCCCCGCATACAAGTGGGTGATCGCGAACATCAGTGCCGCCGAAAGAGGCGCAATGACTCGGAAAACGAACAATTTCCCGGCTCGGTCCACCCAGCGGCCAATGATCGGCGAGGCGAAGAACGTCAGCGCACCGCCAGCGATGTAGACCCAAGGCAACTGCTGTTCGGACATTCCAATATTCCCGACAAAATAGGCACTGATGTAGGGGAAGATCAAAAATCCGCTGCAGGTCAACGCGATGATCAATGCGAAAGCGTTCAGGTGGTTCGGCACCGTGAACGTTCTGCGGATCGATTCAAGCGGGTGCAAATGAGCTTCGCCAAAGTGGGCGTTCAAGCTGGGCAGCGCATACGCCGCGATGAACAAAACCGGTACTCCCGAAATGGCCAACGCGATGAACGTCATATTCCAGCCAAATTGGTTCCCGATCACCAACCCCAATGGAACGCCCGCCACCGACGCGATCGCAAAACCGGTCATCATCGCCCCTGTCGCACGTCCGCGACGGCTGTCGGGGAAAACGTCACCAATGATGGCCATCGAGATTCCCCCCAAAATCCCGCCGAACGCTCCCGTTAGCACTCGAGCAAACACGAGAGTTCCATAGTTGGGGGCGAGTCCACACAACAACGTGCCAAGAATAAAGCCAGCGTACAGCACCAGAAATGCAGTTTTTCGGCTAAAGCGATCGACGGTCGCCGACGCGACCAAACCGGCCACACCCGCAGCAAACGTGTAAGACGATACGATTAGCCCAAACGCCGCAGGATTGATATCCAATACCCTCATCAATTGGGGGCCGAGAGGCATCACAATCATAAAGTCGACGATGGTGATGAATTGAACGGTCGCCAATACAAGCAAGATAAGCCGCTCGTTGTAACCCGTCGTGTCGTTCGATTCCGATTGGGACATTCACATTTCGCTTGCATTGAAAAAGAAGACGGTTCGCAGGCAACGAAATCGGGTGAAATCGTTTGCATGCATTTGAGGATCAACCCGAGAAAACTTTTTTCCTGTGGCGTCTCGTCCTCGCGATGCAGCCAACACTGTACAGCATTTCGTAGGGAAACTCGCCAAGAGTTTCGCAGGGCATACGTCATGGAACGAAAGTCTTGGCGACTTCCACTACGCTAAATTGCACAAACCAGCTAAGGAGGTAATGCTTCATAGTGTTAGCCAAACCGGCAAAAGCAATCCGCAGTCTCGGGTGATGGGGGGCGTGAGCAACGCGGAATCAGCGATCCTTTACCGATCCCATCTTATGACACTGCATCGTTTTCGGGGTTCACGATGATTTCAACACGACGAGGGAATCTCAACAAGGCTGGGACGAGTCGCATTTGCAAAGTTCAACCAAACTTCGCAAAGCGTTGGAATCGGCCATCGGTTGGCGAGCCACAACAACCAAATCCCCCCAATCGCCACTGCAATTTTCAGCAACGGCGGTCAAGCAACCAAGGCACCGAAGCGAATGGACCGGAAAGCGACCTAACAAGATTTCATTACCGTAAAAGTCGTGTCATCGCGGCTGCGACTCCACGCGTGACTTCGCTCATCCGTTTGTAATCGAGCGTTTCGGGGGTGTCCGAAGCTTGATGGTAATTTGAATTGCGTAAGAAGCTGGTGTCGGTCAACATCAGCGCCGCAAAGCCATGGTCCCAAAACGAACTGTTGTCGCTGCGACGGATCTCGCTGACCTTTTCCGGTAGCACGATTGAGAATAGCGGCATCTTGGTACCGCATTTGAATCCGCGTCGAAATTGCCAATTCAGTTTCCACGAGGCCGGGTTTCCGACTGCAGCCAAGAAATTGCCTCGTTTGGGAAACAGCCGATGAAGCGGCCTGGGGATCGATGGCGGTACTTTTTGTGATCCAATCTCGTCACGAAAATATCCGACCATTTCGAGACACAGCATCCCGATAATTTTCTCGCCCTGTTGTTTTGCTTGACGAGCATGGTGCTGGCTGCCCATCGCATCGAAATCGCCATACGGCTTCTCTTCGCACGTGAACGCAACATACCTCGCCGTGCGTTTGCCTGTGTGTTGCCGTAACAACCGGCTGACTTCGATCATCACCGCGACGGCTGACGCGTTGTCGTCCGCACCGGGGGTTCCCGCAACCGTGTCGTAGTGGGCACCTAACAGAACGATCTCGTCGGATCGCTTCGTTCCGTTTTTCTGCACGAACAAGTTTGTCGCAGGCGTGCCCATTGCATCGTAGTGCTGCTGTTGAACGTCATATTCCATCGCGTTCCATTGGCCTGCGATGTAACCGGTCGTCGCTTTAATCGACTTTGGACGATCGAGCGTGCGAGGACCGATCAAACCGGCGAGTCGATCGACATGCAGACGAAGATTGGCTTCGATTTCATCGCTCATCAGCAGGGACGCTCTTGGGGAATCGTGCTTCGGTTCACTTGCCGCTTAGGCTGGTGTTGCACCGAAAATACAGTCCCAAGCGGGCCACGTCAAAGTGAAACAAAGGAGTTCGTTTAGCGGCGGCCCCGGCCATCACGTCGCCCAAGTTGAGCAAAGAGGCTGTCGAAATTCGCAGCGCTGGTGGTCGTGCGGAAAGATGTTGGAGGTGACATTGTTGTCAGCGTCGACTCCGCCGAGGGAATCGTGATCTTGGTTTCCCGAGTGTCGAGCCAAGCAGCGAATTCATCCGAGCTGATTAAACCATCGGCGTCGACGTCATCGTCCGACAAGCGACTCCAAACCGTCTCTGGCAATTCCTCTTCGCTGAGCGAGCCGTCTTCGTTTGCATCATAACGAGCGAGCAATTGATCGAAACCAACTCGGAACGGTGGTTGCCGCTCAAAGCGATGATGGGGGCGACCCAAGGGAGAGAAACGTTCGTGATCACAAATTGCGGAATCATCGTCATCTTCCCCGTCCTGGTCGGTCAACCCGCCATCGTCAATGGCACTGTCGTCATCAGCGAGGCTATCGTCTGCGTCGGAGCTATCGTCGTCCGTCACCACGTCCGTGTCGTCGTCGCTGCCTACCGAAGGCGTATTGTTCGTCAGATCGATGTCGTCTTGGTTCTCGAACTCGTCTTCAATGTCGAGACTGTCTTCGTTCTCAACACTTTCTTCATTCTCGACACTGTCTTGGAGCGAATCCCCTTGCTCGGCGACCACATCGGCGCCCACAATCGACTCACTCGTTCCTTCCGTTTCCGCCGGAACCAGTGAGTTAATCACCAACAAGGCATCGAGCGCCGTGACGGATCCGTCGCCGTTGACATCAGAAAATCCGCTCACCAAATCGTTGTTGCGGCTTAATTGGTTGATAATTACCAACGCGTCCAGTGCCGATGTCGAACCGTCATTGTTGGCGTCCGTTGGGGCGTAGAGATTATGGTTCTCGGGGACATCCGCTTCGAGCCGGCCTCCCCAGCGGTGCCAATTTCCGCCGCGACGCCAACGTCGCCGTGGAAACGGATCGTCCTCAGAGTCGGGCGTGTCATCCGGTGCGGCTTCGGGGATATCCGCATCCGTTGTGTCTGTATCGTCGGTACTACTTGGATCTTCGTTGGTTCTCTCGTCAACCGGCGTGTCATCAATGGGAGTGTCGACGACGGGATCATCACTCGTTTCGGTGACTGTGGACGGGGCATACAGCATTAACGCTTCGGCAACGTCGCTGGAGTCCAGCCCAGTGAACTGTTGGTTCGGTGAAACAGACGGCTGAAGCACCGAACCAAGATCCGCCAAATGGTCCAGCCCGAGTGAATGTCCGATTTCGTGAGCGGCGACCCAGACAAGATCGAACGCTTGATTGCCCAACGAGTTACCGACCTCCCAAATCTCGGATGTGTCGAATTGGATATCTCCCGCGATTCGTGCCGGGTTCACATCATCAGGGAAATAAGCTTGCGCCAGCGTACCACCGCCGCCATCAATATTCGCAAACGAGATGTCAATCGAATCGCTCAGTCCGGTCTGGTTGACTTTGGTAAACGTCACATCGACGACACTTGACCATGCATCCAGCGCTGTCTCAATGGCCGCATCGACTTCGACTTGCGAAAGCGAACTCGGAGCGTTGCTGATCGTGTAAGTCAACTCTGCCCCACCCAACCCGGGACCGTCCCAACCGAAGCTCGCCGCCAGCACGCGTCTTGCTTCGAGTGGCTCGGCCATCAACCGGCGACGTTGTTTTGAACGAACGGGTTTCGATGTCCGTTTGCGAAATAGTCGTTTCATTCAAATGGCTCTAATGTTTCGGTTGACGACAAGAGGGAGGGGGAAACGGAGCGTCGCGTGGTTCCCCGTCAGGGGGCACTGACGGAGAACCACTACAACGCCGCGAGTTGCTACGTCCACGCGTTCAGCGGATCCGGAGGGTTCGAAAGAATCCGCCGAACGACGTCTATGCGTAAGGGGGATTTCTTCCCGGTGTTGTCACGCTCAAGCCAAAGAAAATTGGTAATTCGTACAATTCGCAATCTTTTTCCAGAAAACGGAGCGGGTTCGCGTGCACAGAACGTCGTTGAAACCACGCCTTGTGGCTTTACACGCCGCTAAAATAACAGAGCGTGCGGAATTGTTTTGTCACGCCCCCCCACGCTTTGCCACGCCCGAGTCTGCTTGCGGATTCGTGAGGTAGCGAAAGTTTGCATTGGATTCATTGCTGCACTATGTCCGAGAACGACGAACCACTAGAGACCCCACTCCCGCAATCGCACAATGAACGGATCTTGTTAACGGGCGCGACGGGATACGTTGGCGGGCGATTGCTTCGCTTGCTCGAATACTCCGGTCGTCCCCTTCGCTGTATGGCACGCCACCCCGAGAATTTGCGGCCTCGCGTCTCGCAGCGAACCGAAGTCGTCCGCGGCGACGTGCTCCAGCGTGATACATTGGCTGACGCGGTACAGGGGATCCACACCGTGTACTACTTGATTCACTCGATGGGCACCAGCGACGGGTTTGAGCAAGACGACCGGGACGCCGCTTGCAATTTCGCCTCGGCCGCTCGCGATGCTGGCGTCAAACGTATTGTCTATCTTGGCGGACTTGGCGAAGACGACGATGAACTATCGAGCCATTTGCGTAGCCGTCATGAAGTTGGCAAGGTGTTGAAAGAATCGGGCGCACAGGTCATCGAATTTCGGGCCTCGGTGATCATCGGGTCGGGAAGTTTATCGTTTGAATTGGTGCGTGCCCTGGTGCGAAAACTGCCAATCATGTTATGGCCAAAATGGGTATCGACCGAAGCATCGCCAATTGCGATACGCGACGTACTGAGCTATTTAATGGAAACGCTCGAGATGCCGCTTGGGGAAAGCAAAATCTATCAGATCGGGGGTCCTGAACCGGTTTCGTATGGCGGGATCATGGACGAATACGCTCGCCAACGTGGTTTGAAACGGATCAAGATCCGAGTTCCGTTTCTATCGCCGCGGATCAGCAGTCTCTGGCTAGGCTTGGTCACCCCCGTTTACGCCCGGATTGGCCGAAAATTGGTCGAAGGACTCCGGAATCCTACGATCGTGACCAACGACGCGGCGCTCCGTGATTATTCGGTACGTCCGGTGGGCATCCGAGACGCGATCCAGCGGGCGATCCAGCGTGAGGACGAAGAAATGGTGGAAACACGGTGGTCCGACGCTTTGTCATCGGCGGGACGGACGCCGAAATGGGGCGGCGAAGCGTTTGGCAGTCGACTTGTCGATTCACGCACGATCGACGTCGATGTGCCGCCGGAATGCGCCTTCACCCCGATACGGCGTATCGGTGGCGATGCCGGCTGGTACTACGGCGAATGGTTGTGGAAAATTCGCGGATTTATGGACATGTTGATCGGTGGCGTCGGGTTTCGGCGTGGCCGCCGGCATGCAAATAACGTGCATGTCGGCGACGCCATCGATTTTTGGCGAGTCGAACTCATCGAGCCTAACCAACGACTGCGACTCGCAGCGGAAATGAAACTACCTGGGCGAGGATGGCTCGATTACGAAGTCTCCGCACGCCCCGGCGGCGGATCCACCATTCGCCAGACTGCCGAATTTGATCCAGCGGGCTTGTTTGGTTTGTTCTATTGGTATTCGGTGTGGCCACTGCACCAATTTGTATTCGCCGGGATGCTCCGCGGAGTCGCGAAACGGGCCGAAGCATTTTGCCGAGCGCAGCAGCCTTAGTCCTGAGGGTCAGGTTTGGGGAGCATCGAAAACACGAGCGAAGCCACCATACCGATCAACGCAAACAGCGCCACGACCGCAAACAAATGCTGGTGACCGAGAGCACCGGGCGAGTCGTCAAGCAATTTGCCCATCATCGGCCCCATGAACACATCCGGTGTATATCCGATCGCCGACACCACCCCAACCGCCGTGCCGGTGTAGTGAAACGGCACGTTACCTTCTTGCATGATTGCGAAATAAAGACCGCGCAGTGCAAACACCGCGGCACTGGTGGCGATGATCGTGCCAAAAAAGACGGCGTTCATTCCCGGTTTGAACACTCCGAATGCGATCGATCCGCAACCGATTGCGACGACAAGGAAGCTCAATGCTGTGATCCTCGAAATGCGACTGCGATCAGCGACGATTCCCGCTGCGATCGCCGCCACGGGTCGGATCCACATCGACATCGTGCTGGTGTGCGCCGCCGCCACCTCGTCGTATCCAAGTACCTCTCGAGCGTACAAGGAAATATCGTCGAGTCCTTTGTAGCCAACGTACGCACAAACGATGATCACCGCTTGCAGCGCCACCGCAGGCATCTTCAGCACCGCCAATACCCCTGCCCATGTGATTCTGGGCTCGCTTGTCATCGTGTCGCTCAGGTCGCTTCGAACCGCAAACCAAACCAGCCCCCCTGAGGCCAAAGTGATTCCTGTGAAAACCAGAATCACTTGTCGAAAGGCGGCGGTTCGTTCCGCAATGCTCGCCGCATCGGAATCACCTTGTAACAACCACGAGTAAACCAACACTGCTACCGAACCCGTGGCCGCGGCGACCAATCCGCGTCCGCCATCGAGGATGCCAAATGCGGTTCCCGAATATGTCTCGCCTCCGATCTCACGCGTCGCGCGAATCATCGCCGCCCAGAACAACAAGATCGTCGTCAGCCCCCAATAGGCATACAGCCACTTCATCATCGTGATCGAAGGTATGGCGGCCAACGCCAATCCGCCGAGCGATGTCGACAACAAGGCTAATGTCATCATCTTGCGTGGGGCAAATGCATCCGCCAGCGGTCCGCCCGGAAAATACGCCAGCATTGCGATCACGCCGTAGGCTGAAAATGCATAGCCGAGTTCAAGGTTGCTGATCCCGAACACCTCCAGCAATGTGGGACGAAAAACCCGGGCAATCACAAACGGCAAAAAGAAGATGGCTTCTCCGGCAATCACCAACGCCAACATCGCCACCGTCAATGGCGGTCGAAGCGGCGGTGATTTGGATTCGCCCATGCCGTCAATCCTAAAGCCGTTCTGGATTGAATGGCGTCGTCGGAGTTTTCCCGGATGCACGAACGTGCAACAACGGACGCAGCTGTGCAATCACGTTCCTGGCCCGCTCGTCCGGATCAATCGCCAAATTTTCGAACTCCAATGGGTCGGTGTGGTGATCATACAATTCAAATCCGTATTTGCCTTCGCCCCACTCGGTATACCGGTAGCGGTCGGTGCGGATACTGCACCCCATCACCGGATCGCCAAGTCGATCGTCCGCAGGCCGCAGCACTTGCGTCACCGCCACCGAGTCCCAATCGGCCAACGGATTGTCCAACAAAGGACGCAAACTCTGGCCGTCTAGATCCTCAGGAGCGGTGACTCCAGCCAAATCGGTCAGTGTCGGATAGATATCGACAAACTCAACAACACGGCGACAATCCCCCGCAGCCTGGGCGTGTTGTGGCGAGCGGATGATCAACGGGGCGCGAGCGGATTGCTCAAACAGGGTTCGCTTTTGCCAGACGCCATCATGTTCGCCCAAGTGGTACCCGTGATCGCTCCAAAAAACCACGATCGTGTTTTCAGCGAGATCGAGCTGCTCGAGCGCATCGAGCAACCGTCCGACCTGAGCATCAACAAATGACACACACGCATAATACGCCTGTGTGGCCTTGATTAACGTGTCATGATCGAGGTTGTAATTCGGGACGGGACAATTATGTGCGAACGCGGCGAGCGGGATGTCATCGCGATCGCCTGGCGGCGCATAGGGCAAACGCAGTGACGCGGCCGGGTACATGTCAAAGTATTTCTGCGGTGAAACATAGGGCGTGTGAGGCCGAAAGAAACCGACGCCGAGGAAAAACGGCTCGTCCCGTTTCTGCTGCATTAGCGTGATCGCTTCGGTTGCAATCATTCCATCGGTTTGCTCCGTATCCGCACCGCCGGCTGCCAACCAACTGAGTGCCCCGCTGATCTTCCGATGCGGTTCGGCGTTAAATACAAGAGCCTCGTCGGTCTTGTCACGACCAATCGGGTTGACGGTTTTGTTCCACGACGGTGGGTCATCGAATCCGTCGGTTCCAATCGATGCAGGAACGTTGTAGTGATAGATTTTCCCAACGCGTGCAGCGTAGTATCCGTCATCCTGAAACGCTTGCGACAGCGTGACAACATCAGGCAGCTCGTCACGAAAATGACGATCGAGGTCGTAGACTTTGATCTTATCCGGTCGCAATCCGGTCATAATCGATGCGCGGGTAGGATTGCACAACGGCAATTGATTGTAAGCTCGCTGGAAACAAACGCCGCTGCGGGCAAGTCGATCGATGTTCGGCGTCTTGGCAATCACATCACCGTAACAACCTAGCGTGCAAGCCAAATCGTCCACTGCAATGAACAACACATTCGGTCGCTCTTGTTGAGCGACCCGGCGGATCTCATCGCCCGCATGTAAGTTGTTGACGCAACACACAATCACCAACAACAGCGATGCGTAACTCCGTGAAACCATTCCGATCGAACCCGTGAAGAGACGTGACTAGAAAAATTCGCTAGTTTGCAGGGAGGCCGTACGGCGCAGGATCGTTCGAACTGCGTTTGCGAGGACGCTCCCTGCTTTTGGCCAGTCAAGCGTGGCTGGCGGATTTACTTTGCTTTGTTGCGTTTGTTTTTATTGTTCTTTCGCGTTTCCGGCGGAGTCAATCCATCGTCAGGTTGATCCCAAAGTCGATACGGGTCGTCCAGCCGCCGCATCTCACTTAGCAACAACGCTTCCATCTCCGCCAACTTGTCAGCGTATTTCGGATTGTCTGCCAAATTCGTGAGCGATGGATCGTCCTTGCCGTGTTCGGCGAGAAACTCGTGAGGATTTTCGGCGAGGTTGAAGAGCTGCGTTTGACGAACCGTGCCATCAAGTACGTCATATTTGATCAGCTTCCAGTCGCCCTTTTTCACCGATCGCATTCCCGGCTTCGTGCCGCCGCTGTACGTACCGTACAAGACGTCGCGAACCGTCGACTTTTGCCCATCAAGAACCGGTTTGAAACTGATTCCTTCGTTCGTCTCCGGTGCCTCAATCCCCGCGATGTCGCACAGTGTCGCGAGCGTATCGAGTAAGTAAGTATTTCCGGTCACACGGGAGCCCGGTTTGATTCCCGGTCCTTTGACGATCAAAGGAACTCGCCAAGTGTGTTCGTAGAGGTTCTGTTTTCCTTGCAATCCATGACGTCCGATCGCGATACCGTGGTCGGACGTATAAACGATGTAGGTGTTATCGAGTTCGCCCATCGCTTCGAGTTTTGTTAACACGCGGCCGATTTGGATGTCGATTGCCTCATCGCAAGCGAATTCGCGGCCACGCTCGTTCCGAATTGTGCGTTCGTCTCGGTTTGTCCACACGCCGCTGACGGACACTTCGTCTCGCAATCCCGGATGACCATGAGGAAACGGATGCTCGGGAAGATAGTTTTCTGGAAGCGGCGGTTGTTTGGGGTTTTCTGCAGGCAGCGAGTTGCGATCGGTGTGGTTGGTGGCCCCATACTTTTCGAGCAATTCAGGGCGTCCGTCGCGGGTGTCGTGAGGATGTGAAAAACCAAAGTAAACCAAAAACGGATCCGAATCGTTATCGGCTTCGCGCTGATTCAAATAGTTCATGACTTGATCGCCATGCCAAGGACTGCCGGTCTCATCCGTGCCGCCTCGCTTGCTGGCGTCATGACGCACGGTGAACTGTTGGTTTGCCCCTTCGTAGGAGTTGCCTCTCTTGCAGGTTCGCATTGTGTCGTAACCCGCCCGATTGAACACGGCCGCAAGCGTGTTTTGCTCGAGATTTGGCGGACAGAGTTCTTTTGCGTTCGGCGCGATCGGCAAATGCCAAACGGTCCGCCCCGACATCACCATGTGCCGCGACGGCGTGCACACGGCACCCGAAAACGATCCCATGTGATATGCGGCGTCAAAGACCATCCCTTCGGCGGCCAACTTATCAATGTTGGGCGAATTCAGCGTCGATTTCGGGTTGTAAAACTTAAAATCCTCGGGCGACTGATCGTCAACAATGATAAACAGAATGTTGGGCCGTTTGGGCGAGTCATTTTTGCTGTCGGCAGCGTTAACGGCGTTCGGCGATTTCAGCAATCCAACGCACAATAACGCCACGAAAAGGCGAAGTGTTTTTGAGGCTCGTATCATGAATTCCTGCTTCGATTTCGGGGACGTGGTGATTCACTTGGACGCGACGCGGACCAACTTGATTGTGGCTCGCCATCTCGCATCACTTTGGGGCTAATGTCCGCAATGGGCTCGCTGTGAACAAATTTTAGTCCCCTTCGATTGAAAAATGTTTAGCAAACGCGGTGGAATGACTCGGCGTTTTCCCTTTCGTGCCGCTTTAGCAACAAATTTTAGGCGAACCGCCGCTCACGCGTGAGTTTCGGACCACTCGGTAAATAACCCTCACAATTCAAATGAATTCCGCTACGCCGACGCCAATTTTAACCTTCCAATGGACACGAATGTGATTGGCAATCGGGGCATGTCCAGGTCGGTTATAATTGTCCATCGAGTGTGGCAAAGCCTGTTCGCTGGCCATTCTTAACGCCCTTAATTCCAACCTATGCTGGCTCCCGCCTTCACCCCCACCCAAGGTCCGATCATGTTTTTTCAATTGGCAATCCCCCGGCTTTGGGGCATACTTGGTCTGTTCATGGTATTGATCGCGACGTCGCCGCAGGTGCATGGCAACACCGCGGACAAACCGAACTTTATCGTTGTCTACTGTGACAATCTTGGCTACGGCGATATCGAGCCGTTCGGATCGACGCTGCACCGGACTCCCAACCTAAACCGGATGGCAAGCGAAGGCCGCAAGTTCACGCACTTCTGTGTGACGGCTGGCGTGTGTACCCCGTCCAGAGCAAGTTTGATTACGGGGTGTTATTCACAGCGTGTTGGCATGCATACCAACCCCCGCGACGGTTTGGTTTTGCGGCCTGTTTCCCCCTTTGGGTTAAACCCCGATGAGGTGACCATTGCCGAGTCGCTGAAGGCCGCCGGCTACGCCACCGCGATCGTCGGAAAGTGGCATTTGGGGGACCAGCCAATGTTCTTGCCAACACGTCAAGGTTTTGATTGGTTCTTTGGGGTGCCCTATTCGGATGACATGACCGAGCGGGTTTGGAGTGATGGTTCTCAGTGGCCGCCGCTGCCCTTGATGGAAAACGAAACCGTCATCGAAGCCCCCTGTGACCGAAACGGATTGACCAAGCGGTACACCGAGCGGGCGATGCAGTGGATTGCAGAGCACCAGGATGAACCCTTCTTTCTGTATTTTCCGCAAGCGATGCCAGGCAGCACCGCAACCCCCTTCTCGAGCGATCAATTCCGAGGCAAAAGTGCAAACGGGCCATGGGGTGACGCGATCGAAGAACTCGATTGGTCGATCGGCGTGATGCTTGATCAATTGCAGCAACTCGGGATCGCCGAGAACACCTTCGTGATTTGGACATCGGACAACGGAGCTCCGATCCAACGCAAAGTCAACGATCTGAGCCGAGGATCGAACCTGCCACTGCACGGCCGCGGGTACACCACAGCCGAGGGTGCTTTCCGGGTGCCAACGATCGTGTGGCAGCCTGGCAAGGTGCCTGCGGGCACGGTGTGCGAAGAACTTGCCACCACGATGGATTTGCTGCCGACATTCACCAAGCTCGCAGGCGGGACATTGCCGCAGGACCGCAAGATCGATGGCCACGACATTTCACCGTTGTTGTTTGGCGAGCGGGGGGCGAGAACGCCCCACGAAACATTTTACTATTATCACGCCGCGCAATTGCAAGCGATCCGCAGTGGCAAATGGAAACTCTTTTTGCCGGTCGCGGGCAAACCACATCCGCACTTCCAAACCAACCAACCGCCTGAACCCCTGCTATTCAACGTGGTAGATGACGTCGCGAGCGAGCATAATGTCGCTGCGAAGCATCCTAAAATTGTTGAGCGGCTGATGGCGTTAGCCGAACAAGTACGTGAGGAATTAGGCGACAAAGGACGATCAGGATCGGGGCAACGCCCAGTCGGTCGAATCGACGCATCGGCAATCGCCCAGCCCCAGCGATTGTTGCCATAGCGTGGTTAAGGATTCTGCTTTGGCGTTTCGGTTTTGTTTTATTAGCGCAACGACGTAAACCAGGATTGCTAAAACGCTGGTGTTGACTCGGATATTACGAGTAAGTTTTGCTTTCGGACTATACGCCTGTTACCAAGATGTCATCCAGCTTCCGCCGCTCGCCGCACGCCGACTCCCGATGGCGTGCGGTGGATCTACTCGCCGATGCAGTACAGGTACTCTTGGCGTTTGTCGTCTTCGTGGGCTGCCGACCGCAAAAAGATCTGCCCACCGGCGATCGCAATTGAGGCAAACACGCTTTCGCCTAACCGGTTCTGACCGAGGTTTTCATATTCATCGGGGCTGGCGCGAAAAATAAACGTCTCCCCGTCTTCGTTAGTCGCGTAAATGCGATCATTCACCATCACAGGCGAACTTGTGAACGATCCACCAAGTCGTTTCTTCCACATCGTTTCGCCGGTTTTGGAATCCAGACACATCGCGACTCCCGCATCGAGAGTCAGATACAGATAGCCATCACGATGCAAAATCGAAGGTACATAGACTCGTAAATTTTGGTCCCACACGATTTTTCCCGAACCGTCCGCGGCGATCGCGGCAAGATGGTTGCGTGGGTAGCCACCGCTGCTGAAGACATGCGTCCCGTCAGTCACCGTGGTGGTAACGCACTCCGTCGTCGCTCCCTCGATTTCCCATAATGTTTCGCCGTTGGACGGATTCAGACTGGTCACTAAATCACACCCGGTGACGATCAATTGGTCGCGGCCGTCGATTTTTAAGACAACAGGCGAAGCATAATTGGGAAGCTCGGGACGTTTCCGTGTCCAAACAATGTCACCTGTATTGCGGTTCAGTGCCGCGATCGCGCCCCCCGCCTTGTTGTCGCATGTGACAAGGACCAGATCGTTGTAGATGGTGGGTGAAGATCCGTAGCCTTGATGAATCAAGTAGTCGCTGACGCGAGTCTGCCAAACCACTTTTCCATCCAGGTCCAATGCCGAAGTGAACATCGCACTGTCGTTGATGAAATTGATGTAAAGACGCGAACCGTCGGTAGCGATCGTCGAGGACGCCAGCGTCGCTTTCTCGTTCGCTTTGCGGCCGCTTTTGTTCTCGAACCCACCCTCATGCACCACCGATTCCCAAAGCTGTTTGCCAGTCTGCCGTTCAAAGCACAGCACCAATTGGACTTTGCGATTTTCATCAGCAGTCGGCAGATAAACGCGAGACCCGAGCACCGTAGGCGATCCGTGTCCGCGACCCGCCACCGGGGTTCGCCACAATACGTTTTCATCCTGACTCCACTTCAGCGGCGGATCTTGATTCGGCGACGCGATGCCGTTGACCGAAGGACCTCGCCATCCGGGCCAATCGGTCGATCTCAAGCTTGAATCAGCCTCGAGGCGAGGTGTTTGTGCGGTGGCAAGGTTGCCGTGCAACAGACAACACCATACAACCGCGACCGTGGTGGGGCCGACGCAGAAAAGTCGCTTCAAGCAAATTCCCATTTCTTAGCAATCGTTGTAAAAGAGTTTTAGCAAGTAAAAGTCGTTGATCGCTCTCCGATCATAACGAAACCGGCCATCGAAACAACATTCTCGATGGATCGCAGATTATTAGGCAATCATCAAATACACGATCGCTGCAAGCGAGCCACCGACAAGCGGAGCGACGACGGGAACCCAAGCATAGCTCCAATCGCTGTCACGTTTTCCCGGAATCGGCAGCAGTGCGTGCACCAATCGAGGTCCCAAATCACGCGCCGGATTGATCGCGTATCCGGTCGTCCCGCCGAGCGACAATCCAATGCCAAACACCAACATCCCCACAGGCAGGAACCCGAGTGTGCCCAGTCCGAGTACGGGATCCGTATCCACAGCCGCGTCGCCATGCGTCAGACTCGGAGTGATCATCAAAAAGATGGGCAGGATCAAGGCGAACGTGCCAACGGCTTCACACAAGAACGCTTGCGGCAAATTGCGAATGTTGGGCGAGGTGCAGAAGCAGGCCAATTTGCCGTCGGCGTCCTCCGTGACTTTGAAATGTTCACGGTAGAACAGATAGACTAACGCGGCACCCGCAATGGCTCCGAGCATTTGCGCGGCAAAATATGGAATCGCCATACCGATACTTAATTTGCCCGCAATCAACATCGCTACAGTGACCGCCGGGTTGATGTGAGCGCCACTAAAATCGTTAGCGCAAAACGCGCCGATGAAAACGGCAATTCCCCAACCCGCCGCGATCACGATCCATCCGGAATCATTTCCTTTGGTACGTGCTAGTACGACGTTGGCAACCACGCCGTTGCCAAACAGGATCAGCATCATCGTGCCAATAAATTCTGCAACAAAAGGAGACATAACTTCGATTTTCGGCTTCGATGTTCAGGGGGAGGGGAGGATCACGCGGAGGTGACGACGCGGCGGGGACGCGTGAATCGATCAAGAAATCGCCAGCGTCAGAGCACAAATGATAATGCAATTAAAACGGGCTGCCTGCCGAAACGGCGAGTCCGTGTCATCATTTTGCATTATTCTTGCAAGCGACTGTTTAGACCGCAGTGGATTTCGCCGCGTTACTGGATCGGCGCCAGCAGTCGCGAGCCTCGCACGAGCAGCTGGAACGGGTAGGCGCTGTCGGTTAATTCGCTACCGGGCGCCGGATCCGAATTGCGAAGATCCTCTTCGAGTATTTCCGCCAAATGGCCGGCAACGGCCGAATCAAAGAACACCATCATCAACTCGAAGTTCAGCCGGAACGAGCGATTGTCAAAGTTGGCCGTTCCGATCGAGGCGATCTCATCATCAACCAAGATCACTTTTTGGTGCATAAAACGATCTCGGTAGCGATACATTTTCACCCCTGCCGCTTCCATTTCCGGCAGATACGAAAACGAAGAGAGCCAAACGAGGCGTGCATCGGAAACCTCAGGAATGATCACGCGAACATCCACGCCACGCAGCGCCGCCAACTGCAACGCCGTCGACATCTGTTGATCGGGAACAAAATACGGACTTGCGATCCACACTCGCTTCTCGGCCCGATTGATCACTTGCAGAAAGAACATGGACGCGGTTTCAAACTCGTCCGCAGGCCCGCTGGGAAGACAAATCCCCTTGACCTCGCCATTTTCCGATTGTGTCGGTGTCCACTGCAATTGATGAAGTAGTTCGCCAGTAACCGCGTGCCAATCCTCGGCGAACACGATTTGAGAACATTGCACCATCGGGCCTTCGAAACGAACATGTGTGTCGCGATAGACGCCCAGTTTTTCGTTATCCGCAAGATACTCGTCTCCGATATTGTGGCCGCCCACGAATGCCTCGCGACCATCGACAATGACAAGTTTGCGGTGATTCCGGAAGTTCAGACGCGTTGTCGATCCATCTTCGAGCGGCGGGTTGAAGCCGTGAATCTGCACTCCCCCGGACCGCAGCTTGTCGATATATCGGTTGGACATGTCGCGGCTGCCGTACTCGTCATACAGCACCTTGACTTGCACACCTTGTCGGGCTTTTGTCAACAACAGCTCGGCCAACCGGTTGCCAAGTTCGTCATCGCGAAGAATATAGAATTCAACCAGCACGTAGGATTCGGCTTGTTCAATGGACTGAAACAGCGAGTCAAACGTCTGCTTGCCATCGACCAAAATGGTGGCCGCGTTTCCTTCGGTGACCGGAAAATGAACAAGCTTGCTGAGTAGACGCTGTGTTTCATTCTCCGGATCCAACGCCAATCCCGACTCGACCAGATCCCGGTTCAATCTGTCCAAGATCGGGGCGTCTTCGGATTGACGGGCGCGGTAGGCGATCGCTTGTTTTCCGTAATCGGTTTCACCAATGGCCCAGTAGGCGGGAACGGCAATGTAGGGGAACGTGTTGAGCGTGACGATCCAAGCAATCGCCCCTTGTGGAGTACGAGGCTCACTGAGCACATTGATGGACGAAATGAAGCCAAGCGTATGAGCCAACAGCAGGATCGAACCCGTGATGCTGCGGCGATGAAGTCGCATCCAGGCAACGACGCGGCGCGAACGCTCGTGGCGTAAATACAACAGCCGGATCGGACGCCAAAGCGTTCTCGAAATCGCGTCGCGTTTGCGATCGATCCATTCAAAAACTCGCGCGGGTAACAATCGCCGCTTGGAACCAGACGCGGCTGGGGTGTTCATCAGTAAAGCAGCTCGCAAAAAGAAGCATCATCGGAGGTCGGTTGCACTGCGACGAGCGACAAAATGCAGCTTTCGTGCCAACGCAGTGTCATCCCCCTCAATTCCGCGGCGCGATGGAACAAAAATTGCAACCATTCGACGTTGGCAAAAATGGAAACAAGGTAATCAAAAAGCGATGCTGTACCTGTATGGGATGATCACCGAACCGATGTTCTGGTGGGTGGCGACGGTGTCCGCGATCGTGTTTGCGGCTTCACTCGTCGCGGTACCTTGGCTGATTCTGCGGCTTCCGAGTGATTATTTCAATCACCGCCGCCGCATCATGATCCGCCCGCAAACCAGGGCGTCCGTCTACTACCACTGCGTTTGGCTGGTCTTGAAGAACATCACCGGCGCAGCGTTTCTGACGATGGGAATCGCCATGTTGGTGCTGCCGGGGCAGGGATTGCTCACCATCTTTATTGGCTTGTCCCTGCTCGATTTTCCGGGAAAATACCAGTTGCAACGATCGTTGGTGTCGAAGCCCTTTATTCTGAAACCGCTGAATTGGATCCGGCGAAAAGGGGGCAAAGCTGACTTCATCGTGCATTCATCATAAGCACGGATGCGTCGACACCTTGGCCCTCAGTTTCAGCGCTCTCTCACCCATGGTCAGCCAAAGTCCAGCATGGTGCAAAGCCGACCAAGACGTACCCGACCGTCACCTTGGGCGAGTGACGGAGCCAGACACAGATTGCCCGGGCAACTCGCCACGCTTCAGTAATCTGTACAGACAGTGTGGGCGATTTGGCGGTAGAACGCAGCGTCATCGTCGCTGATGCCCTTGGGGACAAACGTTGTTTTGGTGGCGGAGATTCCCGTCAAGGATTCGAACCAGACAAGCCCCGCCAAGAAACAACCGTGCGAATTGCCGTGTTTGAAATCCAACGCCAATCGCGGTTTGTCACCTTTTGTTTGCCAGTGCCAACCGATCACCAACGAGTGGTCTTGGTTGGGTAAGTTCGGGTATTCGGGGTTTTCGTAGTCGAAGTTCGGATCGGGAGCAACGACCGTGCGTCCGGCGGCGCCGCGAGCGGCCTGGAACGCGGTCCCCACAGGCAGGATTCGTGCATCAAATTGCTTGGCATTGGCGTCGTAAGCGTCACGCAACCGCTCGTACATCTGCTGCTGATTCAAACCATCTTTCGCCAACAGCGGCGAATCTTGCCGGTACGCCCAAGTTTGGTGAATCAACAACTGAGCCGTCGGGGCCAGTTCCTCTACCAAAGCCGCCAATTGATCGATGTGCGGATGGTAGGTTTCAGGTTTGTGACTCAGCGCACTCATCTGCTGCACGGTGACAAAGTCCCAGGGCTGCAATTTCAGATAGTCCTGCAAGCTTAACTTCTTTCCGCTGGCCGCGTCTCGGTACGGCCGCACTTCGCTATCACTCGCCGACTGAATCGCCAGAGTGGCGTGTTTTTCTAAGGTGCATCCTCCGATGTTCGCAGTACCAATCACCAAATCCACCGACCCTTCGGATTGTGCAATCTCGCGAAGAAACAGACAGGCATTCTGAGCGAAGCTGTTCCCAATGGTTAGTACGCGGACCGTCCGTTTGGATTCTTGCGGTCGAGAGGGTGTAGAGTCATTTTCAGCGGCGGATGAAAATGCTGTGATCAATAGGACGAGCACGACGGAAAGCACGAGTCGTGAACCGAGGGGGGCGAGGCGTTGAATCATGGTAAGACGATTGGCGTGGTGGGCGAAGGAGGGAGCTAACAACGAAGGTCCTAAGTCTAGCAAAGATTAACTGCATGTGACTGCCTCTCACACCGTCGTAGCGAAACTCGCCAAGTGTTTCCGCTCCAATGCAATTACCTCTCCACCGACGAAGTTGGCGGAGAGGTGGCAGAAAATTTGCGCAATCAAAAATCACAACAAGCCCAAAGTTTTAGCGGTCCAGGCTAGTGCCCGGTCCGCTACGAGATTTCCAGCTACCTGTTCAGCGCCCGAATCAGTGATACAACAGGCCTTCACGTTTCGTGGTACATTTACACGTCCTTTAAGATTCCTCTCCCCCCTCTCCCCCTCTCATGATCGCACGCCTCGCACTCACGCTCCTATTCGGTTTCACCGGCACTCTATTGACTTTGGGTGCCAGCCCCGGCGACGGGCCGGTTGCCGACATGACATGGTCGCTCGACAGCGCTGACGACTTTCTCGTCCACGGTGACATCCAAACGGCCGAAGGTGTCCAGGACCGATCACTCGTTTTTGACGGCCGTTCTCTACTAACGCTGAAAGACTCCGCCGAACGGATCGCCGCAAACAAACCGTTCACGCTTGCGATCTGGGTTAATCCCTACCAGCTCGGCAGAACCCAGCAGATGATTGCCGCAGCGCATCAATATTCGTTGGGCCAGCGGAATTGGGGCGTGATGCTTGACAAGGACAAACGATTCCGGCTGTATGTGTGGCAAGGCAAATGGGTTACCGCCGATTGCGATAAAGTCCCCGAACGGGGCCATTGGCACTTGGTCGCGATTCAATTGCGAGACGGCGCCGCTGAGCTTTGGGTCAATGGCGAACTTGCGGGAAGCGTCCCGCTGAAGCAACCGGTCCAGTTCAGCGCAACTCCGATGACCTTTGCTGGAGTGAACGACAACGGTCATATTCGCCAAAATTTCAGCGGCGCATTGGACCTGGCACGCTGGTTCGATCGATCGTTGACTGCTGCGGAGATGAAGGATCTGTATCATCCGGTGACCGCAACACATGACGTTCCCGAGTTGCCGAAACCGGCACCATTGTGGGATGAATCCAGCACCTTGCCCTCCGCCGCCGATCTTCCGCAACTCGATGGCGTGCGATTTGGTGTGATCAAGCCGTATGAGTTTTCAAAAGATGGGTATCGGTTCTTACACGGCGTGGCCCTCGGATTTCATCGCAACCGTCTATACGCATCGTTCGGGCACAATCAAGGTGGCGAGAATACCGATTCCGAAGAGGCCCGAGTCTGCCACAGCGATGATGACGGCCGAACATGGAGCGAGGTGACGACGATTGACGCGGGAGTCGAACCGGGGATCGGAGTCAGCCATGGAGTGTTCCATTCGCACAATGGCGAATTTTGGGCGTTCCACGGTGCGTACTCCGGCACGATGCAAAACGTCCACACTCGAGCTTACCTGCTTGACGAGTCGACCGGGACTTGGACGCCCAAGGGAACGGTAATTGAAGGCGGTTTTTGGCCGATGCAGCAACCGATCCAACTGAAAAACGGCAACTGGATTATGGGCGGTCTTCGCGCCGGCAATGGCAATCCCGCCGCAGTCGCGATCAGCCACGGGGATGATTTGACCGCATGGGATCTGGTCGTGATTCCTCGTGATCAGGCAACCGGAACGATGTGGGGTGAGTCGACCGTCTTTGTCGACGGCGCGACGGTCGTCAATGTTTCACGCTATGGGGCCGAGGCAACCGCGCTGCGTGCTGCCAGCCACGACTATGGTCGCACATGGACCGCGTCTCGACCCTCGAATCTGCCGATGACGACAAGCAAACCCTACACCGGCACGCTTAGCAGCGGACAACATTACCTCGTCGGAACGACGGCAGCGAACAATGGTGGTCGACGCTCGCCGCTGACGATTGCGGTCACGCGTCCGAATGAGACACTCTTCAGCAAAGCGTTTGTGATTCGCCACGCCGAATTCAACGACGGCCCTGGGGAATCGCATCCGCAAGCGAAATTGTCGTATCCCTACGCGATCGAGCATGGCGGCAAATTGTACGTTGGCTATTCCAACAGCGGTGGCGGCGTCGGCCGCGTCGGTACCGGCCGCGAATTGTGGAACAACAACAGCGCCGAGATAGCCATCATCCCGATCAAAAGTTTGATACCGCGGCAGCGATAATCGCAAAGACTTTCGACGGGCGGCGATATAAAACACGCGCCCTCGTTATCCCTTGATTTCATCCCACTTCAATTCGTGTGGCATGACGTTTTGCTTGACCGAGACGGCGGCGGCACGTCCAGCGGCTTCGCCCATCGGCACCGAGTTGCCCGTCACTCGGTAGCTCGAATGAGCGATAAAATCACCACTGATACATCGACCTGCCATCAGCAAGCCGTCCACATCGGCGGCAATCAACGCGGGATAAGGGATGTCATACGGCCTCAGTCCCCCTTTTTTGAATTCACGGCTGATCTCTTTGTTGCCGTGTGCGTTCAACGCGTGCACATCGATGGAAAAACGGGCTTGGCAGACGGATTCAGGGTGCTTCAATCCTTTGCCGAGATCTTCGGCGGTGATGTGATAGCGACCGCGAATGCGTCGCCCTTCACGAACCCCGATCTGCTCGGCGGTCGCGACGACGGCGATGTCTTTCCAGATCCCTCCGATGCCTCGCAACCCGTTGACGATCTGGTGAATTTCGCGACGTGCCTGGATAGTCGCATCGGTAATGGCATCGGCATCGAATGCGGACACACCGTACTCGTGATTGGTCATGATCGAGTAAATGCCGCTGTGCAAATGACGCAGCGTGGGACCGCGGTACGAGGGGGTAATTCCGTGGTCTTCCATTAACTTCAGTAACAATGGCTTTGCCGACCGGTCCGTTTCGCGAATGTAGGGGCGAACAGCTTCCGCATCGATCCCGGTCAACAACGCCAGCATCGACATCGGTTGACACTCACAATCGCTGCCCATCCCGACGTCAAAACGACATCCTGCGTGGGCCGCCAAATCGCCATCGCCGCTGCAGTCGACAAAGCGGTCAGCCAACCAGGCTTCGCGTCCTGATTTAGATTCGGTCAGCACCGCGACCACACGGTTGTCCGAATCGGTCACAGCGCCAACCAACCGTGTATGCAGGCGAATTTTTACTCCCGCATCGACGCACAGCTCTTCCAGAACCAGTTTGGCAATTTCAGGATCGTATACGGTGCCACGTGAATCACGTGCGACCTCGCTGCCTCGCGATGCAAACGCCGTAAGCAGTTCGTCCATAATCCCCGACTTGTTTTCAGCATCCAGGATCTTGGTCAGCAGCCCTGCGGTCCAGACACCCCCTAAACATCCGGCGACCTCGATCAATTGCACCGACGCGCCCGCTCTGGCCGCTGCCAATGCCGCGGCGATCCCTGCGGGGCCACCACCACAGACCAGTACTTCTGTTTTCCCAGCGACGGGAATCGCCCGCTGTTGTTCAATCAGTTGCTGGCCGTCTGGGGCAAGTGACGCGTGAGTTTGCAACACATCGCCGCTGACAGGATTTGCCAGCCGCTTGGCCTCGTTCGCATTGGCAACACGAGTGTCGGGCGATGTGAGAGAGGCAGAAACAAGCAAGCCACCAGCGGTCGTTTGCAGAAAAGTGCGTCGCGACGTTGTATTACGTTTCATCTTGTTGTGATCCAATTTGGGAAGGGCTTCCGAGGGTCACGAGTGCCCATCCACCGCCGAAATTTACATCTACGAAAACACGCGAGTCGTGTGCCTCGCAGCTGCTGTATAGACTAATCGATTTAAGAACGCAAATGTCGCCGCGTCTGTTAATCTCGTCTCGGTGCGAGTGACAGGCTCGGACCGCCCCCATTCATCCGAAGGCTGCCAAACCAAGGCATTCGCATCCTAAGCAAACGACTCGGATTGCGACCACTCAAAGAAACCGATCGCATCGAGCTCGCCTTTCAGTTTTTCGGTTTCGCCAGAATCCAAACGAGCTTGAGGCAACCGGCATCCGCCCACCTCCAAACCTCGCATCCTTAGCACTGCTTTCATTGCCGCGTGAAATGGAAAGTGATTGAGCGTTCGGATCATTTGAATTGACTGTGATTGCAGCTTCCTTGCTTGATCCAAGTCGCCTGATTCAAAAGCGGCGATCAAGCGACCGTACAGTGGTGCTGCGACATTGTAGGTACTGCCGATCGCAGCGCGTGCTCCGGTGGCCAGCGCGCCGAGCAACATCTCATCACAGCCCCAGACAACATCAAACCTTCCATTGTCGCTTTCCAGGCAATGTTGGAACTCGAACAATTTGGTGTCGGTGTACTTCAGCCCGACAAGATTGTTGATCTGATCACCGCCGCATTTCATGAACTCAGCCACGTCAACTGCGGATCCCGTCAAAACAGGAATGTGGTAATAGTAAAAGGGTAGCTTAGATGCCCCGCCTGCAATTTCCGACATACAAGCGGCCAACGTTTTGGCATCGCGAACGGGAAAGTAAGAAGGACACGTTGCCGAAATTGCGTCCGCGCCGATTTCCGCAGCATGCTCGGCAAGCGATCGTGCTTCGCGAACACTGTTGTGTCCGACTTGCACAATCACGGGGACACGACCGGCGGTCGCTTGGACATAGGCTTCGGTGACGCGGCGACGTTCGTCACTTGTCAACGACATTCCCTCGCCCGTGCTGCCGCAAACGTACAGCCCCGAAACGCCTTGGGGAAGCAAATGCTCGACGATGGCGGGAACAATATCGAGATTGATTTCGCCACTGTCATGTAATGGCGTATAGGTGGCGGCGACAAGTCCGGCGAGTGGGGGCATGTTCATGGCAGGCATCTGTCCGGTGCGTGAGGAGGGAGGAAAAATCATCGCGACGCGACGACGAACAACGAGGCTGCCATGGTCAAAACGGGCGGCCTGAATGCAAGACCTGGCAACGCGACGTGTCTAATCTAGCATCATCGAGTTTGCTTTGATCGATTACCGTCCCTCAATTGACCGCATTGAGTTGGCTCAAGTCAATTGGCCCATTTCAAGTGACTCGCCACAAGTGCCCCCGGCCGCACCGCGTAATCAAACTTTGCTCTTCACTTCCTAAATTGTTTACATCACGCACAATGAACACTTCTACTTTGAACCGGCAACTTGATCGCGGACGCATGCCATCGCCGTTAAGGCACAGATCGCGAAACGCTGAATGAATCGAAAGTCCATTTTCTTCTGTGGACACGAATCGCTGCGACTCGCGGCGCCTCAGGGGAATTGATCGCACCACAAGAGCTAGAGTGGCTGGTGGTAACAACTCTTATCCAAAACATTCGCGAAGTTCGCTCATTGACTTGCGATTCACGCCTCCTGCGATGTTCTTGTCACAGTCCGATAAATCACTGCTACTGGCGTCGTACCCGCGTTTTTACGCCCTCGCAGGCTGATTTGGCAACGCTGATGACAAAGCACCGGGCTTAGGAAAGTGCCGTGTTGCGGAGCGGGCAAACCGATTACAATACAGCTCCCCGCCGAATGTATCCACTATTTAGTACATTCCCCCCCCTCCCTTCCTCAATCCCTCGGATACGATCCGACGATGGCTCGTTTTACGTCCACTTCACCCAATCGGTGCACGCTCGCGCAACGCAGCGTGAAGTTAGTTCGCTGGCCGATTCCAATCCGCTTGCGAGTTTCACCAATAGCGTCCGCGATGCGGTTCGCACGCCGCTGCGCTGTTGTCGTCGTATTCAGCGTCGCCGTGTCTCCCGTCGCGGCGGAACAGTCCGAAGCGGAATGGAGCAAGGCATACGAAGCGACGATTCTGCCGCTGATGAAATCACATTGTTTGGACTGTCACGGTGAAAAGGACGCGGAGGGTGAATTCAATATCGCCCAATTCAACGACGGCAAGATGGCGATCAAGCATCGCGATTCGTTTGAACGCATCGTCAAACGAATTGAGTTAGGTGAGATGCCACCTGAAGACAGCGAGCCGTTTACCACCGAACAAAAACAGGCAATCCAGACGTGGTTTGATGCTCGGCCCAAACAAAAGCTGTGCGATGAATTAGCGTCCGACAGCACACAGAAATGGTACCGTGGCAACGTCATGTCACGACGATTGACGCGTAGCGAATATCGGTACGCAATCGAGGACCTTGTCGGCACGCCACTTCCCGATTCGATCAGCTTGCCATCGGACGGCAGCGGAGGCGAAGGTTTTGACACCAATGGTGACTCGCTGTTCCTATCGCCGATTCACCTGGAAAGCTACCTGCGGGCCGCTGACTGGGCCGTCACGAAGTGGTTATCTGCGGAACGTCTCGACGAGTTAACAAAATCGGATGACGCAACGTCATTTCGGAAATCGGCGCAAGACATTGTCCATCGGTTTGCTCGCCGAGCGTGGCGACGTCCGACCGAGGAGGCCGAAATCGAACGGCTGATGACGCTGTATGATGCGGAGATTAAACGGAGCGAAACATCGGAAACCGAAGGCAAGCAGCCCGCGGGCGTCAACGCGATTTCGCAACCGCTCAAAGCCATCTTGTTGTCGCCACACTTCTTGTTCGTAGTGGAAAAGGAAGCACCCGAAGGTGGCGTCCAGCGATTGACGGCTCACGAATTGGCGATGCGATTGTCGCTGTTTCTGTGGTCGTCGATCCCGGATGCCGAGTTGTCACAGTTGGCCGATTCCGGTCAGATTCTCAACAACGAAACGGTCAAGACGCAAGTCACGCGGATGTTGTCGGATCCGCGATCGGACCGCCTTGGCGAGAATTTTGGGCTGCAGTGGCTAGGTCTGACCGATTTGAAGTCGAAAACGCCCGACCAAGAGGTCTTTCCCGATTTTGACAATGCGCTGCTCGCCGACATGCAGCACGAAGCGACGTCGTTTGTCAGCGATATATTCCGTCAAGATCGACGGCTGTTGGATTTGATCGATGGCGATCATGTGATCATCAATCAGCGGCTCGCCGAGCATTACGGATTGACCGAAGCCGCTGACGGTCTCGCCAAATCGAAATCCGATGACGCATCCGAGTGGAAGCGAGTCCAAGTCGAAGATGGACGTCGTGGTGGCGTGATGACTCTCGGCGCAGTACTGGTCAAAACATCGCACTCGCGTCGCACCAGTCCGGTATTGAGAGGCCAATGGATCCTGAGCGAGGTCGTAGGTTCTCCGGTGCCACCTCCGCCACCGGGCGTTCCGCCGCTCGAGGAAACAACCGCTGGCGGCGAGGTCGCGACGTTGCGGGAACAGCTCGAAATCCATCGCAAAAACCCAACCTGTGCTTCGTGTCACAACCGGATGGACCCGCTTGGTTTCGGTCTGGAAAACTTTGATGCACTGGGGCGATGGCGTACAATGGACGGGCAAAATCCGATAGACGCCAGCGGCCGCTTGCCATCGGGCCAGACGTTTAGTGGGCCGGCGGAACTAAAGTCGCTCGTTGCTAAGCGAGCAGATGAATTCCGAAAACACTTTGTCAAAAAGCTGCTCGGATTTGCGCTGGGCCGTTCGCTCAGCAAATTCGATGATTGCGTCGTAACCGAATGTTTAAAGCAACTTGAATCCCACGATGACCATGCAGCGATCTTGATCGAGACCATTTGTTTAAGTTACCCCTTCCAGCACCGTTACTTTAAAGCTTCGGTCGACGCAAAATAGTCGCTCCCTTTCGTTTGCAAAGCATCACTCTGGCAATGAATCCACACGATCCGACAAGGTTTCCGATGAATAACGCCTCACGTCGCCGCTTTCTAAAAGGCATGGGAGTTTCGCTGGCTCTGCCGTGGATGCATTCCGCGTTGCCATCCTCGGTTCGCGCTGCGACTGATAAAACGAGCAGCAAACCGCCGCTACGAACCGCGTTTTTGTATTTCCCTAACGGGGTTTGGGAAAAAGCCTGGGTGCCCGAGACTGAGGGCAGCGACTACGCGCTGACGCCATCGCTAGAACCGCTCGCCGACGTGCGGGACGACATCCTGGTACTGAGTGGGCTTGATAAGAAGAACAGCCATGGTGGTGACGGTCACTACGCAAAAACCGCCAATTTTTTGACAGGAATGCCGGTCACCAAGACCACCAGCAAAGACATCAGCAGCGGCGGCATTTCCGTCGACCAGTTGATTGCCAAGCAATTTAAAGGCAAAACGCCGATCGCATCGTTGGAATTGGCGACCGAACCGGTCGTCTCGGGGATCGACAGCAACGTTGGCTACACACGTCTGTATGGTTCGTATATTTCGTGGGAAACCCCCAATCGACCTGTCGCGAAAGAGATGAATCCTCGGATCGTCTATGACCGATTGTTTGGACGTGAAGCGAAAACGTCGCAATCCGAAGCCGAGTCTTACCAAAACTTGCTCGATTATGTTCTCGACGATGCCAAGCGTGTTCGAGGACGTCTTGGACGTGACGATCAATTTAAGATGGATGAATATCTCGAAGCGGTTCGTGCGGTCGAACGCAGGATTGAATTTGCCACACGCGAGCAGGAACGGGATTGGGAGCCGAGTATTGATCCAGTGGAAATTGCCCGTCGACGCCCCGGAGTTCCCAATGATTTCCGTGAACACATCGACGTGATGTTGGATCTAATGGTGCTGGCGTTCCAAACTGATTTCACGCGAGTCGCATCGTTCATGTTTGCCAACGACGTCTCGGGACGCAATTTCTCGTTTCTTGATGGCGTCAAGGGAGGCCATCACGAGATGAGCCATCACGAAAACAAGGATGCCAAGATCGACCAATACCAACAAATCAACCGTTGGCACGTCGAGCAGTTCGCGGCGCTGCTACAAAAAATGAAAGGCATTCAAGAAGGCGAATCGACTCTGCTGGACAATTCAATGATCATGTTCGGATCGAGCATTTCCGATGGCAACCGCCATGACCCCGATAATTTGCCGATCTTGGTTGCCGGCCGCGGTGGTGGCAGAATCCAAAGCGGGCGTCATATTGCCTACAAAGAGATGCCTCTGTGCAACCTCTATCATTCGATGCTGGACGTTAACGGCGTCGAAGTCGAATCGTTCGGCGACAGCACCGGCCCATTGTCCGAAATCAGCTCGTAGCGAATAGCTAATAAGTGCGGCCGTGAAGCGGCATTACCGCTGCCACGGCCATTTACCGCTAGTGATCTAGGGTTTTAGCACCACTTTGATGCACCCGTCCTCGCGGGCCTCGAACGTCTTGTACAAGTCAGGTGCATCTTCGAGTCTTGCTCGGTGCGTGATGATGAACGACGGGTCGAAACCATCGTCAACAATCCGCTTTAGTAATGGTTCCATATAGTGCTGCATGTGGGTTTGACCACTCTTGATGGTCAGCCCCTTATTCATCACCGCGCTCATCGGCATGCCATTCAGATTGTCGGTGTAGACGCCAGGCACCGAAACCGTCCCTCCCTTGCGACAACACTTGATCGCTTCAGCCAGCGAATAGGGATGATTCGCCGGAACGTGAGCCGCCTCACGAAGATCGTCAACGGTTTCCTGCACGCTGCCTGCGGCATGCGACTCCGCTCCGACAGCGTCGATACAGCGATCCGGACCTCGCCCCGACGTCATCTCCATCAATTTTTCGTAGACATTGGTTTGCTCGAAATCGATGACTTCAGCGCGTCCTTTACTCTTTGCCAACGCCAATCGTTCGGGAACCCGGTCAATCGCGATCACGCGGCCGGCGCCGAGCATCCAGGCGCTTTGAATCGCAAATTGGGCGACCGGACCACAGCCCCACACGGCAACCGTGTCGCCTGGTTCGATACCACAATTCTCTGCGGCCATGTAGCCGGTCGGGAAAATGTCCGACAGAAAGACAACTTGGTCATCATCGATCCCCTCAGGCACTTTGATCGGTCCGACGTCCGCATACGGTACACGCAGGTATTCGGCTTGCCCGCCAGGAAAGCCGCCTAACATGTGCGAGAAACCAAACAATCCCGCGGGTGACTGCCCCAACACTTCGGCAGCCTGGGCTGCGTTCGGGTTCGATTCGTCACACAGTGAATACAAATCGCGATCGCAGAAAAAGCAGGAACCGCACGAGATCGTAAACGGAACCACCACGCGATCTCCCTTCTTGAACTTGGTGATCGCGTTGCCCAGTTCGACAATCTCGCCCATCGGTTCGTGGCCAATCACGTCGCCCGCTTTCATCGTCGGCATATAGCCGTTGTACAGATGCAAGTCGCTACCACAGATTCCCGAAGAAGTGATTTTGATAATCACGTCGCGAGGATCTTCAATCTTGGGATCGTCAACGTTATCAACGCGAACGTCATGTCGTCCGTGCCAGCAGATCGCTTTCATCTTTGTATTCCTAGGTGCACCGCGAACGGTCCCAAATCGCGTGTGGATGGATGTAGAAAATTTTGTTTGAAGCCGACTCGGGACCCACCGGCTGAACTTCAGTAGTCATTATCTCAGTAGCGGCACGGCGCAAGCCGTCCGGTTGCAGCGAGTGAAACGTCTGAAATCTACCGGGCTGAAATCTACCGGGCGACTCGCGCCGCTCCGCGATCAAACCTCGCCACCTTGGTGTCACAGTGGATGACATTACGGAGGCGTTTGTTGGACGTCACTACAGCGAAGCGGATGCACGCAAACTGCATTCCATTTTTCAAAACAACGAGTCTTCTACGCGTGGGGGCGAATCTTGGAGCGCATTGCCATGACTCGATTGCAGCGGGCGCGTCCATCATGGTCGCTGCCCGAACACCCCCTCCCCAAAACGGAAAAAGCTATATGAAGCAAACTCCTGACAAATTTCCTAGAACCTTCATCATGCCCCCCTTACTCAAAAACATGGCTTAGTCGGCGGAGCATCCTTTCCCCGGCGACGCAACGTGCCGGGCCAGAAAGTGCCAGAAAAACCGCCGTTTTTATACGATGATGCTGCACCGGCCTGATTCGCCGACATGACGTGGCGAACTGATTTCAAAGCTCGCATTGTCCCTGTTTGACACGATGACTTTCGTCACGGCAACGTTAGCGACTCGTCGCTGCAAAGCGGGACCTGTACACTAGCGTAGCATTCACGCCGCCATCTTTCGCCGGTCAGGTGATCAGAGCATTCCCCCATCCCCTTCCCTCCCGCTAACGAATCAGCACCAGCATGCCTACCCAACCCATTCGATTGTTTCTCTTTCTGTTGACGTTTGTCTGCACCGGTTTCGCAGTGCAAAGTTCGGATGTCATCGCTAACGACGCGACTCCGCTGCAAACGCAATTTGGCGAAGTGAAATGTGACGGCGATTACGCCCATCACCTTCAAGGTGTCTGTACCGACAACAAAGATTCCATCTTTTGGGCATTCACGACGCAGTTAGTAAAAACGGATCGCCAAGGCAAAGTGCGAAAACAAGTCGCAGTTCCCAACCATCACGGTGACCTCTGCTTTGACGGCGGCAAGATCTACGTTGCGGTGAATCTAGGCCAGTTCAACAATCCGCTGGGCAAGGCGGATTCGTGGGTCTATGTCTATGACGCCGAGTCGCTCGAGTTATTGGCGAAACACGAGACCCAAGAAGTGTTCCATGGAGCGGGTGGCATTGGGATCGCCAACGGTCACTTCTTTGTGGTCGGGGGACTGCCCGAAGGCGTGCAAGAAAACTATGTCTACGAGTACGACGCCGATTTTCAGTTTATCAAAAAGCACGTGATCCACAGCAAGTGGACTCACCTGGGAATCCAAACCGCCACATTTCACGATGACGCGTGGTGGTTTGGGTGCTACGGATCACCGTCGACGCTTTTAAAAACCGATGCCGAATTCAACATGATTGGCCGCTACCACTTCAATTGCAGCCTGGGGATTGTCGGTATCGCGCCGAACCGTTTTCTATTCGCACTGGGGCCAAAGACAGCCGAGGGACGCTGTATGGGAACGCTGCACCTGGCTCGCCCTGACGATGAACGCGGGCTTGTCGCAGTCAAGAAATAGCGTTTTGCCCGAGACAATTTGGTTTCATAGCTAGCCGCCCACTGCGATCTAATTGTCGCTAAAAGTTTGTCGGTAAAAGAGTGCCGTTTGTTGCGGTGCGGAGCAAAAGCCAATGCCATCTACATTCGCCCTAACCGAGTGTTTTACTCGCCGCAACCGGATGGCTCGCGCCGTGCCGCTACCAAAAGTCGATGACACTGGCGAACCGTCGCCGGAATTGTGGCGACACGGCGAAGACGATTGTGCAGCGACGAAAACTTTCAGCTAAACTAGCTCCTCTGCGTTAAGTCCCTCCCCTATCCCCCTGCGTCGAACTTGCCCCTATACGCTCCCATGAAACGACACGCCTTTTTCCCTCCGTTCTTATCTCGCATCAGCTTGCCGCTGGTCGTGCTGACCACGTTGCTCGCGTACTTCCCCCGCCATGCGGATGCTGCTGAGCAGCCCAACTTCATCATCATCTTCACCGATGATCAGGGGTACGGCGACCTTGGCTGCTTTGGATCCGAGACGATCAAGACGCCTAACATTGACCGTTTGGCAGAGGAAGGGCGTACCTACAAAAGTTTCTATACCGCGTGCTCGGTTTGCTCGCCTTCACGCGCGGCACTGTTAACCGGAAGCTATCCAAAACGTGTCGGTATGCACCAGCACGTGTTGTTTCCGCAAAGCGATTATGGATTGAATCCCGACGAATACACGATCGCGGATCATTTGGGCAGCCAGGGTTACGCGACCGCTTGTGTTGGCAAATGGCATCTGGGGCATCACCCCGAAACGCTACCTCGCGCCAACGGGTTTGATTCCTATTTTGGTATCCCCTATTCCAACGACATGAATCATCCCGACAACAAGGGCAAGCCGCGGTTGCCATCGGACACACTTTGGAAGGACCAAGCCAGTGCGATCACGATGTGGAAGACGCCGCTGATTCAAAATGAAGAGATCATCGAAGTCCCCGTCGACCAACGTACCATCACCCGGCGGTACACCGACCAAGCGATCGAATTCATCACTGCGAACAAAGAGCAGCCTTTCTTTTTGTACCTGCCGCATTCGATGCCGCATATTCCGCTGTACGTTCCCGAGGACGTTTACGACGCGAATCCCGCAAACGCCTACAAGTGTGTGATTGAACACATCGATGCCGAGGTCGGTCGAATCGCCAACACGGTGCGTGAGCTCGATCTGGCCGAAGAGACTTACATCATCTACACGAGTGATAATGGACCATGGTTGCAATTCAAAAATCACGGCGGCACCGCGGGGCCACTGCGTGATGGCAAAGGAACGACGTTCGAAGGTGGCCAACGCGTGCCTTGTGTAATGTGGGGACCGGGCCGCATTCCGGCTGGCACGTCCACGACCGCATTTACATCGACTCTGGATTTGTTGCCAACCATTGCGGCACTTGCGGGCACCCCGCTTCCCGACTCGGGCAACACGATCGACGGATTTGATATCTCGTCGACCTTTACCAGCGACACATCGCCTCGCGATGAACTGATTTTCTATTCAGCACATGGTGCCTTGGAAGGCATTCGCAAGGGCGATTGGAAATACCTCGAAAAGAGGCCACGCAAACGAAGCAATCAAAAGGATGTTTCGCCCGAGCCTGGAGTGTTTCTGTTCAATTTGGCTGACGACATTGGCGAACAGAAAAATCTGAAAGACAGCCATCCCGAGATCATTGCCGAATTAAAGAAACGCATGCACAAAGTCGATGACGAAATCACCGCAAACGCGCGGCCGGTATGGCGGAAACAGGTTGCCGCATCGAAATAAACCGCTGGTCAATCACGGCAGCGACGCCCCATGTCGGCGAGCGTCCAGTGCGGCTCCCTTGGACACGATTTGCGTGTTTTTGTAGCCGCACGGCGCGAGCGGGCTCTTGATTTAGTGAGCCGCTTGCGTGTAAGCGGCCGGGGGCCACGTATTGCCCGGTGCGCTATGGCACTCGGCTCACCGCCGCTTTTTAACGCTTCGACTTTTGCTTTTTTGCGTTTGGCTTTTCCGATGTCTTCTTCACCAGCTCGCTGAACTGTTCAAGCGAGGCGTTCCACTGAGCTTCCAGTGCCTCGGCTTTTTCAGGCATTTTTGAAACCAAGTTATTCGACTCGGCGCGGTCGGTTTTCATGTCATAAAGCTCCCATGGCTCCCCTTGGGCAGCCACCAATTTCCAGTCGTCGATGCGGATGGCACGGTTACCGTCATGCAGCCACCACAACGCATCTCGCTCGACAGTGACGTCATCCTTGAATGCCGCGACGAGACTTTTGCCGGGAAGTTCAGGGCGTTCCTGTGAATCGTCTCCATCGGCGATTTTGATGTTCGTGACATCCAAAATCGTAGGCAAGATGTCAATCACATGCGACGGCGTGTGTCGTAACTGCCCGCGATCCGCGATTCCGTCCGGCCAATGCACAATCAGCGGCGTGCTGATGCCTCCCTCGTGAACCCATGTTTTGTGACGCCGAAACGGAGTGTTACAGGCACTCGAGAATCCAGGGCCGAGACACAGATAGGTGGCTGCAGATCCAGGCTCGGCATGCGGATCATGACCGCCGTTACGAATCATGATCTCGGCACTCGCGCCGTTGTCGGACGCGTAAAACAATAGCGTGTTATCAAGCTCGCCCATCGCACGCAATTGCTCGACAACGCGGCCGATTTCTTGATCCATCCGATCGACCATCGCCGCATGAATTGCCATCTTGGTAGCCTGGAATCGTTTTTGTTCTTCGGTCAATTGATCCCACGGCAACGGTCGATCGATCTCGCCTGGCCCCAATTCCTTGATCGCTTCGGGAAAGGCGTAAGGAGGACCGACGTCGGGTTCCAATGCCGAGAGCGTGGTATTCAACAAACCGAGTTGCTGCTGTTTGGCGAACCGTTGTGCTCGCATCGCATCCCAACCATCCAGATAACGGTCACGGTATCGCTCAATATCCTCGGGCAACGCATGCAGTGGAAAGTGCGGTGAGATAAATGCGATGTAGTGAAAGAAAGGCTGTTCAGCGAAATTCGTTTGGTGGTCTTTCAAACAGTCGATCGCATGGTCTGCGGTCGCAGTGGTGGTGTAATATCCGGTTTCATCCGCGGGCACCTTCACGGGAACATCGTCGACGAGGTTGCCCTTGTCGGTAAAGAAGTTGCCTTGGTTATTGACACGATAGGATCGGTCGAACCCCGCATCGAGCACGTTGCCGTCGATATGCCACTTGCCGCTGTGGTAGCTGCGATAGCCGTGTGGTTTGAGATATGCGGGAATCAGTTTCGCCCACGACTGACGCACGCCGCGGCCACCGCCGCCGAGTTTCGGTAACGCATCGCGGTGGACTTGTTGAGCATAAAACCCGGTCATCAATGCAGCGCGTGTCGGCCAGCAGCGAGCGGTGTTATAGAACTGGGTGAAACGTAATCCACCATCGGCCAGCGCATCTAAATGCGGCGTCGCGATCTCGCCACCATAACAGCTGACATCACTGTATCCCGCATCATCCGCCAAGATAAAAACGATGTTGGGACGTTTCGCCTGCAGTATGGGTGACGAACTCCACAAAAAAGAAATCGCCGCAAGCAGGATCAAAGTTGTTCGGTTCAATGGGTCAGTCCCGTTACAAATGTGAACGATAGGTGTAAACGAATTCAACGTGGCCTAGGCTTCCAGTCTGGGTTTGCTGTGATCCGGGGGCTGGAAACCTAGACTACGTGGGGTCATCAACGCTGCAGCAATAAAATCGACGTCCCGTTCGGCTGGGCTAGGTAAAATTCCGGGGCGTCATTCCGCTTCAACCGGGGCCGCCTTCGCAGCAGGTTTCGCAGATCGTGTGGCAGCGCGAGCATTGCAGTTTCGCCCTAATTTCGATCATTGCCCCGCCGCATACTGGGCAGGCAGGACGCGTCGGTTGGGGCTCGTTTTTTTTTGTGTCGTTTGTCATGAATCGATGAAACGTAGCTGAAGCGAATTTGTGCGTAGGAACCAGTATAGAAGGATGATGCGAGCCAAAACAATCAACCACGCTGCCCCGACGACCGCATTTTTTAACGGGGCTGGCCCAACACCCGCAATTTCGGCTCAAATACAGCGATCGCAATCCACTCAATCGCCGGAGCCTAATTCGTTGACCGCCACGCAATCGATTCAGCCAGTCCTTCGCAGCGACTACCAGCCCCCCGCCTATTGGATCGACAACGTCGAACTCGACTTCGACCTCGACCCTCGTGAAACCTTGGTAACGGCCCGCATCTCGGTGCGTCGCAACGCTCAGCAATCGTCCAGCACGCTCGATCTGGCCGGTGAAAATCTGAAACTTCAGTCGGTAGCGGTCGATGGCAAGCGTCTGGAGCAAACGCAATATCAACTGCGTGACGGTGGGATGACGCTGCTGGATCTGCCCGAGTCGTGCGTCATCGAAACGAAAGTGCTGGTTTCGCCAGTGACCAACAAGTCACTTTCGGGGCTGTACCAAACCTCTGGAAATTTCTGCACTCAATGTGAAGCGGTTGGCTTTCGCAGGATTACCTATTTCCTTGATCGTCCCGACGTGATGACGACGTATCGTGTGACGATCCGAGCCGACAAGCAAACCTGTCCCGTGATGCTGTCCAACGGAAACCGAATTTCACAGCGAGACCTGGACGATGGGCGGCACGAAGTCGTGTGGGAAGATCCGTTTCCCAAACCGAGTTACCTGTTCGCACTCGTCGCCGGCAATTTGAAATGCCATCGCGGGACGTTCACGACCCGCGACTGTCGCAATGTCGCACTGGAGATCTGGGTTGAGCCGCAAAATATCGACAAGTGTGAACACGCTTTGGTATCGCTGCAAAAATCGATGAAGTGGGACGAGGATGTTTTCGGACTCCAGTACGATCTGGATATCTATATGATTGTCGCGGTCAACGATTTCAACATGGGCGCGATGGAAAACAAGGGCCTGAACGTCTTTAATTCCAAATACGTGCTGGCGCTCCCCGATACGGCAACCGACGAAGACTACATGTTGATCGAGGCCGTGATCGCTCACGAGTACTTTCACAACTGGACGGGCAATCGTGTCACCTGTCGTGACTGGTTCCAATTGACGCTCAAGGAAGGATTGACCGTTTTTCGCGACCAGCAATTCACTGCTGACCAAACCTCCGCCGCAGTCAAACGCATCGATGACGTGTCAGGTTTGCGAGCCGGTCAGTTTGTCGAAGATAGCGGCCCGATGGCACACCCGATTCGGCCTGAATCGTACATCTCGATGGACAACTTTTACACCGCAACGGTTTATCGCAAAGGTGCCGAGATCATTCGCATGTACCACACGATCCTGGGGGCTGAAGGGTTCCGACGTGGTATGGATCTATATTTCCAGCGGCACGATAATTCGGCGGTCACGTGTGACGATTTCCGCGCCGCAATGGCAGATGCCAACAATGTCAATTTTGACCTGTTTGACCGCTGGTATTCGCAAGCGGGAACGCCGGAGTTGACCGTCAGCGAAGCCTGGGACGCTGCGAAGGGCGAGTACGCGCTGACGATGACGCAATCCTATCCACCGCTGCCCGGTGGCAATCCTGGAACCGAGGGCCGCAAACCGGTGCCATTACCGGTACGGGTGGGGTTGTTGGATGCCGAAAGTGGCGAAGAAATCGAGCAGCACGGCGGCGTTGTGATGTTGCAGACGGAATCCGAGACATATACGTTCGGCGGCCTGACCGCAAAGCCGATTGCATCCGTGCTGCGTGGTTTCTCGGCTCCGGTACGTTTGCGAATGCAGCGTAGCAACCAGGACCTTGCCTTTTTGATGGCTCATGATACCGATTCGTTCAATCGTTGGGACGCCGGCCAAACGCTGGCGACGAAATTGCTGCTCGATGCAGCAACGGGTGTAAAGAATGGCGAAAAGCTAAAGTTGTCCCAGGAATTTAGTGACGCATTTGGCCGCGTATTGAGTGACGACTCGGTTGACGAAGCCTTCAAAGCACTTGCGTTAACGTTGCCCCGCGAAAGCGTGCTCGGACAAGAAATGGACGTGATCGATCCCGATTCGCTACATACTGCTCGCCAGTTCTACCGCACACGACTTGCCGAGACTTTTCAGTCCGAGCTGACGGCCCTGTACAAGAATCTGGCTGCTGACGGAGCGTACAAGAACGATCAAAAATCAATCAATCGTCGCCGTTTAAAGAATGTCGTGTTGGCCTACTTGTCAGCACTGGAGACACCCGAGAGCGTGTCTTTGGTTGCCGATCAATTCAATCAGGCCGACAACATGACCGACAAACAAGCTGCATTATCGCTACTGGCAAACTTAGATGTGCCGGCGCGGGATGAGGCACTTACTGCGTTCTACAAGAAATATCAATCCGACCCATTGGTGATTGACAAATGGTTCGCCGTACAAGCAGTTTCGAGTCGCGCGGACACGATCGAGCAGGTCAAGCAGTTGACGACGCATCCCGACTTTAGCGTCGACAATCCGAACCGAGTTCGCTCGCTGATCGGTGCGTTTACCCAAAACCAAGTACGTTTCCATCAAGCCGACGGAGCCGGTTACAAGTTGTTGGCGGATTACGTCTTGAAGATCGAATCGGCGAATCCGCAGTTGGCAGCTCGCTTGGTCGCAGCATTCAACAGTTACCGGCGGTTTGACGAAACACGACAAACGCAAATGCAAAACGAGTTGAAGCGGATCGCTGAGCATCCAGGGCTATGCAAAGACGTCCACGAGATCGTCCAGCGAGCCTTGCATTTTTAGAGTGGAAATGGCTGCTAGCCTGTCGTGCACGCCCCCGTACCAAAACAGCGCTACCCTTCGCGGCTAGTCAGCATCTTGGCCCGTGGGTTGGGGCGCTCGCAGGGAGGACAAGAATGCCAACACACGATCTTTGTCCGCTCGTGACAGATCGTAGTACCGATTGCGAGCCGCAGCCGCCTCGCCGCCGTGCCACAACACCGCCTCTTCGAGTGTTTCGGCACGTCCGTCATGAAGATAAGGGGCACTGTCGGCAACACCCCAAAGCGGCGGAGTCCGCCATTCTCGCTGCAGCGTGTCCCAGTAAACAATGTCGGTTTCGGGCACATCCCCTCGAGGAAACTGCGGCTGTTCGGGTTCGTCGATCGGATAGGGCTTTGGCAACCGTGCAGCTAAATCGCCGGATCCGTAAGCCGATTGGGCCGAAGAAGTCGTCGGGCCGCGTTCATTGAACGAAACGGGCCTCAGTAAGTGCGTCTTGGTGATCGAACCTAACGGCGCAGAAAGCGGTGATTGCAGCTCAGGGCCCATATCATGCAGTAGTAAATCGCTAAAGATCCCCGACACGGGACGCACGTCGGCAACGTGGCAATCGATACAGCCGACGGTGCCAAACAACCGCTCGCCATCACGCACTTGATCAAAGCTATGTTCGGGTTGCGGCATTTCGGTCGGGCGTGGCAGCGAACTTACGAAACGAGCCAGCTTCGTGAGTTCTGCGTGTGACATGTCGCGGCCGGTATTCATGTAGTCCAGGTCGGCTGGATCGCCCGCTTGTATTGCGGTGACAAACGAAGCCATCATCATTAAGTCGATTGGAGTATTTGTCGGTTCAAAATTTTCTAAAGAACGGCCCCGACTCACCGCGGCTTGACGATCACGCCGTGGTGCCCGCGGTTCACCTGCGGTCAGCCCCAGTTCACCGACGCACGCTTGGGTAATAAAGTCACTCAGCGAAGCGACTTGGCCACGCCAACCAAATTTGCCAACGAAACGGCCAGTGATTGTCCCATTGGATTTTTCGGATTGCCGTTTCGCTAACGCCATGATTCGTTCCACACGAATCGAATCGATCGCTCCGGCGCCAAACAGGGCGGGCGAATTTAGTTGGCTGAGATAAAAATCAACGCTCTCGTGGCGACCGGCGACAACCGGCTGCGCCGCGATGGCAGTGCTCGTTCGTTGGCCCGGATCAAACCACGTGCTTGTGATCCCGCCAGGGACGTACGATGCTAAATTGTCTCGTATCGGCGAATAGCCAGGCCGAGTCGAACGGTCGTGCACGACGGTGCTAAAGGTCATCGCGCCGCGGGGTCCAAGCAGTGCTGGGAAGACTTCGAGCAGTCGCTTTCCGCCGTGCTTCTTATCACTCAAGACGCTTGACCTTGGATCGACCGTGATCAGTGTGACATTATGCTGGACACCGGCACCGCCGCCATTTCTGTGACACTCGGCACACGAGGTCGCATTGTGCAGCGGTCCTAGTCCGTCTCCGTTGACCTGCTTGGTCTGGGCATTTTCGGTGCCTGCCGTGTTGGCGGGTTGCCATTGGTGCTCGAACAATTGCTGACCGGAAAAGCCAATCCGCGCCTCAATCGCGGATTCCTGCGCCGCAGCGACACCAGGAAACACGAAACCAATCAGCACCACAGCGACAGAGGATATCGCAAGTTTCCGGTTTGACGTCTGCATCGCCTCGTCTCCCTTTGAATGGTCGTTCGCCCCGCGAACCGTCGTTATGACACTTTCCGACAGAGACTGCAAACTTTTTTTCCGTTTCCACGTTCGCTGGCAACCATCCACGCTCGGGTGAGCGCAGCTACAATGCGGAAATCCCGTACATTGCCGCCTCTAAATCCTTCACCGTTTTGGGCTTTGGCGCAAGCCACCGCATCGTCGTCCAGCAAAACGTCGCCCCCGGAACGCTGAACGAAATGCCATAAAAATCGTTTTAATCCCCAAACCCCCGTTGAAACGCGTTAGTGTCTTTATCGGACACGCTGTTTTAGCGGCCCGATTCTTTGTCCGTTTTCGCTGACAAATACAGGGCTATTTGATTACACTCTACGCGGCGGATCTTATCAACTTGGACTGAAACTCATTCACGGTTCTAGCGATGCGCCCCTGCGGTGTCTCGGCGAACGAACCGACGGAGCCGACACACTCGTGGCAATACACGTTGGCATTGAACATTACACTCGCTATCTCTATGACCGGCCGATTCGGATGTCGCCGCATCTGATTCGTTTGCGGCCTGCTCCGCACGCGCGGACGCCGATTCACGACTATCAACTAAAGATCGAACCCGCTGACCACCATCTGCATTGGCAGCAAGACCCGTTTGGCAACCAGATCGCGCGCGTGATCTTCCCTGAACCGGTGACCGAGTTCGTCGTCGACGTTCAGTTGGTTGCGGAAATGACGGTAATCAATCCGTTCGATTTCTTTGTCGAAGATTACGCGGAAAAGTTTCCCTTCGACTACGAACCACTCCAACGCCACGAGTTAGAGCCTTACTTCGAAAAAACCGACAACGGACCGCTATTGGCCAAGTGGATTGCCGGCATCGATCTAACGCCCCGCCGCTGTGTCGATTTTCTGGTCTACCTGAATTCCAAACTCCAGGCGGACATTGGTTACAACATTCGCATGGCGGTCGGGATCCAGACGTGCGAAGAAACGCTGAAAATGCGAACCGGATCGTGTCGCGATACCGCGTGGTTGCTGGTTCAGATCCTGCGCCATATCGGTCTGGCCGCTCGTTTCGTTTCCGGCTACCTCGTCCAACTGACTCCTGACGAAGAATCACTCGACGGTCCCTCTGGCACCGACCATGACTTTACCGATCTACATGCCTGGACCGAAGTCTATATCCCTGGTGCCGGTTGGATCGGCTTGGACCCTACGTCGGGATTGTTTGCCGGCGAAGGACACATCCCGTTAGCGTGCACGCCCGATCCCGTCAGTGCAGCACCGGTCACCGGCGCGTCGGAAAAGTGCGAGGTCAAGTTCGAATTCCGTAACGTGGTCACTCGCGTGCACGAGGATCCGCGGGTCACCAAGCCGTATACCGACGAACAATGGGAATCGATTCGCACGTTGGGCCGCCAAGTCGACAACGAGCTGAACGATCTTGATGTGCGTTTGACAATGGGGGGCGAACCGACCTTCGTCTCGATCGACGACATGGACGGAGCTCAGTGGAACACCGAAGCACTCGGCGTCCATAAACGCGAGCGCGCCGGCGTGTTACTAAAGCGACTGAAAGACTCCTTCGCACGCGGCGCTTTGTTGCATTACGGCGAGGGAAAGTGGTACCCGGGCGAACCGTTGCCGCGTTGGGCGCTGGGGTGCTTTTGGCGAAATGATGGCGTCCCGTTGTGGCGAGATGAACGCTTGATTGCCGACGAAACCCAACCCACCAAAGTGACCGTCCACGACGCCGAACGTTTCGGCCAAGTGGTGGCAAGCAAAATGGGAATCGATTCTCGGTTCTTGATCGCGGCACGCGAAGATTGGCTTTATTACCTCTGGCGAGAAAGCCAGCAGCAAGTGGGATGCGACAATATCGTGATTCCGTGGGCACGCCAATACCGCGACGACCTCAGCCTCGCACTTGCTCGCGGGTTGGACGGGGCGATCGGTTATGCATTGCCGCTGCGATTTGATTGGTCGCTGGATCGATGGCGATCCGGCACCTGGACTTTTCCTCGCGGCGAAATGTTTCTGATGCCTGGCGGTTCGCCGATGGGGCTTCGACTGCCGCTTGGCCAATTGCCGTGGGCGGTCGAAGAACTTGTTGAATACGATTACGTCCCACAGTCGCTTCAGCAAGCTCAACACGAAGGCAGCGGCGGTAACGCAGTGGCACCTCCGGCGGCGGACGCGAAACCCGAAACCGTTCGTGCCTATTTCCGGCAAATGATGGAGGTGCCGTACACGGCGTTGTGCATCGAACCACGCCATGGCCATTTGTATGTGTTTATGCCGCGGCTGGAAAATTTTGATCATTTCGCCGACTTGCTCGCCGCCATCGAAGATACCGCCGCCGAATTGCAATTGCCGGTGTTGATCGAAGGCTACGAGCCGCCCGATTCGCCCAAACTTGATTCGCTAAAGGTCACGCCCGACCCCGGGGTGATCGAGGTTAACATTCAACCGGCCGACAACTGGGACGATCTTCAGCAGAACACCATCATTTTGTACGAACAAGCACGACTGTCACGGCTTGCAACGGAAAAATTCATGTTGGACGGGCGGCACACCGGTACCGGCGGTGGCAATCATGTTACCCTGGGTGCGGAACAGCCCAGCGATAGCCCGTTTCTGCGGCGACCGGACCTGTTGCGGTCGCTGATCACCTATTGGCAACATCATCCTTCGTTGTCGTACCTGTTTTCGGGTTTGTTTATTGGGCCAACGTCCCAGGCACCGCGGATTGACGAACGAGGCAACCACCTACTTGATGAACTCGAAGTCAGTTTGGGCGAAATCGAAACCGGAGTCTCACCGCTCGAACTGGATTCCAGCCTGCGAAGCTTCCTGGCGGATTTGACCGGCAACACGCATCGTGCCGAATTCTGTATCGACAAACTCTATCCCGCCGACCGCCCCAAAGGGCGTTTGGGATTACTCGAGTTTCGTGCCTTCGAGATGCCGCCACACTCGGAAATGAGTCTGGCACAAATGCTGTTACTCAGGGCGTTAATCGCAAAATTTTGGCGTAAACCGTATCGTCATCGTTTGGTTCGTTGGGGAACGGCGCTACATGACCGATTCATGTTGCCGCACTATGTCCGCAGCGATTTCAAATCGGTGATGCAAGAGCTTGCCGAAGATGGATATCCGTTTGAACTAGGATGGTACGAACCTTTTTTCGAGTTTCGTTTTCCGGTGTATGGCCGGGTCACCTACGGAGGCGTCGAATTAGAGCTGCGGATGGCGCTCGAGCCGTGGTTGGTGCTGGACGAAGAAGACGGAGCCCAGCGTCAAGCTCGCGTGGTCGACTCGGCCGTGGAGCGTTTAGAGATCATTTGCCGCGGACTCGATCCGAAACGCTACCGCGTCACCTGCAACCGACGCAGTTTGCCACTGCACGAAACCGGCGTAGCTAACGAGTATGTCGCCGGTGTGCGGTTCAAAGCGTGGAAGGCTGCCTTCGGTTTGCATCCCACGATCGGAATGCATGCACCGTTGGTTTTTGACGTGTTTGATATCCAGCTGGGCCGTTCGATTGGCGGCTGCGTTTATCACGTATCGCACCCGGGCGGACTCGGTTACGAAACCTTTCCGGTCAACGCGTTTGAAGCAGAAGCCCGCCGCATGTCTCGATTCTGGTCGTGGGGGCACAGTGCCGGCGACCCGCCGCGTCCAAGATGGGTCGATGAATTGAAAGACTATTACGCCGATCTGCCGCCACTCGGGCATCGCGATCCGGCCTCCGAAATTAATTCCGATTATCCGCACACCTTAGACCTGCGTCGCGAAAACAAATCATGAGCATGCGTGTTGCCCTTAGCCATCATCTGAGCTTCGTCTTTCATCGTCAATTAAATCCGACAACGCTGTGGTTGCGACTGCGTCCTGCGCCGCACACCGCCGCGGAGATCGAAGCCTATTCCATGAAAGTCCACGCCGAACCGGTGTGGTTGACGTGGGCGCGAGATCCGTTTGAAAACCATCTTGGTCGTCTGGACCTGCCCGAACCGTTCAGTCGCGTTGGCTTTGATGTTGAATTCATTGCTGATCTTGTTCCGTTCAATCCGTTCAGCTTCTTCGTCGAACCATTTGCGAACGATTACCCGTTTGAGTATCCGGAACAACTTCGCAAGGAACTGATTCCCTATTTACATCAAGAGCCATGCGGGGATGCGTTTACCGGTTGGCTGGCGGGACTCGACCGCACACCACGGTATCTGGTTGAGTATCTGACGCTCTTAAATAATGAGGTTCACGATAGACTAAAGGTCTATCCGTCCTCCGGCGTAAAGCCGAACCCACTGGACACCGTGATCGAAAATGGCGGTGGCTCGCCGCAAGATTTAGCGTGGGTTCTGACGCAAAGCCTGCGTTCGCTTGGATTGGCCGCACGCTTTACGTCGGGATATCTCATTACGCTGGCAACCGACAGCGACGGCAACGTCAGCGACGATGACAGTGCCGATGTCGCGCGTATCCATGCGTGGAGTGAGGTGTTTATCCCCGGCGCCGGTTGGATCGGATTGGATCCAAGCTTGGGGATTTTTACCGCGGAACATCATGTGCCGCTGGCCAGTGCACCCGATCGATTCCGTACGCTCCCGCTGGTGGGGATCAAAGAACAATGGGTCGAGAGTTCGCGTGACGAAGTCAAACTTCGCCGTTTGAAACCAAGGGCGCCCAGCAAATTGCTCAGCGAAACGCACTGGCGTGATATAGTCGCGACCGGACGGTTCGTCGATGAAACGTTGTCAAAACAGCAGCTTGCGTTGTGCAGCAGTGCAGAAGTTAATTTTATCTACGATTCGTCGGCGCCATCCAGTGAATCGGCTGCTACCACTGCCACGTCGACTCCGATCGATCGCGAAGTCGCTGAGCAGCTGCTCGAACGTCTGAAAGCGAAGTGGGCCGCAGGCGGCGCCGTCCACATCGGACAAGGCGAACACTACCGCGGCGAGAGCAGTGCGCGTTGGCGGATGACTTGCTGTTACCGTACCGATGGACATCCGCTGTGGTGTAACGAGGAACGTTCGGCGAGTTGCCGACATGGGGCGCAAGACGTGACCGTCAAGGACGCGCATCAGTTTGCCTGCACATTGGCCAACGGCTTGGCCGTGAACGCTGATTTTGTGATCGCGGCACACGAGGACCGACTGTATCAACTTTGGTCCGATTCGTCTCAACTGAATATGCTCCCTGACAGCGACGAACTGAAAGATCCTCTTAGACGGCAACGTTTGGCAGAACGGCTCTCGGCTCCTCAATCCGCCCCCACCGGGTACGTGCTACCGCTCCGCTGGGATCCGATCCGCAACCGTTGGTCGAGTGGGAAATGGGAATTTCGCCGCGCTGGACTCTTTTTACTGCCTGGCGATTTCGCAATGGGATTTCGATTGCCGCTAGGCAGTCTGTCGAAACTCGCGACCGAACCCGACGACATAGCCACCGAACCGAGCCAATTCGAAGAAAAGGCCTTGCTACCGCAAATCTATGGCGAAGCCAGCGCACGCCAAACCGTGATCTCACCATTGCAGGATGCCCCCGAAGTCGTTGACAGCGGGAAGAATGGGCGGGCTCCGCGTACGGCATTGTGCGTCGAGGCACGCGACAATGCTATTCACGTATTCTTGCCGCCGATTCATTTTGTTGAACACTATGTTGAATTGATAGCAGTCATCCAGGCGACGGCACAGCAGCTGCAACTTCCCGTCGTGCTAGAAGGCTATGATCCACCACAAGACCAACGATTGAAGCGATTCGTTATCGAACCGGATCGCAATCGGGTGCGTTTGGTTCTGCCCGCCGCATCTAGCTGGCAACAACAATGTGAACTCTATGAAACCGCGTACGCCGAGGCCAAAGCAGTCGGTTTGGTGCCCGAAAGTGGATTGTCAGAGGATAACGACGACGTGGTTCACTTGGCTGAGTTGGACGAGGAAAAAGTTCAACGCGCCAGTAGCAACACCGCGTTGACACTCGGAGGGCCGACACCCTCGAGCAGTCCGTTTCTGAACCATCCTCAATTACTTCGTTCGCTGATCAGCTATTGGCAAAATCATCCATGTTTGTCGTATCTGTTCTCAGGAACGCAGATTGGCCCGAGTGGCAATGCGCCGCGTCCCGATGAAGGACGAGACGACGCTTTATACGAGCTAGGCATCGCACTGGAGCGGTTCCCGGTCACGGATTCTCCGCACCTGTGGTTACCGGATCGATTGCTCCGCCACTTGCTGGCGGATGCCTCGGGAAACATGCATCGCGCCGAAATCCGCGTTGACACACTGTATGCCCCCGAACGCCAAAGTCGGCGACTCGGTCAGATCCTATTGCAAAGTTTTACAATGGCACCGATCTCAACACTTGCATCATTGCAAGCGTTGTTGGTACGTGCACTTATTGCTCACTTCAAACGCCGGCCTTACGCAGAACCATTGGTCCGTTGGGAGAGCCAGTTGCATGATCGATTCATGCTGCCGCAAGTGCTCTGGGACGATTTCAACTCGGTAATTCGCGACCTGAATGAATCCGGATTCCCGCTACAGCAGGAATGGTTTCAATCGATCTTTGAACTGAACTTTCCTCGACTCGGACGCGTGCAAATCGGCGATATCACGCTCGAACTGCGGCGAGCGCACGAGCCGTGGCCACTATTGGCCGAAGAGGTCACCGGAGCCGGCATCGCTCGCTTTATTGATGTTGCCAACGAACGACTACAAGTGCGTTTGAGCGGCGTCATTCCAGACCGCTATGTGCTGGCTTGCAACCGAGAATCGGTACCTCTGAAAAGAGGATCGACCGAAGGCGAATATGTTGCAGGCGTTCGCTACAAGGTTACCCAGCCGCCATCGACACTGCATCCCACGATTGCTCCCGTCACCGCACTCGTTTTTGATCTGATCGACACCTGGACAAGCAAATCAATCGGTGGCTGCACGTACTATCCTGCCGCACCACAAACGTGGACCGACGAAGCGGGTGCGACGCCGGAGAAAGTGGAATTGGCAGGCCGCGAGCCGACCGTGCCTCCGCTGCCAGCAGCGCCAGCCCCAATTCGCGTCTCGGGGCGATTTGAGGGAACCGGCAGCGGTGACAATGCGATCGGAACTCCCACTCAACGGCTTGACCGGCGTTTCCCCTACCTGTTAGATTTAACCAAAGTGGCGGTCGAAAACGGCATGGTGGTGCAAAGCGACGTCCGCGTCGTCTAGGTCCGGCCTAAGCCGACTCTTGTTTCTTTGCACGTTCAATTGATCAATCTTACCTTTTCAATTTCCACGGTTCCGTTTCCAGCATCCGACGCATCGCTTAGCAACCGACGCTAACAGCACACAAGCAGCGGAGGCATGTTCTCATAAATGCAGCATCGGTGGTCGTCATGGTGTGGCCACAAACGCTACCCCACGGAAATGTATGGGTACGACGCGATTGACCCGGACTCAATTTTCCACAGCCACTCTGCTCTTGTTGACGCTGTTATGCGCGAGCTCGCTTGCACTGTCGCGGCTCGATTCGCTATGGATACCGATAGCATTTCCTTTTACGGTTGGTCCGATCGTCGCTTTTCGGGTAATACCAACGAAATCGGCTGTTGTGATTGGTATCCTGTCGGCAATTTTCTGGTCACTCGTCGCCATTGTTCCGTTCGTCTTGATCAGCTGGTTTGCAATTTTTCCGATTGCGACGATTGACGAACGACTTTCGACACGCGGCTTGTTTGTGACATGGACGATCACCTATTTCCTCGCCGCATCGATGCTCGGCGGATACATTGGCGGTGTCGTTGCTCGACCAGATTGATTGACGTCAAAAGCGCGACCGGCTGTCCAGGAAACGCAAAACAAAACCATGCAGCGGACCGCGATCGTTGTTCAGCGGAAGATTCTCGGCAGAGATGATGCTGACACGATCCCCCATCAACTGTAATCCAACGCTTTCACCTGGTTGGATTCCGCCCTCTTTTCCTCCTTGCAGGGATTAAGGCGTGACACGTCTTGCCGTCATCCTTTCCTCGATCTTCACCGCGTCAACTTCCAACCCGTAACCGAATCTCCCCTACAAATCCTTGGCACTGGCAATAGCAGCCTAGCAGTAGGATAGAACATCTTCCTGCTCCCGCTCATCTTCCTGCCCAAGCTCTGATTGAATGGAGCGTACCGGCCATCAAGTCGCGAGTCTGCAGCGACTGCGGTTTCCAGATTCCTCGGGTGCAAGACGTTTTCTGTCGCACCAATCTTTCTGTCCTTGCATCCGGCATCAGTACTTTCCGAAGTTGCAACAACAGCGATCCGTTCCAGCGATTTGATGCCGTAAAAGGATCCGTTTGAAACGATCGACCGGCGAGCCGACTGCTGTCTCGTAGACAGAAAAATTGGTGCGACAGAAAGAGATAAAGCCCGACCGATGACTACCTTTTCCTTTTCGCCTCGATATTTCGTTAAATTTTTTTTGCAGAGATCGCAGAATCGCACACGTCATTTGCGATGATTGGCCCGCAATGTTGTACATCCTAGCTGAATCGCGAATCAGACACATTTCCACGCACCCCATTCCGTATTGCAAGTTGCTGGGCACAGACGGATGGTTGGTTCGGTTGAAAAACTTTTTGGACAGCCGGAAAGCGAGGAACCAGCGTTGCGTTTTACAAAGTCGTAGGCGGAGGACACTCGTTGCCGGGACGCGACATCCGCTTGCCAGAAAACATTGTTGGAAAAACGAATCAGGACATCGATGGAATGGAAGTGAGATGGGACTTTTTAAAAAGTCATGCTCGCGAACCGGAACCCCACAACGCATCGGTAGACGACGCTGCCGACGGTTAGCCATTGGGTACGGGTTTCGCGGCACGGTCGTTTGGCGTGCCTGTCGTTCGTGCTTTCACGATTCGCAGCATGACTTGAGCGTTCCTCTGAAACACCATTTGGTGCTCTTTGCTAAACGGGGGCGTACCTTCGGCAGTGCGTCCCATCGCAGTGTCCTCCGGATGCCCTCCGTTCAACGTTATTCCCCACTTCGTCAGCCTGGCATGTCAAGGCGATTGCGAGACCAGACCTGCGGTATTGACGGCACGGACGCGGTAATCACTCAGTGCCGCTGGCTGCGATGATTCGATCGTATAACGCATTCCTATCAGCGGCATTGCGGGCGTGTCACTGTATTGCAAGCCTTGAAAGACCGGCCGACCAAATGGATTCTTGCCGTTGCTGGGCACCGTAGCGATGGTTTTTCCGTTACGCTCGATAGTAAAGTGTGCAATGCCGCTTTGCAAATCGGCGTCCGCTTCCCAAGTCAATTCGCCGTCCACAAGCCGGACGTTCCGTGGCGCTGGCGGTGGCGTGGTATCGGCGACGTTGGTGTCAAGAACAAATTGACTCCATGCCTTGGCAATCGTCTCGTTGGGTAACCAGATCGAACTTGCGAGTCCACCCGAGTACTTGGCCGCTGGCATCGCGGCGATTGCGTTGGCCGCATCCACGTTTAGCCCTGCTAGCCAAGCCGACTCTTTGGGCATCGACAGCAACGCGTCTCCGCTGCGGGCAGGCAAAAGCGCGGCCAGACAAGCATCCAACCATGGGATCGCCAGGTAGCGTGAATTGCCACATTCGTGACTGGTTCGTGGATCGATCGCGATCCCAATCAATGCACCGCGACTTCTCATCTTTTCAAAAAACGCTTGGTTGGCCGGCCACACTTTTGCAAAGCGTCCCTTCTTATCCGTGACACCTTCCTTGGTGCCCAAATTGCACATCACGGGAACCTGCAGTGCGGCGGGGGACAATGCGTGAGGTTTGATTGCACGCCCGTCGACCTGTTCGAACAACGGCACTCCCGAACGCAACCAAACTGCAGCAATTCGCTCGGGGTGCAACATCAACATCCCGCCGGCCCAATGGCCACCGCCACTGTGCCCCCACAACGCCCACGGCACGGTGGCCAGTTCGGGATGGCCACTCTGCTCACCCAGGTCGACCAACGATTTCTGAAACGCGGCATCCGATCCATTACGCGGGTCGCACCACAATTGGCAATCGGTCCCTTCAGGCTGTTCATAGGCCGGTGCCATCAAGCCGCAATCGTGTTCCTTAGCAAGCGATTGCCAATGTAGGTCAAACGCCCCGGTTTGTCCTGATTTACAGGAACCCTCGCCACATCCGTGTTGATGCACAATCAAGCCGCGGAGTTGTTTCACTCCAGGCGGAACCCAAAGCGTGTATGCAACCGGAAAAGCGAGCTCTCCGGGTTCCGAGGATCCCTCGTAGCGAATGCGATAGTACGGCGAATCGGCTTCGATGGCCGGCGGATAGTCATAAGGCGGATGTTGAGCCGAAGCCGAGCCAGATAGCACTGCGACAATCAGTGCGATTGCGGTGAGAATTTTCATGTTCATCAAATCGGTGGGAGTGATCGGTTGGATGGGGGTGGCTGAGCGGTGACAAAAAAAGGCTCCACCGGACGACAGCCGATGGAGCCTTGATGAGACTTTGACAACAGGCCGGAAGCCTATTCTACGTTAGTTAAAGAAAGCGTGATTTGAATCGCCGCCGCTGATGAGGTAGGCGATCAAGTCGAGGATTTCTTCTTTGGTCATCGGATTGAACAGTCCCACGGGCATCGCAGAAACATCGGACACGACCAGTTCTTCGATCTCGTTGCGATTGACATTGACCCGTTTGTTGGGATCGGTCAAATCGGTATTGATCGTGATCGAGTCACCGTTCAGGTTGACCACAACGCCGGTGTGCACGACACCGTCTTCGGTCAACACTTTGATCGACGAGAACTGGTCATTGATCACCTTGCTAGGATTGACCACTTGATCCAACAAATCGTGTGGCGAGTAACGTCCGCCGGCCGAGGTCAGATCGGGGCCCGTCATTCCGCCTTGGTCGCCGAAGCGGTGACAGGCGAAGCAGCCGCTGGCGGCAAACATTTTGCGGCCATTGGCAAAATCACGATTCTTCAGTCCGGTGCGTGCCGCCTCGGAGAGTTCTTCAAGCGTCCATTCTTTCGGCGTACGTCCTTTGAAGACTTCGCCCAAATTCTCGAGTGCCGATTTCTTAACCGGTTTTCGTGCTAACAACTCGGCCATCGATTCTTTCTCTGCGTCGGTTAGCGAGGCGACGGCGTCATTGCGAATGAACTCGATGAACTTGTCAAAACTCGCTCCGCCCTTGTAGTTAGCCGCTTTCAAGAACCATTCGAAGTAAGCTTCACGCAGTTCCGGAGTCCAGCCCGCGGTCAACATGCGAATCGAACGTGCGTACTGCATCTGTTCTTCTTGTGTCGGTGCCGCGGCAATCAACGCCATCGCTTTTGCGGCAACGGTTGGGGATTGCAGCCACGCCAACGTTTCACACAACAACCAATTCATCTCAGGCGATTCCGCAGGGAACTGCGGATCAAGACGAGCGATCAACTTATCGACCATTGCTTGGTCGGGACGACCAAAGCGGGTCAAGATGATCTGGATGGCACGCTGGAGCGTCAATTGATCAAAAGAATCCAGACCGGACGGGTCAATCGCGATGGCCGCGTTAAGTAGCTTGCCTCGCATCGCCGTATCGACTTCGGGGTCCTTGTCGGTGCGGTGCATTGGGTCCACGCCGGCAACACGAGCGAGTGCCAACAACGCAACGACTTGTTTCGCCGGATCTGATTCGCTCAACGCTTTGTCAGCCCACGAATCGAGCGGTTGGTGCTCGATCGCGGTGCGTGCAGCGAAGCGAATGAAACGGTCGTCGTCTGCCAAGTAAGGCCACGCGGTTTCGATCGCTTTTGGATTTTGCTTGCCGTGGAACGATTCGAGCATGTGGCGAGTTTCTCTCGCCTTACTCTTGACCACCTTAGGCTCGACAAGTTCGGTCGATTCGTTGCCAACGTAGGTCACACGGTACAGCCCGGATTGAACACGTCGACCGCCGATGGTGAAGTACATCGCACCGTCTTGTGGATGGATGATGGCATCAGTGATCGGCAGCGGTGCGCCGGTCACAAACTCTTCTTTCGTGGCCGTATACGAGGAACCGCTTGGTTCGATATGAACGGCATAAAGTTTACCCCAGCTCCAATCCAAGGCATAAAACGCATTCTGATACTTCGCGGGGAATTTTGCGCCATAACCAAACGTGGTTCCGGTCGGCGATCCAGGACCGATATCGAGAATGCCGGGCAAATTGTCGGCATAGAATGGCATCCGTTTCCCGGCACCGTTACGCCATCCGAATTCGGCACCGCTGGTGACGTGACAAATACGTGTGGGACGATACCAAGGCGTGTTGAAGTCGTATTCCATGTCCGCGTCGTAGGTGAACAATTCGCCTTCGCGATTCACCGAAGCGTCGAAAATATTGCGGAAACCTGACGCGTAAGCTTCGAATGTCTTGCCATCGGGCGAGACGCGATAGACGATGCCGCCGGGAGCCAAAACACCACGGTTGTGGCCTCGTCCGTCCGGCATGCTAGGCAACAGATGATCTTCGCCCCAAATTTGAGGCACTTGCGAACTCTCAGCCAATTCCGGTGCTTTGGCATTGTTGCCGGTGATCAGATAAAGAGCCTCGCCGTCAGGAGTCGGTACGACCGCATGGACTCCGTGGTCACCACGCGCTTCGATTTCGCGTAACAATTCCACTTTGTCGAGTTGGTCGTCGCCGTCGCTGTCGGTCACCCGGTACAGCCCCGATGGAATCTTGCGTTCGTAATCGTTGACACCGACGTACAGAGCGTCGAATGCCCAGACCATGCCGTTGACGGCGCGAATGTTAGCGGGCACCACTTCGACATCGCTGGGCTTGATTTCTTGGCCGGCTGGTGGCGGCGTGATGCGATAGAGTCCACCGAATTGATCGCTGACCAGCAATCGACCTTTGTTGTCCGTGCACAGATTCACCCACGAACCTTGGATTTCGGCAGGGACCGAATAGAGCAATTCGACTTTGAACCCTTCGGCAGCGGTAATCCGGTCGATCGGAGTTGCTGTGTTGGCAACCGTAGGCGGCTTGGCCTGGCTCGACGGTGCAGGAGTGGCGGGATTCGATGCAGTATTTTTGGCGTTCGCCCGCTGCTTTACCGCCTCTCTCAGCTTCCCTGGCTTTCGCTGGGCCACAGCGTTGTTGGATACAAACGCTGTACAGAGCACTGCAACGGCAGCGGCACGTAACGGAATCTTCGTCATAAGACACTTCAGCGGCGATGGGACACGAGACGGTGAACAAATCATAGGTTGGTTCTTGGGAACGTATTCTTGGGAGAGTGATTGATTTAGAGAGGTCACAAGCCACATGGTGGGGTGGGGGAAATTCGCAATCGAGTCCGAAAGTGCAGCAATTACCGGTGATTCCGGCACAAACACTGACTGACGGAGGAGTGCGAGTATCCGCGAAGGGGGGGCTCCGCTCCATTAGGGAACCGGGAAGGCTGTCCCTGCGGGGCTTGAGGTAGCAAGCATTCTAACCCGTTTCAGCAATCTGTGCAGCTTTGAAGCAACGATTTTTGCATGACTTTGACACCTGCACCGAATGAAACGTCCGGTGGTAACGCCGCACCGCTAGCGTGACGATCCACTACAATCGGGCGCGACCCATCCCTTCGAATCGCAAATCGGATCCCCATCAATGAAGACATGGTTTATGGAACACGGCTCTTGCGCTCCGGCTAATCACACGTCGTTCGTTGTCCGCAATTGGATCATGTGTGCGATCCTCGCGATGTTGGGTGCCACGTGCCTCGGCGGCGGACATGCAGCCGAGCCGATTTCGCGCGACGATGCCATCGGCGCACTGCATCGCAGCGTTGAATTCTTTCGCACGCAGGCATCGTCAAATGGCGGCTATGTCTTCCGCATCAGTGAAGATTTGTCGCTCCGCGAGGGTGAAGAAAAGGTGGGGCAAACGACTGCGTGGATCGAGCCGCCAGCGACACCAAGCGTTGGGCAAGCTTATCTCGAAGCCTATCAATTGACATCCGATCCGATGCTATTGGACGCAGCGCGCCAAACCGCTGCGGCACTGTTGCGAGGCCAACTTGTTTCGGGCGGCTGGGGCGAAAAAATCGAGTTCGCTGATCAAGACCGAAAGCGGTACGCCTATCGAGTCGATTCGGCCGACATCGGCAAACGGCACAACACAACGACCTTCGATGACGACAAGACTCAATCGGTGATTCGCTTTTTGATGCGATTGGACATCGCCACCAAACAAAGTGACGCGGAACTGCACGAGGCCGTCATGGTCGCACTGGACGGCGTGCTGAGAAGCCAGTATCCAAACGGTGCTTGGCCTCAACGTTACGTTGGGACCGCAACGCCAGCAACCAATCCGCGTCTGGCGGCATCCTATCCAGCGACTTGGTCAAAGACACATCCCAAGCAAAAGTATGACCGCTATTACACGCTGAACGACGGCACAATCGCGGATTTGATCGCCACGATGCTGGACGCTTTTGATCACTACCAGGACACTCGCTACTTGGACGCAGCATTGCGTGGAGGTGACTTTTTGCTGCTGGCGCAGATGCCGTCGCCCCAACCCGGTTGGGCGCAACAATACAACGAGCAAATGCAGCCCGCATGGGCACGCAAATTTGAACCACCCGCGATCAGCGGTGCAGAGTCTCAGCAGGTGATGCGAACACTGTTGGTGTTGTATCGCCGGTCGGCAGACCTGCGTTATTTACAAGCCGTGCAAAAGGCGCTTCCCTATTACGAGTCGTGTTTACGCGATGATGGGCGATTGGCACGATTCTACGAACTGCATACCAATCGTCCGCTGTACATGAACCGAAAGTACGAACTGTCGTACTCTGATGCCGATGTCCCGACTCACTATAGTTTTGTGGTCGGTTCATCGCTGTCACGGATCCGTGGTGAATTAGAAAAGGTGTCCGCATTGCCCAAGAATCGGCTGTGGGTAAAAAACGATCCCAAGCCAGCGAAGCAATCGAAGTCGTTGAGCGAACAAGCGGCGCGAGCGGTCGCGACGCTGGATGCACGCGGCGCCTGGGTCGAACGCGGTCAGCTGAAAAATTATCCCGACGCCGACGTCTCGCGGATCATTTCAAGCAAGACATTCATCGACAACCTCAGGACGCTGGCGACCTATATCGCGGCCGAGAGAAACTAGTTTTGCGGACGCAATAATTTGGTTTCGCGGACGCGAGCGTCCTCGATCCAATTTGGGCTGCATTATCAATCGATCTCAGCCCATTGCGTTTGGATCGCGGACTGCGTTTCGATGCGATAGCCCTTGACGGTCCATCGCGGTGGTACGGGCATCGTCAGCGTGTTGCACGCCACCCGAGTGTCACCGTGCTGATGAGCACCGGCGGCGAGTTCCGATTTTCGCTCGCCATTTGCGTCAAACAACACTGCAACGATTTCGCCAGCGCCGCTCTCTTCACAACGGATTTGTCCCGTCATAAACGCGGTGTGTTGTTTGCTGTTGGTGTACTCGACCTCCTGTACCAATTCGCCGAGAGTGTGAGTGGCCATCGTCGTTACCCCTAGAGTCGAGAAAGGTTTCAGAAAAGACAGGGCGAGCCGATTTAAAGTGGCCGATGCTAATCAACCAATGCAATCCGATTGTCTGCTCGCATCTCCCTTCAATTTAGCCGTTTTCTAACGAAGAACCGAAACAGATCGCGAAAGCGGCTGAAAAATTAATGAGTTTTACGTGAATCGATTATTGGTCAGCTGCGCTAATCCGCTCACATGGCGGTCATGCCTTGCACGTCGTAGTATTCGCATCCCAAACTCGCCAAACCATTCTTCGCACAAGGATTGACCGAATGAATAAGAAGTCTCCCCCGTCGACAAGTGAACCTTGGGCGGCAAAATCGACAATCGAAGAGATTCGCATGCGATTTGATGGCGACGTACAGCGTTTCAGCGTTTTGGAAACCGGCCAAACGGCAACCATCGACGCTCCGTTGGCGATGGAACTGATCACACAGGCCGCTATCGCGGCGACGCCCAAAATCCGGCGAGTTCTGGATATCGGCTGCGGTGCAGGGAACAACACGATCAAATTGCGGCAAGAGTACGGGCGTAATTTTGATGTCGACTTGCTCGACCTAAGCCAGCCGATGTTGACGCGTGCCGAACAGCGAGTGCGAGACGCAGGCGCCGAGGAAGTCCGCGTATGGCAAGCCGATTTTCGTGACGCCGATCTTCCGGAACATTCCTACGACGTGATTCTGGCTGCCGCCGTGCTGCACCATTTACGCGACGACGCAGATTGGTTAGCAGCATTTGAAAAGATCTATCGTCTACTCACTCCCGGTGGAAGCGTTTGGATCACGGATTTGGTGACTCACGAAACCGCGGAGGTTCACGGCTTGATGTGGCGGCGTTATGGCCAGTATTTACGTGAGTGCGGCGGCGATGAATACCGCGATAAAGTATTCGCCTACATCGAAAAAGAAGATTCGCCTCGCCCAGTCACCTACCAGCTAGACCTGCTTCGCCAAGTTGGATTTCCCAAAGTAGAATTGCTGCACAAAAACTCATGCTTCACCGCGTTCGGCGGCATCAAGACTGCAATTCAATAAAATGAACAGCCGTCAACGGAAGTCGTTGGATTGACGTTTGCTCGCCGAAACTCTTGACGGGCTGTTGATTTAATCAAAATACAAATTGCAACAGTGAGCCGTGGGCCGTAAGGCCAATACCGCTAAATCGACATTTCCACCTGGTCGGCGAAGTTGCCATTGGGCGGAGGCGGATTGCGGTCGCAGTCGCGTTTGGTGGGCCAAGCTTGACTGCGTTTCTTCACCTTGCGGGGGTTAATACGATTTGCCCGCGGCGGCATCTTTTCCTCCGCGATTTCATTGATCAGGTTGGTCAGCCAGCGTTTGCGTTTGACGGGGCTCTTGAGGATGTCTGGCAACCTTGCCATCAAGATATCCAAGGCACCGGAAAACGAAATGCCAATCGGTTCGACCTGAGCGACTGCTGCGGCGTCGAAGATGAGCGTGCGAATGATGTAATGACTCAGTATCTTACCCCAGATCTCCTGGCGAACCGTCGCGGGACTTTGGCTCCGCAGCATCTTTTTTTCGCCCAAGGCGACCTTCCACTCCGAATACGCGATCTCCTCTTCCCAGCGAATGTGGTATAGATCGATCAGCTCCACCGCCGGATACTTTTCCGCATCGAGCAGGCTCGTTAGAAGCACATGCACCTCCCCACAGCCAGGGCGGTTGGGATCACGGTGAGTGTAGCGAATCACGCGAATTGTTTTGCCAGGGCGACCACTGCGACGATCGTTCTTGCCGAGATAGATCGTCGATAAGAAGGAGCCATCGCTGAGCAGCTTTTCGACTGCAAAAAGCTGGGATTTCTTCGCTCGAATCAGAAACCCAATCCGCCGCTTTAGAAGCGGGTAGATGATCGGTGCGACACCAAAGTGTCGATCCGCCAGCAATAACATGCTGGGCGTCAGATGCTGCAGCAGTGCCTGCGTCAGCTTCTGTTCGTTTTGGTGGTAGCTGCCAATGACGCTTCGCCAGAGTACTCGGGTTGCCAGTTCGCACAAAGAGACCACGCGGGCTTTGGGAAAGGCACCGTTAGAGGTTTTATTGGACGGCCGGCCAAAGGCTTTTCGATTCGCATCGGTATCGGGACAGTCCAGCAGCGTGCCATCAATGCCCATCATCCGCAGGCCCTTGTAGTAGGCAAATGAATGCTTTTCTGGAGAGCTTGCTAAAAGCTTGATGACCGACACGCAGAGTTTTTCCAACACGCTGGCGGAGAGTCGTTTGCGTGCCATCGTGATCGTGGCCGAAGAGGGGACGGGCACCCAGCAAGCGGCCAAAAGCCGGAAGATTTGTCGATACTGCTTGCCAGGAAAGAGCCCCAAACCCACAATGAGCCAGACCAGCTGTTGGTTGTCGATACATTTGCAGTAGCGAGTTTTAAGATGGTCGCCGATACTACGCTGGATCGCCTTCTGTGAGAGGACGCGTTTGAGACCACGAAGTCGGGCGGAATCCTTCAGTGACGGCTCAACATTCTGAAACATGTCGCATTTCCTTTGCGGGATTGGGCTTAGACACCACAATCATGCGGGGAAATGCGACTTTTTGAAATGTCAATTTAGCGGTATTGGCCGTAAGGCACCGGGTCGTGCGTGAGACCCGGCCGCTGACGCGTCGCGGCTCAGTAAATCAACAAGCCGCTGACGTGTTTCGCCACGAAAAAGTTTGACAGGGGCGTCTCTAGACGCACGTCTATTTTGATTCGCCGAGGACCGACAGGTCCCAAATGCGGATATTGCCGTCTCGACCACTGCTGGCGATACGATGATTTTTCGCATCGAGCGAGACGTTGTGCACGGACGATTCGTGACCACCCAACTTTGCCACCTCGTGTCCATCGGAAATGTCCCAGATTCGTGTGATCCCGTCTTGGCCTGACGTGATCAGGTGCGAACCATAGTTACAAAAAGTCAATCCCCAAATATCACTCTGGCTGCCTTTCAACTTCAACGCTTCTTGACCGGTGTCGACATTCCACAAATGAATCACCTTGCCCCATCCGACACTCGCCAACAGTGGTCCATCGGGAATGAAGGCAACGTTGTAGATCGGCCCCTCATGCCCGGTGAAGGATTGACGCTCTTCGAGCGATTCCGCATCCCAGACACGAACGATTTTGTCGGTACCGACCGTGGCGATCCACTGGCCATCACCCGAGTAATCGACTCCAAAAATCGCTCCCGACTGAGTTTTCGAACCGACTTGTTCGCCCGAGTCGATGTCGTACAAATGGATCGTCCCTTCGCGGTCCCCGGCAACGATTCGCGACCCATCAGGCGAAAAGGCGATTCCACGCACCGCATTAGGAGCCTTCCACTCGCGAATCATTTGATAGTTATTCACATCCCATAATTTGACGAATCCATCATCGCCGCTGGTGGCAACGATCGGCCGCGTCGGATGATACTGGATCATCCAAACCAACCCGCGATGCGCATTGAAGCTTCTGATGACCTTCTGAGTTTCAATATCCCAAATGCGTACCGAACCATCTTCGATCGCGGCGGCCACTTGTTCTTTGCCCGGAACAAAATCAACCGACCAAACGGTTCCCGGATTTCCACTCAGCAAAATCGACGGAAAGCGAGCGTCATCGGTCGATGTGGTGTCGGCGACCGTCGTAGGAGCGGCACTAAAAATCCAGCCGCCCAAAACCGCCCCGAGCGTGATCAAACCAATCGCCGCAATCGCGAGTGCAATGTAGGAAATTCGGCGTGCGATGGCTCGGTGTTTCCCGGAGAGCCGTTTGGCGTCGTTGGCATTGATCGCGGGCACTTGCAGCGGTGAAATCGGGCCGAATTCGGTGACAATCCCTGCCAACACGGTCGCGACGCTGTGAATCGATTCGGGGCGATCATCAGGCTTCTTTTCTAAAAGTGCCATGATCACGTCAGACAATTTTCGCGGGATAGCCGGATTCACGCGGTGTGGCGGTTCCGGATTCTCGTCCATCACCTTTTTCATCACGCCCACGATCGAGGGGGCCTGAAACGGCGATTTTCCGGTCGCCATTTCGTACAACACCACTCCAAAGGAAAACAGATCCGATTTCTCGTCGGCATCCGATCCCATCGCTTGTTCAGGTGACATGTACAGCGGCGTGCCGGTAACCATTCCGGTCTTGGTCAATTTGACATCATCGGCGGCCCGCGCGAGTCCGAAGTCGGTCAATTTGATTCGCTCGGTTTCCTTTTCGATCAGCACATTGGCGGGCTTGATGTCCCGATGAACCATCCCACGACCGTGCGCCGCCGATAACCCAGCGGCAATCTGCATCCCCATCCTCGCCACCTCGGCGGCAGAAATCGGAGCATTTCTCGAAAGTCGACTTTCCAGCGTTTCGCCGTCAATCAACTGCATCACGAGATAGGCGATCTTGCCGTCGCTCTCGCGAGCAACCTGGTACATCGAAACCACATGCTCGTGTGAGATCGCCGCTGCTGCTCGTCCTTCGCGACAAAAGCGTTGTCGAGCCGTATCATTTTTGGCAAACTCGGGGTTCAGAACCTTGATTGCGACGGGACGCTGCAAGTGTGTATCGAACGCTTCGAGGACAATTCCCATGCCACCACGTCCAATCACTCTCGCGATTTGAAAGTGGTCCAACCGACCAAGGTAGGCTGGATCGTCCGATGGTTCCAAGAAACTCAATTCGGGCTTGTTCGGTTTCGACGCAGCTCCCTCGCTATCGACCGAGGTGGATGCTTCGGCATTAAAGGGGGTCGAATTATCAGGCGGTAATGTCACGTCGTTAGCGGCCGCGTTGATGTCAGCGACCGAACGGATCGCGGGCCAATACGCCGAGTCATTCGGCGGGTTCATCGTCATCTGCTCGGCAACCAAGGACTCAATTTCGAGGGTACCGGTTGCCGCCATCTGCAACGCTTCTTGGCAAGCCGAACAGCTGCCGATGTGTTCGGTCAATTGCTGCAACTCGGTCGGCGGTAACGAACCTCGGATCAGCGATTGAATTTGGTCTCGCGTCAGGCAAGTGGTTGCGACTGGCATTTTATTCGTCCTGTTCCTGCAATCGTTCGATAACCGTCTTCAATCGGGCGACCACCCGGCTCTTGGCGACGTAGACGGCCCCGGTGGTCATCCCAAGTTGTTTTGCTGCATCCGCAGCACTCCTGCCCTCGACCGCGGTTAACTGAAACGCGTTCCACGTTTGCGGTTCGACCTCGGGTTGGACTTCGTTCATCGCTTGGGCAGCCAATTGACGTTGATGCTCGCGTTCCCACGCTTCCTGCAGCTCGTTGGCGGTGTCGGGCGTTTGCGAGAGCATCTCGTATTGCGCGGTGTCGTTGGCGGTAGGACCAACACGTTTGCGTTTTTCAAAATAGGTATAAAGTCGATTCCGAGTGATCGTGAACAACCAGGCGCGAAAACCACCTTTTTCTTTCGCGTAATCCAAACGCGAAATCGCAGCCCCGACCCGGCGGACGACATCTTGCACGATGTCAGCCGCATCGGCGTCCTGCAATCCACGGCTGCGAGCGAAACGATATAGCATCGGACCATAGTCTCGAAGAAACTCGGACCAAGCCTCGTTATCCGCTCCGTCACGCAATCGCAGCAGCAGCGTTGCTCGGGTGATCGGTGAATCGGTCAAATTAGTATCCTGCGCGGCCTTGTTCGATCGTAACACACTGAACGACCACCTGATTATAGCCGTTGTCGCGAACGTGGGCACCGCGTCGGATCACACCGGTGAATACTCGCTGAAAGCGTCTCTCTTACACGCGGCCTCAACAAAAGCCAAAAACTCAAGAAAAAAACATCGCGAATCGGTGTAAGGCCACGAAAAAGCGAGAGTATTTCCTTCGTCATAAGAATCAATGCAGCGATGGAGATCCACCAATGTTCGATAAATCCTTCCCTATTTCACAGCGAATTGCGGTCCTTGCCGCATTTGTACTCACCGTATCGGCTTCGCTGGCGACGGCGCAGGTACCGGTCCGAGTCGAATCGGTCCAGCGGCAGACGGTTCAGCAGCGACACGCGGTGACTGGATCGCTGCGTCCCGTCGCTCGGGGGAACGTCGCCGCGATTGAGTCGGGGCAATTGCTCGAGCTGAAACCGCGCGAGGGCGAGCTGATTCGAAAAGGCGACATTGTCGCTCGAGTCGACTCACGGCGATTGCAAGCCCAACACGGCGAGGCGGTGGCAGAAAAAGCGATCGCGATCGCGGATTTGGCCAGTGCGAAAGCCCGATTGACGCAGGCCAAAGCGGATCTGACGCGTGCTCAGAAATTGATCCATCAAAACGCGATCGGGCAACAAGAACTCGACGCGTTCCAAGCGGCCTATGACATCGCCAAGGCGACCATCGATTCCACCACCAGCAGAATCGATCGTATCGAACAATCGATTCGCTTGATCCAGGTGCGATTGGATGACACCGTGATCCGAGCTCCCTACGATGCCTCGGTCGTGCAGCGGCAAATTGAACCCGGCGATTGGGTGCAAGCGGGCGATCCCTTATTGACGATTGTCTCGACGGGGCCGATCGAAGCGTGGTTAGAGGTTCCCGAACGATTCGTTCAAGCGGTGGACCAGTTTGGCGCATCCGTCAGCGTCCGAGCTCGCGCCACCGACCAGGAAAGCAATGTCTTGTCGACGCGGCGAGTCGCGGACGTCAATCCTCGCGTGCGAACGCTTAGCTTTGTGGTCACGCTGGACAATCCCGATGGATTGCTGTCCGCCGGCATGTCCGTCGACGGCTGGATCGCCACGACCAACGAAGTGCAAACCGAGACGGTTCATAAAAATGCCGTCAATCGCAGCGGGAATCAACCGTTTGTCTACCGAGTCAGCAAAGGGGTTGCGGAGAGCCAAGCGGAGCGAGTTCCGATCGACATTCTGTTCGAATTGCCCGACCGTGTGGCAATTCGATCCGCTCAGCTGCACGAAGGAGACTGCGTGATCGTTGAAGGCAACGAGCGTCTACTTCCTGGCCAAAACGTGGCAATCATTAACACCCCGGCCGGAAATGATGGTTTTGTGAATGTGAAACGCAAGTAGCGAAAGTCGCCAAGACTTTTATCGGACATTTTTTGGTCTCCGGCAGGGCTCTTGTCTTGCCTTAGCACCACACATTGCTGGATTCGTTCGACGTTTCGCGTTTAGTAGCAACGCTCGCCAGAGCGTGAATGGTTGGCACTTGCGGTCCCGTTTGCCAGTTCTATCCCATGTCGCTTTAAACGAGGCCATATTTATTCCAATCGGTGTAAGACTTCCGGCCCCACGCGAGTATCCAACGATGTAGACGGCGTGTGTAGCGGCGCCATAACGAAACCCTCCGGCCACGCGAATGGAATCGCGTGGCTTTTTTTAGAACTCGCCTGTTTGGGAAATTGATCATGAACTTCGTCAAAGCTTCGGTTTCGCAACCGATCACCGTTACCGTCGGCGTGATCCTTTCGCTGATCGCCGGGATGGTTGCACTACGCAATGTGCCGGTTCGAATGGCGCCGGAGATCGATTCGGTGGTGATCTCGGTCGCCACGGCTTGGGAGAACGCGTCGGCCGAAGAGATCGAAAGCGACGTGATGGAGCAACAGGAAAAATACCTTGGCGACATCAGCAATCTGGTTTCGATGACCAGCATCGCTCGCAGTGGTCGTGGATTGGTTCGATTACAATTCCGTACCGGAACCGACATCAACCAAGCAATGTCCGAAGTCGACCAAAAATTGAGCGAAGTGCCGCAGTACCCGGTCGGAGTCGACGAGCCCGAGATTGAAGCGATCGATCCCGAAAGTGTTGACTACATCGCCTGGGTCGGTTTCAGCAGCACGGATCCAAACTTTGACTCAACGACACTGTATGACTTTATGGATCGCCGCATGCGGCCCGTTTTCGAGCGGATTCCAGGGATCTCGCAAGTCGGGATGGTGGGGGCGCGCGAATCGGAAATTCAAGTCATCGTGGATCCGTACGCCTTGGCCGCTCGCGGTTTGACGTACTCGGACTTTGTCGCCGCGTTGGAAGTCAACAATGCGAACTTTTCGGCCGGAAAGATCACCGATGGAAAGAACGACCTTCGTGTTCGCACGATCGGTCGCTTTGCGGATGCATCGTCGGTCTCGGACTTGGTGGTTCGCCGCGATGAAGAAGGTCCGATCTACGTTCGAGATGTCGCTCAGGTGCGAGCCGGATACAAGGAACTCGACAGCTGGGTGCGGGCTCGCGGGACGCTGATGCCGTTCTTTAACTTTCAATTGGAATCCGGCGGAAACTTGTTGGACACAATGAGCGAGATCCAAGCGGAGATTGCTCGCATGAATTCCGAAGGCGGGCTGCTTAGCCAACAAGCTCATATCTTACAAACCGCGGGTGAGTTGGCCCCCGGCACTAAACTAGAACTCGTGCAAACGTGGGATTCATCGAACTACGTCAAAGATGCATTGGCACTGGTCCAACAGAACATTTTGTCCGGCGCCGCATTAGCGGTCGTCGCTTTGCTATTGTTTCTTCGCAGCGTTCGCTCGGTCGGCATCATTGCAATCGCGATCCCGCTTTCCACGATCGGTACCGTGGTGATCTTGCTGGCACTCGGTCGTAGCGTGAACATAATTTCGCTGGCGGGGATGGCGTTTGCGGTTGGTATGGTGGTCGACAACGCAATCGTCGTGATCGAAAACATCTTTCGCTATTTGCAAAAAGGCCATTCCCCCAAACAAGCCGCACTTTTGGGAACCCAAGAGGTCGCCGGTGCCGTTTTGGCATCCACGTTAACGACATTGGTCGTGTTTTTGCCTGTATTGTTGATCCAAGAGCAAGCCGGTCAACTGTTCCGCGACATAGCGCTCGCGATCATGGCCGCGGTTGGATTGAGCTTGATTGTATCACTGACGGTGATTCCAGCCGCAGCGGGTGTATTACTCAAACCACTTGCAGACCAATCGAACGAATCAAAATCCGTTCCGAATGATTCTAGTCCGCTCCGACCACGCTCGAGACTTGCCCGATGGTTATGGGCAATCTACGAAACGTTTGTGCGGCTGACCAATCTGCCGACCATGATTGGCGAGATCGTTCGCTGGTTGGTGTCAGGTTGGGTTCGCCGGATCGCCACGGCAAGTCTGTTTGCCGCCGCGACCGTGGTGGGCATCGTGATGTTATTGCCGCCACTGGACTATTTGCCAAAGGGAAACCGCAACCTCGTCTTTAGCGTTTTGGTGCCGCCCCCCGGCTATAGTATCGACCAATTGTTCGAGATCGGAAGTCGTATCGAACCCCATATCCGTGCCTCATGGGAAGCCGCTGGAGATCGGTTTGCCATGGAGGAGGTCCGTCGTGGGAGCGAAAATCCGATGATTGATAATCGAGTCGAGCTACCGATCAGTCCAGAATCATCCGAGACGGTGATCAGCCCGCTACTGGACCACTACTTCCTCGTCGCTCGCGAAGGCCGGATCTTTCAAGGAGCGATCCCCGTGGATGCCGCGACCACGGTCGACGCGATTCCCTTAGTCGAGAGTGCGTTGATCGCGGGCGCCGCGCCGGATACACGATACTTCACGTTTCAGTTCCCATTGTTCCGCACCGGAGGAACCACGGGAGCGGCGATCAAGATCGATGTCGTCGGCGATTCGCTCGAGGAGGTGGTCGATTCGGCCGGCGCGTTGATGGGGCAATTGGTGGCAGACTACGGAACCATGAGCACCAATCCAACGCCATCGAATTTCTTATTGCCGACGCCCGAGATTCGGGTTGAACCCGACGATGAACGGCTGCAGGACGCCGGTCTAACGCGCCAGGACGTCGGGCTGGCGACGCAGGCGTCCGGCGACGGCATTCTGATCCCGCGTCGCTTTGAACGCGGCGGTGAACTGAAGGATCTGAAAATCATCACCGAAGCAGCGTTGGGGAATTCGCCCGTCGAAGGTCTTCGCAACGCTCCGGTTGCCACTCGCCGTGATGGTGTAGTCGATTTGCAGAACATCGCCAAAGTCGATCGGGTCCGCGTGCAGGACCAAATTCGTCACGTCGATCGTCAACGCGCCGTCACACTCGAGTTGACTCCGCCAGACAACGTGCCGTTGGCCACGGTGATCGACCAATTGAACGAGAAAGTTGCCGCGCTTCGCGAATCCAAGGCAATTCCAGGTACCGTCGATGTTCGCTTCGCGGGATCCGCTGGTTCGCTTGCCGAAATCAAAACGGCCTTGATTGGTGACGGGTCGTTCGTGGGAACGATTTCTAGTTCGATCTTTCTGGCGTTTGCGATTGTTTATCTGTTGATGGTGGTGCTGTTTCAAAGTTGGTCATACCCGCTGGTGATCATGATCAGCGTTCCATTGGCAACACTCGGCGGATTCATCGGGCTGGCGTTGGTTCACCAGTGGACGCTGAGCGATCGTTATCTGCCGGTTCAAAACATGGACGTGCTGACGATCCTGGGGTTCGTGATCTTGGCAGGCGTCGTGGTCAACAATGCGATCTTAATCGTTTATCAAGCCCTCAACTTTTTGAGAACGGGGAAAGACGAAGATGGCAACGCGGTCAGCACCGACCCCAATGATGCGATTGTCGAGTCGGTCGTCAGCCGCGTGCGTCCAATTTTGATGAGCACATTGACCAGTGTCGGTGGGATGTTGCCGCTTGTGTTCTTGACCGGGCCTGGCAGCGAGTTGTATCGCGGGCTCGGGGCGGTGATTACCGGCGGCTTGGTGGTATCGACGGTCTTTACCATGTTTTTGGTACCCGTCGTTTTGAGCATGGCATTTGCTATCCAGCGGACCGGTGTCGCCGAGACAGCTGCCGCGGCCGAATCAGAGCGTGACACAGCTTCTCCGTCGATCCCGGATGTGCTTGGTGCTCAATTGACTTGACCAAGTATTAAAGTCTCTGTGGAAAGGTTTTCAAAACCGAGTAAGAGGCTACCTGTGTAGCGAGTAGTCCCTACAGAGCGTTCACGGTGTAGCGGTGAACGCGTTACGAAATCAAAAATTCAAACTGGAGCATAAGCCAAATGTCATTTGATGTTAAAAACAAGACCGCGTTCGTGACCGGTGCCAACCGCGGAATCGGCCGAGCGATCGTCGAGGAAGCATTGCGTCGCGGAGCTAAAAAGGTCTACGCAGCGGTGCGAAAATTAGACTCGGCCGATTCGCTGGTTAGCGAATTTGGTGACCGCGTCGTTCCCGTTCAATTCGACTTGGAAGATCCAAGCACGATCCAGGCTGCTGCGAAAACCGCCAGCGACGTCGATCTGGTCGTCAATAACGCAGGCGTTCTAAAGACATCCGGCCCGATCGACGACGATACCCTCGATTCAATCCAATTCGAAATGAGCGTCAACGTTTACGGACTGATTCGCACTGCGAAGGCGTTTGCACCGGTACTGGCCGCTAATGGCGGCGGGGCATTGGTTCAACTAAACAGCGTCGTCTCGGTCAAGACGTTTGCCAATGTCGCGACCTATTCAGCATCCAAGGCTGCGAGTTACTCGATCACCCAGGCGCTTCGTGACACGTTGGCGGACCAAGGGACTCAGGTGGTCAGTGTCCATCCCGGTCCGATCGCAACGGACATGGCGGATCATGCCGGGTTCACCGAAGGAGCCGCGCCGCCATCATCCGTCGCCAACGCAATCTTTGACGCGTTGAGCGAAGATCGTTTTCATGCCTGGCCCGATCCGATGGCACAACAGGTCGGCGATGCCTACCAAAGTTTTGCCCAATCGGTGGTCGAATCCGACATGCAAGAAAGCGCGAGTTAGGTCGGTCGGTAACTATTTTTTTGCCGTAGCCGTAGCGGAAGTCGGCAAGACTTTGGATCCACGATGAATGCATTTTTTAGCGGTGCGGCGCAAGCCGCCCGGTTGCAGCGAGTAAAGCGTTCGAAATTTACCGGGCGGCTTGCGCCGCTCCGCTACTAGAACCACTCGCATAGTGCCAAAAGTAGATGGCATTGGGCTCACGCCGTTCGCTTACAAAAGGATCGACGGATCCTCGGTCTATACCGAGCGACCTGCTGAATTCGAACCTGAATCTAGAAGTCGGTGCTGGCTTGCTCGAGGTTCAACTCTTTGATCCAAGTGTTACGGTAACGCACGTCGTGACCTTCGCATTGTAGTTTCAGTCCCTGTGGCGTGTCGGTAATACCACGACCACCATCGTTGCCACCATCGACGCCCGAGTTCGGCCCGCCCCAAACTTTGTTGATCACTTGGTTGGTATGCACTTTCTCGCCATTGAAATACATCGTCACCATCGGCTTTTCAATCATTTTGCCGTCCTCGAAGCGGGCAGCACGGAAGGTGATGTCATAGGCGTTCCATTTGCCGACGCCGTTATAGGCGTGATAAGGCGATTCGGTTTCATTGATCACCGCTGCCATGCCGTGTTTGGTTTTGTCGCCATCGAGAACCTGAATTTCAAAGCGGTTCTGCAGATAGACGCCGCTGTTTCCGCCCGGCTTCATGATTAAAAACTCGATGTGCAAGCGGAAATCGCGATACGGTTTCTTTGTGACGATGTCAGCGGCACCGTACTTGCCACCATCAGCGGCGCGGTCATCGGTCATCAAACTGGTGCCGCCATCGACCGGGTCGTCGACAATCTTCCATTTGATTGGCATCGCCGAAGCAAACCGTGGCCCTTCCCAATATTGCCATTTCTGGTCCAGCATCTCACGCGACCCGTCAATGATCATCTCGGCACCGTCGATAGGTTTGGCGCCGACCCCGATCTGTTTTTCCGCGGCCTCGGCCACGACCGTGGCAGTGAAAAGGGACAACGAAATGAGAGACAAGAAATAGAGACGATTCATGGAAAGGCGGCTCAGGTTGGAGGGCGAGGATTCAAAGACCGAAGTCTTCAGCGCGGATATAGCCGTGCAGGCGAGTGCTCCGATTGTACTTCAGAAACGCGGCGGCAATCACGTCAGATAAAGCGATTTTCACGCATCGAGTTTAACCCCTGATGCTCTGTAGACAGCCCATCAGTGAACAAGACATCACCAGTGCACCCACACGCGTGTTTTTCATGAGCGCGCCCTTTTTGGGAATTATCCACTTGCCAAAGCCATTTCGCCGACCCCACAATGGACCGTCCGCCCATGGCCACATGAGGCATGCGGCAACAAAGGCGTGGTTCTCTTATTGGGGAATGTGTTGTGAGGCAATGGCAGGTTCAATCGGTCGATCAATTGGATGCGAAACGCATTTCCCAGTGGTGGGAATTGCTGGACAACACGCCTGAATTTGAAAGTCCCTATTTCACCCCCACTTATGTCCAGACGGTCGCTCGAGTGCTACCGAATGTCGAGGTTGCGTTTCTGGCCGATGGCAAACGCTTGAACGCGGTCTTCCCCTTCGAGCGACTGCATGGCAATGTCGCGGGCGCTGTAGGGCGGACATTAGCGGATTATCAAGGGATCATCTATCGCGAAGGGACGTCGATCGATCCCACGGCGCTGCTGCACGCCGCACAGTTGGTGCGTTGGGAATTCGATCATGTCTTTCCCGTGAAGCAACCCCTCGAATCGAACTGCTGGGCTGTTTGGTCATCGCCACAAATGGATTTTTCCAAAGGCCACCAGGCCTATATCGACAAGGTCTATGATCGAAGTGCCAACTTAAAGAAGACGGTCCGCACGGGCCAAAACCGGATGACCAAAGCCTTCGGGGCACTGACCGCGGGCAAACAACAATGCGAAAGCGACCTGTTGGAACCGTTACTGCAATGGAAGTGCGATCAATACGAAGCCCAGCATCGTAAACATCCTTTCCGCGAACCGTGGGTCCGCGAGCTGCTGAGGCTTTGGATGCAGCAGACCGACGATCGTTTTCGTGGCGAAATTGTCTACTTGAAGGCAGCCGACAAACCCGTCGCCTTGCATTACTGTTTGCGATCCACAACCGTTTCCCACTTCCTGGTCAACACATACGACTTTGATTCTGCACGTTACTCCCCCGGCCTCGTCAGCATGTTGATGGCGGCGGAGACAGGAGCCTATGGAGACGTGCAGCGAGTGGACTTTGGCAAAGGACTCGAAAGTTACAAGAGTCGATTGGCGACGGCCGAGACGATGGTCGGTGAAGGCTGCGTCGATCTGAATCACACACGGTATGTGCTGAACCAAACACTGCAACGATCACGCTATCGATTCCTGCGATCGCAATGGGCCGATCCTGTCCGCTCGCTTGCTCGCCGAGCGGCCGCAAAAGTCCCGGCGGTTCGCACGCTACTGCACATGCGTTAGCAGTAGTGTTTTCGCGGTTCCTGTGGCGGAACAACACTGTCGTGCTGGTAACTGGTAAGCTAACGAGAGTCACGAATATTGTGACTTTGGCCGTGCGACACGGTCCTCACCCCCCAATCCCGCCGCAGCGCCACTCCACTGCAACAACATGCTCAATACCCAAGCTTGGTCGCGATTTGTTTATGCGTTTCTGTTTCTGAGTGTCACATCCACTCCGCTACTCGGACAGCAAAATGTTGACAACGTCGCGATCATAGACGGAATTCAATTCACATTGGCTGACGGTCTGCGGATCGAAAAAGTCGCAGGCGAGTCGCTGGTCAAATGGCCGATCGTCGCCGACTGGGACAATCAAGGCCGTTTGGTGGTGGCCGAGTCCGGTGGCGCCAGCAAACCGATCATCGAACACAATGAAAAAAAACTGCACAAAATTATTCGGTTGGTAGATGTCGATCATGACGGCATATTCGACCAGCGGATCGTTGCAGCGGACAAGCTCAGTTTTCCCGAAGGCGTACTGTGTGTGGGCAACGATATCCTGGTTGCGGCCCCGCCCGTGATTTGGAAATTGACGGACGCGGACGAGGATGGTGTCTGTGAAAAACGCGAAGTTTGGTTCGACGGGCAAACGATCACCGGTTGCGCCAACGACCTGCATGGACCGTACATCGGTCCCGATGGATGGGTCTATTGGTGTAAGGGTGCGTTTGCAAAACAATCACACTCGCTGCTGGATGGACGCACCATCGAATCGTCGGCGGCCCATATCTATCGCCGGAAACTCAGTGGCGGCGATGTCGAACAAGTGATCACCGGCGGGATGGATAACCCGGTCGAAGTGGCGTTTACACCCGAGGGAGAAGCGTTTTTCACCAGCACGTTTTTGCAGCATCCCGGCAATGGACTTCGCGATGGCATCGCCCATGCGGTTTACGGAGGTGTCTATGGCAAGGAAAATGCCGTGCTCGACGGTCACCCACGCACCGGAGCGTTGATGCCGATCATGACTCAGCTTGGCCCCGCCGCTCCGAGTGGACTCGCCTGTTTGCACTCGAATCATTTGGTTGCTACCGAGCAACACTCCGATTCCCGAGTGCTTGTTGCCGCACTGTTTAATTTACAAAAGGTCACGGCGCATCAGCTGATCCCCAAAGGGGGCAGTTATCAAAGCGTCGATCACGATTTGGTCGTCGCCGATCGAGTCGATTTCCATCCCACCGATGTGCTCGAAGATGCCGATGGCAGCTTGCTGGTGATCGATACCGGTGGCTGGTACGACCTGTGTTGCCCCACATCGCGGATCGATCAAGCCACGGCCGCCGGTGGCATCTATCGCATTTCAAAGCTGAATGCTGAATCCGATCAAGGACAGTGCACCTCGCAAACGCGTGAATCACAGACGGGTAACAATCACGGAGTGGAATCGCTGTATGATCGGCGGTCTTGGATCCGACGCCAAGCGAGTCTACAGCTTGCACACGCTGACGACTCCATTATCCCATCACTCGAATCGGTCCTGAATAGCTCGGACCGCTCGCTGCAGGATCGGATCGCCGCGTTGTGGGCGATTTCTCACCTCGAGACACCGGAATCAATGGCGGTCATCCGTAAGCAACTCTCGCAACCGGACGCGTCGATCCTGAAAGCCGCGTGTCATGCGGTTTCACTGCACCGAGATGCGAAATCGCTCAACGAACTATTGCGTTTGCTCGGTCATGAGGATCTGCATGTCCGGCGTAGGAGTGCGGAAGCAATTGGCCGAATGGGTTCGCCCGAAAGCGCCAAAGCGTTACTGGACGCAATCGATCACTCGCAACAAGATCGGCATCTCGAACATTCGCTGCTTTACGCATTAATCGAAATCGCACGCAACAGCGACGTCGACCTTTTAGCCACTGCGCAATCCGAGCCTCAACAACGTGCCGTGATGTTAGTACTTGATCGGGTCGACCGCTGCGACGACGTTCCGATATCAGTTTGGTTCACCGCACTCCGCAGTAACGATCCCAGTTTGCGGCACACCGCCGCAGAAATCATGGCCAAGCATCCCGAATGGGCACCACAGGCGAGCGAACGTCTTGACCAATGGTTCTCTAAACTTGGAACTCAAGACTCCGTAGAACCCGACTCGCTCGCACTACTGGTCGCGGGATGGAAACATCAAGACGTTGTCCAACAACAGATCGCAAAGTGGGTCCACAATGCCAGCACGTTCAACGAGGTGAAACAAACGTTCTTGGCCAACCACCTCCACGACTTTAACGCTGGCGTGATGCCATCGGTTTGGGTCGACGGATTGGTGTTGTGGCTCGATACTGCCGAACCGCCGCTGCAACGCAGATTGGCGGAAAACCTACGCCAGACGAAAATAGAGAATGATGATTCCGTTACACTTACGAACGTCCTGCGGACGAACGCAATCAAAGCATCGTCGCCTCAGCATCGATTTGAACTGCTTGCATCGCTGCCCGTCGGCAGCGTTTTGGGAAACAGCGAGATCGAACAAGAAGTGGTGACTGCGTTCTTGGGTGACGATGAAACGCTTGCGCCGCTTGCATCCAAGGTACTACAGCGGGTGAAGCTAACCGCCGCGAATCGATTGGTCGATTCGCTAGCCGAAATTCCATCACAACGGTTGACGACCACGATTGAAGCCGTGCACCGCTCGGGCGACAAGACAATCGAGAAGGCAATGTTGACGCAACTCGCTACGCTCCGCGTCTCGCGCACTTTGCCGCAAGGGTTTCTATCCAATTTGTATCGTCAATCATCCGACGATCTCAAGACATTGGCCATTCAGACCGAAGCCGAATTGCAGCGACCCGACGCGGATATCCAAGCTTCGGTCGAATCCCGTTTATCGCAACTGCAGCCTGGCGATCCGGTGCGCGGGCTGCAAGTGTTTCGCAGCAGTAAAGCGGCCTGCAGTGGTTGTCATCGCATCGGCTATGTCGGCGCGAACATCGGTCCTGAACTGACGCGTATCGGAGCGAGTCGCACCGCCGAAGCGTTGATGGAGGCGATCCTATTCCCAAGTGCTCGGCAAGAGCAGAGCTATCAGGGGTTGCGCATCTTGACGAGCGATGGCCAAGTCTTCAACGGTTTGGTCGCCGCGCGGACGAGCGAGGGATTGGAACTGCAACTCACCGCCGACCGAATTGTCCGGGTCGACCACCGCGACATCGAACTGAGCGAAGCGAGTGAAATTTCGATCATGCCGGCCGGGTTGGCCGACCAGCTTACGAATCAAGAGCTGTCGGATTTGATGGCATTGCTGCGAGCGGCAAAGTAGACGCCATTAACGCGGAACGACGGCTTTCCCCTGTGTTTTACGCTGTTTTATGCAACCCGCTCGCAATGGGGACGCCGTTAAACTGGGAAGTCTGGGGCAAAAGTCCGGCTGTGTCGGTTATTCCCACAAGTCGGGTGGTGCGAGTTCCGATACCTCTACCTGCGAGGGGAGTGTTAACCCGCTTGGCGGAACATGCTGTTTCTCCCCCCCTCACCGGAATTCATCCGGCTGGATAATGAAACACAGGAACGAGCGAAATGAAACGAAATTGGATTGGCACTCAAGCCGTACGTGCGTTGACAGCCTTGGTCGCTGCACTTCCTCTCACTGCTGCAACCGCTTTGGATGGGGTCAGTCCCAGTTTTGCGAATCAGCTTGAGCGGGGGTCCGAGGGTCAATGGCAAGGTCATGTCGCTGGGGATCCCAATTATCTGGCGCCCGAATACGACGCCCCCGTCTATGAAGAACCGGTTTACAACGACTCGGAGTATTCGCCGCACGCGATGCCACGGCAATCGCGGCATTGCAGTTCATGCGACTCACCCGCGGGCCAATGCGGTTGCAAACGTGATCACGGCGATGGCATTTTTGCGAAGCTTCACGAACTGAAGCAACAAAGCGACTGCCACACTTCACCATGGTGGGCACATCGAACCAGCTTGTTCGGCGAATTTCTGTGGCTGCGTCCTGGCAGCACCGACCTGATTTACGCGACCGAGCAAACCGATCCCGATCCCGCTGTTGCCTCACCAACCGGACCACTCGGTATCGTCGGTTTGGATGCCGAAGCAGGCTTCCGTGTCGGAGGCAGCATTGGGTTGTCTCAGTGCAGCAGCATCCAACTCTCCTACGCTCGTTGGGACGGCAGTTCGCAAAGTTCGATCGAAGCTCAACAGAACAATGTGCTCGCCTCCAACGTGACTCACCCGAGCGTCGCGACGTCGGGCAACAGCAGTCTTGAAGCATTTGCTTCGCAGGACATGAACTTTCAAACGGTCGATTTGAACTATCGCCACCTTTGGAAACAAACCGACTCGATCGCAGTGAATTGGTTAGCAGGGGTTCGCTACGGAAACATCGAACAACAATTCCGTGCGGATCAAACCGTATCGGTCGCAACTGGCCTTACCAACGTCGCCACCGACATTGATTTCGACGGCTTCGGCATCAGCGGCGGGTTGGATTTCGAGACCTACAGCTGCAACACCGGATTGATGCTTTACGGCAAGACCTTGGCCAGCTTGATGGCCGGTGAATGGAACGCAACGTACGACCAACGCAACCAATTTGGTGGCGGCGTGATCTCGAATCGTTACGAAGACTTCCATGCCACCCCAACGCTCGACGCGGAACTTGGTGTTCGCTGGATGGGCAAGAAACGCCATCTCGTGCTATCGAGCGGTTTCCTGATGAGTGCATGGTACGAATCGGTCACGACACGCAGTTACATCAACTCAGTCCGCGACGGCCAGCTGACTGATGCTGGCGAAACAATGACCTTTAGCGGCCTGACCGCCCGAGCCGAATGGCGATTCTAAGTTAGAATCCAACCGAAACGTTCAAACCAAAGAACGCGTGCCGAATCAAAATTCGGCACGCGTTTTTTTGTGTGTATTGGGACGACTTTGTATGCCTGATGCCTCCGTTTGTCGGTACATCTCCAGCGGTGGTCTCGTCGGTTCTGCAGCCAATTAAAGTCCAATTTCATCTGCGTTTTGACGTGCTATCCCTCTGTCTCGTAGCGCAATCCCAATCATCCGAGGCCACTCCTTTCCGCACCTACGAACCTCGTTCTCGTAGGAGGAATCGCCTGTGGTCAATTTGATCAAATGTGAGGCATCGACAGCTCGATTTGTCAACTGAGGATCAAAAAGATTCCATAAAAAAGTACTCATCACCCCCCTAATCTTCCTATCTTGTTGATTGCGCAGCCTTTAAGATGTTTTTCAGGTGTCCGCCGCACAGCCCTATAGCGGTGGATCTGGCGGACTCTCCGTCACGCAACTTCATTGATTAGCAACACGAGCGGGAGATGTCATGATGTTTGGCAAGTTAGCAGGTAGAGATCGTCAACAAGTCCGCAGGACTCGCGACTCCAAACGCCGTCGTCTCACCCACTTGATGTCGCGCAGACCACGCATCGAGTCGTTGGAAGATCGTCGGTTGCTCGCTGTCGTGCTTCAACCCACCACAGGCACCGTCAGCGCAAATGTCGTAAGCGGCGACCAGTACTTCGACAGTGGTAACATTGGAGCAGACTACTTAGATAACGAGAACGGCGTCCTCACACTTAATAGCGGACCCGGCAGCGTTTTGCAGGTCGACTTCACATCGTTTGAAACGGAGGGATTCAACCTTGATTTACTGCGTATCTTTGATGGCAGCGATACCACCACACCGTTGATTGGGACTTTTCAAGGGGCCTCTGTTTTTGGCAACGAGGATCCCCCTGGTACCATAACGGGCACGAACAATGAATTGACGTTTGAGTTCATTACCGATGGCAGTGTCGTTTTCTCTGGCTGGGAAGCGAACGTCAATGTCTTTGCGCAGGATCTTATCATTGGGGGTACCGGCGGGGACGACGACTTTACGATCGGGCTTAACGGGGCTGGTCAATTGGAGGTCACGATCGGTGGTGCGCCGGCTAACATTGCCCCGTATGGAGTGTCACCTTTTGATACGACGTTTCTGAACTCGGTGACGGTCGTCGGTGGCGCTGGTGACGACTCGTTGACCGTTGACCTCAGCAATGGACCGATCCCGGGGTTGTCGTTCGTGGGTGGAACGCAAGCAACTGCGGATGGTGACTCCTTAACCATTCTTGGCTCGTTTAACGACCAGATTTTAAATTACACCACGACCACGCCGGGCGAAGGCAATAACGGCAACATTGATCTTGACGGCGCGGTGATCACCTACACCGGTTTGGAACCGATCAACGCCGGAAACGCGGCCAACACGACCTTGAATCTACCGTTGGCCATTTCTAACGACGCGACATTGCAGAACAGTGCCGCGACGGGCTTCATCGAAATTATCGATAACGGCGCGACGTTTGAAAATACGGTCATTCCCAACCCGACCAATTCGTTGACGGTTAATCTCGGCAACGCGGGCGACCTGTTGAATGTCACGACACTGGATGCCGACTATGCTGCTTCCTTGATCGTCAATGGTGGATTTGATTTTGACACTGTCCAGCTCAATGCGGTCAACCTAGACACGGCGAACAGTGGTCGCGGGTTGTGGGTCACCGAAACCGAGATTCTCAGTGTGACTGGTGGTATGATCTCGAACAACACCGCCCTCATTGGTGGCGGAATTTTGATCGACAACGCTACCAGCATTTTCGGGACCTCTGCCACCTTGGATGGCGTGACCGTCACCGGTAACACGGCGACCGGCGGAACGGCGCCGACGCAAGGGGGTGGTGGTGTTTTCAATCGCGGGGGCGGATTTTTAGACGTGGTCAATGGTTCGATGATTACGAACAACGTGGCCACAACCGGTAGCGGAAGTGGTGGCGGTATCTTTAGCAGCGGTATCCTGACCGTAGATAGCTCAACGATCAGCGGCAACAGTGCCAATCGTGCTGGCGGCGGTATCGAAATCTCGGGGATGAGTGGCACGACCTCGTTAACCAACGTCACCCTGACCAACAATCAAGCCGTCGGCGCACCCGGTAACGGTGGAGGCATGCATATTTCCGGCACCGTTGACACGAACATCCTTGGCGGAACGGTCAGCGGCAACAGCGCTGCGTTGGAGGGTGGCGGTTTGTGGAACGGCGGTGGCACGATGACCATCGACGGTACCACGATCGATGGCAACACGGCCAGCGGTGACGCGGCAGACGAGGGCGGCGGCGGTATTTTTAACGAAGGCGGATTCGTTCAGCTCGGTGGCCTGCTTCCGGTATCCTCCATCACCATTACCAATAACGTTGCCGATGGGCTCGCGGGGAGCGGCGGCGGGATCTTGAACAACACCAACGGCGTCCTGATTTCCATCGGTGCCACGATCAGTGGCAACGTCGCCAACCGGGCCGGTGGCGGGATCGAAGACAACTCGGATGTTGGCGGATTCGTCGACTTGCAAAACACGCAACTGAACGACAATCTTGCGCTCGGGACCGGCAGTGCACCGGGTAACGGTGGCGGGCTGCATGTCAGCGGACCTGGTAATGTAAACATTCTTGGCGGCACGGTCAGTGGCAACTCAGCTGCCGAAGAAGGTGGCGGACTGTGGAACGACGGCGGCACGATGACGATCAATGGCACCACGATCGATGGGAACACTGCCAGTGGTGACGGAAGCGATCAAGGCGGTGGCGGGATCTTCAACGACGGCGGCATCGTCAACGTGACCGGTAACGCATTGATCATTGGAAACGTCGCCAACGGTTTGGCTGGCAGCGGCGGCGGAATTCTTAACGACGTGGGCGGAACACTCTCCGTCGACAACAGCGCGTTGGCATTCAATTTGGCCAATCGTGCAGGCGGTGGTATCGAAGACAACTCCGGCTCAGGACTCGGAGTCACGCTGTTGAATGTCAACTTGGATCTGAACTCCGCCACCGGCATGACCGCGCCGGGCAACGGTGGCGGTCTGCATGTCACGGGAACGGGTGATGTGAACATCTTTGGCGGCACGGTCATCGGCAACACCGCTGCCGAAGAAGGCGGCGGACTGTGGAACGGCGGCGGCACGATGATCATCGATAGGACGCTGATCGATGGCAACCTCGCCAGTGGTGACGGAAGCGATCAAGGCGGCGGCGGGATCTTCAATAACGGCGGAAATGTTGATATCGACAATGTGACGATCAGCGGCAACCTTGCAGATGGCACCCTCGGAAGCGGCGGCGGGATCCAGAATGTGGGCGGCTCAATCACCATCAACAACTCTTTAATCGATGGCAACACGTCGACTCGCGCCGGCGGTGGCATCGAGGACAACGCGGGTACTGGCATCGACATCACCGATTCGGTGATCCGCAATAACGACGCCGGCAATAATCCCGGTAACGGCGGCGGCATTCACATCTCGGGTGCGGGACTGGTGACCATCGACGGCAGCACGATTCATGACAACACCGCTGTCGAAGGTGGCGGTCTTTGGAATTCCGGAACCGGCACGTTCACGCTGACCAACACAACGATCTCAGGGAATACGGCAACCGGCAGTGATGGCGGCGGTATCTTCAATACCGACGGCGGCACTGTCATCACCGACAGTGTCACGGTCACGCTTAACGACGCAGCCACGGGCATCGGCAGCGGCATCGCCGGAGGCACCGGTGGCGTCACGATCGAAAACACAATCGTTGCACAGAACCCCGGCAGTGGAATCGAAGAAAATCTCAGCGGTTCGATCAACAGCAACGACTTCAACCTGATTGGCGATGCCGATGATGGCACGCTGACCGGTTTGACCGTCAATACCATCTTTGGCGGTAACGCGTTACTGCTGCCTCTATTGAACAATAGCGGGCCCACCCCGACGCACTTGCCCGGCGCGGGTAGCCCAGTCATCGGATTCGGTGTGACCACACTGACTGTCGATCAACGCGACTTCGCTCGCCCACAAGGATCCCAAGACGATATCGGTGCAGTCGAAGTCGATTTGAACGGATTCGTCATCAGTGCCGACAACTTGGCCTTCGGCAATGCGGGCGACGGCAATCCGGATGAGTTCTTGATCATCAACGATGGCAACGGGCTAACCGGAGATGTCCAGGTCTTCGTCAACTCGGTTTTGGTGTTCAGTGCGCCGAAAGCGACAACCGGCTTGATCTTGATCCGTGGTTCTGCTGACGACGATACGCTGGTAGTGGACAATAGCAATGGTCTGGTGGGTGCCAAGATCGTCTTCGACGGGGACGGGGTTGGTAATACCAGCGGAGAATTCCGAGCACCAGGCGGCTTCGACGTGTTGCGATTGATCGGCACAACATCAACCAACACCACCTACAATCCAGGTGAAACCGCGGACGCCGGTGCGGTGTTCCAAGAGAACAACCAATTGGTCCAACGCGTCGAGTTCTTTGGACTTGAACCGATTCAAGTGATCGCTCCAGCGGGTGGCAACAACGTTTTAAATGTTGCTGCGGCTCCTTTGGGCGTCGGTTTCCCGCAAGCTCTCAACGCGGCCAATTCGATTAACTACACGCAAGGCCCCAATAGTAACGACCCGGTGGACCCAGTATTCGCCGGTGCACTGACCGGATTGATCACGGTCGACGGATTCGAATCGCTTGAGTTCGCCAACTTTGAAGTCTTGAACATCGATGCCGGAGCGGGCAGTGACGAAATCAACCTAAACAACCCCGTCACACCGGATGAGCTCGGGGTGATCAACGTCGCCGGTGGTGATCCGACCGCAAGCGATACCGTGGTGGTCAATGGCACTGCAGCGCAAGACACGATTGTGGTCGATCAACTGTCCACTGATGGTGCCCGAATCACGGGGGCGCAGCCGGTGCCAGTGGTGGTTACGACCACCGAACATCTGATCATCAACGGCCAGGGTGGCGACGATGCACTGACCTACACCAGTCCTGGTCCAGGGGCAGAAATCACCTTCAATCCGGGCGTGAAGGTTGACTCGGGCACGATCACTGCCGACGCATTCCTAGGAAATCCACTACTGCCTGTGGAGTTTAAAAGTCTCGACGTCGGAGGCAGCTTGGCCTTCGTCAACTCGGGCGGTGGCCGGAGCGACGGGCTGGATATCATCGGCACTGACAATGACGATCTGTTTAGTCTGACCAACACGGGCAGGCTGCAAATTCAGAAGACAGCCTTCGCGGTGGACATAACGTTGCCAATTTCAACGGACGGCATCACGTTCTTGCGGCTGATCGGACGTGACGGAGATGACACGTTTAACATGGCAGGCGATCATCCGATTGAAACGGGGGTCGAGGTCCAAGGCGGCAATCCGGGGAGCGGCAGCGACGTGCTGAACTTTACCGGTTCCGGGGGTGCAGTGACGCTCAATCTGACAACCCAAACGATTGACGAAGCCGGTGCTCTGGGCAGCGTCTCGTACGCAGGCGTGGAAACGGTCAACATCGACGCGAATGCAGCGTTGACGATCGAAGGTACCGCAGACAACGATACCTTCAACGTCACACCCGTGAACGCCAATAATGACGGTTCGTTTGATCACAGCGGATCGAACGGGATCGCTTTCCATTACACCGATGCTGCGACGGTCACTTTCAACGGTGGCGGTGGAACGGTCGACCAATTGAACATCCTCGGTGACGCAGATGCCGATACGATCACTTCGACAGCAGCTTCGGTCACGGTTGATACCAGTGAGGTGACACTGGGCAATGGCCTGGAAGTGATCTCCGTTCTCGGAATCGGCGGCGACGACAACATTGACCTCAGCACGCTGGGCGTTGCGGCCACGATTCGTGGGGGTGATGGAAATGACACGCTGGTCGGTACACCTCAAGTCGATGACATCTTCGGTGGCGCTGGCAATGACACCATCACCGGTGGACTCGGCAATGACAACCTGTTTGGGGATGCCGACTCCGACACGCTCATCTGGAACAACGGTGACGGCAGCGATTTGATAGAGGGTGGTACCGGGACTGACAGCGTGACCGTCAATGGAGCGGGCGTCGCGGCCAACGGCGATAACTTTGTCGTCCGTGCCAACGGCAGCCGCGTCTCCTTCGAGCGAACCAACCTCGGTCTATTCACGTTGGACATCGGGCAAGTCGAACAGTTGAACGTCAACACGGGGGACAGCGACGGTGTGGTGCCCGATGAAGTGGTCGTCAACTCGTTGCTGGGAACCGAATTGGCCTTCGTCAATGTCGATGGGGGACCCGATAGCGACAACGCACTGATCGTCAATGCGACCGACGCGGCTGAAAACATCACCATCGGTGCCATCCCATCGGGCGTTCTCGGCGAAGCGATCTTTGGTCTTGCTGCGTTAGTCACAATGACAAATTTTGGCGGATTGTCCGGCGACAATCTGACAATCAATGGGCTCGGTGGTAACGACGTGATCGACGGGTCCGCCAACGGGCTCTTCAACCCAGCGAGGTTCATCTTCAACGGGGGCGAGGGGGACGACACGCTGATTGGCGGATTTGGCGACGACACCATCAACGGAGGTGACGGCGATGACGTGATCGACGCTCGTGGGGGCGATTACACCATCGATGGTGGCGCTGGAGGAGACACGATTCTGGTCAGCGGCACCTCTGCGGGCGAAACGATCTCCACCGTTCACGCGGGCGGTGCGTTCACGATCACCGGTGGTTTGTCCGCCGGGGCCAATACGATTGCGGGAATCGAGCAAGTCCGAATCGATGCGGGCGATGGTCCCGATATCGTCAACGTCACAACCGATCCAGCGGGCGGACTCGACTACAACGTCTTCGGCGGCAGCCCCATCGGCGTGCTGCAAGGCACCGGCGATACACTAAACGTCATTCTTGGCGGAGCTTCCTTTATCCTCCAGCCTGGCCCCGAAGCGGATTCGGGTGCCGTATTGGTGCAATCGAACCAGTCGATCAGCTTCGATGAATTTGAGCTATTGCAAATCGATGGCATCGATTTGGTATTGCCCGACGCGTTCGAACCCAATGACACGCTCGCCACGGCCAAAGTGCTTGGCAGTGAACCGGCGATCACGGTGATGCGAGCGACGCTGCACGCAACTCAAATGCCATCGGGTGGGGCTGCGGGTGTTGTCAACGATGATTGGTACCAAGTCACAGCGCATGACACCGGCAAACTGATTATCAACGCCCATTTCACCGCCGATGGTGTTCCCCTGGACGGCGACGGTGGCGATGTGGTGATCAACTTGTTCGATTCAACGGGTGCGCTGATTGTTGCCGGCGCGGCGGTCACGGGTGGTCAGCAAATCGTGGTTCCTGTTGTTGCACAACAGAAGTATTTTGTCCAAGTCACCTCGGCGGATGGCGACCAGAATACTTACGACCTCGAGATCGAAAACTTTGCCGCTCCGATCCCTGCAACTCCGTTCCTCAGTTCTGCTAGCGACTCGGGGATGTTGAACAACGACAACCTCACCAACGACAATACTCCGACGCTTGTCATTCAGGATGACCTGGCTGATTTCGCAGCGATGAACATTCCCATCGACTTGGGGACCGCAGTCGCGGGTGCGGAAGTTATCCTCAGCTTTACTTCGACCACCACGGGCACCGTTACCACCGTGGAAGCGAATTTGGTCAATGGGGCGAACCCGACGCTCTGGAATGCGACTTCCACCGCCCTGGCTGACGACGTTTACCTCGTGCAATCTTGGACACGCATCCAGGATGCAGCGGGCGTCGTTGGACGCAGCCCGCTCAGCGGTGCCTTCTTGTTTACAGTGGATACCACTGCCCCCGTGGTTGCAGCTGCTCCGGATCTACTGAGCATCGCTGACACGGGGATGTTCGACAATGATGATGTCACGCACATTCAAGCAGTGGCATTGGCGAATCCCGCTGGCACGACGGTAGAACCCAATACAAAAGTGCGAGTATTCTCGGGAACCGAGTTGGTTGGGCAAGGGGTTGCGACCACCGAAGGCAACTGGGAAATCACCACGGAACCGCTAGATACAGGAACTCATTCTTTGACCGTGGTGCTCGAAGACCTTGCCGGCAATGTCAATGCTGCCAGCGCGGCCTTGGTGATCAACGTGGATGCGGTTGTTCCAAACACGCCGTACTTGGACTTGATCAACGATGACGGCCACAGTACCGATGACAATATCACCGGCCAAAACTTGCTGCAATTCGAAATGGTCGGCAATGACACCGTCAATGGAAACGGCAACCCACTACCAAACGATGTGATCTACCGACTGTATTGGCGAGTGGGTGACGGAAACGGTGAAGTACTGGTCTACGATTCGTTCGCCGAGTTTGGGTTCACGACCTTGGGGACATTGACGCGTACGGTGAGCCAAGTCCTGAACGATCCCACAGGCACGCCGTTCCCCGATGGCGTTCATAACTTCAAATTGGAAATCGAAGACCGCGCTGGAAACGTCAGCCCCGATTTCTTGCTGCAAGTCAAGATTGACACGTTGGTGCCAACGACCACGATCGACATCCTGGCGTCAAGCGACAGTGGGATGTACGACGACGACAACGTCACCAATATTCAAGAGATTGCATTCCAAGGTCGCGGAGAAACCAACGGCATCATCACTCTGTTCGCGCAAAAGGTGAACAGCGACGGTGCGGTCTTTAGTGAATTGTTGGTGATCGGCACCGGAAACGTCGGATCGGACTTTACCGATGTCCAAGCTGCAATCCCAGGTGCCACGGACACGGATGGACTGGGGATCTGGGAAATCACTGCCGAACCGCTCACCGACGGCGTCTACGATGTGTATGCCCTGATCGAAGATTGGGCAGGCAACGAAGCGGTCTCGGAAACCATCCGACTCGAAGTCGACACGCTCGATCCGAATTTGCCGCTACTCGACTTGGACGAGGCTAGCGACAGTGGTCGCCATAACGACGACAACATCACCAATGACAATACGCCAGCGGTCAGTCTGACAACGCACGACGCGAATGCCGACCTGCACGCCGTTGTTCCTGATTTGACCGTTGCCGGGGCGTTCCTAACGGACTACTTGAAGTATCGAGTCTACGATCGAGCGGAAACTGGCGTCGTCGGTAACCAAACGCTGGTGACCGAGACGTTGCTTTACGATTCAGCGGCGGACGCTACGGCAGACGCCAGCACATCCCTGCTGGGCCGGAACGCGATGTTCACGAGCCTACTGTTGCTGAACAGCAGTAATGCCCAGACGATTTTGCCAGCGTTGGCCGATGGCGTTCACAACTTAAAAATCGAAGTCGAAGACCGAGCGGGGAACATTAGCCATGACTTCTTGTTGAATCTGGTGATCGACACGACTGCTCCCGCCGCGCCGTCGATCTCATTGGATCCTGCGGTCACCGACAGCGGGATTCAAAGCAACATCGGTAGCTCATCAGATCGGATCACCAACGTGCGAACGCCCGGCTTTGTCGGCACCGCCGAAGCTGATTCGTTGGTGCGACTTTACGCCGATGGGGCCACCATCACGAACAACGTGATCGATGGCTCGGACGCAGCGATTGGTCTTGCCGTCGCCGTTCCCTTGGACGGCGACGACGCCTTCCCAGGCGGACAGTATCGAGCGACGTCGACGGCTGATTTGAATGTCGGATTTACCTTCGATGGTCAACGTCAAATCGGCGGCACCGCCGAGGATTTGGCAGGCAACGTATCCAGTCCGACCTTCCTGAATATCCTGCTGGACACCACCCCACCAACCGTCACCGGCGTCGACTACTCCGCCGGAAACACCGTGTTTGCCTCGAAACCGAACTTGTCTCCCACGCCTGCGGTCGGTTCATTGCTAATTACGTTTGCCGGCGGCCCCTCGGCTGCTGCGGGACTTAGCTCGCCGGCGGTCGATCCCGGTCTGGCTGCGGACGTTAACAATTACAAACTGGTGGGCGATCACAGTGGACAAGTGCTGATCGACAATGCATTTATTGTCAGTTCGACGCCCGAACAGGTCGTCGTACGAATTCAGTTTGCTGCTCTTTTAGCGGACGATCGCTACACGTTGACACTAGACGATTCGATCTCGGACGCGGCGGGCAACTTGCTGGACGGTGATTCTTCGGCTCAAGCTCCGGGAACTCCGGTTGCAGTCCTGCCATCGGGTAACGGAATCAGCGGAGGTGACTTCGCCGCCCGTTTTACCGTCGACAGCCGCCCCGAATTTGGCACGATCAGCCAAGGATTGGTCTACGTCGATATCAACGGTAACCATGTCTTTGACCCCGAGGGGCAAGACAACGATGCAACCAATCGCGACTTCGTCATGCAGTTCGGCCAGTTGACTGACGCCTTGTTCGCTGGCAACTTTGCCGACAAGGACACTGGGATTGCTTCAGGCTTCGACAAACTGGGCGCCTACGGACGTTTCAACGGCACCTACAGCTTCCTGATCGATACCAACGATGATGGTGTCGGAGATGTCGCATCGGTCATGCCGGGACAATACCAAGTCAATGGAATCCCTGTTGCCGGCGATTTTAGTGCCGCTAAAGATGGCGACGAAATCGGTTTGTTTGATGGTCAAGCATGGTATTTGGATACCAATGGTAATAACAAAATCGAAAGCAATGAACGTATCACGACCAATTACAACGGGCTTCCGATCGTCGGTGACTTTAACGGTGATGGCAACGATGATTTGGCCGTTTTCGTTAACGACACGAACCAGTTCATCTTTGATACCAACCGAGACGGCACTGCGGACTTCACCTGGGATGTTCGAGACGACTTCAAACGTTTTGGTGGGCTGAGCGGGTTCACCGACCGACCGATCGTCGGCGACATCAACCTTGACGGTATCGATGACATCGGAATCTGGGTGAAGGGTCGGCAAGGCATCTTGCCTAAAGAACAAGGCGAAGTCTTCTTCTGGATCTCTGACCGAGCCGACAACGATCCGGCCAACGTGTTTGATGCCTATTCACCCGCGCCTCTCGGAAACGACACGTTTGCCCAGTATGGCGACGAAACGGCACTGCCCATCTTTGGTAACTTTGACCCGCCGATCGCCTCGGCCAATGCACCGACAAATCTGACAGGGTTGACCAATGGCGAGAACCGCTATGATGTCAACAATGACGGCAAAGTCACCGCGTTGGATGCCCTGACAGTGATCAACGCGATCAGCCGCGGATTGACCAATGCCGAGGCGAGTCAAGCGCCGCGGCTACTGGCCGCCAACAACCACTACTTGGACGTCGATTCAAACGAGGTCGTCACCGCGTTTGATGCGTTGTTAGTCATCAACGAAATGAATCGTCTCGGCCAACGCGGCAGCAGCGGTCAAAGCGAGCAGTCTGTTCAAGACAATAGCAGTAAGAACTACTCCGCCGCTGTCGACGATGTATTCAGTGGAAGTTTGCTGGATGACGAGGAAGACACCGATTGGATCACTGCCGACTTAGAAAGCCGCCGAGGCGTTTTGTCGTAATCGGATTCGCCCGTTAGAAAGCGAGACGCGTCACTGACGGTCTCGCTTTCGTGTCAAAGAACAATCGCACGCATGCGATTCGCAGAGAATAGCGGTTTACAAATTCGCCGCTACGGCTTCGTCGAGGTAGAAGGTCAAATCGGTGGCCTCCACATGCGAAGCGGGGAAATTGTCGGAATCGCCCTCTTTTTTGATGACTTGCGCCAATACGTCCGCTTTGTCGGCGCCCGTGATCAGAAAAGCGACTTTCTTGCCTCGGTTTAACACGGGGCCGGTTAAAGTGATGCGTTTCTGTGCCGTTTCGGGATGGATTGCGACTTCGCAAACCTGAGGCGATTTTAAAAATTGACTCTGGTGTGGGAAAATCGAAGCGGTGTGCCCGTCAGTTCCCATCCCTAAGATAATCAAATCGAATTCTGGCACCGCGTTGTCATCAATATCGACGTGTCCGTAGATTTCGTTCTCGTAACGCAGCCGCTCTTCATCAGGATCTGCTTCGCCAAGCACGCGGTGAACATTTTCAGCGGGAATCTGAACTTTGTCCAAAAACAACGCTTTCGCAACGCCATAGTTACTGTCGCTGTCGTCGGGATCGACGCAGCGTTCGTCGCCCCAGAAGAAATGGATACGCGACCAGTCAATCTTCTCGGCGTATTCATTCCCCCATAATTCAAACAGCAGTTTGGGCGTGCTGCCGCCCGAGAGTGCAATCGTGATTTTTTCTTGGCCTTGTGTTGCGAACCAATCGGCAAAATCGGCGGCGAAACCGGATGCCACGGCTGCGGGATCGGCGAACTTTTTTGTTTCAGTACTCATCGTTTGACTCGTGATTGTTTTTAAGGGAGGGGGTTGGTCATTTTGACCTTGGATTCCGTGCCGCTCGCTAAAATTTGAGTGATAAACGTATTCGCAGGACTCGGTAATCCTTGTGGATATTCGGGGATGAAGCCGTGGTATCGGGAATCACATTAGACCATCTTTCACCTCTCTGGGCAGCGACGGCGAGAATTGCTCGCGCTAGATCATGTTATTCGTATCGCTCCAAATGCGCCTGTGAAGCATTGTCCGCAAACTTTCGCCAGCGGGGTTTGCCGCGATTCGGGCGAAGGGGTTGCAAATCGATGCCGGCGCGATCCACAAACGCATTCCCTACCGATGGCGGCGGAGGTAGCGAAGCTCGGGATCGGCGAATACAATAATCGATTCCCCCCCAATCGATCGTCTCCCCACCGATCAACTTTCGCTCACATTGAACCTGATCACGATGGTTCGCTGGATCACCCGCCACCCACCCTCCCTTTCGCAGGTCGCTTATGACTGCTCGAAATTTGTCATGGATGTTGCTGAGCGCTATCGTGATCTGCGGATGTAGCGGTAAGAACGAAGCCACAATCGAAGCCAAAACAAAGTCACTCGAGACGCTCGACGCAGACGTTCTCGGCATCGAATTGTCTTCCTGGCCAACAACAGTTCGCAGTCAAGGCAGTTTGTATGCGGACGAACAATCCATCGTGGGCGCAAAGGTCGCCGGGCGAGTCGCCGAGGTTCATGGTGATGTCGGTGACGTACTAAAACTCGGTGATCCGCTGGTCACACTGGATCAAGAAGATTTTTTGTTACAGGTCCAACAAGCCGAAGCTCAACTGTTACAGGCACGGTCATCAGTAGGACTGCTCGAAGGTGATCCGGTTGCGAAACTCGATCCGGCCAACGCGCCCCCGGTGCGGCAAGAACGGGCGCTTTGGGAGGAAACCCAAAGTAGTCTCGAGCGAATCGCGTCGTTACGCAGCCAGAATGCGATGTCCCAAGGCGAGTACGACGTCGCGGCGGCCGCAGAACGAGTTGCCGAGGCTCGTTATGCATCCGCAGTGAACGGCGTTCGAGAAAAGATCGCTCTTATCCAAGTCCGCCAAGTCGAGTTGGCAGTCGCTCGCGAGCGTTTGAAAGATGCGATCATTCGCGCTCCGATGGATGGGTTTGTGCTGAACCGGCAAGTCGCTCCAGGAACCTTTGTGTCAGTCGGGCAACCGGTAGCGACGATTGTTCGCACGAACCCGCTACGGTTCCGCGGAAAAATCCCTGAACGTTATTCGCAGTCGATTGCGGTAGGGCAAAGCTTGCGACTGAAAATCGAATCGGTCACAGAGCCGCGTGAAGCGAAGATCACGCGAGTCAGTCCGGCGCTTGACCAGCAGAGCCGAGCGTTGACTTTCGAAGCTTTGATTGAAAATGAAAATCAAACGCTCCGCGCCGGCCTATTTGCCGAAGCGGAAGTGGTCACCGATCCCGATGCCCTTGCCATCGTCGTTCCGGATTCGGCGATCAGCGAGTTTGCCGGCGCAACGAAAGCTTGGAAAGTCGTCGATGGGGTGACGCAGGAACAAGAGGTGCGGATCGGAGAACGCCGCGGGGCCTCGTTGCAAGTCGTGCAGGGATTGGCTGCAGGCGACTTGATCCTGCTTGACGCCGAACAGGGACGTGTGGGCAAAGTCAATGCAGAGAAGGTGCCTCAGGCGGGGGTGCATGCGGCTGCACCGATTGCCGCCAAGTGAACCACAAAGTTGGATCGGTTAGAAGCTGTTCACGCTGCGTTGCTCGAAGAAGACTCTTTAAACGAATTGTTTTTCACAGGAGAGGATGCTGATGACAGGTTGAAAACCTGTCCTACGACGACAGGTTGAAAACCTTCACCACGACGACAGGCTGGAAGCCTATCCTACGACTCACCAGGAATGAATCATCTGTGTACTGGCTTGCCGAAGTTTGCGTAAAACGCCCCGTATTTGCTTTGATGCTGATCACCGCGTTTGTGGTGGCGGGCGTGGTTGCGTTTCCACAATTGGGCGTCGATCGCTTTCCCAATCTTGACCTGCCCCAAATTTTCATTCGCACCACCTACGTGGGCGCTGCCGCCGAAGAGGTGGAATCCGAGGTCAGTTCGATCCTGGAAGACGCCGTGGCCACGGTGGCGGGTATTGACGAATTACGCTCGATCTCGGCGGATGGACGCTCTTTTGTGATCATCACGGTCCAGCTGGACCGCGACATTGACGCCGCCATCCAAGATGTTCGCGATGCGGTCGCCAGCGTCGTCAATCGATTGCCTCCGGGAATCGATCCGCCCATCATTCAGAAGCAAGACCTCGATTCGTCACCGATCATGACGCTGGCTGTCTCGGGCCCCCGATCGCCTCGCGAGTTATTCGTATTAGCAGATCGTTACGTTAAAAACGTGATTGAATCGTCGCGGGGTGTTGGGCAAGTCCAAATCGCGGGTGCAGCCGACCGGGCGATCCAAGTCGATATCGACGCCGACCGTCTGGCCGCCTACGGCATCTCGATCTTGCAAGTCCGTGATGCGCTAGCCCGACAGAACGCCGAGGTGCCAGGTGGGCGAATGAACGAGGGCCAACGCGAACGCTCGCTGCGGACTCTTGGACGCGTTGCCCAATCAAGTGCGTTTCCGGATTTGGTCGTCGCTACCGTCGGAGACACGGCGATACGTCTGGGCGACCTCGGGCAAGCCAGTGATGCCACCAAGGAAGTTCGCACGCTGGCTCGTCTGAATGGAACCCCGGCAGTGGTTCTGCAGGTACAACGTCAAAGTGGACAAAACACCGTCGCGGTGATCGACGGGATCAAAGAAACGCTGCCGCGTTGCGAAGCGTTGTTGCCAAACGATGTGCATGTCGAAATCATTCAAGACCAATCACGCTATATCGTCGAGGCGCTTCACGAAATTGAACGGCATCTTGTCTCTGGCAGTATCCTGGCCTGCTTGACGGTGTTGTTGTTCATGCGGTCATGGCGTTCAACGATCATCGCCTCGGTGGCAATTCCGGCGTCGATCATTGCCACCTTTGCGTTTATGAAGTGGTTCGGATTCACCTTAAACAACGTCACCATGTTAGCGCTCGTGTTAATGGTCGGCGTTGTAATCGATGATGCGATCGTGGTTTTGGAGAACGTGTTCCATTGTATCGAAGAAAAAGGAATGGAACCCGCCGAGGCCGCCGTCAAGGGAACCAAGGAAATCGGTTTGGCGGTGCTTGCGACCACCCTGTCGCTGGTGATCGTCTTCTTGCCTGTTTCGTTTCTTTCGAGTGTAACGGGACGATTGCTGTTCGAATTCGGAGTGACCGCGACCGTTGCCATTCTGATATCGATGTTGATTAGCTTCTCGTTGACGCCGATGATGTGCAGCAAACTGCTTCACGCGGCTCCTAAGGATGGCTCCGCTAAAGATGCTGCGGCGCCTAAATCACGGCGAGGCTTGTATCTGCTCGTGGAAAATGCCTACTTGTGGTTACTGGCGATCGCGCTGCGTTTCCGCTGGGCCGTGTTGGTGGTAGTCGTACTGGTGATTGCGTCGAACATCCCGCTTAGTCAATGGGTTCGACGCGACTATGTCCCACTGAATGTAGACGAGTCCGAATTCGAAGTGCGAGCCGAAGCCAGACCTGGGGCAAGCTTGACTGCGATGCGAGAAACAATCGACCGCGCCGAGGCCATTCTCAGCAGCGTTGAGGGGGTCGAAACCGTCTTGGCATCCGTGGGCACCGGCGGCTATGGCGATGTGAACCGTGCCCAAATCTATATCCGGCTGATCGATAGCCAATATCGCACATTTTCGCTCGGGCGATTATGGCAGGGGCTTCTCGCAGGGGATCCGAAAGCCGCGTTTCGTGGCAATTTTAGCCAGCGAGACAAGATGGGCGAGATTCGTAAGAAACTGGGGACACTCGACGATGTTCGTGTATCGGTTCGAAATCTGACCTCGCTTCGCCAGGGGGCTCCGGTCGACATCGATTTTGCGATTACTGGCCCCGACGCCGATCAGCTACTCGAGTTCAGCGAGAAGTTACGTAAGAAAGCCGAGACGATTCCAGGCATCGTTGACGTTTATTCCACACTGCAAATAGATAACCCTGAGCTGTTGGCATCGATTGACCGCGAGCGAGCAGCTGCATTGGGAGTCGAGGTGCGAGAGATCGCCGAAACGCTACAGGTTGCGGTGGGCGGTGATGACCGCGTCTCGCGTTATCTGGATCGATCCGCCGGCGATGCCTACGACGTCGAATTGCGTTTGGTAGGGATGGACCGCAATGACGTCCCGTCGATCTCGCAACTGTATGTTCGTACCAATCCGACCGCACGTACCAACACGACCGAACAAGCTGCAGTGACGACCGAGGAAAATGGCAGCCCTTCGCTGACGCGGATCGACAACGTCGTCAATTTCGAATTCAGCAAGGCCGCTTCGCGAATCGACCGCCTAAGCCGATCACGTATGGTGTCGGTGCGAGCCAACGTCGCTGCTGGCTATGCGTTGGCAGATCGAACCGAAGCGGTGAAGCAAGCCGCCGAAGAAATCGGGATGCCGACTGGATTTAGTGGCCAAGCCCTTGGCGGCGGGCGAGAGCTGGAGCGTACCATCACCGATTTTGGATGGACGTTTTTGATGTCGTTCGTGTTCATGTACATCGTGTTGGCGGCACAATACGAAAACATGATCTATCCACTGATCATTCTGTTGTCCTTACCATTGGCGGTGCCGTTTGGACTGCTCAGTCTTTATTGGGGTGGCGAGACATTGAATCTCTACTCGGCGCTTGGGATCCTGGTGCTATTCGGGGTGGTCAAAAAAGCGGCGATTTTGCAAGTCGACCATACGAACGCGTTGCGTGCCGAGGGCCTCGAGCGTCACGAAGCGATCATGCGAGCGAACCGAGACCGGCTGCGTCCGATTCTGATGACCACGCTGTCATTCGTCGCGGGACTGTTACCGCTGTTGATCGCCACCGGGCCCGGTGCAGAAGAACGTCGATCGATCGCAGTGTTAGCCGCAGGCGGACAAACACTCTCGCTCGTACTGACGCTGATCGCCATCCCGGTGCTCTATACTTTCTTTGACGACCTCGCCACGCTCCCCAAACGCTTGATGCAAAAAAATGTGGGATAGGCTTCGAGCCAGTCATTAAGAATCCAAACCAATTCCTACCGCCCCTAGTCCAGCAATTTCCAAACACGCTGCCAGCCGATCCCCAATTTGCTGTTTCGCTCCCAAGCTAACAACAAGACAATTCAATGGTTACCGCAAAATTCCCAACACTTACTCTCGGAATACTTGCCACCGTGTTGATGACAGGAAAACTCAGCGGACAAGACACTCCGGATTTGACCGTGCATCGTGATCTTGTTTTTGCCAGTCCCGACGGACAACCTTTGAAACTGGATCTCTACTTACCAGCGGTTGCGGGCAAAGCTCCGTTGGTAATTTGGATCCATGGCGGCGGATGGCGTGCGGGCTCGAAAGCGAAGCCGCCGATTCGCAAAGTCACCGAACACGGGTACGCACTGGCAAGTATCAGTTACCGCTTCACCGACACCGCAATCTTTCCTGCCCAAGTCCATGATTGCAAAGCTGCGGTACGATGGCTCCGTGCCAATCCCGAGCGATACGGCTACAACGGCGATTGGATTGCGGTCGCCGGAAGTTCCGCGGGCGGGTACTTGGCATTGATGCTAGGTGTTACCGACGGCGTCGACAGTTTGGAAGGCACGCTCGGGGACCATGCCAAGGAATCTTCGGCCGTGCAAGCCGTGGTCGATTACTTTGGACCATCCGATTTTGTCTTGCGGGGCAAGACGCAACCCGACCGCGCCTACACTGAAAAGTCGGGTAGTTTTGCATTGCTTGGCGGACTTCGCGATGGAAAGGTAAGCCCAGAGATCGAGAAAACGGCGAGCCCGGCTCACTACGTTTCCTCGGACGATCCGCCGCTGCTCGTCTTTCACGGCACCCAGGACGAGGTGGTTCGGATGGACCAGAGCGAACACATTGTCAATCGGTATACCGACGCTGGATTGTCAGCAAAACTCGTCACGGTTCCTATGGCGGGACACGGAGGCGTCCGCTTCTTTCGCGACCCGAATTTTTCAACCCTTCTCCGTTTCCTTGACCAACATCGACCTCAATAAGTCTCCGGACGCTCCCTCACAACATCCCCCTTCCCCCCATCACAGGCCACTGGCAAGATGAGATTCATTTCCGCACTAATCCTTCTAGCATCCGTTGCGATTGTTTCCGACAACGACGTTTGTGCCGAAGACGTCACCGAGATCCGCTACGTGAGCTCTGCGGACGAATCGCAGCAGCCTGCGATGTTCTACAATCCAAACACAGGCGATCCGGTGCCTTTGGTTGTTGCTTTGCACACGTGGTCTGGTGACTACAAACAAGATAGCCACAAGGACATCCAGCAGTGGTGTATCCAAAAGGGCTGGGCGTACATTCATCCCAATTTCCGCGGCCCTAATTTCCGTCCCGAAGCAACGGGTTCGGAACTTGTCGTCAAGGACATTGTCAGTGCCGTTGATTACGCCAAACAGACCGCGAACATCGATCCGACATCCATCTATCTGGTCGGCACCTCCGGCGGTGGCTACACATCGCTTGTGATGGCAGGCCACCATCCCGAGATCTGGGCAGGAGTTTCCGCGTGGGTTCCCATCTCCGAACTGGCGGCTTGGTATCACCAATGCAAACAGGCCAACCGCAACTATTACAAGAACATCGTCGCTTCGTGTGGTGGTGCGCCAGGCAGCAGCGACGAGGTGGATGAAGAATACCGAAAACGATCACCACTGACGTATCTTGCAAACGCCAAAGACGTAACTCTCCATCTGAATGCGGGGATTCGCGACGGGCACGACGGCAGCGTCCCCATCAGTCACTCATTGTTGGCGTTCAATGAAGTGGCTGCGGCCGAAGATCGATTGTCTGCAGACGAGATCGCTTACTTTGACAAAGAAGTCAAAGTGCCAGAAACGCTGAAGCAAGTGATTTCCGATCCGAGCTACGGCAGCAAACAACCGTTATTCCGCCGCTCCTCCGGGAACGCGACCGTGACGATCTTCGACGGACGGCATGAATTGGTCTCGGAAGCCGCTATCGCCTGGATCGAAAGTCTCTACGAGGGCCAACACCGCAACGGCGAGTAACGCCTGGCACAAATGGCTGGCTGAATCGGCACATTCCTCAGTCGCGGTGGCGTTGGCAGCAACTACTCATCATGAGACGAACCCGATACCTCAGCGCCGTGCTTTCGCAGAACATTAGCGACCGCATCATTCGCATTGTCGATCGCCTCATCGAGAGGCGTCCGTTGCTTATCCGTACGTCGGTTGATATCTGCGCCGTGAGCGATCAGTATTTCAGCGGTTCGTTCGTAGGCCTGCGGATCGCCTTTGCCTTGGGATGAACCTCCCATAGCGACCGCGTGGAGCGCAGTCGTTCCGACGATGGCATTTTGATTGACATCGGCACCGTGTTGAAGCAGCAGTTCAACCGCTTCGGCGCTACCCGCATCCGCACCCCATGACAGCGGAGTCAGCCACCAATCGCTTGCAGAGTCGTTCACATCCGCTCCAAGTTCGATCAGTCTTTGACAAAGTGCCGTCGCGTTGCGGTGCGCGGCCCAGTGAAGCGGCGTTGCACCGTGAAGCTGTCCAGATCGTTCCGTCCGTTCCCTCGCGAGGTCGGGCGACGCATTGAGCAACTCCAAGGCATCTCGAAACCGACGGTCACGGATCAGTTCAATGAGGGTCTCGATGTCATGCAACGTTTTCTACCTCGTGGTTTCAAAGTACGGTAAGCAAAGTTAAAAATTAGATGCATGCCGCCAATCATTGAGTTTCATCCTGAAGCCCACCACCACCTTTTCGCCGACGATACGTCATCAAGCCAACCAGCGTTAAGAATCCGCTCCAAAAAAGCAAGCCGAAAAAGTCGCCCAACCGATAAGGCACCAACGGTTCAAAGCGAGACGGACCTAGCAAACCGATCAGCATAACGACCGCGCAGCAAATGTCGCATCGCCGAATAGGTAGTTTTCGCTTTTGATGTAGCGTCCAAAGCAAAGCGACAAGCGGGCAAAGCACGATCAAGACTGCACCGAAAACCATCAGCATCAGCGGGGCAGTGTCAAAATCATGGCGAACATTCAACACCAATAGTGAATAGCCGATTGCGGCTCCGACCGCACCGAGTGCGATGGCGATTTTTGTGTCGCGAGTCAGAGTCATGACCATGCCTTGGTAAGTACATCCAGACTTCTTCCGAATAACGGCCGCCATCCCAGAGAACGGATTTGGTCGGAAATGGAGATAGGAAGATAAGGCACTTAACACTCCCTCTTACAATTTTTCCGTCGCACCAATCTTTCTGTCAAATACAAGCGAAGGACAGACGAGTGGTGATGAACGTTAATGATTACAGGTGCCCGCATGCTCGCCAATCTGGTTGACGCATTTGGTATCTGCCTTCTAGTTGTCGCGTTGTTTAGGTAAGCATCCGCGTGTCACTGACCCCACAGACTTTCCGCTTAATCGGGTTTGCGAAACCAGACACAAATATCGCCATGCCAATCATCGCACCGATCATCAACCCACCAAAGAGGGAAATGATTCTCGCCAGCATGTTGTTGTCCGCGACTAAGACCGAGATGGCCCCCGCTGTCACGATGGCGGAGAACAAAATTACGCCAACCATGAACTTCTTCGAGCACAGAAAACGCTGGCGATCGGTCGCGTTCTTTGTATGCCGAGCGTAATAGCCGGAGATCGTTTCGCCGGTGTCGGACCATTCATATTCGGAAATCGGAAACATTGCGTTGCAGCTCGAACAGTGCGTTTGCTCCATGCTGGACATTGGGTTGGAAACCAGTTCAAACGACTGTTCACTGACCGTTGTCTCGTTCCCACATTGGGTGTGTCGGTACGTGCGTGATTCGGGGATTTGCTGTTCGACCATGGTGCACCTTTGTTGTGGTGATGTACTGTTTCAGCCAGATAAGGTCCGCGATCTGCGGGTAGAGAGCTTCGATTAGCAATTAGATGAGATTGGCGACCACCGCTGCTCCGCTGCTCCGGAGGGCTATCCGTCCGTTCCCGAAGCGTCTGGCAAAGCGGCAAGGTGATGTCGAGTCAGCCAGGCAACATAACCAACGTAAACACCCACAATCGCGATTGCAAGAACAGACCAAAGGTAGGCGGATGGCAAGCGATCATTAAACGCATTGGACACCACCGGAACGGTGCCTGTCCAAGCGATCGTTGCGGCATTCAGAACCGCGGCAACGAAGAACATCAAGCTCGCCAACATGAGCAGTCTCGGAGCAGGCTTCCAAAGATAAAGCAACAAGAAATTTAAAGGGAATAGTGTTAAGCCCGCTGTCCCCCCAAACCTTGGCATGAACCATTCACGCACCGATGGGAATACAGTTGCTGCAAGAGACCCAACAAAAAAAACACAGATCATTACAGCAATTGCAGCGATGTCGAACCGGCGAACGCATACGCATGGGGTGTCCGATGCCGCGATAACGACGCGAGGATGTTGATATGGGTTTGGGGGCATCGAATTAAATCGGACAACGTTGGCGATCTGCGGTCGGTGGCAGCACGCATTGATTCGACCCATAAATCTTCTGGCGAGTCGAACAGTGTTTCGTTGGAAGTCAGCATAGGCGTTGTGTTCGCCCTTTGCCACGTTTTTCTCTGTGGAGGGGGGGGACTATAGATGTCCGAGAATGGACTAATTCCCAGAGAAGTAGCAAAGTGGCGAATCACTCGGTTGCTGCGGCCCTAGGGACGACTGCGGCCTTGTTCGATGATGCCCGACAATTGATTCTTCAGGCGTTCGGCAACGTCCGGATGCTCGGCGAGCACATTGTTCTGTTCCGCGGGATCTTTGTCGAGATTGAAAAGCTGGTACTGGGGCACCTTTGTGTTGGCAAGCTCGGTTTCGACCACCACGTTACGCGCTGATTTTTTGTCGTAGCGATGCAGCTTCCATTGGCCGGCGCGAAAGCCGTACGTCCCGCGACTGCCGTTGTCTTGTTGGACCAGATTCTCACGGCCCTCCGCGTTGGCTTCCCCTAACAAGGCCCCGAGCACATCCAAACTGTCCAAACATGCGTCCTCCGGTAGCGGTTGATTGGTCAATGCAGCAAGGCTGGCAGCCAGGTCGATGGTGCAGACGATTTCGTCGCTCACCGCAGGTTTGATCCGGCCCTTCCACCGCGTGATGAACGGTGTTCGCGTGCCGCCTTCATAAACGCTGTACTTGCCTCCGGTGTAAGGCCCCGCGGCTCGGTGGTCGCCGATATTCTCGATCGCATTGTCTTTGTAACCATCATCGAGCACGGGACCATTATCGCTGCAGAAAACGACCAATGTATTTTCGGCTAACTTCAGCCGATCGAGTGTCTTGATCAATTCGCCGACACACCAATCAAGTTCGATAATCGAATCGCCGCGAAGTCCGAGTGACGTCTTCCCTTGAAATCGTTCGTGCGGAATGCGGGGCACGTGAATATCATGCGCCGCGAAAAACAAAAAGAACGGCTGCTCTTTGTTCTGCTCAATGAACTCAACCGATTTTTCAACCCATTTGTCGGCGAGATCTTCGTCACGAAAACGAGCCGCGTGACCGCCGGTGTAAAATCCGATGCGGCTGATCCCGTTATGAATCGTCGAGTTATGGCCATGCGACCAATCCATTTTCAGCGAGTCACGATGTGTGACGCCGGTGGGATGTTCAGGGCTCGGCTTTTTGTCACCGACCCACAATGGGTCTGCGGGGTCAAGATTCTCGACGTGATGATCGTGCACGTAGACCTGCGGCACGCGGTCGTTGGTGGTGGGCAACAGGAAACAGGTGTCGAAACCGATTTCGAGCGGCCCTGGCTTGAGGTCTCCGTTCCAATCGGGGCCACTTTCGCCCCCCAGTCCAAGATGCCATTTGCCGATCACGGCGGTCTTGTAGCCGGCACCCTGCAGTATCGATGCGACGGTTTCCGTCCCGGGTTTAATGATCGCAGGTGCGTTTGGCGGGGCGATCCCGGTGCGTTTTCCACGAAACGCGTAGGTGCCGGTCAGCATCGAGTAGCGTGTGGGAGTGCACGTTGATGCGGAACAATACCCACTGGTAAATCGCACCCCTTCGCTGGCCAGTTTGTCAATATTAGGAGTTTCCAGCGACGTCGCGCCGTAGCAAGAAACGTCGCCATAACCGAGGTCGTCCGCCATGATGACAATCACGTTGGGCGTATCGGCCGTTACGCGAGCGGTCGATACCAACAGCAAAAGGACGAAGATGGAAAGGCAGCGAGTATTCAAGGGGGAGACTCCTAAGATGGCAACTTCAGATCAGATGAGGGGGGAGGGTCGAGCATCGGCACAAATGCCCAAACCACTCTACCATACACCGAAGTTGCTTTGAGGGGGATTCACCTCCATGCGGCCGGATTTTGCGAGACGTTGAGCGGAGGCTGGACGAAAATCTTGACAACTTTCGAAACCGAGTCCGGCGAATTGGGCTTAAGGGCGTTTGGGCTTAGGGGCGTTTGGGCTTAGGGGCGTTTGGGCTTAGGGGCGTTTGGGCTTAGGGGCGTTTGGGCTTAAGGGCATTGGGGCTTAGAAGTGGATTCGGCCGCGAGCCAAGCGGACGTCCAGATTGTGTAGCCGGAGTGTCCGGCGATTTTGCACCAACAGCCGCACGAAACCACTGGGCGACGCGTGTCGCTGGATTAGAAAGTCGATGGGATATTGTCGGTCCAGCACGTCGCCGACTTGAAAGCCGTTGACGGTGATGATCCGGTCACCCGGTTCGAGTCCCGCTCGCGAAGCGGGCGTGTTCGGGAACACTTGAGTCAACAGGTGTCCCGTCGTCGTGTAATGACCAAACACTCCCAAGTGCCAGCCGCCAAAATGATCACGGTTGGGATGTTGCGGTTCGACAAACAGATCGTCGCCACCACGAAGCTGCGGTTGAATCTCCGCCAGCTCGCCCTGCGGTGCCGCCAACGGTTCGTTGCCGTTAGCAATCACGCCCGAATGCACGATCACGCCGGACGTCACCAGCGTCATCAAAATCACCACCCCGCCGCTGGCTCGAAACCTTGTTTTCGTTCGACAGTTCATCGTTTTTCCCCCAACCCTTCAATCAACGATTTGTATTCGCCTACTACCATTTTAGATGCGTGTCCGACATGAGTTAAGGAATCGCTTGATGAGAGTCACAGCAAATCCGAAATTCTCATGACAACGCTCCCTACATCTCATGGCCGGCCGTGCACGTTTTTGTCACGCGTGCCAAAATTTTCGCTACCGAACCCGCAGCCGTCCGACGGTATAAAACCACCCTGCAAGGGCCAAACCCTACGCTGGACGGACTGGTTGGCAACAGCACAGCGACGCGAACAACCGGGGCAAATTTGCGTTGCCCCTGCCGCTCCCTTAAACTAGCTCTCGCCCCTCCTTCCCACCCAACATCTCCCGCCCCAATGATTCGCAAATGCTCCGGTTGCCTCAATCGATGCTGTTGGTGTTCCGTCGGCAACGGATCGACAAAGCCATCGTTGCGTTCGTCCTGGCCCAGATGCTGGCATCGTCAGCGACGATCCAGGCCGTCGATTTTGTCGACAAGATTGAGCCGATTCTGCAGTCACACTGTCATGATTGTCATGGCCCCGATGAAGCAAATGGCCAGTTGCGATTGGACCGACTGGCGAACATGCTGCGGGGCGGCAATTCCGGCGAACCGGCAATCATCCCCGGTGATCCCGACGGCAGCTTCCTGATGAAGTTGATCAAGCATGAGGAAGCCGGACTGGAGATGCCTCCTGATGATGCCTTGTCGGCGGACGAAATTAAATTGGTCGCAGCGTGGATCGCCGAAGGAGCGAAGACGCCGGAAAGTTACGGTCCGGCAACCGAAGCGGTCGAGTTGGAACATTGGTCGTTTCGCCCGGTCAAGCGTCCTTCATCGGCTGATACGATCGACGGCTTTGTTCACGCACGGTTGGCGTCCGAAGGCTTGGAACCGTCACCGCGCGCGGATCGCCGAGTCCTGATTCGCCGTCTGTTTTTGGTGATGCTCGGCTTGCCTCCGACGCCCGAACAAGTCGAAGCCTTTGTTAATGACGAATCCGAGCAAGCTTGGCGAAACCTGGTCAATCAAGTTCTCGCCAGCGAGCGGTATGGCGAGCGTTGGGCGAGTCACTGGTTGGATCTCGTCCGCTTTGCCGAAACGAATGGATTTGAAACGAACCGGGAACGACCGACAGCGTGGCGCTACCGTGACTGGGTAATCGAGTCACTCAACGATGACAAACCCTATAATGAATTCGTTCGCCAGCAGATTGCGGGTGACGCACTGGACGCGGCAATCGGGACCGGCTTTTTAGTCGCGGGTCCCATGGATTTGGTCAAAGGCCAAGATCCAAAGCTGACTCAAATGCAGCGACAGAACGAACTCGATGACATCATCAATACATGCGGAACCGCTTTTCTGGGACTGACGACCGGCTGTGCTCGTTGCCACAACCACAAATTTGACCCGATCACTCAGAAGGACTACTACGCGATGCAAGCGGTATTCGCGGGCGTCCAACATGGCGAAGCCGCATTGCCGCTGAGCAAGGAAGCTCAACAACGGATCGTTGCGATTGAACAAGAATCGATGCAACTTCGCGAGCGTTTAGCAAAATACATCCCCGCACATCAAGAAGCTCTGATCGCGATCGACGACGCTGACGCGGACCAAACGTTAACACCGCGAGGCACGGCTCGCTACGTTAACACGCCGAATTCGACTTGGGGCGATGGGCAATATACGTGGTGGAAAAACGAACCGGGCAAAACGGTCGCTTGCTACCAAACGCACGTGCAAGGATCGTATCGAGTTTGGCTTAGCTGGGGCGCTGGGTTTCAGTCACACAGCAGCGATGCTCGTTACGTCTTGCAGACAGCGGCTAGACGCAAGGAGCTTGCGAGAATTAACCAGCAAAAACCTGCCGATGGATCCGCTGAACCCGCCGGCCAAGCGACGTGGAGTGGCTTTTACGATGCAGGCGTCCACGAACTCGGCCCAGACGACGTGATTGTACTTGAATCGGGCGATGAGGGGGCGGCAATCACGGCGGATATGATCGTACTGCAACCCGTCACCAACGAAACGATAAAGCAACTCCCCGCATTACGATCTCGCGTGACCGCAAAGCAAAACATCGAGTCGTTTGCACCCCGTGAAGCCAAATTTGTCCGCTTTACTATCGAGGCTACCAACGCAGGCGAACCCTGTATTGATGAGCTTGAGATTTTTTCAGGCGACCAGAATGTCGCGCTCGCGAGTCGCGGGGCCAAGGCGACATCATCGGGCGATTTCCAGCATCCCAAACACAAATTGTTGCACATTAATGATGGCCAATACGGCAACTCACGCAGCTGGATTGCGTCGGTCCGGTCCGGTGGCTGGATACAGATCGAGTTGCCTGAGTTAACTCGAATCGACCGTATTGAATGGGCGCGCGACCGCAACGGCGAATTCGCCGATCGAGTGGCAACGAAGTACCGAATCGAATGTGCACGTGAGCCTGGCCAATGGCATCTCGCCGCGTCATCGGCGGACCGGTTGCCGCACGATGATCCGTCACGATCCGCCGCGTACGTCTTTACGTCGTTTTCCGAAAATGAGGCACGTCAAGGCCAAGCATGGTTATCGCGGTTGGACCAAATCCAAACGGAGAAGAAACAAATCGAAGAGCGGCCACGCGCTTGGATTGGCCTTTTCTCGCAACCTGGTGCAACGCATCGACTGTACCGCGGCGAACCTGACGCCAAGCGTGAACAAGTCACCCCCAACGCGATCGATGTCTTCACCTCTCTGGACCTTGACAAAAATGCGCCAGAGCAACAGCGGCGACTTGCGTTCGCGAATTGGGTCACCGACGAAGTTAACCCGTTAACCGCTCGCGTGATCGTCAATCGATTGTGGCAATACCAGTTTGGGGTCGGAATCGTCGACACTCCGAGTGATTTTGGGCTTAACGGCACTCCGCCATCGCATCCCGAACTGCTCGATTGGTTGGCCGCCGAGTTGATGGAAAACGATTGGTCTCTAAAACACATCCATCGGCTGATTTTGAATTCCGCAACATGGCAACAATCCAGCCGACCGACGCCTGGGGGAGTAAAGATCGATGCGAACACGCGTTTGTTGTGGCGTTTCCCACCGCGAAGACTCGAGGCCGAGGCGATTCGCGATTCGCTGCTTGCAGCCAGCGGCAAATTGGATGTCGAGAACGCCGGCGGTCCTGGGTTCAGCGGCTTCGAAGTCGAACTTGAGAACGTGCGTCATTACCATGCAAAACAGGAATACGGCCCGGCGGATTGGCGGCGGATGATCTATATGACCAAGGTGCGTCAGGAAAAAGATCATGTCTTTGGCGCCTTCGATTGCCCCGATGCGAGTATGGTGATGCCAAAACGCAGCCGGTCAACAACCCCGCTGCAAGCACTAAATCTGTTGAACAGTCGATTTGTGATGCAGCAGGCTGAGATCTTAGCGAGACGAATTCAAGCCGAAGCGGAAACGGTCCGCAACGAAATCATCCGAGCATGGCAATTGTGTTTCCAACGCTCGCCAACCGAACAAGAAATCGCCGATAGCGAACAATTTGTTCAGCAACAAGGCATGGTGCAGTTCACGCGAGCGATCCTGAACGCAAACGAATTCGTGTTTATCCCCTAAGTGCAGCTAAGCACTAGCAAATCTCAGGTAGCGGACAATGACAACCATGAACTCCTTCCTTCCGCGACGCAAATTTCTAACCGAGACGGCGACGGGCCTCGGGGGTATCGCTTTGGCGAGTCTATTGCAGCAGCAAAATTTGCTTTCGGCACCCTCAACGCCACTTCGTCCTGCGATTGATCCCGCTCATCCGTTTGCAGCACGCCAGCCGCATCACAAGGCGGCCGCCAAAAATGTATTGGTGATCTTTTGTGCGGGGGCGTGCAGCCAAGTCGACACGTTTGACTACAAGCCCGAGCTGATCCGGCGGGATGGTCAACCGCTGCCGGGATCCGAAAACTTGGTCACATTCCAAGGCGAGCAGGGAATGTTAACCAAGAGTCCATGGAAGTTCAAACCGCGTGGCGAATCGGGCAAGATGGTTTCCGATCTGCTACCGGAGCTAGCCGAGCTTGCCGACGAAATGTGCTTCATCCATTCATTGACCGGCAAAACGAACACCCATGGACCGGGCGAAAATTTCATGTCGACCGGCAATACACTCGATGGATTTCCCAGCATGGGGGCGTGGACGACGTGGGCGCTGGGCACCGAGAACGAGAACCTGCCGGCATACGTGGCCATTTCGGATCCACGCGGCACACCTCAGTCAAGCGTCAACAATTGGGGTCCTGGCTTCTTGCCTGCTGCGTTCCAAGGAACTGAATTCAACGCGACCAAACCGCTGAACAATTTACAAATTCCGCCAGGGACCTCGGCTAACACCGATCGCGTGACTCGTGATTTCTTGCGACGTTTGAACGAGCGGCATCTCGAACAATTCCCAGGCGACAGCGAATTGGCGGCCCGCATCTCTAGCTACGAACTTGCCGCTCGAATGCAGTTGAGTGTACCGCAAGTTACTGATTTGACGACCGAATCGAAGAGCACGTTAAAAGCCTATGGAGCCGACGACACAACCAACCCGCTAAAGGCCCAATTTGCCAACAATTGCATCCTGGCGCGACGCTTGATCGAGCAAGGCGTGCGATTTGTACAATTGTTCAACGGCGCTTATCAAACCGGCGGCGAAGGGGTCAGCAATTGGGATGGTCACAAAAAAATCGTCGATCAATACAGCAAACATGGCCCGGTCTTGGACCAGCCCTGTGCGGCGCTGCTTCGCGATATGAAGCAGCGTGGATTACTCGAAGAAACGCTGGTCGTTTGGGTAACCGAATTTGGACGAATGCCAACGTTCCAAAAGGGAGCGAGCGGGCGAGACCACAACCCCGACGGTTTCACCGCCTGGATGATGGGTGCCGGCGTGAAGGCTCCGTTCACCTACGGCGCGACCGATGAATTTAGTTACCGGGCGATCGAAAACGTCGCGTCCGTGTATGATCTGCACGCCACGATCCTGCATCTATTGGGTCTTAACCACGAACGGCTAACGTACTATTACAACGGTTTTGAACGCCGCTTGACCGACGTGCATGGCCACGTGATCAAAGACATTTTGGTGTGACCATCGCGGTCAGCGAACGTTGAAAAAGTGCCGTAGGTTAAGAGAAGTAGCTACGTTCGCCGGAACGTGGTCCACCGCGAAGGCAACACTAGCTACTGCAAAGTCAAAGACGTTCTCATTCTAGAAGCTTCGCACTACGCCAAGACGTCATGGACGACTTGGGCGGGTTGGACGCCAGTCAGTTTTTGATTGAGCCCTTGAAACGGATAACTCAATTTGTTGTGATCAAAACCGAGCAAGTGCAGCAGCGTGGCATGAAAGTCACGCAGCGGGACGGGGTTCTCGACCGGCGAGTAGCCGACGGCATCGGTTTCACCATAGCTGTAGCCCGCCTTGACACCGCCACCGGCCATCCACAGTGTGAACGCACCGGGGTTATGATCGCGGCCAATGAATCGCATTTCACTGCCGCCTCGATTTTCACGCATCGGAGTTCGGCCGAATTCACCGCTCCAAATCACTAGGGTGTCTTCGAGCATGCCTCGCTGTTTCAGATCGGTCAGCAGCGCCGAGATTGGCTGATCCACTTGTTTGCATTTGTCTTTGAATCCTTCGTTTAATGCCTCGTCTTTGCCTGCCCCGTGCGAATCCCATCCCCAATCGAACAATTGAATGAATCGGACATCACGTTCGGCCAACCGCCGGGCTAACAGGCAATTATTAGCAAACGATTCTTTTCCGGGTTCGGTTCCGTACATCGCGTGGATGTGTGCTGGTTCGTCGCGGATGTCCATCGCCTCGGGGACAGCCGACTGCATCCGAAACGCCATTTCGTATTGGGCGATTCGCGTTAGCGTCTCGGGATCACCGAAGGTTTCGTTGTTCCGTTGGTTCAGTTTATTCAGTGCATCGAGCATCGTACGACGTCGGTCTCGTGACACCCCGTCGGGGTTAGAAATATTCAAGATCGGATCGCCTTGCGAGCGGCATTGAACGCCCTGATACACCGAGGGCAAAAAACCACCGCTCCACAATGCTTTGCCCACGCGAGGTTGGCGGCCGCCCGAAAGCAGAACGAAGAAGCCTGGCAAATTCTCGTTTTCGGTCCCCAGTCCCCATGTCGTCCACGATCCAATTGATGGATAGCCCATGCGAGCTTGCCCCGTGTGGACCATCAACTGCGCGGGACCGTGATTGAATTGGTCGGTCTGCATCGTTTTGATGAAACAGACGTCGTCGACATGTTTGGTGAAATGGGGAAACCGATCGGAAACCCATGCCCCGCTTTCGCCATGTTGTGCGAACGGATATTGCGGTCCCAACATTTTCGGGGTGCCTTGAATGAAGGCAAACCGTTTGCCCTCCAAGAAGGATTGCGGAGTATCTTTGCCATCCAACCGTTTCAAGTCAGGTTTGTAGTCGAACAATTCCAATTGGCTCGGGGCGCCGATCATGTGCAGGTAGATCACCCGCTTTGCTTTGCCCGGTAACGGCGACGGCAGCGGGCTGAGCGGATTTTGCGAATCGTGAATCGGCAGATGTTTCGATGCGGCGTTGGCGTTTTGCTGCATCGCCATCCACATCGCCCCCATCCCGGTCGTACACCCCTGCAGGAAATGACGACGAGTGGTTTGCTGGAGTTCGGTGGCGCGGGCTTCGCGGTAAAGGTTTTCGTTGCTCATATTTTATCCTTACTTCATCACCACTTCGTCGAGGTTCAATAGCACTGCGGCGACGGTGGTCATCGCGTCGGCATTGTCACTGATTTGGTCAGTACCGTTTCCATCGAACGCTTGTTTATCCGAAACGTTTCGTTGCAAATCGAACAGCGTCATCAAATCATCTAAATCCGCAGCGGTAGGTTTTCGGCAAGTCACAATCACAAATCCGTATCGAATCTGTTCACGTGGTTCTTTTCGCGCGGCTTGCATTCGCGCCGCGAGCGCCGCGGCACTTTCAGCAAACGTTTCATCGTTTAACATCATTAACGCTTGCAGTGGCGTGTTGGATCGCAACCGCCGCGGGGCGCAGAATTCTCGCGATGGTGAATCGAACGCGGCGAACATCGGATACGGAATACTGCGTTTCATGTAGGTGTAAATCGAGCGGCGATAGCGATTTTCGTCGCCTCGTTTCGACGGCGACCATTTGTCGCCGGATTGAAAAGGTTTCCAGACGCCATCAGGAATCGGCGGATGGACCGGAGGTCCAAACGACTTGTCGCTCAGCAATCCTGACAACGCCAACGCTTGATCACGAACGATCTCGGATGACAACCGGTGCCGCGGGCCTCGGGACAGCCATTGATTCTGAGGATCTAACCGAAGTCCGTCGCTCGTGACTTTGGCGGATTGCCCATAGGTTCGCGAAAGCACGATTTCGCGGATCATCGTCTTCATGCTCCATTGTTGTTCACCTTGAAATCGCAACGCCAAAAAATCCAACAATTTCGGATGTGACGGTGCTTCGCCTGACGAACCAAAGTCCTCTTCGCTGAGCACCAATCCGGTTCCGAACAGTTGAGCCCAGACACGATTGACAGCAACCCGTGCTGTCAGCGGATTGTCTTGGCTGACCAACCATTTCGCGAGCGTTAATCGGTTGGGCTGCAGCGAGTTGTCGCCTAAATCATCGCGGTGAAGGGGGTGAAGCGATTCGGGAGTATCGGGCGTAACAGGTTTTCCCTTGGTCAGAAACAAACCACGCTCGAATAAATGACTCGGCCGCGCCAGATGGTCGGGACGTTCTTGCATGACCGGTACCGAAACGGACTTGATTTCCGATCGTTTCTTCTCGAGCTCGGCCAATTTTTTTCGGGCTTTGGACAATGATTCATCGTGCACAATGTGGGCGAAATCGTCGCTGTCGCTGACTGCCAAATGCCCTCGCCGCGTTACCAACGAGAATGCGCCAAGGACAAACACGCGATGCTTCAGCGTGACTCGAATCCGAGCATTCGCGGGAATCTCGATCGGGGAATCGAGTACGAATGCCGCTTCGCGTGAATGGTGGATACGCGAATAGGCTGCGAAACCACGGTTGGATTTCGGATCAAGACTCGCGTTCGGGTCATAAAACGGATTTGGATCATCGCTGATCACTCGGGCAAACGAAATCTCAGTGGGAGCGTCTTGACCGTCGACAACGAGCGCCGCCTTCAGCTCGGATAGCACAAATCCCCATTCGGAATCATCGAGCCCGGTTTTGGGATCCAGCGGCTTGGCGGTCACCCGAATCGCCGTCAATTGTTTCATCTCCGCTGGAAGCGGTGATTCGAGTGTGATGTCGGTGTTGCGGCTGACCGTATCGACGGTATGAAATTCTTCATAGTCGTCGACCTGTTGGACCTCGATTCGCGTCGCGTTGCTGGTGGACGCCTTCAAATCGCGTAGCGGCGTCCAAACGTCGTCCGCCCTCAACTGGGCAAACTCGCTCTGAAATAACTGATCACGAAGTTTGCGAATTTGTCGATCGAGTTGGTCTGCTTTGCTATTGTCGCGAGGATCAATTGGGGCCTGGACCACAGGCCAATCCTCGTCCAAGTCGCTATCGGTCGTATTATTGAAAAACGCCGCGAACTCATAAAACTCTTCGTGTCGAAATGGATCATAGGGATGGCTGTGGCACTGGACACACCCGAACGTTACGCCGAGCCACGCCTGCCACGTCGTGCTGACGCGGTCGAGGACCGCCGCAACACGGAACTCTTCATCGTCGGTGCCCCCTTCTTCGTTGTTCTGCGTTAGGCGGTGCGCCGCCGTCGCGATCAAATCTTCGATCGTTGGATCGGGAAGCAGGTCGCCCGCGATTTGTTTGACGGTGAATTCATCGTAGGGCAAATCGCGATTCAGCGATTCGATCACCCAGTCGCGATACTTCCAAACCGATCGACGCCCATCCAAACCGAGTCCTTTGGAATCGGCATAGCGTATTTGGTCCAACCATACGCTGGCCCAGCGCTCGCCAAACGCGGTCGACGCAAGCAGTTGGTCTACGTAATCGCGACGAGCCGCGTCGTTGTTCTGATCAAACGCTTTCAAAAACGCGTCACGCTGCTCAAGCGTGGGTGGCAAGCCGGTCAGATCCAACGTCACCCGTCGCAGCCATCGCTCGGGCGCGGCATCCGGCGACGGCGTCAACCCTTTTTCATCCAACTTGGCGAGCACAAAACGATCAAGCGGCTGGCGTTCCCATGTCGGATCCGAAACCTCCGGAAGTGGTTGTGGCTGCGGCGCGGCGTAAGACCAATAGCTTGCTTTCCAGACGGCGCCTTGCTGAATCCACTTGGTCAAGATCGCAACGTCGTCAGCGGACAAAGGCGGTCCGTGGTCCGGCGGAGGCATGCGAAAATCGGGATCGCTGGTGATAACACGCTCGATCAGGACCGAGTTCTCTGGATCGCCTGGTTCGACAATCCATCCATCCGGCGGCAGCACTTGTTCCCGATAGACAAACGACACGTCGCCCGCTTGTTTGACTCCGCCATGACATGCCGTGCAGTGCGAATTGAAGATCGGTCGAACGTGGTCGTTGAAATCGATCGTCTCTGGTAGCACGAATCGATCGGAGGCGTTTACGCTCGCGTGCCCGGCAACCGCGAGCAATGTAAGCACAATACAAGCCATCACGCGGAGCTTGCTCGCCCCCATGGCAGGAAATCGGCTAAGCGTCGACATATCGATGCGTTGTCCCTTTAAATTCATACCGGATTGAAAGTAGCCCGCGGCTAACGCCGTCGACTCACAATCGCTGATTAGTCGAAAAAACGGGATAGCCAACGAGATTTATCGCTGGCTATCCGTTTAAACTCTGCTTGATCTCGGACTAAAATTCGTCCTTGATCACTTCTTTCGCGGCACGCGTCCCCAGTGACCCCCAAAGCCCATACGGACTTTCCGAACCAGCGAGGTTCGGGTTGCTGGTGTGTCCGGTAAACGAAGCGACAACGGCATTGTCCGTCAAATCGCCCGATTCGATGCTGTCGGTAATGAACTTCACCGCCCCATCACCCATCAACACATGCGCACCACCTTGGTGACGGCTACCCGCACTGGAGATAAAGTACCAATTGCCGTCGGAAGTGTTGGTCGAGCAGTTAGCGTTATTCGGTGGCAGAATCGTCTGAAACGCGGTGTAGGTCAATCGACCATCGCCCCAGCGTCCGCCACGCGAGTTCAGAGGATTCGTTTCAACGCTGGCAGAGCTGGTGTAGAACGTTGGTCGAGCCGGATCGATGTGCGCCCCTTGTTTACAACGCTCTGGCTCGCCAGCGCCGTCCCAAGTACCGTCGCCTTTGAAGGAGATATTGCGAACCCAATCGGCACGCGTTTCGCGACTGCCTGCGGAGGTACAGATTTCGCCTGCGGCGATGGTGTTTGACAATCCATCGAGCACATCACGGAAACCCACCTTGTGACGGCTCCAGAAGAAGCCACGGTTGGCCGCACGAGCTCGCAGCGTCATATCGCCATCATTGTTCAGCGAGTAATCCGAGGGTTGGTTATACGCGCCGCGTTCGTTTTTGCCGCCAAAGTAGCACGAATCGATCGAGTCCCCCAAACATGCCGCATAGTTACTGCGTCCCGTGGCCACGCCGGGCAAACGCGACGGGTCACTTGGACAACGAAATCCAGCGATATCGGTCGCCCAGGCGGGGTAGGCGGCTTGCCAAGGCACGGGGCCCATTGCAGGCCAAGTTCCGTTGGTCACGGTCCCTGGCATACTGGACCCCGGACTCACTTCTTGACTTGGGTTGGTGATACTTTCCCACATCGCTTGCTGTTCGATGAACGGCAACACGGTCACCAACCAACTTAGAAATCGCCGGTTGCTGTTGTTGGAAACATCCCCAACGTAGGCACGATCCGTTCCGGTGTGATTATTAGGAAGCTGGTTATAAGCACTGTGATAATTATGAATCGCCAAACCAAGTTGCTTGAAATTGTTGCTGCAACTCATCCGTCGTGCCGCTTCGCGTGCCGCCTGGACCGCCGGCAACAGCAGCCCGACCAACACGCCGATGATGGCGATCACGACCAGCAGCTCCACTAACGTGAAGCCGCGTTTTTCAGCATTTCTCATCTACAAAACTCCCAAAGAAACAAACAAAAGTAAATTCATCCGCGTTCCAGCTTCGACGGCTGGTCCGACGGCTAAACGCCACCGGCGGGTTGATTCATCTCTGCTTCGTAGGCTTCCATGCTTTCCTGGTTGACCGTCGATTGGTCAATCACTTCATTTTGGGCTTCGCGACAGCCCACGATTGAGAAGCTGGCGATGAACGCACAGCAGGCGAGAACGAGCGATGGAGTACGATGACGCATGAAACAAACTCAGGGATAGAAGGATCGGAACGAATCGAAAAAAGAGACCGCGTGAAATACAACGGATTTGAAATTCCCGTTAACGCGATAGTGGGGAATAGCCGGTCGCGATAAAATCTTTCGGGGGGACCGAGATTTTTTTGCTTTTTCGAAGTGGCCCCTGGAAATCGCGAAAGATTTACCCGTTTTGGGCTATTTAATAAGTGACATGCACAACGACGTTCCTGGAAAAATCGAACTCACGACCGAGTGGGTGCTGCAGCTAACCGAGGCTCAACCTCGGCTGTTTGGATTTTTGCTGAAGCGATTGGGCAACAGCGACCAGGCCCACGAGGTACTACAGGAAGTCAATCTGGTGCTTTGCCGCGACGCCGCCAAATTCGAAGAGGGAACCGACTTCATGGCATGGGCATTCACGATCGCTCGTTTCCAGGTGATGGCGTTCCGCAAACGCCAATCCCGCGATCGGTTGATTTTCCCCACCGATTTAGCAGCGTCCCTCGATGCCTTAGATTCCGAGATGTTTGCAGATGACATTTGCCAACGACGCGAGGCGGCACTGCAAGATTGTCTTGTCAAACTGATGCCGGAACAGCGAAAATTAGTCATTCAGCGGTACGCCGAATCGATTTCCGTGAAAGCGATTGCCGGAGACATGGACAAGACCGCGAACGCCGTCAGTATGATGCTGCACCGAGTGCGAGAAAAACTAATCGCTTGCGTCGAGTCAAAACTATCGATGGAGCCACCGAAATGAACATGCACCCTGATGACAAGGACGACATGCGACGACTGAGCGTACTGTTGCCTCGTTTGATTGACGACCAATTAAGTGACGCCGAGGGCAAGGAACTTGTTGCGATCCTTCAATCGTCCCCCGAGGCTCAGGCTCACTACCTCAATTACTTGCAAATCCACTCCGAGCTTTCCTGTGCGTGGGGAGTGGTGGACAGCGTCAATCCAGCTCACCTCAGTGAAGATTTCACAACGGCAGATGAGAAGTCTGCGGCGTCGACGATGCCAAGCATCCCGAACACTTGGACGGGGACAAACGTCAACTTGCAAGGGTTGGTGGCGTTTCTGGTCCTTGTCATCGGTGGACTCTCGTTGGTATTGGTGTTGTCACTGAGCGGCTATCTCGGTGGCTCAGTGGAACAAGGGACAACACCAGTCGTCGAGGGGGCCCCGGTGGTCGAGGGGGACGATGGCCCGTCGCAACCGATCGTGGCATCGATCGACACACCGAACGCGACGTCCGAAAACGCATTCACCAAGGGCTTTGATGTCGCGATGGCCGAACCGGTTGCCGCCGTTGTCGTACGCAGCGAAGGGGATTCGGCGTCCAAGCTTTCGATCGGACAAAGGCTAACGTCTGGGACATTGAAGCTGGATCAAGGCTTCGTGCAAATGGAATTCATGAGCGGTGCCGTGGTGGCGATCGAGGGGCCTGCGGAGCTGCAAATTCACTCAAAAAACGCCGCAACGTTGCTATCGGGCAGCGTCAGTGCGAATGTACCTCCGCGTGCTCGCGGCTTCGTACTCAATGCGCCTAAGGCAGCGATCGTTGATTTAGGCACCGAGTTTGGCGTCAGCGTGACTCCGGCGGGAACTTCGGAAGTTGAGGTGCTCAGCGGTGAGGTGGAACTCTCACTGCTTGGCGACGATGGCAACACATTGATCAGCAAACGTGTGAAAGAGGCAACGCGAATCAGTGTCGACCGAGAGCAAGACTTGCTGCAAACGATCACAGCCAAGCCGAAGGAACTGCCTAAGATTATCGCCTACGAAGACGAGGCATTGCCAAGGACCGATGAATATGCGGAACTGATTCGCCGAGATTCGCCGCTTCTTTATTGGCGTTTTGAAGACGTGGACGAATCCGCAGTCGCTAATCAACTAATCCGCAACGAAATGGGTCCGAATCACGCGGCGATACTCCGTCACGGGCAGAACGGAGGAAAGAACATCCAGCTTACCAATGGGTATCTTCGTTTGCAGCGCAGCGATTCAGCACGTTACTTGGTTAGCGAACAGCCGATTTCGGGGCTGAACCAAGGTCCCTACTCGATCGAACTTTGGATGAAGCCCGACGACCTACAGCATGCGACCGTGCTGGGGGTATTTCCGGAATCGAGAAATGACAGCCGGATCTTTTTAAACGTGTTGGAAATTGTGACTGATACATTCATGATCCACGAGCCTGGCGCGTTACGATTCCTTCATCGGACTCCTCCGACCGCATCATACGAAACGGGGACCAACGCGTTTACACCGGGATTATGTGTGCCCGGTCAATGGCATCACGTCGTTGCCGTCAAGAACACGGATGCGATGGAGATCTATCTCAACGGACATCTAACGCGCCGCGTCCCCTTGGCGGACGACAACGTGGATGGATCCGGAGATTTCCACCTGATCTTTGGTCAATTGGCGGCCGCGCCCGATTGGCGGCAATTCTCAGGTGCGATCGACGAAATCGCAGTTTACTCGCGGGCCCTTACTCCAGCGGAAATTGAGCATCACTTTACCGTGGTCTCCCCCTAACGCTGCGATTCTTGGCGTGTTAAGAGAAAGGGAAAATGTTTCGGGTCGTGGACAAGTCGACGTATTAATGTTGTTTTTTTCATTTGCGAACGACAGGATCTCTCATTCACATCACATGCCTCTGACTTTCTAGCGGTCCCCCCACACGCGTCGAACGCCACAATTTCAAAAATCTTTTGCCAGTCCTTCGGCTGTTTTGCCTCGCCTGATTTCAAGACCGCTATAGTGAAACCGACTCGGTTAGTGTCGATCTGTATAGACTCTCATGCTTGCAGATCGGTGCGTAGTATGTATAAAACGATCGCTCCCCCCCAAAAAAACTCAGCGACGACTGCACTAAACGAATGGTTTTCGTAACGGTGCTGTGCAAGCCGCCCGGCAAATTCCGAACGTTTCATTCGCGGCAACCGGACGGCTCGTGCCGCTACTAACAGTAGTCGAGGTTGGACTCGCGTCTTCCGCGTTAATAATTGAACGATAAGGTAACTGCCCCCATGCGATTTATTGTGAGTGTCCTGACGTTGCGATTTGTTGTCTCTGCTATGATTTTCGCGACCACGATGGCAACAACACGCGGTGTCCAGCCGAATGCGAAGACCGAAACGCGACGCATCGCGGGCTACAAGGGAATCTGGTTTACACTGGGCCAATTTTACGGCAAAGGCAGCGGGGACGAAGCCTACGCGAAGGTATCGCGTGAACCGGTCTTTCCCTACGGTGACAAATACTCAGGCGGGCTGGGAACCTACACAGCCAAGCACACTCCGCTGGCGATCTATTGTCCTGAGGTGGAAAAGACGTTCTTTGTCTATGGAGGCACGACGGGCCCCGAGGAACGTCACCTGTTGTGCATGATTTCCTATTATGATCACAAGACAAACCAAGTGCCTCGGCCTGTGGTGGTCCATGATAAACAAGGCGTGGATGATCCGCACGACAACCCCAGTCTCGCCGTCGACTCTGAGGGGCACATATGGGTTTTCGTAAGCGGTCGTGGTCGCAATCGGCCTGGATTTAAATACCGCAGCGTCCAGCCATTCAGCATCGATGGCTTCGATCGGATTAGCGAAGAGGAAATGACTTATCCCCAACCGCATGTCGTCGGCGAAAAAGGTTTTCTGCATCTGTTTACCAAGTACACGGGCGTCCGTGAACTGTACTGGGAACGCAGCGAGGACGGAGTCACTTGGACTGCGGATCAAAAATTAGCAGGCATACGCGAGTCCGGTCATTCCCATGGTGGGCACTATCAAAGCAGCGCCGTGCGAGGTGAATCGGTGGGCACGTTTTTCAACCGGCATCCCAACGGCAACGTGGATCAACGTACTGATTTGTACTATGTGCAAACCAGTGACAGGGGGTCGACCTGGACCACCGTCGACGGCAAGGTGCTCGAAACACCGCTGGTCGATGTTGAAAGCCCCGCCCGTGTAATCGACTATGCTGCCCAGGGACTCAATGTCTACTTGAAAGACATGAAGTTTGATCACGCAGGACATCCGGTTCTGCTCTACGTGACTAGCCGTGGTGCCCAACCGGGACCACCAAATGATCCAAGACATTTTCGCATCACGCGGTGGGACGGTTCAAATTGGCAGACATCCACGATTTGCCGCACGGACCACAATTACGACATGGGCAGTTTGGATCTAGGTGATCAAGAAGACGCGGCTTGGACGGTGCGCGTTCCTTCGGTGCCGGGACCGCAGCCAGGACACGGAGGCGGCGAGGTGGTGCTTTGGGAGAGTCGCAATCAGGGCGATTCATGGGAGATGAAACGCCAACTGACCCACAATAGTCCGCAGAACCACAACTATATCCGCGAACCATTGGCAGCAAAGGATCCGTTCTTTGTGTTTTGGGCTGATGGTGACCCGACACAGCTGAGCACCAGCCAGCTCTATTTCGCAGACCGCTCGGGTGAGCACGTGTGGCGGCTGCCCTACGGTATGACCGAAGATTTTGCAGAGCCGGAACGGGTTGTTAAGCCGCGTGCTTCGGGCGCGGCCAACGTCCAAAAACCGTGACCTTGATTGGTTTTCGCGACATGCACTCGATCTGCGAAGCCAAAGAAAAGCAGTGTCGCCACACCAACGCCACGATTTGATTCAACCAAACCCGGCAACATCCCCCATCCGCGCGTAAACTTCGCGCTGTTGGGAAGAATGTTTTAGCAAATCGTCCGAAAAGTGAACACGTTCCGGTTCCATCAACACCATCGTCATCGAACCGCCGAATGTGAAGTAGCCTTTGTCATCTCCCTTTTGCACCGCCCCAGGAGTGAATGTTTGATGGATTCCTCCGACACAGGCCGCGCCCACTTCGATCATCAACACGGTGCCGTGAGACTCGGTTTGAATCTCGGTGATCACCCGTTTGTTCTCCCACAAAATGGCCAAACGTTTCCGCAGTGCGATCGGATTGACCGACGACAGCGATCCGGGGATTAAACGTGATTCGCTGGCCACCCCGGAGACTGGAAAGTGATAGCGGTGATAATCGACCGGACAGAGCCGAGAGATCAGCATGCTGCCGGTGGCGTAGCGATCCGCTAACTCGCGGCTACCCAACAAACGAGCCAAGTCCATCTTTTGCCCCTTGACCCAAAATCCATCGGTCTTCGAGACATCGGCGATTGCCAAGTGACGCCCGTCGGCTGGAAAGACGACCGAGTCGGGATCACTATCGATCGGCCGTGCGGCTGGATTCAACTTGCGATAAAAGAACTCGTTAAACGTGCGAAAGGAATCGGGCGGGTCCTGAAATTCGTTTGGATCGAGTTTATAGGTCTCAATGAACGGCAATACCTTCGTTCGACTGGCGGCCCGATCCATCCGCCAACCGTACCACTTAGAGAACCAAACGCGTTTGGCAGCGATTGCTAAGGCGATTTGGCCTGGCGTGGTTTCGTAGGTCCAGCGCAGAAAGGGTTCGCCGTAGATCTCTTCTTGCTCGATCTTTCCCGTGTAACGGTTAAAAAAAGAGATCGCGTCTCGATTGGGGGGGGCATCCATTTTTTTAACAATGTCTTCCATAAAAGTATTCAGCTGCACGCCCCAACCATTCCATGTAAACTTGGGTGTCTTTTGGGCGTCGGCATGATAGCGTATGGATTATGCCGCGTCATGCGTCCCACCGAGTCCCCTTCGCTTGAAGTTGCCTGTTTTTTTCTAAGCCGAAGCGTTAGTGAGAGCCTATTGATTTTGGTCCGGTTCCTCGCGGAAGCTTTGGGTTGAGATTTCCTCGCGAGAGCGACAACAACGCAACTTCACCTCTCCCGCCTTCTTTGCCCCCGTAGGTGAACTTCATCTCGATGCAAAATCAATCTATCAACACGTTGAAATGGTCTCTCGCTGCGATAGCGGCAACCGGATTGCGAACTCTGATGTTCTCTGCAGCATTGTTGCTGTTGTGTTCCCGCAGCGTCTCGGCAGCGACGCCACTTGAATACAACCGCGATATCCGCCCCATCTTGGCGGAATACTGCTTCGCGTGTCACGGATTGGACGGATCGAGCCGCGAAGCCGATTTGCGTCTGGACATCCGTGAACTGGCGATTGAAGCCGGAGCGATCCAACCGAACGATCCCGAGGCGAGCGAAATGATCGCTCGCGTGTTCAGTGACGACGCCGACATGATCATGCCTCCGCCAACGTCCAAGAAGTCGTTGTCGAGCGAACAGCGTGAGACGCTTCGACGCTGGGTCGCCGAAGGCGCCGAGTACCAAGACCATTGGGCGTTGATTCCGCCAACAAAAGTTTCTCCGCCGCAAATCAATGCAGATAGGCCCGATGCGAATTGGTGCAAAAACGAAATCGACCAATTTGTGCTAGCGCGACTGCACGACAGTGGACTGCGTCCTGCGACCGAGGAATCCCCTCGACGTTTTTTCCGGCGACTCAGTTTGGACATCACTGGTTTGCCACCATCGGTTGATGATGTTGAGTCATTTGTTACCGACTACGCGGCCTCGGGTGACGAAGCCGTCTCGCAGTGGATTGATCGGTTAATGTCATCGACGGCGTGGGGCGAACATCGAGCCCGTTATTGGTTGGACGCTGCGAGGTACGCGGACACTCACGGGATGCACTTTGACAATTATCGCGAAATGTGGCCCTACCGTGACTGGGTCATCCGTTCGTTCAATCAGAATCAACCGTTTGACGATTTCACGCTTGAACAACTTGCTGGCGATCTTTTGCCCGATCCGACGCTTGATCAATTGATTGCCACCGGTTTTCAACGCTGTGCGATGACGACCAACGAAGGGGGCACGATTGACGAAGAAAATTTGGCGATGTATGCGGCCGACCGAGTGCAAACATTTGGTTGGGTCTACCTTGGACTGACTACCAATTGCTGCCAATGTCATGACCACAAATTTGATCCGATCACGATCAAGGACTATTACTCACTGGCTGCTTTTTTTCGTAACACGACGCAGCCGCCCAAGGATGGAAATTCGAAAGACGGCAGAAGCAAAGTTGTCTTCGTTCCAGCACCACAAGACCTTGCTCGCTGGAACGAACTTGGACCGGAAATCAAGAACGCCGAACAGGCTCGCGACCAGCATGTTGCGAATTCGGATTCGGCTTTCAAAGCTTGGCTGGACACCGCATCGGCCGAAACGATGCGGCAGAACGCTCCGGCGGTTGGTCGGCTGATTCATTTGCCACTAAATGACAAACAGGGGCGAGGTGTTTCAGCCAGCGAAGATGCCCAATGGACCGCCGATGGCAAACTCGGTGACACCTTTAAAATCACTGCTACCAGCACGTTGGACTTGGGTGGACTTGGCGATTTCGAAAAGGATGAGTCGTTTTCGATTGCCGCTTGGGTTCGATTGTCAAAGAGTAAACAGTTTGCGTCGATCATTGCTCGCATGGATAGCGGCAATGCCAGCCGCGGATGGGACGTGTATGTTTCGGGCGGTTCGGTAGCGATGCACCTGGTCCAAGATTGGCCCGATAACGGATTGAAAGTCGTCACCGACAAGCGTGTTCTCAATAACAACCAATGGCATCACGTCTGTGTTTCTTGGGATGGTAGCGGAAAACCAAGTGGCGTCAGAATTGTTGTCGATGGCGCGGAACAGGGAACGCGGGTCGAAAAGAATACACTCCGTAAAGACGCCACCATTCGCACGGCGACGCCGCTGCGTGTGGGGCAACGCAGCAGTGGATCGTTGTTAGAAGGCGGCTCCATCCAAGACTTGCAGATTTTCACTCGAGTTTTATCAGCAAATGAGATCACTCGCGTTCAGCAGAGTAGCGTGCTGGCAAAAGCTCTCGACGTTCCCGCCCAACAGCGAAGCGAGGCCGACCAGAACGCATTGCGGCAATATTTCCTAGAAAATCATGATCCTGAGTTTCAGCAACGCGTTGCGATTCTCGCCAAGCTAGAACGTGAACAGGATTCGATTCGCCAACGCGGCGCCATCACGCATGTCCAGGAAGAACGGCCCGATACACCGGCGATGGCCAACATTCTGATGCGTGGCGAGTATGACAATGTGGGGGAAAGTGTCGCCGCCGCTCCCCCGGCCGTGCTGCATGCAATGCCCGCGGATGCCCCGGCGAACCGACTTGGGCTGGCACAATGGGTGGTCGATCCCGCGAATCCGTTGACATCACGGGTCACCGTGAACCGATTTTGGCAACAGGTTTTTGGTCAGGGAATCGTGGTCACCCCTGAAGATTTTGGCGTCATGGGGGCTCCGCCGACACATCCCGAATTGATTGATTGGTTGGCGGTCGACTTTGTTACAAATGGCTGGGATGTCAAACGATTCTTTAAGCAGATTTTGCTGAGCGCGACGTATCGCCAAGCGGCGATCACGACGGCAGAGAAACGAGAAAAGGATCGTGACAACTTGTTGCTTTCACGTGGCCCGCGATTCCGTATGGATGCGGAAATGATTCGTGATGTGGCGCTGGCGACCAGCGGTCTCCTATCGCAAAAAATGTACGGTCCCGGAACGCGTCCGTATCAACCTGACCATCTTTGGGACATTGTCGGGCTTCCCCAAGGCGATACGCGAATTTATACCCGCGATCGTGGTGAACAGCTTTATCGCCGTTCTCTCTATTCGTTCTGGAAGCGAATGGCGCCGCCGCCCGGGCTCGAAGCGTTTAACGCGCCAAATCGCGAAGTCTGTACAGTACGCCGCGAGCGAACCAATACACCGCTACAGGCGTTGGTAACTCTGAATGACCCTCAGTTTGTGGAAGCTGCAAAAAAACTGGCCGAAGTCGCCTTAAAAACGAACGCAGCCGATGATCGAGCTCGATTGGACTTTATCGCGGAACGTGTCCTCGCTCGCAAGCTGAGCGAACCCGAAGTCACGATTTTGTCAACCATCCTGGCTGACTTGCGAAACCATTACCAGGCAAACGCACAAGACGCATCCGACTTGCTTGCCGTCGGGGATTCGACCGTGGACGCCACGCTCGACGCTACTGATTTAGCCGCTTGGACGATGACGTGTAATCAAATCATGAACCTTGACGAGGCTTTGACAAAATAATGACCCCGTATCAACGTACGCAACTGCTGCAAACGCGTCGTCACTTTTTGGCCAAAGGCAGTCATTTGCTGGGCACCGCCGCGCTCGCTTCGCTGGCATCGCCGCTGATCACGTCCCAAAACGCCTTTGCCGCAAATAGTGGTGAAGTTCCGCTTCATTTTGCTCCACGAGCAAAACGCGTGATCTATTTGCACATGGTCGGTGGCCCCTCACAGATGGATTTGTTTGATTACAAACCCGCCATGCAAGCGATGTTCGACAAAGATTTGCCGGAATCGATTCGGCAAGGCCAACGGTTGACGACGATGACCAGCGGTCAGTCGCGATTTCCGATCGCTCCGTCGAAATACGCGTTCAAGCAGTACGGTGAATGCGGTATGTGGATGAACGCGGAACTATTGCCCTACCTGTCGAAAAAGGCCGACGAAATTTGTTGGATGCGGAGCCTGCATACCGAAGCGATCAACCACGAACCTGCGATCGCGGCCATGCAAACCGGCAACCAAATCACCGGACGACCTTGCCTCGGATCGTGGGCATCGTATGGACTCGGTTCGATGAACGAGAATCTGCCATCCTTTGTGGTGCTGGTGGCGACGCCGAAAAACCGCGAACAGGAACAAGCTATCTCCTCGCGTCTGTGGAGTTCAGGCTATTTGCCCGGCGAACATGCGGGAGTATCCTTTCGTAGCAGCGGAGATCCGATTCTGTATATCAATAACCCGCCCGGCGTTCCGGACGGAGTGAGACGCCGAACCATTGATGGCTTAAATACGCTGAATCAACTGAACTACGACGCGATTGGAGATCCCGAGACGCACACGCGAATTCAACAGTATGAAATGGCGTTTCGCATGCAGGCCAGTGTGCCGGAGTTGACCGACATCCGTACGGAAACACAGGCGACGTTTGATCTGTATGGCGAAGATGCAAAGAAACCAGGTTCGTTCGCAAATTCGGTGCTGATGGCGCGGCGACTCGCCGAACGCGGAGTTCGCTTTGTGCAAATTTACCACAACAATTGGGATCACCATTCCAACGTCGCCGGCCGAATGCCCGACCAGTGCAAAGATGTGGACCAACCGTGTGCGGCGCTACTGGATGATCTCCGGCAACGAGGCATGCTGGATGATACGCTGGTAATTTGGGGTGGCGAATTCGGACGCACAATCTACACCCAAGGAAAACTCAGCAAGGAAAACTACGGCCGTGACCACCATCCACGATGCTTCACGATGTGGATGGCCGGGGGCGGATCACGTCCCGGGCAGATTTATGGCGAAACCGACGACTTCTCTTACAACATCGTTCGTGATCCGCTGCATATCCGAGACTTCCACGCCACCGTGTTGAATCTGTTGGGGTATGACCACGAGCGGCTGAGCTACAAGCACCAGGGGCTTGATCAGAAATTGACCGGCGTCGAACCGGCTCATGTCGTGAACGACTTGATGGCGTAAGCGATACGACGGCGTGTTACATCGCTATCAATGTCGATTAAACAGTGCGGCTTGCGCCGCACTGCGATTTTTTAATCAAAGCCTATTTCGAAATCCGTGGAGCCGAGTAGCCTTGATCGCGAATCTGCTTTAGCTTCGCCTGCAACTTTTCAACCAATTCGTGATGCGATTTCGCCACGTTGTTTCGCTGCCCGATGTCCTTGCTCAAGTCATACAGCTCCACGGGACCATTGTCATCGGCGGGATACCCGTGTTTGCTTTCCCACTGCTTGTTACGGCCGCTTACGTATCCCGATTTTGTATCGACCAGCAACCAATCGTTGTGACGGATCGCATATTGATTCGCGTGGGTATTGTGGACGTGTGTCGTACGGACTGGTGTCGACGAGCCTGTTAAAAGCGGCATCAAGTTATGCGAATCTTCCGCCGCGTCGTCAGGCAACGCAAAATCAACCACGTCGGCGATCGTTGCCATGATGTCGATTTGTGAAACAAGCGTTTCATTAGTCGAACCTGCCTGGACCGTTCCCGGCCAACGAATGAGCAGTGGGACGTGATGCCCGCCTTCGTAGAGGTCTCGCTTCAGCCCCCGAAACGGCTTGCTCGACCAGTGATCGAATTTTTGGTCTCGGGCGTAAGCATATTTCTCGGGGCCGTTGTCGGCGGTGAAGATGACAAGCGTGTTGTCTGCTTGGCCCGATTCATCCAGCGCGGTCAACAGACGTCCGATGGCGTCGTCGGTTTCGTAAACAAAATCTCCGTACGGACCCGCGCCCGATTTTCCATCAAACTGATCATTGGGAATGATCGGAGCATGTGGCGATGGAAACGCAAAGTACAAAAAGAAGGGTTTGTCGCTCTGTTTACGTGATTTCAAGAAATCGACGCCACGCTGTGTGATCGTCGGAATGTTCTGGTAAGGATCCCAATCCGAAGCCATCGGCCCTGGGCGGCATTCCCAGTTGCCCTCTTTGATCGGCTTCCACTTCGATGTGTCCATCATCGTATCGGGAGCTTTGACGACGTGATCATTCTCGATCCAACAATAAGGAGGAAAATTAATCACGGTGTCGCCAAAATAGGAACTAAATCCGTGAGCCAAAGGTCCATCGGGAATTGGTTTGTCCCAATCAAAATCCTCTGGCCCCCAGACTTTATTGCGTCCTTGTTTCTCGCTCACCGCATCGGGTTTACGAATCGCATCCCAATTCCAGCCCAGATGCCATTTGCCGATTGCCGCGGTGTCATAACCGACCTGCTGCAACATCTCGGCTAGGGTCAGCCGTTCGGGGGCAAAAACCGAATCCCCAAACGCGTTGACGATTCCGTGAAAATCACGCCAATGGTGCCGCCCCGTCAGCAATGCGTAGCGGCTCGGGGTACAGATTCCCGACGAGGAATGCCCGTCGGTAAATCGCATCCCCGCGTTTGCCAATTGCGACAGATTGGGTGTGGGAATTTTTGAATCGGGGTTGTTGCATCGAAGATCTCCGAATCCAAGATCATCAGCGTACAGGATCAGCACGTTCGGTTTCTCTGCCATCGCGGCACCATGCAGAGCGATGATGGTCGCAAACAAAAGAGCTGCATATCTCATGGATTCCCTTTTCGAAAAGTCAGTGGGTTGGGGAGCAACGGAGAACACGATTCGATCAATCGACGAACCGATTAGTGTAGCCGAAAACGGAACGAGTTTGTATTTCGCAGCGTGTCAACCATTGATCACGGAACAGCGGCATGGGACAATAATGCGATGACGAACGTCCCCGCGACGATCGCTGCTGCAGGCACGAATTCGCCTTCCGCTTCCTTGACCTACATCTAATGCAACTCAGCTTCGACCGACCTATGACCAAAACACTTTTTAGCGCCGCGCTCACACTTGCACTTTCGACTTCCCTGTTTTCGTTACCAGCCAATGCTGAAGAGCTCGGCAAGCTGATCTTTTCGGATGACTTTGAGCGGAATGAATCACAAGAACAAATCGACGAGGTTGGAAACGGTTGGGGAACCAACAGCAAATCACGCGCGGGGGGAAATAAACAAGTCGATCTTCGCGACGGGGCGATGTACATCTATATTCACAAAGATGCCGACCATGCTGTTTCAGTGACGCATCCCGCTGAATTTCAGAACGGTGCGGTGCAGATGAAATTCATGCTTGAACACGAAAAAGACACGCTGGGTCTGAACTTTGCGGATTTGCAGTACAAGAAGGTATGGGCGGGGCATTTGTTTAAAGTCACAATCGGCGTCAAGCAAACCGAGATCACCGATTTAAAGACTGGCGTGATGGACCTCAAGACCCGCGAGGCACGACAGAGCAAAACCATCACCGCCGAGCAACAGGCGGAGCTGAAGACAAAGACCAAACGCTTTCCACACAAATTGGAAACGCGAAAATGGTACACCGTGCTTGCCAAAATCAACGATGACACGCTGACCGTCTCGATTGATGGTAAAGAGGTAGGCTCGTTTGCATCGCCTGGGATCGCTCACCCGACCAAACGGATGCTGCGACTTTCGATCCCCCGAAACGTCGTCGTCGACGATGTGAAGATCTACAACGCTCTCTAAATAGTCGCACGGCTTTCCAAGCCGTTAGCGAGCAGCACGAGCGATCGTCGCGGTGAGAGCGGAGTTACTCTTCTTCGTCCGCTTCCAACATTGCCTGCTCTCGTTCAAGCTCGGCCTCGTAATCGGCGATCGCTTGTTCATCCGCATTTTCCATGACGTTGGTGGGGCCGGAATCGCCGCAGCCCGTCATACATCCCAACATAAACAAGCTGACCATCAGGCAAATTTTGCGAATCATTCGAGTCTCCAGAATCAAACAGAGGGAACGTTCTTGAAAATAAAATCAAGTTTCCAAGACGAGGTTGATAAAAAAGAAGGTCCTGAAGCGGCATCGCTCCAGGACCTGTTTCCGCTGTGAATCAAGCAATGATCTAAAATTCGGAATCGATCGTTTCGCGTGCAGCACGTGTGCCCAGCGATCCCCACAATCCATACGGGCTTTTCGACCCAGGCGAAGCGGCGCCGTTACCGTTTAGCCAGACGGCCGCCGCGGTTGAGTTGCCGGCTTCGATCGAATCGGTAATAAACTTCACCGCCCCGTCTCCCATCAATACATGCACCCCGCCTTGGTGACGGCTGGACGGTGGTAGCATCGCAATATTCGATCCGCGGTTGAAAGCACAGAGATTTTTATTCGGCGGCAAAATGGTCGTCATCGCCGAGTAGATCTGTTGCGCACTGGCCCAACGATAACCACGTCCCGTGGTTGCACCATCGGTTTCTTGAGTCGCCAACCAAAACTGAGGACGCTCGGGATCAATCATGCCGTTCTGTGAACAATACGACGGATTGTCGTGAACGAGGGCGGCGGATACTTGGCCGCTGTTCCCCTTTGCTCCCACATCATTCGAAATCGTGCGAGTATCTTTGTCACCGAGATCGGTCGCAATTTCTGCCATCACAATGGTGTTCGAAAGACCATCGAGCATGTCGCGGAACGCCGTCTTCTTGTATTTCACAAACGCTCCACGATTCGCAGCACGTGAGTGTTTGGAGGGGTTCGTTCTCACTAGCAGTGCGTTATTGCGAGGCCCGTTATGCAGTTGCCGTCCGGAATCACCCAAACAGGCAGCATAATTGGTTCGGCCAAGCGCCGGCAAACCAGTCCCGGGGTCACTTGGACAGCGTAATGTTGGCAATTCGGTAACCCACGGCGCATAGTTGATTTTGCCGTGCGAGGGTCCCATCGCCGGAAAGTCAATCGTGCCGTCACCGTTGTAATCGTTCGGGTTGGAGATCTGCTCCCAAATGGCTTGTTGCTCGATGAACGGGGTGAGCCCCACTAACATCGATAGCTGCAGCATGTTGCCGTTGTTCGTCGCACGCCATGATCGAACGTTGGGAGTGATGTTCTCGTCGACCGTTCCCGCACCATGCTGGGGCAGTTGTTTGTAGGCACTGTGATAGTTGTGGATGCCAAGACCAAGCTGTTTGAAGTTGTTGCTACAGCTCATACGCCGGGCCGCTTCCCGGGCCGCTTGGACCGCGGGTAGAAGCAATCCCACCAACACCCCGATGATCGCGATCACGACAAGAAGCTCGACCAACGTAAAACCCGAAGGGGCCGTTCGTTTCGAATTCATTACAAATCCTCTCAATAAAAAGACAAGAAACGCCAGAAAAGGGCTCCGTTTCGTGGGCTAACCCCTCAGAAACAGTGCGTGCGGGGTGATGACTCCCCGTTGGCGGTAAAGCAATCTTAACAATCTGCCGACATCAGGATATAACCATATGCGCGTTTATTCTTCGCAAACGCGCATACATCCCTGCTTTGAACAACGCCCCGCAAAGGCACAGTCACACACTGTCCGGGCTTAAAAGAGAAAACCAATTGTCAAAAAAACAGCTAGCATTACCTAAAAGTAAGATGCCGCGTGTCGCGGTGCTGGTGGACACTTCGACCGAATGGGGGCGTGATTTGATTCGTGGGATCACTAGCTACGCTCAGCACCATGGCCCGTGGCAGCTGCAAGTGGAACCTCGCGGCCGCGACAACGTATTGCAGCTACCAAGCCAATGGAATGGGGACGGGATCATCGCTCGTGTCTCCAACCCAAAGATCGCCGCCGACCTGAAATCGCGTCATGTTCCAGTCATTAACATCTCGGGCATTGAACTTGAGGGGTTTTCGTTTCCTCGAGTCGCGATTGACTACGACGCCACAGCAAGACTCGCGTGGGAGCATTTCCAAGTCCGCGGTTTTCAGCGATTTGCCTACGTCGGCCCTCTTCATTACTCGTACATCGAGAAACACGCCGACGCGTTTCAGGAACAGATCGGAGCGGACGTAGCAACGCTGGAACGATTTCACTACATCCATGAATCGATGGGAAGCGAAAAGTGGCGTAAGCAGCGTGCAAGAATCGAAAGTTGGTTGCAACAGTTAGAGAAGCCGATCGCGGTGTTTGCCTGGGGCACATCCGCATCTTGTCAGTTATTGGATGCATGTTGGTGCATGAACATCCAGGTTCCCGATGATGTCGCCGTGTTGGCGGGAGCGGAGGATGCCCTGATCGCACAAACGACCGTGCCTCCGATGTCGGCGGTTCTGAACCCGTCAAAGCAGATGGGCTATCGCGCGGCCGAGCGACTTGCAAACCTGATGAGCGGCGGCACCGATAGTGGAGAAGAGGAACGTATTGCCCCGATTGAGATTGTGACTCGTCGATCGACCGAAGTCTTGGCGATCAAAGACCCCGAATTGTCCAAGGCGGTTCGGTTCATTCGTGAAAACGTCTTCACGGAATTGACCGTGGCCAAAGTCGCTGCATCGGTACCGATGAGTGTCCGCAGCTTGCAAGTCAAATTCCGAGACGCGTTCGGACACCCTCCGCTCACCGAGATACACCGACTTCGTATCGCGCGTGTCAAGGAACTGCTTGCTTCGACCGATTTACCCGTTGCCAGTATCGCGCAGGCGACAGGGTTCGGTACTGCCGCCTATATGGCAACAATGTTCAAGCGTCAGACAGAGATGACGCCATTGCGATACCGATTGGAGACTCGGCTACGCTAATCCGATCGCCAATCGGCATGATTCATGCACACGGAATATCAGTGTCTATTTTCTAATCGTCCCATTTTCAAATGGTCCCGATTGCCAGCCGAGATTCGCGTGACGATTGCACCCGAAGCAGCGCACCGAAAAAACACGAGCCTTCGAATGAACGAACCGACCGAAGCGGAATTGACTGAGTGGATGAGTGCCGTTCTAGCCAAAGGATGGGAAGGAGTCCGAGCGGGTCAGAACCCCTTCGCAGCCGCGATATATACGCTGCAAGGCGACCCCATCACGTGCGAATTCAACCAGGTCAAACGAACAGGGCATCCTTCACGGCATGCTGAGGTTTGTGCGATTGATCGTGCGTGCGAACAACTTCAGCGAACGACGCTCCAGGACTGCGTGCTGATCAGCTCGGCTGAGCCATGCCCGATGTGTGCCGCGACTGCGGGAATGACACAAATACCGCAGATCGTATACGGCGCGCCCGCCGACGTGGTTGAACAAGCCGGCTACGGTACGTTGGGACTCGGTTGTCAGTCGTTCTTCGCCGCAGCCAATCCCAGTGCGGTCATTCAGGGTGACATCCTAGCGGACCAATGTTCGCAGTTGTTGCTGCAGAATCCCAAGCCGTGATTCATCGCGGGGAGTTGCATTGGATTACGCCGTTTCGGCGATCGGTTTGTCTTCTTTAATGGGATCACATTCTTGTCCGACCCGGCATGCATCCTCGCCCAAGACCGCTGCGAGCGGATAGGTGAGCTGGAAGCTTGCGAAAATTTTACGCTGCACAATCAACAGAGGGACAGCCACAAAGATTCCCGGAATGCCCCACAGGAATCCCCAAAACGCCACCGCCACCAAGACAATCACGGGGCCAACCCGCAATGTTTTTCCCAGAATCGAGGGGGTAATAAACTGGCCTTCGATCGCGGTGATCGACCAGAAGGCGGCCGCGGTTAACACGGGGCGTAGCAATGAATCAAACGTGCTCGCCGCAGCCATGAACACGAAAGCGGTTGCTGCCAACGCACCGACATACGGGATGAAATTGAACAGCGTTGCCAGAACTCCCCATAACACCGGAGTCGGCATCCCAATCGCCCACATGACAAGCGACACGACGATACCGAGCCCCACATTGATGAAGGTGATCTGAGCGAGATACTTGCCAACCGACTCTTGGATATCGCCAATCTTGTTCAGCAGTTCATGACGGCTATGTTCGTCAGGCATCACATTGAGCACCCGATTGAGCAAATCGTCGCCGGACGACAGCATGAAAAAGGTGAGCACGGCGACGGCAGCAATGAAGGCCAGGAAGCGTCCGGTTTTGTTAATCAGCACGCTACGGTCAAGGATTCGCGGCTTCTTCACCGAAACCTCCACCGTCGGTTCCTGTTTCGCAGTAGGCGACGCTTTGTCGAGTTCCTCTTCGGCACGATCAAGCACCGTCAACGGCTCTTCGATCGCGGAGAAATTCGCCTTGATTTTGCTGATACTGTCCGGCGTTGAAGCGATCCATGTTTGCGCCGGTGAATACAACATTCCGGCGACAATGCCCAAGGTCACGAAGATGCCTAGAATCAGTAACCCGCTGGCGACGGTCTGTGATAATCCCCAATGGCACATGCGAGCGGCAATCGGTCGCAACGACAAATAGGCCAGTGTCGCAATAACAATGGGCACAAACAAACTGCTGGCGACAAACAATGTCCCACAGACCAACGTCACCGCAATCAGCCCGACCAAGGCGAGCAATAATTTCTGATCCGAAACCGAATCTCCGAACACGCGTCCGGACGATCGTGATGGAGATGCAAGGGGATCCGCCGTGATTGGTGGATCAGGGCGATCATACCGACGCCGCTCCGATGCAACGGACGTATGACTCTCGTCGCTTCTTAGCATATCGTCCATTGTCAATAAAACTCCAAAGATCAAGACAACCACGTGCCGTTCGCGATCGCGTTATTAGAAAATTTGGCAGACGATCGACCATCGATCCGCCGCGGTGTCCGAGATACATACAGCTCGGACGCCGGCGCCGATGGATGCAAATGACATACCGCTGTGGCGCGCTATTTGCGTCGCTCGGTGTTTCGTTAACCAGAATCGTACGCACACGGGGCTTCCGTATCATGAACTTCTTGAAACAGACATTTTCCGAATTCTCAAATGACAACTGCAGCACGCTTGCGGCGGCATTGGCGTATTACACCGCATTCGCCTTGCCACCGCTGCTGTATTTGCTCATGACCGTGCTGACCTTTGGTATGTCCGTGATGTACGACAGCGAGCAAGCGGAGCAGAAGGCTCAAGGCTTGCTGACATCCCAAGCCGCACAGATGATGGGGAACCAAGCCGCGAGTGAGCAAATCTCGACAATCATTGAAAATCACGAACAGTCGGGTGGAAAGTGGTGGAAAACGCTGCTCAGTTTCGCCGGGATTGTCGTCGGTGCCACCGGCGTGGTTGCGGCACTGCAGGCCGCTCTGAACCAGGTGTGGGAGGTCAAACCGGACCCCAAAAACACTGGGATCATGGACATGGTGATGAAGCGGATTATGTCATTCGGGATGATCTTGGGACTCGGATTTATTTTGCTCGTTTCACTGGTGGTATCGTCGGTCCTTGCCGGAATTGGTGACCAGCTAGGAGGCATGTTAGGCATGTCCGGAATCGTGGCTTCGGTGATCAATTTCGCAGTCCAAGCTATCGTGGTGCTGGTGATCTTCGCCGCCATTTTCAAGTTCATGCCCGACGCCGTCGTCAAGTGGCGTGATGTGTTGGTGGGGGCAGCCATCACGACGGCGCTATTTCTGCTCGGACGTTTTGTCATGCAAATCTACTTTTCCTATAGCGAACCTGGTGCCCAGCTTGGCGCAGCCGCAGCCTCCCTGGCTGTCTTGTTGGTATGGGTCTATTACAGCGCCATGATCGTGTTGCTCGGCGCCGAAGCGACCCAGGTCTACGCAGTCCGTTACGGCGAAGGGATCCGTCCGGAACCCAAAGCGGTTCGCGTGGTCGAAAAGATTGAACGCCCTGGGACCGCGTCGAACTAGCGGTCCCCAGACTGCCGATTGATCTTGTCGATCGATTGATTCTGTCGATCATTGAACTTGCCGATCGACGCCTGAGGGCGTCGTCGCTTTCCGGGCATCACCCCAAAGGACTCGCTGAGGTTACAAGACTCTATTTCTTTCGCTGGCGATCTCGCTGGGTCGCAGCGACCACCTCCGCCATCGCCGATTCGGGAATCAAGTGGTGCTCAATCGCGATTCGGGCGACATCGACACTGTCGCTGACCAAATACATCGGGACACCGGCGTCGTGCGATTCACGCAAGTAAACGTCGACTCGATCGTCATGCAAACTCGCGAGTCCTGGATCGATGTCGCGAATAAAGATCGCTCTTATCCGCGATCCAAACTCCTTGGCCGCGGTTGCATAGAGTCTCGCGTCCTCTTGGCCTGAGTCTCCAAAGAGCACGAATGGTAGCGAGTCAAATTGTTGTAACAGCCGGCGTGTTTTGACCAACTTGTGCTCGTGCCCTTCTTTCAAAAATTTGTTTTCATCGAACCCCAAATCCCGCAATAGAATGGGCCCCTTGGGGATGGCGTTAAGTTCGAGGAAATCTTCAAGTAAATCGTGCAGATTCCATGGCGAGCTGGAAACGTAGAAGATGGGATTCAGCGGATCACGCTGCGTATTTCCATCGTGCTGCAACACCTCGTACAACTTCGCCACACCACATAAGGGAGCTCGCGTTCGCGCGTTTCCTAGAAAGGTAAGCTTGGCCATCGTCGCGATATCGATCGCCCCGGTATGCAAGATCGTATCATCGATATCACTGATGATGCCGAATTTTGCATGATCGGGCACATACATAACATCACACGGGGTGGTGCTAGATTGCGTCGGCGATCCTTCCTCGTCGGCAATCTGCAGCAATGCGGAGGACCAGAAAAGTTGGTCGCTGCTTCCCGTTTCACGTGGCAGATCAAAATGGAAGTAGCCTTCGTTGTCGCTACGGCTGCTACCCGCACTGCCGCCCGCGGTTGCCTTGACCTCCACGTTGGGCACCTCATCGCTAGCGAATCGACCAATGGCATTGGAAAGGTTATGCCACCACCGGTCACTTTCAAAGTCGGGATCGAGCGGCGGGTTGGTGAGCACGCGTCCGTGTAACCGTATCGCATCACCACTCGCATAACCAATATAGGGCTGGATTTTGGGGACGCCACTGCGTCCCAACCGCTTTCGCAATCGCCGAATTCCCGCGTCCATCACGTCATCGGCAGACGAAGCGGTCTGCGTCAGCCAAGTTCTAAAAACCTCTCGCCAATTCGGTGATTCATTGTCGCCGGAGTCGCCAGCCATTGTTCATTAACCTGTTGCGGAAAACTCGGAAGCCTTGGAAATAACAGCGTGACAAAGCAAAAGATGTTCCCGCTTCGTGCGAGCAAACCTCGTCCTCGGTCAATATTTGCTGCAAAACCGGCTGGCTAGGTGCGATCGTTCCATTCACTGTGAACCCGGCCATAGTGAACTCAGCCACCGTGAACCCAAATCACGCAGACTGGACGCCTGGCGACCACACCAGGTGGGCATCTTTGGATGCTTCGCTGCCATTGTCATGTTTTCAGGGTGACCAGCAAACGCGATTGCTTGCCTCAACGAATCGTGGCACGTTGATTGCGACGTCATTGAGTTAAGCACTGGCAATTTTCATGTCACTCCTTGGCAAACGTGACCTCCAGCTCACCAGGCTCCTGTTTGGCAAGTGAAAAAAGACGAGACGGGAGCCTCGAAAGCAGCGCGGCCTCAGGCAGGATCCTGGATACCAGCGTTTTTAGCTGGCGAGTGCCTAGAAGTGAAGAATATTTTCGAATTTACTTAAAACGAGAGAGACGTTATGTCCAGCACTATGGAATCGATTCACGACCGTTACGATGATTTGCGTAATCGAGTCGGCGAGTACACCGGCCACGATCAACCCGACGGACGCAATCCGGGCATCGGCCGCACTGAATCTGCAATCGCTTTTGTCGCGGCGATCGGGGCCACGTTTCTAGCACGCAATCTGCTCGAGGCGGCGTGGCAAACAACGTTGGACCGTGATCCCCCTAAAAATCCAACCTCACGCGAAGTGGCATGGCGAGAAGCCCTGCTGTGGGGCGCGGCATCTGGTGCAGTCGTTGGCATCGCCCGAATCGCCTCTCGACGTGCCAGCAGCGGCGCGTATCGCAGTTGGAGGTCATAACCACGGTGTCACAACGCCCACCGGACAAGTTCGCGATTCGCAATTTCGAGTGGCTCGAACCCTTCGAGCCTCATCGCTGGTGTCGCGGCGGGTGGCTACAAACGCTTTCCATCAAATCGCTCCGTCCCGATCTGGACGTCGATCACTACGAGGGCTGCGTCGCCTTTGATGTCCCTGGCGACCAGACGCCACCCGATGTGCTTAGTGGCTACTATTTGCCGGTGCCCCGCCCGACGCAGAAGCCGACCGTGATCGTTTTTCACGGGATGGGTGGGCATGCACGAAGCGGGTACATGCGTTCGATGGCCGAGCGATTACTGGCGGCCGGGTATCCGGTGGTGCTGTGGAACAATCGCGGGGCTGGCAGTTCAGCGCGAAATTGTATCCGTTTTCATCACCCAGGCTACACCGACGACATCTCTCTGTTAGTCAATTACTTACACGAACAGCAAGCCGAGTGGACTCGCAACGGGCTCGCAGCGGTCGCGTTCTCATTAGGTGCAAATGTTTTGTTGCGGTATCTTGCCGAAACCGAAGGCAACTGTGCCTTTCGTGCCGCCGCCGTCGTCTCAGCACCGCTGGATATGGAGACAACCTCGATCAATTTGCAGTCCGGGCTGAACCGCATCTTCGATCGTTATCTACTGAAAAAGCAGTGCGAAGAGTTGCTCCGCGAATCCGCCGAATTAACGGACGAAGAACGCAAAGCAATCGAAAACGCATCGTCGGTTTGGGAGCTGGATGATCAGTTCACTGCCAAGCATCTTGGCTATGCGGGCGCAAAGGAGTTCTATCGAGATAATTCCGCTATCTATGTGCTCGACAAAATTAGAACTCCCACCCTGCTTTTTCATGCAGCAGATGATCCGGTGGTGGATGAAACGGTGTTTACCGATCGCGAATGGAGCACCGAGGGACCGCTGTATCCGGCGCTAGCAGCCTCGGGTGGCCACACCGGATTCCTGGATCGCCAAGGGAAGCGATGGCACGAGCGTGCCACGATTCGATTCTTCGATGCGATGCTCGGTTGAGGAACAGCGTTTGCTTGGTACGTGCGGAATCCGGCAGCAGAAATCCTCGCTGTCATTCAAAATCGGACATCGATCGTCCGCATCCGCTCCACTTTCTAACCTCAAGAGAGTTCTCTGTCTCATGGCAAAACAAAATCAATCCAGCGGCAAAACCAATGTTGGGCACGGAGGCGAGCCGCATCAAACCGTCTCGGCCGATGGTGTTCGCTTGACAACGAATCAAGGTCTCGTCATTGCCGACGATCAGAACACGTTGACGGTGGGTGAACGTGGACCACAGCTACTCGAAGACCATATCATGCGTGAAAAGATCACGCACTTTGATCACGAGCGGATCCCGGAACGAGTCGTCCACGCCCGCGGCTACGCTGCCCACGGTTATTTCCAAGCCTACAAGTCGCACGCGAGTCTGACGAAGGCCGGTTTTCTGCAGGATCCATCGGTGCAGACGCCAGTATTCTGTCGCTTCTCGACCGTCGCCGGTCGCGCCGGGTCGTTTGATACCGCACGCGACGTACGAGGGTTCTCGGTCAAATTCTACACCGATCAAGGCAACTACGATCTGGTGGGCAATAATATCCCCGTGTTCTTTATCCAAGACGCAATCAAATTTCCCGATCTCGTTCATAGTGTCAAACCCGAACCGGATCGTGATTTCCCGCAGGCTCAATCCGCTCACAACACTTTTTGGGATTTTGTCTCGCTCAATTCCGAATCGATGCACATGTTGATGTGGATCATGTCCGACCGCGCCATTCCTCGTTCATTCCGTATGATGGAGGGATTCGGCGTTCATACTTTTCGGATGATCAACAAAAAGGGTGAATCCAAATTCGTCAAATTTCATTGGCGTCCTAAACTCGGCACGTTCTCGTTGATTTGGGACGAGGCGGTGAAGATCGGCGGCGCGGATCCCGATTTCCACCGTCGTGATTTATGGAATGCGATTGAGGCCAAAGATTTTCCCGAGTGGGAACTTTCGGTCCAAGCATTTAGCGAAGCCCAGGCCGCCGAGTTTGACTTTGATGTGCTTGACCCCACCAAATTGATCCCCGAAGAACTGGTCCCGCTAACGCCACTCGGAAAGATGGTCCTCAATCGCAATGTCGATAACTTTTTTGCCGAGACCGAACAGGTGGCGTTTTGTCCTTCGCACGTCGTTCCTGGGATCGATTTCAGCAACGATCCGCTGCTGCAAGGCCGATTGTTTTCGTATCTGGACACGCAGTTGTCGCGACTGGGAAGCCCCAATTTTCATCAAATCCCGGTTAACAAGCCGAAGTGTCCGTTTGCTAATTTCCAACGTGATGGGCACATGCAAACCGAAGTGCCAACCGGGCGAGTCGCGAACGAACCGAACTCACTTGACGATGGTCAACCACGCGAAGATCCCAAGAACGGATTCACTTCGTTTGCAGCGGAAGAGTCAGGCAAAAAGTTGCGTATCCGTCCAGAGAGTTTCGCGGATTATTACACGCAAGCTCGATTGTTCTGGAAATCGATGACGGAGCCCGAGCAGCGACACATCGTTGGCGGTTTTGCTTTTGAGCTCGGCAAGTGTGATGAAATCAAAATCCGCACGCGAATGCTGGGACATCTGAAAAACGTTGACAAAAAGTTGGCCGAACAAGTGGCGACCGCACTTGGCATGAAGGGCCAGGGCGATGCAATCAAACCTCGTGTGCCCGTTGGCGATCCTGAGCCATCGAAACCGTTGTCACAATACACTGCGGCGCCAAAATCATTGTTGGGCAAAAAGATTGGTTTGCTGATCACGACAGGAGCCGATGACAACCTGCTCAAAGAGATTCGCGAGGCGGCCCACGCCGAAGGGGCGATGTTGTCGATCGTCGCACCGACTGTGGGCGAGATTGAAACGAGTAAGGGTGAAAAGGTGACGCCCGAGCATTTCTTGGCCGGTGCCCCTTCGGTGCTGTTTGATTGCATCATCGTCGCCCCGGCAAAGGAGAAAGCAGATTCATTGGCTCAGCAAGCCGACGCGGTGGACTGGATCCGTAACGCGTTTGCCCATTTAAAAGTGATCGGGTACACCGAAGCAGCGACAGAGTTGTTTATAAAGGCGTCCGTTGCACTCGATGCCGACGACGGCATTGTCGACGTCAGCGATGCGAAGCTTGATAAGTTTATTGAGCAAGCAAAACAGTATCGTGTCTGGGATCGCGAACCCAAAGTGCGTTCGATGTGATCTGTGGCGAGACGTGGCACGGATGCCCGCGTTTTCTAGACGACTCTTTTGGTGTAGCTAAAGTCGCCAATACTTTCATTCGGTTGGCGTAGGCCCCCGAAACGCTTGGCGAGTTCCACCTCAAAATGCTTCACGGTATTGGCCCAACTGGCTATCCCACTCGGCTGTCTTCTTGGTCGGAGGCCGACGTGGCAGCAAGATGTGGCCGTAAAAAAAGCGGGCCTGCGATTTACCACGTCATGACTCGCTACCATACCGGCGGCAATACCAGGATGCGTAGGTGTAAAACGCGGGATAGGCGAGCGAGATCAACAACAGTCCGGTGGAAGGACGTGGATATTGCCACAGAATCGCGATCAATGTGAGCGTCCATAACGCTGCCCCTCCCAGAATCCAAATTCGCCACCGCTGCGGTGCTAAGTTGGGATAGATCACCCAGACAGGCATCACCGTCAACACGGTCAAGCCCCACATCGTGATCGCGGTCAACCACGGACTGTACAGCGAACTGAAAACACCGGCGTACAACGCAAACGCATTCCAGTAGGAAGGAAATCCGCGAAAGAATCCTCGCTGTTCATCCTTGGCATGCACGTGGGCGAAACCGAGCAGACTGGCTGCCATCGCCAACATCACCGTCCATCCGGTACCCGGCGGCAACCACTCCATTCGCCAGGTGAGCAGCAACGGGATAAACGCGAAAGTCAGATAGTCGATTAAATCGTCAATCGTCCGCCCATCGATATTAGGGGCAAATCGCTTGACGTGGTATTTGCGAGCCAACGGACCATCGAACGCATCGATCACCGTCGCCAATAATAACCACAGAAACACAATGCGTGGATCGCATTGGGGCGAGCCGATTTCGCGAACGGCAAGTGCGGCTGGGATGATCCCGGATGCCGTGAAAAAATGTACCCCATAAGCGGCAGCACGACGCGTCAAACTATTTTCGTGTTGCATGAAGGAATTCGATTCGTGCCTGGGCAGTGTTTCTGAAGCGGATGGACCAATGACAACAGCAGCAATAAAAAGAGCAGCGAACTGACCCTAATGAATCGCAGTGCTGAGAACTGATTTTGTTCAACGCTGTGATCACGAAAGTCCGTCCGCTGCCCCCACCACTCTCGTACTTCATTGGGCGGTGCGTCGCCAGCTATCGGAGTGTGTTTCGCTGTAATCTAAAACCATCCCCCGACTACATGACGACGATCAGAGCGTGGATGATACCAATGATCCAGAAGCCCACGATGGTGAGCACCAAATTGAGCCAGAATTGCGTTCCCAATCCCGAGTGCATGAACACAGCAAGCGGTGGCAACAAGAAGGCAAGAATGATTTTCAGTACTTTGTTTTCGTTAACGGCGGTGGTGGCCATCGTTGTTCTCCGGGTTGAAGTAATTTTGAAAAGACGTGATAGGTGTTCCTCCACGTGGTTACCGCACAAGGAACGCGAATCGTGTGCCACGACTAAACTTTGGACACATTAAAAACGCGAAACCATCCCCGCATGATGGAGTGCACCGCGTAACACATCAGCCCAAAGCCGGTCACAGCCAACAACACCTTGCCGTAGGATTGAGCCGCAATGACAGCCAATGCGTCGGCAATCCCTGTCACCTCCTCGCCGCTTGCTCCCTGAACGGCCGAGTTGAGCAGAAAGCCGCCAATGATTAGGAAAGCCACCCCTCGCGTAGCCAACCCAACACGTCCTGAATACAGTGCGACGGTCCGCAATTTCTCACTCATCGCGGCCAGATCGTACTTCTCCATAAACTTCGCCTTGTAGGCTTTATAGCCAAATGCAAGCCCCGCTCCGATGACGCCTACCCCGACGACGCCTAAGATTGCCCGCCCCCAAAGTGCTCCAAGCAAAAAACTTTGCCCGGCATCCGATTGGCCCGAGCTGGTCGCGATTCCGAGTGCCAACGACGCGGCGAAAAAGCCAAGCAATACATAGCTCAATCCGCTGATCACATAACCAATCCGTTTCACGATCCCTTTAGCATCCGTGCCATCGCCTTCGGTGTCCTTGCCCGCTTGCACCAATCGCCATGCGGTGTAACCGAACAAACCAATCGCAATCAAACCAAGCAGAACGCGTCCGAAGGGTTGCTGCCCAATTTCCCGAATCGCCCCTCGTGCGCCCGAGATTTGGCCGCCGGCGCCGATCGCCAATTGAAACGCAAGATAGCCGACGACGAAATAGACAACCCCTTTAGCAATGTATCCAGCGCGACCAAGCAACTCGACCCAATGAGGCACGTCCGGAAGGGACGCGGTTTTAAACCCTCGCCATGTCAGTGTGTCATGCGGAGATGGGGACAAGCTGGAAGAGGAAGTTGCCATAATTAGGGTTCCGTGAATCGGTGGATAAGTGGACAAGATTTTTGCGGCGCCCTGGCATTTCAGGGCTGCCGTATTTACTATCCGCAATCAGTGTGCCGTCGCAATAAAATCCATCGTCCAAGGCACCGTGTTTGGCTAAGCGTTCGCCTCCGATTCACTCGCCCGATGAATCAATTCTTCCGCCTCTTCGTGGTCCTCTTGCGTATCGGTCATCGCGGGCTGTTCGTGCTTCTTCTCGGGTTCGAGTTGCAGCCAGATCAGGATTGGAAAATGGTCCGAGCCCACCTCGCGCAGACGATGAATTTCTCGCACAGTAAAATGTCGCGAGTGAAAGATGTGATCGAGCGGAAAGCGGAACCACACGTGCTGGGCGTGAAACGAATTGAAGAAACCACGACCGCGGCGAGGGTCCAGTAGGTTGCTGATCTGCAGGAACAATCGCGTCGTTCTTGACCACGCGACATCGTTCAGATCGCCACCGACGATCACGGGTAGGGTCTCTTCACGCAATTGTTCGGCATGCAGCAACAATTCCGCATCACGTGGAACGGAGTCTTGATCCCGCACCGGTTCCGGCGGTCGCGGATGGACGCCGACAACCCGAATCAACTCACCCGATTTGATTCGAATGACTGCGTCAATCGACGGAATGTCCGACTGTACCAAGTAGCGGATTTCAGAAGACTCGATCGCGAAACGCGAGGCCAGAATCATGCCATAGCAATTCTCTTGCGGACATGCGACCACATGCGGATAGGTTGCCGACAAGGATTCAAGTGCGTCCGCCCAGCGTTGGTTGACCTCCAGCGCAATGATGACATCGGGGTCGACATCGCGAATCGTGCTCAACCACAATTCGTGCTGTTCATTTTCCTGCAACAGATTCGAGACCACGATGCGGATCGAGCGATCATCGTTAACATGCTCAGTCGCCAGCGACTGGCGTGGGGCGATTCGGGTGTAGGGGAAAATACGGATCCCATGCCAGATCGTCAAAAATACGAAAAGCGTCGCCATTACAACGTCGGTGGTCGTACCAATCGGTTTCGCAGACACCGCCATGCTGATGAAATAGACAACCGTGATGACGAAGCTAAGTCCCACGATTTGGGTGCGAGGAAAATCCCAGCCGCGAACAAACCAATGAGGATTGTTGCTCAAGTTCAGCAGGGAACCGGCCACGAGTGCAGCCATGACGATGATGCATAGGGTACTGATAATGGTAGTGATCATAGGAAAAGCCTTGGAATTTCGCCAAAGTCTGTCGGAGCGAATCCTGTACCGAGCGACAGAGCCTTCAATCCAGCTCGTTGGCGTTTGCTGAAGAAAGCTTGGCGTTCAACAAATAAATCAGCCCGACTTTATCGGGGGGTGCAAGACCGGAATGCGACGCTATGAGGCCGCGGTTTCGCGTTCATGGTGCCATCTGACTGGCTGGCGAGCGTGAAGCGAGCAATCGAAATCGAGCAATCGAAACCGGGCAATCGAAACCGGGCGACTGGTGCCGCGGGCGATAGCAAGATCGACGGAAGTTACCGTCAACCATTTTTACACTTGTCGTGCACCAGGATCTGCCATAGCAGCATGCCGCCAAGCATGACGGAAAGCAGCAAAAAGAGCGATGCAAACGCCGGATATCCGAACACCATCCAACCTGACTGCATCGACATCATTCTGGACGCTGCCAGAATCAAGGCGGCGATTACCAAGCCCGCTGTGATGCGATTGGCAATTTTTTGCATCCCCGTGATGATCTTGTCCTCATCGAGCGAATCGACTTGCACACGAAAGTCGCTTTCGGCAATACGCCGACTAATCTCGTTCATTCGCGACGGCAAATTCTGCATCAATTCAGCGGATTCGATGATGGCTTGATAAGCATCGTTCAGCGACAGTCGCTGTGACCCATGTTGGCCCACCACATGGTTTGCGTGGTCGCGAATCGCTTGAGTCGGATTGAACCCGGGGTCGAGCAGCTTGACGACTTTGTCAAGATTCATCAACGTTTTACCGAGCATCACGACTTCGTTCGGTAGAATAATTCCCGCGTCGCAGGCGGCCCCTTGGATATCCATGATCATCCGGCCCGCATTCAGTTCCTCCATCGATGCGCCGTGACCAGCCGAAAAGACTTCCGCGATACGCCGTTGGAGTCGATCTCGATCATAGCGAGACGATTTTTCACCGATGTGATGAGCGATCTGAGCGGCGGTTTGTGAATCGCCGTTTCCTACCGCTAACAGTAACTTCAGCAAATCACGCTGCATCGCCGGAGCCACATGGATGACCAACCCGAAATCGAGCAGCGCAATCCGGCGGTCTTGCGTCAGCCACAAATTGCCTGGGTGCGGATCGGCGTGGAAATGGCCGTCCACGAGTATTTGATGTAGGTAGGCTGCAAAAATTTCGTCCGCAAGCTGGTGACCGTCCAGCTCCAACAGCACCACTGGGCTGACGTCAGTGACTTTGACTCCCGAAACCCGCTCCATCACAAGCACGCGTTGGCGACATAGATCCATCACCGGTTCAGGAACCGCGATCGAACGATAGTCGGCAAGCGATTTCTTCAATCGCATCGCGTTTCCCGCTTCACGCCGATAATCCAGTTCGCTGAGGATCGACTTCTTGAGCGTCGCGACCAAGTTAACCAATTGGTACTTTTCACCAAACTCCGTCGATGAATGGAGCAAAGCTGCTAATTCTTCGAGCGCACGCAGATCATCATCCAGATCGGGTTGCAAATCAGGTCGCTGGACTTTGACAATCACCTCACGTCCGTCGCGAAGCGTCGCGTGATGAACTTGTCCCAGTGACGCCGTGGCCGCGGGACACTCTTCGATTTCGGCGAAGATCTTCTTGGGATCCGTTTTAAATTCACTCGCTAATAATTCACGAACGTCCGGCCACGGCACCGCTTCGTTGTCATCCTGCAGCCGCGAAAGCGCCTCGAGATAGGGCTCCGGCAAAAAGTCGCCTCGCGTCGACAACAGTTGCCCGAGCTTGATAAAGGCCGGGCCGAGTCGCTCGAGATCATTGGCTAATTCGTCGGGCGTTGCCGCGTCGCTACGGACGAGGGCGTCAGTGTCGTCGGCCTCTAAATTGATTCCTGTTGATTTCAGTAGGTCGCCATGGCCGTACTTGTGCAACAGCATCGCGATATCTTTATAGCGTCGCAAATATTTGGTTTGCAGTGGAATCATGGGATGCTCGTTTCGTGTCAGTCCAGTGATGGTTCAATGGTGTTCGTCTTGATTGGATCTGCAGCGGCGTCCGCCCTGCGTTTGAACGGTTTAGCGTCCTTCGCATGCGGCGACTCGGCGTGAAATGGCATGGAGGAGCAGTTCTCATGCCGCCCCAAAATTTCGCGGCGAGTGACTGCGAATGTGAGACTTTTTGAACGTGAGTCGAGAATTCAACGTGAGTCAAGAAAATTTCACCGCTGCACACCACCGCTTCGGGCACACCACCGCTTCGGGCACATCGCCGCGTCTGGCACATTAATTGCTGACATGCAGCATCATTGCGGAATACTAACCCTCGAAACCCTTGCAAACGAATGAAGTCGTGGCGGAGCACCGATCCGGCACGCTGAACCACCCCACCCGCATACGACCAAGTCGGCGACCACGGCGCACCGTGGAGTGCTGCGAACGCACGCAACTGGCCAAACGGTCAATCGCAGCCACGTCGGCTTGGCGTTGGGGAACCAGCATCCGAATCCAGCATCCGAATCCAGCGCCCGAATCGAAGTATCGCGTCCGAGACGAAGTAGCACGAAGTAGCTCAGTGCGGTTGTAATGCGGAGAGCCATCTAGTTAGCCGGCGGATACCGCTTTAGAATCGAAACCTCTCGTAGATGCTTCTGAGACGCAGAGGCAAGAGACTGAAAAATGAATTGTCGGACGGAAAAGCGGCATGAATGACGGTGACGGTCGGTCGAACAACGCGATGGTGGACGAATCCACTTCGCTCCCAAAAGTATTGACGGGAATCCAGGGCTTCGACGAAATCTCGGGGGGCGGCTTGCCAGCGGGGCGGCCCACGTTGGTGTGTGGCAGCGCGGGATGCGGCAAATCGCTCTTTGGCATGGAGTTCCTCGTTCGCGGTGCGACGGAGTTCGACGAACCCGGAGTCTTTGTTTCCTTTGAGGAAACCGAGCACGAGTTGACTGCGAATGTCAGTTCGCTGGGATTCAACCTGCCCGAATTGATTCAAAACAAAAAGATGGCGATCGATTACGTTCGTGTCGAACGCAGTGAGATCGAAGAAAATGGTGAATACGATCTCGAGGGATTGTTCATTCGTCTGGGGTACGCGATTGACTCGATTGGCGCGAAACGCGTTGTCTTGGATACCATCGAGACCCTCTTTAGCGGGCTCTCGAATCTTGCCATCGTTCGCTCCGAATTACGACGATTGTTTCGCTGGTTGAAGGAAAAGGGGGTCACCGCGGTCATCACCGGCGAACGCGGCGATGGTCAATTGACACGGCAAGGACTCGAAGAATACGTCTCGGATTGCGTCGTCATCCTCGACCATCGGATTGTTGATCAGGTTTCCACGCGTCAGTTAAGGATCGTCAAATACCGCGGCACGTCCCATGGAACCAACGAGTATCCGTTTTTGATCGACCAGGAGGGGATTGTGGTAATGCCATTGTCCTCAATCGCACTGAACCACACCGTTTCGGCAGACCGGATTTCATCGGGTATCGACGCTGTCGACGAAATGCTTGATGGCAAAGGGTTTTATCGAGGCAGCAGCGTGTTGGTCTCGGGAACGGCGGGCTGTGGAAAATCATCGTTGGCCGCTCATCTGACCCACGCAGCTTGTCGTCGCAACGAACGAGTGCTGTACATTGCGATGGAGGAGTCGCCCGACCAAATCGTGCGAAACATGCGTTCCATCGGCCTGGATTTGGCCCCTTTCATTTCCAATCGATTGCTGCAAATCCATTCGATTCGCGCAACCTCTAGCGGGATCGAACAGCATTTAGTGCAGTTTTACAAGATGGTCCGACGTTTCCAACCGAGCGTCGTCGTGGTCGACCCCATCAGCAGCCTCGAGCGCGGAGGAACCTACAACGACGCTAATTCGATGGTCACGCGGTTGGTCGATTTTTTGAAAACCGAAGGTCCCACCGCCTTTATGACAAGTTTGACCAGCGGCGATGCGGCGATTGAACAAACCAGCTTAGAAATCTCGTCACTTGTCGATTCATGGTTACTGTTGCGAGACGTCGAATCTGAAGGTGAACGCCACCGAGTGCTATACGTGCTAAAATCACGAGGCATGGCTCATTCACACCAACTCCGCTCGTTCCAGATCACTGATAATGGAATCGTGCTGTCGGACAGTCGATCAAAATGCGAATGATTTTGTTGCGACGATGGTTTGCTATGTGCACTAGCCAAATTCGTAAAGCGCTTTTCTAAACACTCGTTCTGAACCCCCTGCGTCTTTCGCCAAGCCATCGCCCTACGGGATCCCCCCTCATGGAATCATTCGAATCACTCACACAAAACTTTGACCCGGCGACCGACGAAGCGGTCGAGCGATGGGAACTTCGGCTCTACGTGGCGGGTAAAACTCAGAAATCGATGACCGCATTTAACAATCTCAAGCGGTTATGCGAAGAACATCTCAAAGGCCGTTACAGTATCGAAGTGATCGATCTGGTGGAAAAACCACAACTCGCTGCGGGGGACCAAATTATCGCCGTTCCAACGGTGGTACGAAAATTGCCCGAACCCCTCTGTCGTCTGGTCGGTGATTTGCGAAATACAGAAAAAGCCTTGGTCGGGCTGCAATTGCGGCCGCTACCAACCGTCGATAACGCCTAACGACTTCATCGAAAGCGTCTGGCGGCTTGATTGAAGGCATGTTGCGAGCCGAGTGCAACGTTTTTCGTAGCGGAACTTACGTAGCGGAACGAATGCCCAGGTCACAGCCAGCAAAAAGGTTCAACGTTACGCCGGGCAACTCCTCGCCGAAGGCTGCTTGATGCGAAAGAGGTTTGTTTTCTCGTTCCACAGGCACGGCAACCGCCTTAATAAAATGAAATTGGCATGACGCTAATTTGACATGATAGTCGTTTGTAAAGTGAGCGAATGGACAACAGACTGAACGATCAGCAACCACCTGTATCGACATGGGACGAAGGTACGGATGGCGGTTCGCAACGTTTCATCTTGCGATTGTATGTAACGGGGATGACGCCGCGGTCGCTTCGCGCGATCGCACAAATGACATCGATTTGTTCGGAATACTTGCCAGACCGTCACGATCTTGAGATCATCGATATCTATCAACATCCCTCCTTGGCAAGCCAAGATCAAATTATCGCTTCACCGACGTTGCTAAAGACTAGCCCGCCGCCGGAAATCCGGCTGATAGGGGAACTATCAAATCGAGAAAGAGTCTTGAGCTCACTGGGCATCGCGGGATCGGAATAAGTTCAGATGGACGACGCTCAGTTGCAAGCACAGATTGACGAACTTCGCCGACGCCTGCTTGAAGCCGAAAACACGATCGAGGCGATTCGAGGAGGCGAGGTCGACGCCTTTGTAGTTACCGAGGGGGGAACCCAGCGGATCTATACACTCCAGGGCGCTGACCGTCCCTACCGGTTGCTGGTCGAACAGATGCAGCAAGGTGCGGTCACATTGACCGATCGTGGCGATATCGCCTATTGCAACCGTCGGTTTTCCGAGCTGCTGAACTTTCCCCACCACCGCTTGATCGGCACCTCGCTGTCCGATTTTGTCGTCCTGGAACAACCGCATAGTTTTCCGGCATTGTTAGAGGCTGGTCGCATCTCGTCGGCACAAACCGAAGCCGAGCTGGTCGCGTCCGATGGCACCCATATCCCCGTGATTTTGACGTTCAATGCATTGGACCCGGAGAGCGGGGTCGCAATCGGCGTGTTGATCACCGATCTGACCAGCCAACATTCGCACGAGCGGCTGCGTGAAACGACCGAGCAACTGCGGATCAACGAAGAGCGTTATCGCACTCTATTCCAGTCGATCGACGAAGGCTTCTGCGTCCTGGAAATGATTTATGACGATCAAGGACGTTGTTGCGATTATCGTTTTTTGGAGGTCAATCCAGCATTCGAAAAGCAATCGGGGTTATCCAATGCGCTCGGACGGACGATTCGGGAAATGGTTCCCGACATTGAAGAAACATGGCTACAGATTTACGGCGAAGTCGCTGCAACGGGAATTCCCAAACGATTTGTCAACGAAGCAGAAAAATTATCTCGCTGGTTTAACGTCTATGCATTTCGCTTAGGGGGAACGCACAGCCGACGTGTCGCCATTCTATTTACCGACATCACGCAACAACGTGCAGCCGAGATCCAACTAAAGTTCGCTCGTTCGCGACTTGAATCGACCTTGCATGCCGCAGAGATTGGCACGTGGGAATTTGACTTGATCTCGCAATCCGTTTCGGCCGATGCGAACCTCTCCCGCATCTTTGGCTTTTCCTCCGACGATACCCAAGAACGTCCGTTGTCAGCCTATCTTGCCATGATTCACCCCGAGGATCGCGACGCGGTTAGCAAGACGATTAACGAGACGATGGACAGCGGCGATCGATTGGAAGTGAGCTATCGAATCAGCGTCAATGGCCGCCCCGATCGACACGTGGTCGCGCGTGGCCGGGTGGACCGTGATGACAACGGGCGAGCCGTTCGCATGCCTGGCGTCGTGATCGACGTCACGGCCCAGCGTTTGGCCGAAGAATCGCTTCGCGAAAGCGAGCGAAATCTGCGTTGTATCGCCGAGAGTCTCGAAGAGGCCGATCGACGAAAAGACCAATTCCTGGCAACGTTGGCTCACGAGCTACGAAACCCGTTGGCTCCGATCAAATCGGCTGCGCAGATGATGCAGGCGGTCGACGAGGATCCCGAGCAACTGCGCGAACTCAGTGCGTTGGTCAATCGGCAAGCCGATCAAATGGTCCGCTTGATCGATGACTTGTTGGACGTTTCACGGATCAGTCGTGGCAAGATCAAACTGAGAACGGCCACGGTCGACCTGCGAGATGTCGTGGCGGTCGCACTCGAATCGGCAGCCCCCTTTATCGATGATTCCAAACAGAAGCTGCATGTGCAAACCGCCGAGGAACCTTTGTTCGTCACCGGCGACGCGGCTCGTTTAACCCAGGTCATCGTGAACCTGCTGAACAACGCAGCCAAATACACGCCCGCGGCAGGCGAAATCTGGTTCCGCGTCGAGAGAATCGACGACGAAGCTTGGATCACAGTTCGCGACAACGGCATCGGCTTGGAAAAGTCATCATTGAATAAAATTTTTGAGATGTTCGAACAAGTCGACGTCTCGAAAGAACGGGGGCAATCGGGTTTGGGGATCGGGCTATCACTAGCCAAAACGTTGGTCGATCTTCATGGAGGCACCATCGTCGCCGAATCCCCGGGCGTCAACCAAGGGTGTCGCTTTATTGTCAAACTTCCGTTGTTGGTCGGCTACACGCCCCCAGAGGAAATCGATTCGAGGCAACCGGCTGCCACCAATGGCGATTCGCCAAAGTATCGCATCCTGGTCGTCGACGATGCACGGGGTATCCGTTATGTGTTGTCGCGAATGCTGGTAAAAATGGGGCACTCTGTGATCGAAGCCGTCGATGGCGAAGACGGCTATCGAAAAGCGATCGAATATCTACCCGATATTGTTTTTTCTGATATCTCGATGCCTAATATGAATGGGCACGAATTGGCACAGAAGATTCGCCAGACCGAGACGCTGCAGAACATCCGTCTGGTCGCCTTAACCGGTTTCGGACAAGATGCGGATCGACAAAACGCAATCGAATCAGGCTTCGACGAACACATCGTCAAACCAGTGGACATTAAAGTCGTCGAGCGACTGCTTCATTCGAATCTATGAGCCACGCTCGTAACCAATCGCATTGCAACATGGGATGTCCAGAGCAAGTAAACGTGGGGTGCGGGCACTTGCACTGGGTCAAACGCACTTAAGGTACTGTTCGGAAATAACTTCGTGATTCGAATTTGTTAAAAATCACGCGGGAAGTGTTTTCTCTGTAGTGGACGTAGCTACGAGTCCCGTCGTGCCATTAAGTCGCTGGGACTCGTAGCCTCGTCCACTACATCCAAAGCTGGGACTCGTAGCCTCGTCCACTACATCTAAAGTTCATGTCATTCGGGTAACATCTTGGAAATGACGAAGTTATTTCCGAACGCTTCCAAATGTGCGGAACATTGACCGCTTTCAAACTCGACCGTCCCAAACATTCAATCGGGATCGACTAGGAGGCGGTGGTCGGCGGAGCTTTCAGTGAGCGTTGGAAAGCGAATCGCTCGAAGTGTTTGGGATGAGTCGTTTTAAGTCCTTGCAGCGCCTCTTCGATTCGCGCCGGGGTGCTGGTGACGATGACCAACACCGAACCATCCGCAATCATTTTCTCGTAGTTTTTTGCGGTATGATGATGAATCCCCCAGTGCCGCGTTTCTCCGAGCAATCCACCGACGGTGGCGCCACCGATCAGTGCGACGAGGGGTCCGGTCACGACGACCGGCACCATCAACGTGGCAATCGACAACGGCAGTGCCACGGCGCTACTGATCACCGCACCTAATCCCATCGACGCGGCGACGTCACGCGCGATCGTGGCTCCTCGTTCCCAGTTCAAATTCTCGAGTGCCTCTTCATGACCTCGCCAAACCAGCGAGACAGCATCGGGGGCAAAATCGAATTTCTCGAGAACTTCGACACCAACTTGTGCTTTCGCAAGCGAATCATAAACCGCCACTAGACATTCCGCATTCATCGTTGTCTTCCTCGTAAAGGCACTCGCAAAAAATCAAATTCTAAGGGTCAAATTGTGTTCGCCGGACCAGACGAAGCGAATCGAATCAACGCATAAAGAAGACCGCGGCTGCCAACAGAAACAGAATCAAAATGATGAAGTAGGTTGCAGCCACAATTCCAAAGGCAAAGCTCGGCTGGCGTCGATCCATCGACATCTGCTCCTCCTTACCTCGTTCACTCGGCGGCACTCCCGTATCATCCTCACGAGCTTTTTTTTCGCTATTCAACATCGATTGTGTCTCGTCTGCTGTCCTGCTCATCTTATGCCCTTTCATTGCTAAGGCTTCTCTGGCTCGAAACCGAGACCACGAATAACGCGGTTCCGAGTAATCCACACGCTGCACGGCGCGTGCCGAACGACATAGCGAGTGACATTCCCCATCAAGGCGCGGCCCAGAAAATTGCGGGGAGTTTCGCCCACAATCAACAAGTCGCTTTGATGATTTTCAACGAAGGTGACCAACCCTTCACTGACATGATCGCTTTCGATCAAGTGTGGTTTTGCTTGCGGAACTTTGACGTGCAGTTGTTTTAGTGCCGATCGATTCGCGGCGGATGCCAGTTCTTTGACCGATTTTGGATCACGTTCGATTTGAAACGCAACTCGGCTAGCAAAGGGGATCACGGAAACCAGATCGACGTCCGTGAACCGTCCCCAACCTGTCTCGACGAACTCCTCAAGCGCCGCCTGCGCCGAGGCCGTTTCCTCGTAACCGATCGCAATTCGCAGCGGACGATCGGGATCGTCCCCGATGCGTTCCCGCACAACCAGCACGCTGCAATGAGCATGCGTCGCGACAAATTCGCTTGTGCTGCCGAGCAACAATCGTCCAACGACGGAATGTCCACGTGCGCCCAACACCACCAAGTCGGCCGCTAGCTCCGATGCGACGTGAACGATGGCAACGCCACGATCTCCTTCGCGAATCTCGTGACGCAAATTGACGTTCGCGCCTTCGAACATCGACTGAACCTTCACGAAACACTGATCCGCAAAGGCGCGCTCATGCTCGATCGACTTCAACATCCAATCCGACATCGGATAAGCTCGATCGATCGAGGGGATCTCGATCACCGATACCACGGTTAAGTCGACTTTATCGGGGTGGGGCAAGTGCGCCAGGAAACGAGCGGCCACTTCCGCGCTCTTGGAACCGTCAGTTGCAAGAACAATGTTCTTCATAAGATTGCTCCCTACACCCTTGATCCTACCGCAATCACATCAAACTAGCAAAACTTTTCCCTGTTTTTACGAGCTCCGCACCCACTCGCACGGCACGACAATCGCACTCCAGCGACGCTAGCCGACCGCGGCGTCGCCCTGCATGGCGTCTAGTTGGGTAGCGAGACGGGACCGCCCGGTTGCAGCGAGTCGAAACGCTCAACCCCGCAACTCGGCTTACAACACGCCACCAAATCGGCGGCCACTAAGAAAGGGCTTCATAACAAGGACGCCGGGAAAAACACTTGGCGTCAAGAAAGCTGGCAACTTGGGGGGAACGGATCTCTTGGTGCCCTTTCCCCAAGTTGCTAAAATAGAAGCTACCGCCTTGGCCACGACTCTACCCGCGATCCCAAATTGCGAGTCGGCTAGGAATTTTTGCTCTCTAACGCTGAAGCTTTCCGTTCCAACTGGACACTCCGTATGCAAGATGCGTTAGATCAAGTTCTGCAATTTGGCCAATTTGCCATGCTGGTCATCGCCGTCAGCGTGGGCATCATGCTGCTGCTGTCGATCGTCGACCGACATCCGCGCGACAAAAATTCTCACGACGAACGTGATTCTCGTAAATAACGTCGTTACGACTGAGGTTGTGCTTGTCGATCCCTGAGGTTGGCGGCCCGCTCATGGGCCGTGTCCTGTTTCGCGGCCCCCTCTTTTGCCGCTGCCGGGTGCACCGCGAACGCGTCGGTGCGTGCGACCAATACCGTTTCCAAACAGAACGTCATTTTATGTTTAGGTTGGAACTCACGCCGAATCACTTCAATCATCTCGTTACACGCTCCGGGCGGCGCGATGACTTCGATGCGTACTTGCGGTTTTCGCGAGACTTCACCGGATTGTATATCACTGCGGCCTGCGCCAACGCATGGCGTTGATGTGAACCCCGATGCCCCCAAGCGAACGAATTCGTTTTCGAGTGTTGTTTGCAACTCGGGTGCAGCGACTACTGTCAATCGCTGGATCTTGGAAACTCGGCGGCGGCGTGCAGATTGAGCATGCGCGGCGACAGGCTCGTGAGCATCGAGTCCGGTGACATTAAACACCAAGCCTTGCTGTTCGAAATCGGCTTCCATTTCATGCAATTTGTCCATCACGCTATGGTCGACCAATTGTGTCTCGGAAAGATCGAGCTCAACGTTTTTGCGTTCCAACAAACCCACACGTTCGATTTGACGTCGAATCGGAATCCAGTTGCTAAACACTGCCGACTTGTAGGCAACCAAACGCACGGTTTGCCCATCGTCGTCAAGCAATTCGATTTCCGGTTTGACCAGCGTCTTCAGCGGTACTCCGTTAGATAGATGCATAGCGATCTTGGTGGCGATCCCAATGGCAATCCCAATCAGCAAATCGGTGGCAAGCACCGCTACGAGCGTCACTGCAAAGATCACTAGCTGCTCGCGTCCGATCCGCCACACATTCATAAACTCTTGCGGATGAGCCAAACGGAAACCGGTATAAATCAGCATCGCAGCGAGCGCAGCGACGGGAATCCGATGCAAGACCATCGGGATGAACGCGACACACACCAACAAAAACATGCCGTGCCAGAAGTTGGCAAATCGCGTACGCGCTCCGTTATCAATGTTCGCCTTGCTACGCACGATTTCGGATATCATTGGCAAACCACCGACCATCGACGCACAAACGTTGCCGATGCCCACCGCGATCACGTCGCGATCCATATTCGTTTTGCGTTTCCATGGATCGAGCAAATCGACCGCTTTGGCACTCAATAGCGATTCGAGACTGCCAATCACAAAGAACATGAACACCCAGCTCCACGCTTTGGGCTGGGCCAACGCAGTGAAATCAGGTGTGGTCAGCTGATCGAACATGCCAAAGACATGCTTGGGCATCTCGACCAAGTACTGTTCACCAAGCTGGTATTCGTGATTCTGTAGCGTGTAGGAGTGCTTGTGCATCAAGTCGAATCCCATTCCCATCGGGATCGCGACAAGCAGCACGATCAATGGCGACGGCAACAATTTAGTCCATGACGTCTTGGTCCGAATCATCGGCCAGACAAACATGATCAGAACGCTGGTCAATCCAATGGCCGCGATCGCGGGATTCGCCGACGCAATGAACTCGGGGATCTTGCCCAGCATCTCGATCGGAGTTCCCGAGGCACTAACGCCAAGCGCGACCGGAATTTGTTTGGCGATAATGATCACGCCGATGGCTGCCAACATGCCGTGAACCGCTGAGATCGGAAAAAATTCGCCAAGAATACCGGCGCGGAAGATCCCGAAAAATATCTGTAACAACGCAGCCACCACACCGACCGCTAGCGCCGCACGATAGGCCGCGACATCATTTGCCCCCCAGCCTCCGATCGACGAACCATCGCCACCGAACGATTCAACACAGCCCAGCACGATCACGATCAAACCGGCCGCAGGCCCCTTGATCGTCAATTCCGAATCACTAAACATCGTGGCAATCACCGAGCCGACAATGGCGGTAAAGATTCCGGCAATCGGCGGAAAACCACTCGCAATCGAAATCACCAAACAAAGTGGCAAGGCGATCAAAAAGACTAGCAGTCCCGATACGATGTCGTCCTTAAAGTACTTTTTAAACCCTACGAGGTTTCCTCGAGGGACGTCCCGTTGAACCGGTGCTTCATTGCTCATGAAAAGCGTTCCTGATGCAGTGTATTGTCGTTAATGTAAATGGATAAAAAAAATGGAAGGGGCGAGGGGGTGCGTCCGATCGCTGCTAGCCCTCTGTTGCCTTCGGCAGCGACACAGGTTCCTTCAGCAGCGACACTGGCTGCGGAACATGTTCCGCGTGGTCCGGCGTGTCGCCGTCGGTTGCATTCACGACCGCGACTCCTGCGGACGGTTCGTGCTCGGACGGTTCGTGCTCCGATTCTTCAAGCTCGGGATCTTCGGTCATCGGATTGCTTTGCCGTTGCCGCGTCAACTCTTTCGCCGCGTGATACCGCGACGCAACGCCTGGCTGCGGATACAATCCGCCGCCGAGGATCAGCAGACTCAAGACCAGCACCGCAAACTTCTCTGCGGGCCGAGCATGCATCGGAATCAGCGTGCGATTGTGACGCCCCGTGAAAATCCGAAAGTACGCGAACAAAACAGCGATGCCGTTCAGCGCCGCTGCGATCACGACCATCGATCCCACCAAGGGATAGACATCGACCGCCCCTTCGATCAGCAGCTCCATTCCCACGAAACCGACCGTCGCGGGAAATCCAATCGAAGCCAACCCCGTTAGCAAAAAGAAACCCGACAGAATCGGCATCTGCCGATACAGCCCGTGGAAATCCGCAAGCGAAATTCGCGAGATACGAGCCTCGATACATCGCAACGTGATTCCGAACCCGGTCAACGACATGCCAACGGAAACCCATAGACACAACGCTCCGGTCAATCCAATGGGGGTGACCAATTCGAGTCCCACCAACACCAACGATGATTGACTGAGTAACAAGTAGCAAAACATTCGCCGTGCTTCACGTTGAACCAGTGCCATGCCACCTGCATACACTGCGGTAAAGAGTGACAAGATCGCGATGCTTTGCATCGCCCACGAAGGTGCGATCGGTAAAATCAAACGCATCACGGCGTACGCGCCAACCAGCGGCGTTGTAAACAGAATCGCGGTTCCGAACGTTCCCTTTTCGAAAAGATCGGTCATCCATAAATGCAGCGGGAAAATCCCCGCGCGCAGCAGGCATGCCGTTGTCAAAAAAGCCCCGGGAACCAAGACCGCTGACGAGTGCACATCGACCATCGACATCCACGCCCAACCGGCCACCAACATGACCACAAATGCGCCCATATGGATTCGATAAATCCGAGTGCAACGTTCACGTTGGCGAAGTTCCAAATAAGGTGGAATCGTGGACACGACCAACAACAAGATTAACGTCCATGATTCGCGGCAGCTAAACGTTGCCAACATCAACGATTCGGACACCAGTGTCAGTTTTAGTGAGAACCGCGGTGCCTTGGTACGAAGCGTCGCCAGCACCGTGACCAAAAAGATCAATGCGACGAGTGCCAACTGATACGAACTCAGCTCGTCGACCACAAAGATATCGCGATTGAACAGCCAATCCAAGAACAACCAATGATCATGCGCCTCAAACGCCCCCAACGACACAAAGTCAATCAGTTCGCCAACGGTCAACGCATACGTTGCCGCACAAATGACAACACAATGACGAAGCGATCGCTCTGAATTGCCAATGAAGTGAACCCACAGGGCTCCGAACATGGGTACGAGGATGGAAACTTCGATCCATGGAAAACGTAATTCTGACATCACGCAACCCTCTGTGATTCTTCGGGGTGCAAGGGAGCATCGTCCGATTCGCGAGACGCTTCCTTGGAAAGCAAGTCAGTCACTTGGCGTTCCAGCGAATCAAAAGTCATAAACAATGCGAGAAAGGGACGAACCACAAACTTATCTAGTGCAATATCCATAAATCCGCGGTCAAAACCAAAACGATAAGCCCAGCGATGCACGCTAGGCGGCAGCCTCCGTGTCCAGCCAGATTGCCGTTCGGTGATCCGAGCCCCGAGTGCATTCTCGAGCTCGTTGTAGTCACGAAGCAGGGTAGGAGCACGAAGCAATTGCATCGTGCGAAGCGAAGCGTGTCCGATGATGTGGATCAAGGCCAAGTAGCGGAAACCAAGTCCGATTTCCATCACAATGATCCCCACCTGTGTCAGCGAGGCGTACGCCAGCGAGACTTTGATGTCGCTCTGCACTCGCGACATCAACGCGCCACACACCGCGGAAACAGCCCCCAGCGTGATGACCATCAACTGCAACGTCAACGAAGCTTCCAGTAGTGGACTCATCCGCAACAACAAATAGACGCCGAGATGCACCGACAAGGCACCGTAAAAAATCGCACTCGAGGGTGTGGGACCTTCCATCGCACGTGGCAACCACCCCGAAAACGGGAAGAGTGCCGATTTGCCAGCGGCCGCAATCAACATCAAAGTGCCAACCAACAACGCCTGACTTGAATTCACCGCAGCGGTCCCTTCGGGCCAAACGCCCGAGCTCATCAGGCCACCGAAATCGCCTTCGCCCGTCATATGGTGCATCGTGATTGCCGCGATCAAAAAAGCCGCATCTGACAACCGATAGATCGACCACACACGTTGTCCATTACGAACCGGATTCTCTCGTTCATGGAAGTAAGCCACCAACAGCGCCGAAGACAACCCGACCATTTCCCAGCCGACAAACAGCGTTTCAATGGTTCCAGCCAACGACGATGTCACCATCCCACAGTAAAACACCGCGTAGTACAAAAAGAAGCGTCCGTAACCTTGTTCGCGATGCAAATAGCGACGCGTGAACGCTCCCACCACACCACATAACACACACGACAGAATCAGAAACGGAATGCTGAGGCGGTCAAAAACAAATTTGAGGTGAAAGTGAAAGTCGAGATCCGCATCTTCGATCGTGACCCAGTCGCCTAGTTCAATCGGCACATAGCGAGTCCCGACCACCAACATCAGCACCAGAATCCCAATCGCCGGCAACAACGAAAACAACACCGCTGCTTGCGTGATCCGAGAGATCGAGGTCTCGCTGAGCGGCCGGTCCAGAAGCGCTGACAATCCTAAGATCGCCAGCAGGATCGCCGGGCTGGCGACGACGGCAGTCCCAAGTATTTGGAAGACCGTTTCAGTAAGGTTCATAGAATCCTTTCGCTGCTTGCGGCTTGACGGAATGTGACAGGGTTGTGAAGCAAGATGTGCAAAGCAATGTTTCTAAAAGTATTAAGTAATGGTGGTGTTTGTTTACCGCTACAAACACAAATCACACCGATCGCGATTCGTGCCGGGTGGCGTCCAACGAATCGAACAGCCAACGTCGTGGGGGCTAGAGGATTGAGGCATCGGCTTGTCGCGGAGCCGGTTCCATGATCGAAGCAAACCCGAGCAACCCCCGTTGTCCTCGGTACCAATCGATCGATGATTCAACCTCAGGCAACTGCTGTGACCCCGGCACATAGGGCTCGTATTTACCGTCGACATAGCGAGATAAAGCCAATGTTTCAGGGTCTATCAAAGCCAGTTTGATCCAGCTGCCTTTGACTAGTTTGGCAATGCCTGGGCTGGAACGGATGATCCGGTCCATTTTTTCGGGCGTCGTTTCGATCACGAACAACATACGAATCGGTTCATGGATTTCGACCATCTGTTGTGACAAACCAGGACGCAAATCGCTGGCGGCACCCGTCATCACCCCGATCATCGAAGCGACGTTGTGCGGCAGTTTTGACCCGCAACCATACCCCTCGGTGTCGATCGTCGAAAAATAGTATTCCAAATTGATGCCCGCACACACGGGAATCGCCGCCGACAAGATTCGCGTTAGGATCGACGCCTCATCGTCGTCAATACTCGGGTCATAAGAGGTCACGAAGGCGCGACGGTCCAGAAACAATCCGCGACTCCATTCACGTCGACCGACAAACGTCAACGCGTTAGTGGCATGGTTGTATTCAGGCCGCGCTTGAGACAGATCCTCGGCACGCTGTTCGACATGCTCGAGTGCTTCGCGTGGTGTTAAATCCAAGGACGCTGATTCAAATTTCCGTGAACGCTCATGCGCAACTCGCGCTCGCGTTTCGTTCACGCTCTGTTCAATCCGGCGAAATAGGGGACGGTGAGTCCGCGGTAACAAATCGAGATCGTAATACTCGACATTGTCATTGCATGTATTGTGATAAGCCCCGACAAAACGAACTTCATCGGGAATTTCGACACCTCGCGCGGCGGTTAGCTTGCGTACGCGTGGGTCGTTCGCCATCATCGCGAACGCACGGGCATTGGGGCCTCCGCGACCACCGCTACAAGCCCCACAGTTGTAGGCTGATTCGTGAGGATTGTTTAAACTGCTGCTGCCGTGACCAAAGAACAACATGATCGGCGGGAAACCTTTCACCACGCCGATATCTTGCAGGATCCGCACGACAATCCCGGCCATCTCTTCGAGACTGTAGCCGAGCGAATCAGCATCGGGTCCGGGTTCGTCGGTTATCCGCTCGAGGTGCAATTCGGTGGCGGGTGGACGGACAAAGGTCCCAAATGATTTGCGAATTTGAGAGGTCAGTCGCGGTGCCATGATCCGAGCGACCATGGGGAACGTGGCGACGGCTCCGAACACGCCGGTCACCCAACCACCCACCATCGTGCGGCTACTGGCGTGGACTTGATGCGTCATCCGTCCGATTTGACGCCGCCGATTTGCCCGTCGCTCGCTGGAGGTGATCGTCGAAAATGTGGGTTCTTCTAACACATAGTGCTTGGGCGTAATGATGTTCGGACACAGCGGGCGAAAATGCGCGTGGTCGGCGCCCTGGTAGTACATCGCGACCGCAAAAAATCCAGCTGCCGACGCGGTTTGACATTCCGAGTCGACTTCTTCCAAATGACGACGAAACGACTCTTCGCGATCATCGATGCAAAAAATTGCGATATAGGCAGGCGTCGGATCGGGGGAATGCCGCAGTGCGGCGCGGCGCCGTGTATGAGCCGCCACCGCATCCAAAGTTGCAATTTGGTAGTGCCGCTCATAAGCGAGGTGCAAAATGCGACGTCGCTCCGTCGAGGAAAACAATTCGATCTCGCGGATCAGACATTTCCACTGCGGTTCGGACATGTTGATCAGTTGCTCGGGAATCCAGCCTCCGGCTTGGGCGAGTTGAAACACCGAATAGCATCGCTGTTCAGTCGAGGGCCCCGATTCTCGTTCCCACTTTTCGCTTGCGATACGGTGAATCTCACTGATGTCCGCTGTACCGAATCGCAATTGCCCCACCGCCGCAATCGCGTGCCGTTCCAACATCAAGCGAATCGCCAAATATTCGTGCAACGTTCCGGCCGGCGCAGGTTTGGGCAACCAAGGTGCGCTGGATTCCATCTGCCAAATCATGCCCGCCCAACCACGTAATGACAACAACGTTAACTCGATCTTTTCGCCGAGCTGATCCGCATGGATCCCCATCGCGTCGAGCGATTGAGCGATCGACTCAATCGGGTCGAACGATTCATCGACAATGGTCGCCAACTCGTTCTGTAGCCCCTCCATCCACGCCGGTTTGATCGTCAATGCGTTTCGGTACAGCGAGGCAAACGCCTTGGCGAAACCTTGTTCCCGGTTTGGCAGCGACCAATCAGCCAGCCCCTGATCAAGGAACGCTCCACAAAACCGAATCAACACTTCGTTAACGGTGACGTCAATGTCGTCGCCGGTGATCTCGACCAACAAATCTCGTAGACGAGCAGGCTCGTCTGCCATACCGGTCTGCAAATTCGCTGCTTCAACACCGTTGTGGCAGATCGCCCACATCAATTTTAAAACAAACGATTCCCACTGAGCCGCCGACCATGACTGCAGATCATTCCCCTGGCAATCGACAATCACCTCCTCGACGACGGCGGGCAGTGCCGTCGCGGCCGCTTCACTCTCGCTGCGTGGGGTACCGCTTTCGCGGTTTCGCAGCACCCAATTTCGTGTGTGCTGAATCACTTGCTCGCGGCGCTGCGGCGACACCTCACGACTAAACCGCCTCAGCAAATCGCTTTCGGCAAGCAACCAACGCAATTCGGCATCGGGAGCCGAATGCAGCGTCATCTGCAGCATCGCCAAACGCAACGTGTACCGCGTTCCAAAACTGGCGACTAAGTTGTCCGCATCATCGTCCAACTCGTCCATCAACACGTGACGCAAATCATCGACCGAGATGCGACCTTTTTCGATCTCCTCGCGATAACGCTCTTCCGAAAGATACGGTTCACAACCGTATAGTTTTCCCCCCCGAATCACCGCCTCTTCAAACGGCAAATCCTCGAACGAATGCAGCGTGTTGTGATGTACGAAGACCGATATCGGTCCCTGAGAGGGCAAGTAGTGCACCGCATGCTCGATCGCGGTGTGGATTGCAGATGCTCGGTCAGAACTTGGCGTGACGTGCAGTTCTTGGCGAAAGTCAACGTCCGCTGACACATCTTGCATGTAACCGATCCTCGATGGCAAATTATGGAAAAGAGCGAGCCGTCTGAGACGACGTTCGCTCTCTGCGAGCACGCCGCGTGCCGTGTGACGCTGCGGCGACCATGCTCCAAATGCTAACGAGCAGTTTCTTGCACGAATTGCCGACAAATCATTTCTTCAAAAATTGATTCTTTTCTTTGCTTATCGAGCCAAACGCAAGTTTGCTAAGCGATTATCGCGGCAACGGCGGCCCCGCCGCTGCAATTTTCTGCACGGCATGTGCAGAACCTTGCAGACGCGGTAAGAACCTCTCAAAATCGAAGACGTAACCCACTGCAGGCTTCGCATTACCGAAAGTCCGCAATGGAAAGATGTCGCACTGATCACGCCTCTTTGAGCGACACCGCAGGCTCAGCGACAGAGCACAGCAATGGATCTGACGTGGGACACCTCTGATTGCGACGCTAATGGATCCGCAGCTTGAGGCTGGTAAACCGAATGAGGTTGGGAAGCCGAATGACTCCGCGAAGTGGATTCCAGTCACGCCGCAGAACCCCCATGCTCGTGCGGAATCAAACCCAGGAATAAACGTTCCCGCAAGCGTGTTGGCACGGCTCATTTTGAGCATGATGTAGGCCCCGCCGACGGGGCCGCAACTAGACCCATTTTTACGTAGTTGTTAAGATTAACGCCTGTGCATTTTTCGCCATCCTCTGCTTATCGATATTTATGACTCAATCTGCTGTTGCTCGAACCCAGTTGACGGACGCAACGGACGCCGGCATCGATCTCGGAAAGAGACTTCGCGAGTCGTTAGGTGGGCGTGAACCAGACGCCGTCATTTTGTTTGCGTCCCCGCAATACGATTACACGCGTTTACTTACGGCACTCCATCAATCCTGTGAACCGAACGTGTTGGTCGGTTGTTCGTCGTCGGGCGAGTTCACTTCACAAGGCAACAGTGACGGTTCCGCGTGCGCAGTGGCGATTTGTTCCGACGAAATCGAATTTTCTGCGAATATGGCGGTGGGGCTCCGGCACGATTCCGAAGCGGTCGCTCGGCAATTGGCGGGATCATGGCAGGGCGAGCATCGGCATCATTTTCGCTATCGGACGGCCCTGGTGTTGACCGATGCGTTGGCCGGACACGTCGAAGAGTTTTTGAATCAATTAACAATCGCCACGGGAGGCGGATACCGGTTCGTCGGGGGTGGTGCCGGCGACGATGCCCGCTTCGAAGAAACGCACGTCTTCTGTGGTACCGAAGCCGCGACCGATGCCGTCGTCGCACTCGAAATCCTTTCGAACAAACCGATCGGAATTGGGGTCGCGCATGGTTGGCGAGACGCGGGGCCGTTGTTGCGGGTCACCGAGTCGCGAGCCACCGACGTGGTCAGCCTAAATTCGACCACCGCTGCCGATGTCTTTGCCGAGCATGCCGAAGCAACGGACCAACATTTTGACCGTAGCGCCCCCTTACCTTACTTTTTGCATAATGTTTTAGGCGTTCAAACCACCGACGGATACAAGCTCCGCGTCCCGCTGCAAATCCAAAACGACGATTCGATCGCTTTTGCCGCCGAGGTACCACGTGGCAGCACCGCCCGCATCATGTGTACCACGGCGGTCGACGCCAGTGCGGCGGCCAGCGCGGCGTGTCAATCGGCGCTGGATCAAATCAAAGGCTGCGAGCCTGCCGTGGCCCTATTTTTTGACTGTGCCGCGACACGACTCCGACTTGGAAAGAGTTTTGGATTGGAATTGCAGGCGTTGCAAGAGACGTTGGGAACCGACTTTGTTGGTTGCAATACGTATGGACAGATTGCCAGATCGGAAGGACAGTTTAGCGGATTTCATAACTGCACCGCAGTCGTCTGCGTGTTTCCCGTTTGAGCCACGTTATGAATTTCGCCCAGACGCTAGACTGGATTGCCTCGCTAGCGGCGCCGGCAACTCGATTCGAAACCGCCCAGCAGTTTGCACGTGTGCTTGGAGTAGAACATCTGATCGTGTTCGCCGAGGACAGCGACGTCGGACAATTCCTGCCAATCTCTGGCTTTGCTCAAACGTTGCCCGAAGGCAAATCGTGGCAAACATTCTTGCGTGGTTGTCGTGATTCAGCTCGCCACACCGCAACGCTTGCGTACCCGGTGGCGGACCGCCAATGTTGCGCCAACGGTATTTCGATCGGATCGTTGGTGATCGTGTTATTGGGTGATCCACGTGCCTCGGCGGTGGGACTTGATTTGTTCGAACAAACGCGGCGTGGCTGGGAACTGTTTGCTTATGGCGTCTCCGGCGAACTGGCCTCGGCCGCCTCCGCTCGCCACGCGATGGATGCTCGTGAAGCGGCCGAGCAATCTCGTCGTCTTCTTCTGAGTTTGGATTCGGCGCGACGGGAACTTCAAGACGCCGTCGTCGCCGCGGACCAAGAAATCGACCGTCGCCGATTTGCCGAAGCCGAGGTTTCGCGGCTGTTGTTAGCCGAAAAGCAATTCTCGCGATTGCTGGCCGAGAGCGAGGCACGGCTTCGCTTGGCAGCTCGGGCCGCAGGCTTTGGTACGTACTATGGCGACGTGCAAGCGAACCAAGTGAGTGTGTCACGCGAGTTCATGCTGCTGCTTGGGTTACCCGCCGACCACAACGACACGATTCGCTTGAAACGGTTGTTGAGCTCGGTGCATGAGGATGACCGTGACCGGGTCGCACGAAAGATGGACAAAAGCTTGGACCCCGCCGGGAATGGCGAATTCCAAGATGAACATCGAATCGTTCGCCCCGATGGCGAAGTGCGATGGGTGATGATGCGCGGCAGCACCATCTTTGCGGGAGATCCTCCCACGCGTTATCCCTCTCATATCGCTGGAGTCGCGATCGATATCACCGAACGCCACCAGTACGAAGATCAACTCAAGGAAGCGCGTCACGCTGCCGAGGCTGCAAACGAAGCAAAAAGTCTATTCCTCGCTAATATGAGTCACGAGATTCGTACGCCGATGACTGCCATTCTTGGCTTCGCCGACCTGCTTCACACGCGACTGCAGGACCGCAAAGACAAAGCATGTATCGAAACGATCAAGGCCAATGGAGACCACCTCTGCGAGATTCTTAACGACATTCTTGATCTGGCAAAAATCGAAGCGGGAAAAGTCAACATTCGTCGCCAAGCTCACAGCATTGTCGCATTGGTCGACCATGTGCATGCTCTTTTGAACGGCCGCGCCGCGGAAAAAGGACTGCGTTTGCATGTCCAGTACGATGGCTCGATTCCTAGCGAGCTGCATACCGATTCGAAGATGCTGCGCCAAATCTTGATCAATCTGGTAGGCAATGCGATCAAGTTTACCGAGCGAGGTGAGGTGCGAATTATCGTCCGGTGCCACGCCCGCGACGAGCGGCTTGAGATCGACGTCGTCGATACCGGAATCGGTATCCCACCGTCAGACGTAGAGACGATATTCACCCCTTTTGAACAGCTTGACAACAGCGCGACACGAAAACATGGCGGCACGGGATTGGGGCTCGCGATCACTCGCCGCTTGGTCGAATTGTTGGATGGCACGATCCGCGTCGAGAGCGAAGTGAATATGGGATCGTCGTTCCGATTTACCTTCTCGACGGGATCTCTGGAGCACGCCAAATGGATCTCGCCGTCTGCGACACAAACCGAAACTCCGAAAGTGAACCGCACCAATCGGGGCCAAGACGTTAGCGAAGAGATGCCAGAAATATCGGGACGCATTTTGGCGGTGGACGACAGTCGCGACATTCGGTTTCTGGTCCAAGCATTTATCCGCGCCGCAGGCGGAGAGGTATTGTCGGCGGTTAATGGAGCCGAAGGAATTCAAAAATGGACCGCCTGCCGTGACGAGGGGACGCCGATCGACGCAATACTCATGGATATGCAGATGCCAGTCATGGACGGGATCACCGCAACCCAACAATTGCGTAACCAAGGTTTTCAGGGGCCGATCATCGCGCTGACGGCAAACGCGCTGCAGCGTGATCAGCAGCGATGTCTTGCGGCTGGCTATAGCGACTTCATTACCAAACCGATCGACCGACGCGAATTGCTTGCCAAACTCTCACGCTGGCTCACACACGACACATCTTGATGCAATCTGCTGCAAGATGCGTTCACGCCGTTAGAAAAGCCCCATTGGGCACCAAAAGACATCGCCAATTACAGCTGCATTTCAGCCTTGGCTTCGCAAAACTTATCAATCGCAAACTGCAGATCCTCTTCAGTATGAGCAGCCGAGATCTGCGTGCGGATCCGTGCTTTGCCTTTGGGAACGACCGGGAATGAGAAGCCAATCACATAGACCCCTTTGCTGAGCATCAGATCGGCCATTTGCGACGCGACAACGGCGTCGCCAAACATGATTGGGACGATCGGATGTTCACCCGGCAGGATGTCAAAACCGGCTTTCTGCATCCCTTCACGAAAGAAGCGAGTGTTGGATTCCAAACGGTCACGAAGCTCGGTCGACTCGTTCAGCAACCCGATCGCACGCAACGAGGCGGCAACGATCGGAGGAGCGACCGAGTTCGAAAACAGATAGGGCCGACTGCGTTGACGCAAGTATTCGATAATTTCGCGTCGCCCACTCGTGTAACCACCGCTGGCGCCTCCCAAAGCTTTGCCCAGCGTTCCGGTGATGATGTCGATGCGGTCGATCACGTCGTGGTGCTCGTGAGTTCCCCGGCCATGTTTGCCCATGAATCCGACCGAATGCGAATCATCGACCATCACCAACGCATTGTACTTGTCGGCCAAATCGCAAATCCCTGGCAGATTGGCGATGTAACCATCCATCGAAAATACACCGTCGGTCGCGATCATACGGAAACGAGCGGCGGAGGCATCGGCCAATTTGGCCTCTAAATCGGCGAGATCGTTATTGCGATAACGAAACCGCTGGGCTTTGCACAAGCGAACGCCATCGATAATCGAGGCATGATTCAGTTCGTCCGAAATGATGGCATCCTCACTGCCGAGCAACGTTTCGAACAACCCTCCATTCGCATCAAAACAGGACGTATAGAGGATCGTGTCCTCGGTACCGAGAAACTCGCTGAGCGATTGCTCGAGCTGTTTGTGAACATCCTGAGTTCCACAGATAAAACGAACTGACGAAAGTCCGTATCCCCAACGATCAAGTCCTTCGTGCGCGGCCTTAACAATCTCGGGGTTGTCGGCCAACCCCAGATAATTGTTGGCACACAGGTTTAGCACCGACTGGCCACCGCCCACTTGAATGCGAACATCTTGAGGCGAGGTAATAATCCGCTCGGATTTGTAGAGTCCGTTATCACGGATCTCGCCTAGTTGCTCGGACAAATGGGTTTGGAACGCGACGTACATAAACTTGCTTTCGTGTGAGTGAACTTGATCGGTTGAGGATCGGGGGCGATCGACTAGGTGAGTTTCGTGACCCCTGGGATTGCGAACGAGGGCTCCGGTCGATCTCCGTTCCAATCCAAGTCTTTGGGATACAGGTCTAGCGAAGATTTCTCAGTGACAAAATCCCAATCGACACGTTGGCCGGTGTAGGCAGCCATCCGTCCCATGACCGCCGTTAGCGAACTTTCTGCGGTCGTTCGAAGTTCGACAATAGGGTTGCCGCTGCGAATTGAGTCCACCAGATCCTTGTGTTCTTGACGATACGCATCGGCAATGCTGCCCTTCATGCTCCAAGTCTCTTTGCCACTGCGATCGAAGAACCGCGATCCGCCGCTCATCGCGTCGATGTAGGCCGTCCCTTTGCTGCCGTAGATCACGTTCCCGTTATCTCCCTTGGTGCCAGGGATTTGACGACACATGAATGAGCAAACTCGGTTGCCGGGGTACGTGTAGTCGACCGACACGTTATCCCACATCTCACTGTCAGCGGGACGAGTGAACCGTCCTCCTGAACCGTACGCGGTTTCGGGTGCCGATCCCATGACCCAGTTAATCGCGTCGATGTTGTGAACCGCTTGTTCGGTGATTTGGTCACCCGACAACCAGATGAAGTGCATCCAGTTGTTCAACTGATACTGGGTATCACTGACACCTTCTTTGCGATTCTTGTACCAAATGCCGCCCGAGCAATAACGAGTCGTGGCGCTAACGATATCGCCGATTTCGCCATCGTGGATTCGCTTGATCGCTTCCACATAATTGACTTGGCGGCGGTACTGTGTGCCCGTGACAATCGATGTCCCCTGCTTCACCGCTTCATCATGAGCTTTTACGCAAACTCGGTAACCGGCGGGGTCCACACACGAGGGCTTCTCAGCGAAAACGTGCTTGCCAGCCGCGACCGCCTCGGCAATATGGTAGGGACGGAAACCTGGCGATGTGGATAGAATGACCAAGTCGACATCGGGATCGCTGAGAACCTTTTTGTAAGCATCCAATCCGATGTGGATGCGATCGTCTTTGACATCAATCTTGTCGCCATGTCGCTTGCTCAGAATCGTGCGTGCTCGCTCGCAATTCTCTTGCTGCAAATCGGCCATCGCTACCACCCGAATGTTGTCGTTAATTGACAACGAGTCGTTGAGAGCTCCGGTTCCTCGTCCGCCTACTCCCACGATACCAATACGGATCACACGATTCGGATCATCCGATCCCGAAGCCGCGTGCAGCATCTGAGGTGCAATTGCACCACTACCCAGAGCCGCGGTGCCTATTGCCGCCGACAATGCGGTACCACTGCGAAGCACGTCGCGACGATTGGGCGTGCTGGGATTAAGCTCGCTCGACAATGCTGCCGGTTTGCGGCTGTTTGCGTTCGAGGATGTATTGGCCGTCATGAGATTCTCCGAAAGAGAGGGTAGGGATAAACGGTTTCGCAACTCATGCACGACATAGGTTACGAGTCTAAACGTAAGGAGGGAGAGGTTGGATTGTTCGTCAGCTCCAATTCAAAATCACTTTGCCCGACTGGCCAGACATCATGACGTCGAATCCTTGCTCAAATTCTTGATAGGAAAACCGATGCGTAATGACTGGTGACAGATCGAGCCCACTTTGGACCAAGACCTTCATTTTGTACCAGGTTTCGTACATTTCACGTCCGTAAATCCCTTTGATGGTCAACATGTTGAAAACGACGGTATTCCAATCAATTGCCATTTCGTCTGATGGAATACCGAGCATCGCGATTTTTCCGCCATGGCTCATTTGAGCAATCATATCTTGAAAGGCAGCGGGATTGCCGGACATTTCCAACCCGACATCAAAGCCTTCTTTCATGCCGATTTCTTTCTGCACGTCACGGAGTTGTTCGTTCCGAACATCGACGGTCCGTGTCGCTCCCATTTTTTCAGCTAACTGCAATCGATACGGATTCACGTCGGTGACAACGACATGTCGAGCACCAGCATGTTTCGCTACCGCAGCCGCCATACAACCGATTGGGCCTGCGCCGGTGACCAATACATCCTCGCCCAACACCGGGAACGACAATGCCGTGTGCACCGCATTGCCAAACGGGTCAAAGATCGACGCCACATCGCGATCGACCGAAGCATCATGATGCCACACATTCGTCATGGGCAACGAAATGTACTCGGCAAAGGCTCCGGGCCGATTGACCCCAATCCCCTTGGTGTCGGCACACAGATGCCGTCGTCCCGCTAAGCAATTACGACACCGGCCACACACCACGTGCCCTTCGCCGCTGACGATCTCGCCGGGATAAAAATCGGTGACGTTTGAGCCGGTTTCTACGATCTCGCCGACAAACTCGTGCCCCACCACCATCGGTACCGGAATCGTTTTTTGTGCCCATGCATCCCATTTGTAGATATGCACATCGGTACCACAGATGCCGGTCCGGTCGACCTTGATCAATACATCGTTGATTCCAATCGTTGGCATCGGAACATCTTCGAGCCAGAGTCCCGGCTGTTTTTCACGTTTTACTAGCGCCTTCATGCTTGGACTCCATGGGTGATCGCTTCACGATGACACATACGCGTGTCAGTTTCGCTACAAAAAAGCGTTTCGTCCGCGTTTCCCGCCATTCGCAACGCGCACTGTGCGTCGCCCCCACAATCGATCAAATCACGACCTCGACAAATCGCAGGCAGTAAATCCCACGCTCGAACAGACGAATTCATTTGCGTTACTTTCTTCAAATTTCAAAAACAAAGGTGCTCAATAAACCGGGCCAATATTTTCAGTAAACCGACCGATCACACGAATTGCGGCGCGAACGCATTTCCGACTTTTCTCGCACGCAGCGGCGTATCCACATCGATACCAAGTTTCAATCCTACATTGACCAAGATGTTCCAGCCCGCCGCCATTTGCACGTAGCCTGACAAATCGCCTACATCAGGGATCAGAATCGTGGGAAAACAGGTTGGGCGCGATGCGATCGCGATGATTTGCATTCCCACACTACGCTCGAGCACGCTTTTAAATTTTGATTCACTCGCGGCATACGGTTCGATCCAAATTAAAACATCCTCGCCGCTCATCACCTCTTCGATGCCGTGGACAGCATAGGTGCCGTCGAGAAAATCAGCCGACTTGCGAATAATTTCATTCGTCTTCAATGTCAGTTCTTCGGCAACACCGTCATTGCGTCCTGCCCAATATACCGTTTTAGCCCGAGACACACAGCAAACCAGTTCGGCTGGCAACTCGCTTAACAGTGCCGTTTCGACCGCGTCAGCAAGTTGCGATTGGCGATTCGCCAGCGAGCCTGTGCCATGGATGTGTTCTAACAGCGCTCGCAGGAACAGCCCCTGTTCGATGACACTTTTGGTCGCAGCGACGGCATTTTCTTCGCCGCATTGTAAGACGTATCCCGACGACGCAAAGGTTTCGAGCTGCGTGTTTTCAAACGATGTCAAACTAAACCGTCTGGAGTGGCCATCCAGCTTCAGCCCATAAAACAATTCGATCACTTCGGCGGTTCGGCCTGAGTTGGAAAGTCCCAAGACCGCCCAATTGCGAAGATTGTATTCCATCGCTTGCAGCGCCGACTCGACATGAATCCCAAATGAACATCCTTGTTTACGCGCCCAAGTGATCGCCTGTTTTGCAGGAAAAAAACGACTCGACCCCTCCCCCGTAATCATTAAATTGCCGACGTCAACAATTGCATCCGCCATCGACCGCATGCGATCCGCATCAAAATTGCGGATCAGCTCAGGCACCGCCAACATATCGTTGACCAAGCCATACTGAATGAAATGCTCGCTTTCAGGATTCATCGTTCTGCTCTAATAAGAGGTTTTCGAAGGGACAGAGTCGCGAGTTGTTGGGGAAGCACTGGTCACAGCGGGGGAGCTTGTTTTAGTGGCAACGCGTAAAGTTGCAGCGGGTTTAGTTGCAGCGTGAAATGCGACCGCTAAGATCCCGTCGCACTGGGTGTGTCTTTCATTTCGTCTGGGCACGAGGCAGACAATGGGAACAATTCCGCAAGCAGGTCGTTTGCCGGATACGCGTGACCGGTGTGCTGGATAAACACCTCGGCCGCCTCGACCCCACACTCACTGCCACGCGTTTGGTTGTAATAACGCATCGTCGATAGATACTCGTCAATTCCGTTATGCACGCGAAGCCATTCACGCTGGCTCGCGTGACAGGCCAGCATCTCAGTTTTTCGGTCGAGTTGATCCGTGATTTCGACGCGCGTCGTCGGTTCGACTTTGTGGCCCAACCGATCCGTCCCGCCATGACCGTCACAATAATAAAGGTGGGGTACCGTTGATCCGGGAACCAGCGGCAGTGCCGAAGCGTTTGGAGCGGCGAAAACAAAGCTCGCAGCCCGACCAAGTTGGCCGGTAATTTCGTGGTCGGCGTGATAGTCCGACATCGGCATCGTGATCACCAAGGTCGGTGCGATTGCGCGAAACAGATCGATCGTCTTCTGCAAAGCGTTTCGGTCATAGACGACCCGTCCGTCGTGTTCGTTTAAGCAGTGGAAGGTTGCTCCGCCGAGCTGGGCGGCCGCGGTTCCTTCGGCGATCCGCATACGAGCGACCTCGGCTGCGTCACCAGTTAGCGAACCACAATCGCCTGCCGTCATCGTCGCGATGTGAGTCTGCCATCCCATCTCGGCCAACCGCATCAAGGTCCCAGCACAGGTGATTTCCGCGTCATCAGGATGCGCCATCAACGCGAGTGCGACGTTGCGTCGAGAGCGATTTTCGGTGCTGGACAATGTTCGGTACCTTTAGGATGCGTGATGTTCTTAGTCCGACTCGCGTGTAGTTTGCTCTCCTTTACCGCTGCTTTCCTCACGTTCGGTTGCCATTTCTGGTATTATCTTTGCGCCATAACATGTTTTTCCTAACAGGGGATGCGCATCACCGCCGGTCGTGATAACCTCTTTGCGCATCATATCCACATCGACATCCTCGGCCGGGGGGCGATCAGCGACCACGATCGGGATGTAGAGTGGCCGTGCTCGTTATCACCAACACGCGGGATTATCCCTGCCATTGGGCCTACATTCGCAGATCTTGTTCAGCCCGCTTGTGGGTGCAAATACCCCGGTGGCTCTGTTTTCACAGACCGGAAGAGGGCAATTCACGACTCGCGTTATTGTATCACTGTTGCTGCGAATTTGCGAAATGAGTGTTCACAAACCACTGGGGCGCACACTGCGTACCATAAATGGCAAGTGGCGGTGTGGATCTGACCCCTTCAACTTCTAAGATGACTCCGTCGCACACGATGATCCCGACGATTCCCGGACGCATTGTTTTGAGACTGCGAAGCATTGTTTCCAGGGCTGCATCGGTCTTGAGCGACTGACACGGCGACAATGACCAAAGCGACAACAGTCAATGCATTGGCCTCACGATGAAACAGGGGCACCCACCTTAGGGACCAAGTTCCGGTCCTGTCTTATTGCGATATCCGCGTACGCGTTTAGGAAAGAACCTTGTCAATACAACCAACCGAAAACGAAGTCAACGTTGCAGAGTGGATCCGCAATGGCATTGAAATTCGCGTGTTTGCGGAAGACCTCGATGCAAGTAAATCGGTGGCAGCCGAGATAGCGAATCTGATTCGCCAACGTGCGGCCGACGGCGAACAGTGCGTCTTAGGACTTGCCACCGGATCGACTCCTATTCAGGTTTATCGCGAACTGATTCGCCTGCATCGCGAAGAACAGCTGTCGTGGCAAAACGTAGTGACGTTCAATCTGGACGAATACTTCCCAATGCAACCGTGCGCCGCACAAAGTTATGTTCGTTTTATGAACGAGCAACTATTTGATCACGTTGATATTCGACGCGAGAACATTCATATTCCTGATGGCACGGTGTCTTCGGAATCAGTGAATGACTACTGCCAACGCTATGAAAACCTAATCGAGGCCGCTGGCGGGATCGATCTTCAACTGCTCGGCATCGGACGCACCGGGCATGTCGGTTTCAACGAACCTGGATCCGAACGAGCATCGATCACACGACTTGTGCGACTAAGTGAAATCACTCGTACGGACGCGGCAAAAGATTTTGGCGGCCTTGAAAATGCGCCTCGGCTCGCGATCACCATGGGGGTCGGAACCATCCTCCGCTCGCGTCGCATCCGTTTGCTTGCCTTTGGTGAGCACAAAGCGGCAATCGTCGAGCGTAGCGTCCAAGGCGAGATCTCTAACTCGGTGCCGGCGACCTATTTGCACGACCATCGCGATGTCACGTTTCTACTCGACGCCGCCGCGGCGTCGAAGCTGAATCACACGCACAGCGACGTCTCGATGCGTTAACATTTTCTTTGCAAGGACGCGCTGCAAAATCCAATTCGCAAAATCCAAATCGCAGAGTCTTCCGGCGTTTCACCCGGAGTGCCCTCGTCATGGGTGTCCGACAACACCAACAACAGCTACGATACTCGTTGTGCGCGTGCACTGATCGCGGATGTCCTCCAATGCACAAAAGCGTGCAGTTTCACGTCGAGCTCGACTTGAAGCGGTAATCACCCCTTCCCTGTGTCATCCCCATGAAACCGTCTTACGAGAAACTTGTTCCTCCGGTGGGCGAATCATTTCGCTGCTTCGATCGATCCACCCTACTTTCGCCTGTGAAATGGCATCGACACCCTGAGATCGAGTTGACGTACATTTACCGCGGTGCCGGTTCGCGAGTGGTGGGGGATCACATCGGCAGCTATCGAGATCATGATTTGGTTTTGCTCGGATCCCAACTTCCGCACACGTGGGCATCCGACGAATACCGCGGGAAACGATATGATCGCCATCCTGCGATCGTCTTGCAGTTTCATCCCGACTTTCTCGGCAGCCAGTTCTTCGGCGTTTCCGAGATGGCATCGATTAACAAATTGTTGCAAGCCGCGAGTCGGGGATTGTGGTTCCCCGAGCATGTGGCCGTTCGCGTGGGAGCACGTCTTTCCGGCTTGGTCGACCAACAAGGGGCGACACGTTTGATCGAACTTTTTTCGATCCTGGACGAGTTGTCCAAATGCGATAAAAGCGTCCAATTGGCCAGCGAGTTTTATTCGGTGACCGCGAGCCAAGATGTGGAAACGCGAATCCAAAAAATCTGTGATCACATTTCAAACCATTTGACTGATCCTGAACTCGGACACGCCGAACTAGCTGAACTCGCGGATATGAACGCATCCGCGTTCAGCCGATTTTTCAAGCAGTCGACCGGCCGCACATTGTCCGAGTACATCAGCGAGCTGCGGATTGGGCTAGCATGCCGACTGCTGACCGACACCGACGACTCCATCCTGTCAATCAGTTTCCAAGCGGGTTTTGCGAACCTTTCCAATTTCAATCGTCGTTTCCGTCAATTGCGGCAAATGACCCCACGTGATTACCGAGCCCGATTTCGAATCGCCTCGTGAGCCGCTGCCTCAACGTGCCAAGGACATCGTGGCCATCGAATGGACGATACGGTGCAAACCGATACAGCGGCGATTAGCGAGTTGTTCCATTCGGCGGTTGATAACAGGCAGGTCAACCACCGTGCGCCGCGGGTTAGCTTCGCCGCATGCGACCGAGGACGTTGCGGGTGATTTGCTGTAATCGCCCATCGGGGCCTTGCGGTGACGTATACACGCTCGGACGGACATAACCCGGCGGCTCTGACAATCCGTCGGCCCACCAACAAGTCGCCGCGTTAAACACAATATTGTTCTTGGGGCCCGGGTAAACGGTGGCGGTGTATTCGCCGCCGTTGGGTACTCCCGGAGCCGATTGAGTGGGGCCGCGAGCGACGATTTCTAAACCGTCGATCTCCGCCGGGTCGCCATGCCACTCCCAACCAATCACGCCTGGAATTGCATCGCCCCGTTGCATCTGTGTTCCCGCGTACAACCAATGATCCGGTTGACTGCAAATCCAATCAGCTCCGCCCGTGACCGGGCCGGTGCTGTGTGCTCCGATCAATTCGTTGGCGTAGGGACGCTCGTGCTTCAACGTCGACATCGAACTGAACTCGCGTGTTCCACCGGGGGGGCCAAACACGCCAACGCGGTGCAGCGACCGGGTGACGTCATCCCACTGGATACGTCCGCAAACGGCGTTGCCCGAAAAGAACCCGGCACTTACCCCTGATCCAATCGCGGCTTGCAGATTGCGAAACATCTCGATCGTCCAATACTCGTCGTGCCCGACGCTAAGAAATCCGTCGCAGCGGAGCGGCTGTTCGGCATCGCGGTGCAAATCGGTATTTGAAACGTAGGTCACATCGTAACCTTCGCGTTCGAGCCAATAGACGAACGGAAACTCCCACAAAAAGAACTCACCGGAGCCAATCGAGAGCGGCGAATCTAATATTTGGCAATACTTTCCGTAGGGTCGGTTGAAGCTGACTTGCGACTCACCTCCCCAATGCCACGGTGTTTCGCCATCGTCGTAAAGCGAAAACTGAGAGGGCCAGCGGTTGTAGGCCTGCCACGTGTGATCGCTGCACTGAAACATCAGCTCGGTATGGCGTGAATCGCGCACAACGAAAATGACGTAGCTTTGCAAACCTTCGGTCAATTCAGTCAACTTGCCGACGTAGACGCCGCTGACCCAATCCTCAGGAATACGCATCTCGTAACTGGATGGCCACTGACAATTTTGTAATCGTCGCGGCCCGACCGATGGCATCTCCTGCACGCTTCCCTGCAATGTTCCGCTGGCATGGACCAAGCGGCCACCATCACCGCGGTAATATCCCAATCGATAGAACTCGATCGTAAACTCGCTGACGGAATTGGTGCTGACCATCACCTGCAGCGTTTCGCCAGGCAAGATACTGGCGTGCGATACATAGCCTTCGATCCATGGACAACGGTATTTCGTCGCGGGATCGATCCGTGTCTTGCTGAGCATCCACTGCCGCGTGCCCGGTTTTGCGTTCTCCGTTTTTACCTGGGCTGAACGAACAACGGCGGCGGAGCCAAGCTTGGGCAACATCAATGATGTTCCCGTGGCAGCGGCCACACTCAGCAATTGGCGACGGTCAGGCGAACGATTCATCAGCACACGCTCCTAACAAGAAATTCACGGCGAAGGGCACGCGACCATTGTAGCCCATCTCCACTCTCGCTCGGTCCATGGTTTGTGTATAACGATTAGCATGTCGGTAATCTCCCAAAATCAAAACCGACGCCGTGACGCTTCCCGACCGTTTATTTTCATTTAGGGTTAATTCTATGGCCAGTGGTTTGTTGATGTTGTTAGACGACATTGCCACCATCCTCGACGACATCGCAATCCTGACGAAAGTGGCCGCCAAGAAAACTGCGGGAGTGCTCGGTGACGATCTGGCGTTGAATGCCCAGCAGGTCACCGGTGTTGACGCTCGTCGCGAATTGCCCGTCGTGTGGGCGGTCGCAAAAGGCTCGCTACTGAACAAGGCGATTCTGGTCCCCATCGCGCTCGGTCTAAGCGCACTGGCGTCTTGGTCGATCACGCCGCTGTTAATCATCGGCGGGCTGTATCTCTGTTTTGAAGGCTGCGAAAAGCTCGCTCACAAGTTCTGGCACCACGAGGAAGATACGCAGCACGAACAGAAATTAGGTGCCGCGTTGGCCGATCCGAATATCGATATGGTCGCGATTGAGAAAGACAAGATCCGCGGTGCGATTCGCACCGATTTTATTTTATCGGCCGAGATCGTGGTGATCACCTTGGGAACGGTCGCGACGTCGCCGTTTGCCACTCGGTTGATGGTCTTGGTCGCGATCTCTTTGCTAATGACCGTCGGGGTCTACGGGTTGGTCGCGGGAATCGTCAAAATCGACGACCTTGGTGCCCGGATGATGCGGTCGGATGCGGAGCAGTCAGAGCCAGGACTGCGTCATAAGCTGGGGTACGCCCTGATCACAACGGCCCCTTATTTGATGAAATTCTTATCGATTGCGGGGACGGCCGCCATGTTCTTGGTCGGCGGGGGCATTCTGACGCATGGCATTCCTCCGCTGCACCATCTGGTCGAATCAGTAGTTCACCCGCTCACCGAAATGACGGGAGTTGGCGCGGTTTTGGCCAGTGTCGTCAAGATGCTGCTCGACGCAATTTTGGGAATCATCGGCGGCAGCATTGTCCTACTTATCGTCAACGGGGTAAAGCGACTTCGCGGTCCAAAGGAATCGTCCCATAGCGGCGTCACAGGCTAGCGTGGCGATCGTTAGGATGCCGCAGTGGGTTCACAGGGTTTCCCAAACTACTCCACCAAAACGACCGCTCACGAAACGTTGCCAGCTTGGAAAGCTGGACGACAATCGCCCGTAATAGTCGCACGGCTTTCCAAGCCGTTAGCGTGACACAGCAAAGAACGGTATTTCGCCAACTTGCACGTCACCTCGAAAAGGACCGCTCACGAGGCGCGGACAGCTTGGAAAGCTGGACGTGTGCGAACAGTTGCAAACGGGACGAGGAAAACCTTATCCATGATTTCCCTGTTCCCCGCTGAACCGATCCTGCACCGAACGGATGAATGCGTTCACTTCGCCAGCATGAGTCAACGAGATGACGTGACCACCGCCCGCAACCACTTGCGTCGGACTCGTGTTGCCGATCGGCAACACGTGGTCGCGGTCACCATGAATCTGGAACACTGGACACTCTAACGGTTCTACCGAATTCCAATCCAGGATCCTCGACAACGACCATTTAAAGACAACCGGATTGCAATGTTGAAATTGCCGAGCAAGCCCGCTGAGGTGAGGAAAGCGTTTCGCCATCCCTCGAGATGCCAATGGCGTAGAGCATCTTTGCAACAGTCGAGTGGGTAGCCAGGCAACCAATGGCTTCAAACAGCGAGCCAATCGGGCGTAGCGCGGCAGCTCGGATGGGCGGCGAACACTGCCAATCAAAATCACCGCGAGTGGATTGAGATATTTGGCGACATGCAACGCGACGATACCCCCAAATGAGGCACCACCAATCACCGTCGGCTCTTCCGAACTCAGGTCTTCAGCCAACCGTTTGCTGTAACTCTCTAGTGTGTCACCAATCTCAGGCTCCGGCCAAATCGGCACAATCAACTGTTCGAAAGCCAACGATTGCGGAGCAAAAACGTCGTGATCCGCAGCGAGCCCAGAAAAAAGAATGAGTCGAGTTGGCAATGGAAACAACCATAACACATGCGAATATTAAGCCGGCACTGTATAAATCTCGGGCATGCTTCGGCGCCGTCAATCGATAGAATAATCGCCCTGTCGCCTAATGATCAAATTTATTACGTAGTTCTCGCCCTTTTCTTTAGCATGTGCAAAAACGGGTCCAACGTCTTGCCGTCTTCGCTGAGCCCTTATTCGATTTGCGGCAGCACTTCGGCGTAAACGATCCGATTCACCCAACCGCTCGCTTCAAGGTCGCGAAGCTGTTCCGTCGTCTCTTCTGCCTTGGTCTCCATCGTGTGCCTATCGGCCCCAAAAGTGCGTTCTTGCTCGCCCCGCGGGCACCGCTAGTATTTACGCGTGGCTTTGAAAATTGTACACGCAACCAAGGCTCAATCGCGTGTCAGAGATAATCGACAACGGCCCCCTGATTTCGACGCCGGACCAACGTTTCGGAAAGCTTTGGGGCGGAACACTCACGCAAGCGAACGTCGAACAAGAAAGCGGCTGAGCGCTTAGCAAACATGTACTCGATGGTTTTCACTGAAAACGATACGATGTTGCTCGGCTCACCGAAACACTGCTCGCGTTTCGGGGCATCCACGAACGCCAACCCAATGTTGGACGTTCGCGATTTCCAACGCTGCACGAATTATTACACGAAAGAATCGAAACATGGCTCATCTAACAATCGTCGCCAACATCAAAGCCAACGCGGACAAAGTCGACTTTGTCAAATCCGAACTGTTAAAGCTGATCGATCCAACTCAAGCCGAAACGGGTTGCGTTCAGTACGACTTGCATCAAGACAACGATAACCCCGCGCACTTTTTGTTTTTTGAAAACTGGGAATCACGCGAACTTTGGCAGATGCATTCCAACAGCAAACATGTGAAAGACTTTGCTGCGGCAACCGAAGACGCCATTGATGAATTGAGCATCTACGAGATGACAAAAGTCGGTTAGCAATAGGCGAGCCCCGCGCGGTTAGCCACGCCCTCGCAGAGGTCAGCGTTATCCGAAGAAGGAGCCTTTTTAGTTCGCATTCAGCGATTCTGACTCTGCGAATCGACCAGAAATCGGCGACCAATACCAACTTGCGATCGCCTTTGCCCATCTTGCGACGTCCGCCCCGGCCATAACAGCGCACGGCACCATGTACAGCGTGATCGCCGTTGCGAACAACACTCCGAAGGCAAGCGAAACGGCCATCGGAATCAAGAACTGAGCCTGGATCGAGTCGTCTAACATCAGCGGCAACAATCCCACAAACGTCGTGATCGATGTTAGAAAGATCGGTCGAAATCGTTTGCCACCGGCTTCGAGTGCCGCATCCCTTAGCGACATCCCCTCGCTGCGACGACGATTGATAAAATCGACCATCACCAACGTGTCGTTGACCGCGATCCCCGCCAACGCCAGCATCCCGAAAATCGACAGGTAAGAGGGAGTCAAATCCATCCAAATGTGGCCGACCAATGCTCCGATGATTGCAAACGGAACGGCTAGTAACACATAGATTGGCTGAACGAGCGACTTCAGCGCAATCGCAAGCAATCCATACAGCGTCAAGAACAGAAGCGTCGAACCGATGATCGTTTGCTGTTTCGTTTTCTCTGCTTCGGCGACATAGCCGAGGAACTGGTAGGACAATCCGTTTTTGATACACAACGCATCAAGTTTGGGTTTCAATTCCTTCGAAATTCCCACGACGTCCACTGTTTCATCCACCGGTTGCGCTCCCATGCGAATGATCTCGGCGCGATCGTTGCGTTCGACGAATGACGGTGCTTTGGCTAGTTTGATTGTCGCGACCGTTTCCAGCGGCACCTCGGCGCCGCGAGGCGTGCGGATCTTCATGCGATCGAGAGTGTGCAATGACCGACGGGCCTCCATCGGCAACCGCACCATCACGCGAATATCATCGACTCCACGCTGCAGACGTTGTGCTTCTTCACCGAAGAAAGCTTGGCGAATTTGGCTGGCCAACGTCGATTGCGTCAGCCCCAATTCAGCCGCGCGAGGCTTCAGACTTATTTCCAATTCGTCTTGCCCCTCGGTGACATTGGCAAATTGCCCCTTCAATTCACCGTACCCTTCCAACATCGCTTTGATCTGGCGAGCGACCGCTCGTTTCTCAGGCGATGAAGGGCCGCGAAGTTCGATATTCAGGTCTTCGTCATCGTATTGATCATCGCGAACCAAGGCGGCCTCAGATCGCGTTTCAAACCGCCTCGCCTCGGGGATCTCACCGACCAACTCGCTCCAACGCGTTGCCAATTCATTGTTCTTCGGCCCCGGCACCGTTCGCTGTTCCGGTGGTAAAACTTCAAAGGCCATGTAGCCACGTGATTTGTCAAAGTTGGAACCGGGTCGCCGACCACCACTCATTCGGACGACGTTTTGCACGAGCGATTGTCCGTTCCCAGGATCCACATATTCGGTCGCCAATTGATCAAGTGCAGCGGAAATGCGATCGACAAACCGCTCGGTCACTTCCAGCGGCGTGTCATCGGGAAGATCCAACATGGCACTGATTTTTGTGTTATCCACGCTTGGAAACGCGACAAACCCCATTCGTCCACCAACGCAGTAGCCCGCCATCAACAAGCCTAGTGAGACAAATCCCGCGATCACGCCCCAGCGATTGCGGACCGCCATTTTTAACGAGGGTCGATAAATTGCAGCGATAAAGCGTTGCAATCCCATCGCGATTGCAGCTTGGAATCGAGCAAACCAGCCGCCTCCCGTTTTCCGACGCAAATGCTTCAAGTGTGCCGGAAGAATCAGTTTCGATTCGACCAGCGAGAACAACAGCACCGGCGCCACCACCGGTGGCACTTGCCGTGCATAATCACCCCACGTGCCGTCAAAGAACATCAGCGGCAAAAACGCGACCATGGTCGTCAACGCGCCAAACGTCACCGGTGTTGCGACTTCCCGCGTCCCCTCGACCGCCGCTTCGAGTGGATCGATGCCTTCCATGATTTTCGAGTAAACGTTTTCGCCAGTCACGATCGCGTCGTCGACGACAATCCCCGTTACGATGATAAACCCGAACAAACTCATCACGTTGGCGGTCAAATCAAACCAAGGCATAAACATCGCAGCACCGGCAAAGGAGACGGGGATGCCGATCACAATCCAAAACGCCAGCGCAGGTCGAATGAACAGCCCCAAAATCAACAGCACAAAGAAGCCGCCCTGCAGTAACGACCACGCCAACGTGCTTAGCCGGTGTCGTATTTGCAATGATTCGTCATCCCAGATCTCTAGCTCAATGCCTTCGGGAAATCGCGTTCGGGCCGTCCGCACATATTCACGGACCTCGTTCGAAATCCCCAAAGCGCTTTCATCGCCCACTCGCATCACAGGCACAAAGACTGCCGGCTTGCCGTTGAAAAACGTTTTTTGGTCACCTTCGACGAAACCATCACGCACGGTCGCTACTTCTCCGAGACGTACTTCGGCCCCCGAGGAGCATCGAATCGGAATGTCCTCAAACTCGTCTTCCGAATACGCTTGCCCGCGTGTGCGAACGATAAATGTTCCGCTGTCGCTGTCGATCGCGCCCGCGGGCAGATCCAACGAGAAACCACGAATCGCGTCCGCCAAATCTTGGAAACTTAGATTGTAGGCAAGCAGCTTTTCGACGTCAGCTTCGATAGAGACCTCGGATTCTTTGGCCCCACGAATATTCACGCGGCTGATCCCCGGCATCTCCAACAAGTCCTGTTGGACCCGCCGAGCGACACGTCGCATGTCATACGGTGACAACTCGCCCATCACTGCGATCTGCAGGATATCGTAATAGTTCGCCGACTCTGGGATGAAAACGTGGGGCGGTTCCGTCTCGGCCGGAAACGTCGTGATCGTATCGATTCGCGCCTTAACGTCGTCCATCAAGTTTCGCAAATCGGTCCCCCGACTGGCACGCAAAAAAAACTTCGCACGACCGCGATGCCCATCCGCATTCAGGGCCTCGATTCCGTCGACGCCCTCCAGTGCCGCTTCAACGGGAATCAAGATCGCTCGCTCAACGTCCTTCGCTGTCGCGCCACGGTACTCCATGTCGATGATCACCGTGTCCCAGCTAAGTGCGGGAGTGACCTCAAGCGGTACATGATTGACCGCGACATAACTGCCCGCAACGATGATCGCCAGCATTAAGAAATTGGCGGCGATGCCGTTATTCGTAAACCAACGAATCACGGCGTCGCTTCCATCTCAGGCGGTGAACCTGCCAGCGAAACCGGAACATTGTCCTCGGGGATAATCTCGACCGGGCTCCCTTCGGGTGCATAGACCAACATCGTCGTAGCAAGCAGTTCTCCGTTGCGGATCGTTTGTCCCGGTACAATCACATGATCGGCATCAGACCAAAGCGGATCGATCGTCAATGACCGCAGTGTCAATTTCTGTTGGTCGATCAAATACACCTGATCCAACCGCCGGACGGCACCCCGAGGAATCGCGATCACGTCTTTTAATGTCTCGCCGTGAATCGTCGCCACGACCGGCTGCCCGATTCGCAACACGGGATGGTCGCCGTGCAGCGAGAACGGATCCTCGATTCTGGCGATCGCAAACAACTCCAACGAATCCGCATCCAACGTGCCTTCGGTGCGAACAATCTTTGCTTGCCAAACCGAGCTCGACGCCGTGTCAATCGCATCACGCAATTCCACTTCGACCGTGGCGTCGCCTTCCATTTCAGGCAACTTCAAATGCCGCAATTCGCGTCCCGCGATCGGCAATCGCACTTCTGCGTAATCGACCGCGAACACTTCGCCCAGTACCGTACCAGGGCTAACCAACTGCCCCACTCCGACCATTTTCGTGACCACGCGGCCATCAAAAGGTGCATAGATTTTTGTCTTCTGCAGATCGCGTTCGGCTTTTTCGATCGCCGACGCCGTCACTTCGACCTGTGATTCGGCCTGCACGAGCGATGCATAAGTTGCATCGGCTTCGGACGTCGATGCACTGTCTTGACGAGCGAGCTGCTGCATTCGATTGTTGGCCGATTCCGCCAGCAGCAGTGTCGCTTTGGCAAGTTTGTGTTGCTCCCGAGCAATGTCCAGCGCCGTTTGATAGTCGCGGTCGTCCATCTCGAGTAACAGGTCGCCCGCCTTGAAGAAAGAACCGGCTTCGAATGCCGTTTGCGTTTGCCGGATCGTCCCGGTCACTTCCGCGCTGAGCGTGACGCGGTTATGCGGTCCGACGACCCCATGCGTCTCGATTTTGACCGCGAAATCGCATGCATTCAGCGAACTGACGTGACTGCGAAGCACCTGTTTCTCGGCTGGCTCGCTCGGCTCCTGATTCGTATCGACCGACAAAACAGCAAAGCCATATCCACCGGCCGCGAGGATGCCGACGGGGATAAAAACACGGATCAGGGCGTGGATCAAGAACTTCATGTTGATACGTCGCCGAGAGGTGGCGGGGCAGGGAAATTGAGGCGGGAGTGGCAGTATGACCGATGGCAACGGCCAAGTCAAAACCTTGCCCGTCAATGTCTCCTATTTTTGCGGCTACCGAAGCACGTTGACACTCATCCACTTCCCAATTTGCGTTGAAATGCCACCCATTTAAAAAACAGGACGATTTGGCCTCGCTTTAGGTCCCCCATTTCGTGTGCAACTGACATGTTCTCGCGGTACGATCATCCTAGTTGCTACGCTTCGACGATCTCCGCCAAGGTGTCGTTGACAAATGCCAAAAAGACAACATTAGCCAACTAGAACAGCCAAGCCGCGAATCTTACACAGGCTGGCAGCGTGAGCTATCAACGAAGCCCCCACCCCACTCATCAGGAAAGATTATGACAACCAGGATTGCCGCGGCGCTGGTCGCGATAGTGAGTCTCTATGGAAATTTGACGGCGAACGATCGTCCTAACATCATCGTGATCGTGGCCGATGATCTTGGTTTCAGCGACGTCGGTTTTAACGGGTGCAAAGAGATTCCGACGCCACACTTGGATGAATTGGCGCAAAGCGGGATCGTATTCGATTCGGGCTACGCCTCGCATCCCTACTGTAGCCCCAGCCGCGCGGGGCTATTAACGGGACGATATCAACAACGATTCGGACATGAATGTAACCCCGGTTTTAGTGACGACGGCAGCAGCGATGGTTTACCGCTGAGCGAAACCCTTCTTTCTACCCTGTTGCAAGACAACGGCTATCAGACGAGCTGTATCGGAAAATGGCACCTCGGTGACGATCCAATATTCTGGCCCAACGAACGTGGCTTCGACGAGTGGTTCGGATTCTCCGGCGGCGGCATGAGTTACTGGGGCGACACCGGCAACAAGTCTCCGGAACACGGAGTCCTGCGAAATGGCGAGGTCGTAGCGAAATCTGAGCTGAGCTATTTGACGGACGACTTTTCCAGTGAAGCCGTTTCGTTTGTCGAGCGAAATCAATCCAATCCGTTTTTTATGTATTTGGCCTACAACGCTCCGCATGCGCCCGATCAAGTGACCCGCGAGCACTTGAAGAAAACCGAACACATCGAATACGGCGGACGCGCGGTCTACGGCGCGATGGTGGCGGCGATGGACGAAGGGATTGGCCGCGTGACCGCCAAGCTAAAAGAGCTCAACCTTCGCGACAACACGTTGATCTTTTTCTACAGCGATAACGGTGGACGAACCGAACACGCGATCAATTTTCCGTACCGTGGCCATAAAGGGATGTTGTTCGAAGGCGGCATCCGAGTACCGTTTTGTGTCTCTTGGCCTGCCCAAATCCAGGGCGACCAACGCTATGACAATCCCATTACGGCACTCGATATTTTCCCGACCGCGTTGGCTGCCGCTGAGGTCGAGACGCCTGAGTCCATGCAGCTTGATGGCGTCAATCTGCTGCCTTTCCTGAAACACAACGACCAACACGACGACGAAACGAAGCCTCACCAAACTCTGTTTTGGCGGTATGCGGTGGGCAATGACCACTTTGGGTACGCGGTACGGGATGGAGACCATAAATTGGTCTATAGTGTTTACAAGAGCAAACATCTGTTATTTGATATCGCCCATGACCCTTGGGAACGCGAAGACCTCTCGGCGACGAAGCCTGCAATGGTAAAAAAATTGGTTACAAAGTACGAGAAATGGCAACAGGAAATGATGCCTCCCCGCTGGCTCGATCCTCACGGCCCAAATGTGAAGAAGGAAGAGCAAAAGAGACAAGCGGCCGTTGATGCGGCGTCGCGTGGCGATCAGTAGTTCAGGCAGTTAGCCTGAAACATGTCCAAATAGTCGCAGTCCACAACGCATCCCTTATTCCCCTGCGTTCCCAAGAGAGCTTTTATGAAAATCCGCCACGAGTTCCTCACGATGTCACTGACCACGTTCGTCGCATGGTTGGTCTTGGCCAGTATCAGCAGTGCATCCGATCGGCCTAACATCATCTTGATGATGGCGGATGACATGGGACTCGGCGACACCAGTGCTTACCAAGACTTCACAGGCAATTCGGACGCCGACCAGATTGCCACTCCGAACATGCAGCGACTCGCCAGCATGGGAGTGCGTTTCACGGACGCACACGCACCCTCGTCACGCTGTTCCCCCACTCGCTACGGATTGTTGACGGGGCGATACCCGTGGCGTAACCGCTTGAAACATTTCGTTTTGTTTGGGGTCCAAGGCGATCCGATGATCGAAGCGGACCGACCGACGCTTGGCACATTGATGAAATCGCACGGCTACCGAACGGGATTGTTCGGCAAGTGGCACGTCGGACTGCGTTATCGGCAAAGCGACGGAAGGCCTGCCGCGGGTTGGGACGATGCCGACCTCACTCAACCGATGGCGGACACGCCACTGGATCACGGATTCGATGTCTGCCACTTCACCTCGCGTTCGCATGGAACCAGCGGTACCGCGTTGGGAACGAAGCAGCGTCCTAATGATGAACATCAATCACACGGACCGGGACACATCGATGGACGCACGGTCGTCAGCGCCACCGGACGTGGCAAACAGCTCCATTCCGACGGTCCAAACGCTTACGTTTTGGACGAACTCGGCGGTCGGCATTCGGACCACGCGATCGAATTTATCAGCGAACATGTTCGTGACGGGGACGCGGACTCAACCCCCTTCTTTGTTTACTACCCTTCGAATTCAAACCATTCCCCCTACACGCCCGACGAAGAAATAGGTGGCGTCGCTGTTGCAGGTGCATCGCGAAGCGTCCGCGGCGAACCGATGAATGTACGGAGCGACTTTATCCACGAAAACGACGTGGCACTCGGGCGAATGATCGATTTCCTCGAGCAGAACGAAGACCCAAGACGGCCCGGACACCCGCTGATTGATAACACCATCGTCATCTTCACCAGTGACAACGGCGCTGAAAGCAAATCGAAAACCGCGACCGGCCCCTTTCGAAGCAACAAGGGATCCTGCTACGAAGGCGGCCACCGAGTGCCGCTGTTGGTCGCTTGGAAAAACGGCGGTGTGGGTGATGGGGATCCGCAAACAGCCGGGCAAACCAACACGTCACTGGTCGGACTGCACGACATGTTTGCTACGTTTACAGAAATCTTGGGGAGCGAACTCCCGGATCTACGTCGCGGAGAAAAGGGTGCCGAGGATAGCCGGAGCGTCTTGGCTGCGTGGCGCGGGAACTCACTCGAACCACGCCCGATGTTCTATCACGATCATAAACAAGCTAAGCCGGATCCAGCGGCCAGTGCGCTGCGGCTCGACAACCCAACCGTGGCAGGGCAAGCGATGCGTGGCCAGTGGAAGATATTCTTTGATGCTGCACTACTGCGTGCCGGACAAACCAATCCGGTCGAGCTCTACGATTTGGCAACCGACCCCATGGAAGCTCACAACCTTATCCAAGAACCTGCTCTGCAGCCACTCGTTGCGCATCTTTGCGACGCAGCACGGCTGCATCGAAATAGTGGCGGACACCGTTACAGCGACATTGCCCTTTCAAAAACCGTCGCCATTGACTTTCAGTTTGACGAGGCAATTCGAGATCAAATCAAAAATACTCAATCAGCCGTGTTCAATCTAAACGTGGGCGAGATCGGTGCCGAGTTTGTTGGCCAATACGGCGACTCAGCGGAAGCTAAACCGGGATTCGATGTGTCCGATAACGGGATCGGAATGGTTGGGGGCACGTCCGCCGCCGTCGACAGCGGTGAAACGATGACGATCCGTTTTGATCGTGATGTCTTGGTCGAATCGGTGTCATTATTCGCGGGCGGCCAGCCTTGCGGCGGATTTTACAAGATCGGCGACAAGGCCCCGCTTAACATTTACTGCGTTGATGCTGACATCGATTCGCAAGACCAATCGGGCGTGCTCAGTGACATCGGCGTCGTTCGCAAAGGGCAGCCCCTGACGCTGTCGAGCGAGCCTTTTCTCGGCGTCGAAACGCCCGGCAGTTGGCGAATTCGTCGTATCCAACTGCGTGAACTTGCCCCCCACAGCATCCGGTATAATACCCCGTAGTGCAGGCTGCCAGCCTGCATGAGAATCGAAATGTTTAGAAACTTCACTGGCTGGCAGCCTGTACTACTTATGAAAACTATTCTCCTCCTATCGCTATTCCTTTTCACTGCCACGGCTGCGTTGGGCGCGGAGCTCGACAGCGTTAGCGAAGGCGAGAAGTTGTTCGCTCTTCACGTCAAACCGCTGCTGGACGAAAAGTGTCTTGCTTGTCACGGACAAGATCCCGACAGAATCGAAGGTGGTTTGGATCTGCGGTCGCGTGATGGCGTGCTGGCCGGCGGCGATTCGTTCGACACCGATGTGCTGCTGCTTGGCGACGGGCGACACAGCATCCTATACCTCAGCACGACGCGGCAACTCGAAGACTATGAGATGCCCCCGAAACAGGCGGATCAACTGACAGAACAACAGCAGTGGTTCATTCGCGATTGGATTGACGCCGGAGCTCCGTGGCCAAGCGACGATCGAATTAAACAGATTCAACAATTGTATGCCGAAGGCGAACAAGTCCTGGTTTCGCGTGCGCTCTCGGAAGCGTGGCAAAACCGACGTTACGCACCGGAACAATTGTGGGCTTACCGTCCTATCGAAAAACAGCAAGTACCGGACGGTCACCATCCGGTCGACTGGTTTATCGACAAAAAATTGGCCGAGCTCGACCTATCACCGGCACCGCCTGCGGATGCCTCCACACTGGTGCGCCGGATCCGCTTTGGACTGACCGGATTGCCCCCCACGCCTGCCGAGGTCCAGCGATTCGCAGCCGATTACCAAGCGGATGCGGACACCGCTGTCGCCAATTACGCTGCACAGTGGATGGCATCACCGCACTACGGTGTACACTTCGCGATGCGTTGGCTGGACGTGGTCCGCTATGCCGATACCGCGGGGTTCGCGAACGATTACAGTCGCCCGAACGCATGGCGGTACCGTGACTATGTCGTTCGCTCATTCAATCAAGACAAACCGTACGACCAGTTCGTGCGTCAGCAAATCGCCGGCGACGAGATCGATGAGACTAACGTCGAAAACCTGATCGCAACCGGGTTCCTACGCATGGGGCCTTGGGAACAAACCGGCATGAGTGTGTTCAAGGAGACTCGCGGTCAATGGTTAGACGACGTGACTGATACGGTGGGTCAAACCTTTCTCGCGCATTCGATGTCGTGCTGCAAATGTCATGATCACAAATTTGACCCCGTGCCGACACGTGACTACTACCGCATGATGGCAGTCTTTTCGACGACCCAGTTTGCTGAGCGTGACGCGGCGTTCTTGGACCAGGAAAACCAGCAATGGTTCGCGGCAGATTCGGAATGGGTTGATGCGAAAATTGCAGCTTACGAGATGCAGCAGAAACAACTTTCGGCAAAGATCCAGCAACGAAAGCGACAGGAATCCGGCAACGCCAAGGTGGGCGACAATGGGCTGGACCCTGGTGACGAAGCGTCGCTAGCGCGCATATCCAAGAACATCTCACGGCATAGTATCGAACGTGACCGCACCGAACCGATTGCGTTGTCCGTTTACACCGGAGCTACGATTTCGCGAAAGAACATCAAGGGCCGAATTGACCTGCCCGACGATCGCTGGAAGAAAGGCGAAATTGAACAGGATGTCATCCACGACGGTGGGGACGTGTACGCGACCGGCGACGACGTCACCCCCGGTGCCCTCAGTGCGGCCGAGTCGCTCGGAAACATGAATTTGGTCGATTTCCCCAGCGGAAAAGGCGACCGCCGACGAGCATTGGCCGATTGGATTGTCGATCCGACAAACCCGCTTACTGCCCGAGTCATCGTGAATCGCGTTTGGTCGTGGCACTTCGGCAAAGGCATCGCCGCAAATCCGAATAACTTTGGCGGAACCGGTGGGCTGCCCACCCATCCTGAATTGCTGGACTATTTGGCGGCATGGTTCACGGACAACGGAGGCTCGATCAAGAAGTTAAATCAATTAATTGTCACTTCCGCGACCTACCGCCGCGACAGCCGGCATCCGGATCCTGAGAAGCTGCAAGAAAAGGATCCGCTGAATCAACTCTATGCAACCTTCCAACCGCGGCGGTTAACGGCGGAAGAACTGCGAGACGCAATGCTTTCGGTCAGCGGTGAACTCGATCGATCCGTTGGCGGAATCCCCTGTCGTCCTGATATCAATCTCGAGGTCGCGTTTCAGCCGCGACAGATCATGGGAGGCGCAGCATCGGTTTACGAACCCGATCCGCTGCCGCAGCAGCGCAATCGCCGGACGCTGTATGCCGAGCGTATTCGCGGTCTGCGGGATCCATTTATGGAAACGTTCAATCAACCAGGGCCAGACAAATCATGTGAACTGCGAGAAACGTCGACGGTGGCGCCGCAAGCGTTGACGTTGCTCAATTCGCAAGAGGTTTTTGACAGGGCAATCGCCTTCGCCAATCGTTTGGTCAAAGAGAATTTGAAAACTGACGAAGCCACGCTGCGACGTGCCTTCGAATTGGCCTTGGCCCGCGAACCGAACGACCGTGAACTCGCCCTCTGTCGAGCCCATTGGCAAACGGCGCGTGATGAAGAGTCCAACAAGACGTATCAACGTGCAACCTTCCCCGACCGCATTACACGCACGGTAATGGCAGAAAAAACGGGCGAGCCTTACAGCTTTGAAGAGATCCTACCCGCTTACAAAACCTACACGCCGGATCTCGGGCCGGCCGACGTCGACGCTAACACTCGTGGCTTGGCCCATGTGTTGTTGGTGCTACTTAACACCAACGAGTTTTCGTATCTCGATTGAGCCTCGCGCCGTAGTGCAGGCTGCCAGCCTGCAGGAAAGAATACCAACAGGCTGGCAGCCTGAACGACAACTCACAACACAGGCTGGCAGCCAGTACTATGCCACGCACCGCAAAAAAAATCATGAATCATTCACCCATCACATTTGTCAAACCGAGTCGTCGCGAGGCGTTGTTCGGACTCGGTGCAGGACTCGGATCGATTGCCCTTTCGTCGTTGGTTCATGGAAACGAATCGCTGCCGCACCACGCAGCCAAAGCCAAGCGATGCATCTTTTTGATGATGGAAGGAGGCCCGTCGCATCTCGACACCTTTGATCCAAAACCCGAGTTGGCGAAGCAGCACTTGAAAGCGTTCACACGCAGTGGTGAGATGGAAAGTGCGATGTCCTCCGGCAAACGGTACTTTGTCAAAAGTCCCTTTGACTTTGTCAAAGCGGGGCAGTGCGGCGCCGATATATCCACTCCCTGGGTGCACTTGAAGGAAATGGTGGACGACATTTGTTTCTACCGGGGTGCGCAAGTCGAATCGGTCAATCATCCCACGGCCTGTTACCAATTAAACACCGGCAATCAATTTGGGGGCGACCCCGCCGTCGGTTCCTGGGTCACCTATGGATTAGGTTCGCCCAACGAGAATTTGCCTGGTTTCGTTGTCTTGCCGCGAACGAGTTATCCGCAAGGGGGCGCAGGCAATTGGTCCAACGGGTTCCTGCCGGCCAAGTTTCAAGGCACCCCGCTTCGATCCGCAGGCAGTCCCATCTTGGACCTCGCACCGCCTGACGGAATCACACGGAATCGGCAGCGTGAGAATCTCGACTTACTGGCCCAACTGAATCAACAACATTTGGCCGACCGGTCGGGGCGAAGTGATTTGGCGGCTCGCATGGACAGTTACGAGCTGGCCTACTCGATGCAGACCGAGGTTCCCGGCGTGATCGATCTCGACGGCGAATCCTCGCAAACCCTAGCTGCCTACGGAATCGGTGATGCCAAAACCGATGACTTTGGACGCAAATGCTTGCTTGCCCGCCGCTTGGTCGAAAAGGGCGTGCGTTTTGTGCAGGCCTACGCTGGCAATTGGGATAGCCATGACTATATCGAAAAGGCTCATGGAGCGCTAATTCGCAGCGTCGATAAACCGATCGCGGCATTGCTTCGCGATTTGAAACAACGCGGAATGCTCAAGGACACGCTGGTGGTTTGGTGTGGCGAATTCGGACGTACCCCCGACAACGGGCTTCGAGGCGGCGGTCAATCGTATGGTCGCGACCACAATGCTAAAGCGATGACGATGTGGTTCGCTGGCGGCGGCACGCGTGCCGGTCACACGGTTGGTGCAACCGATGAAATTGGCGCCGAAGCGGTCGAGTGTGTCCATCACATCCGCGATGTTCATGTCACTCTGTTACATCTGTTGGGGTTAGATGACAACAAACTGACCTACTACCATGCCGGTCGCCACAAACAGTTGTCGCAATTCGGCGGATCGGTCATCCAAGAACTGTTGGCCTAAACGCATCGGCGAATCATATTCGCCGAACTATCCAGAATCGCGGACATCCCCCTACTGCAAGTAGCGAGTCAATCAGACTCGGTCTACTTGCTTAGTGTTGCCAGAGACGTCTCAGAACGAGCGGGGAAGCCTCATTGACTTCGCGTATTAAAACTCGCCGTCAATCAGTTCTTTATTCGCCCGAGTCCCAAGTGCACCCCAAAGACCATAGGGACTTTTCGATCCCGCAGGGTTGATCACCCAGCCGTCGTGGCGAACAGGTGGAGCCTTCGAGTTACCGGCTTCGATGGAATCAGTAATAAATTTCACTGCCCCATCGGCCATCAGCACATGGACACCACCTTGGTGACGGCTGCTAGGCGGAAGCACTCCTTCGTTATGACGATTATCCTGCATGCAAATCTCCGAGTTCGGAGGCAGGATGGTGTTCATCGCACTGAACAATGGTCGTCCATACGCCCATTTGTAACCTCGTGCCATTTCCGAATCAGGTCCGGTGACGGCAGGCGAAGAGACGAACGGAGCTCCGTTGACCCAAAACTGCGGACGTTGTGGATCGAGCATCGGACGACACTCCAACGCATTGTTGGGACCGGTCGGATCGCTAGAGCTGGCCATAATACTGCCGGGTGCATCGGCGGGCCAAGTTCGCGCGTCGCGATCACCTAAATCGGTACAAATTTCGCCCGCAGCAATCGTGTTTGCCAAACCATCCAAAATCTCACTGAATTTGGTCGACCGGCTGGCGACAAAGACGCCACGACACGCTGCACGCTCGGCGGTAAACCACCCGGTGCTTGCCGAAAAAGCTCGGTCATCCTGGTTCCCTACGTGCATGTGGTGTGTAGAGTCCCCCAGACACGCTGCGTAGTTGGTACGACCTTGAGCGGGTAATCCCTCACCTGGATCACTAGGGCAGCGAAGCGAAGGGATATTCGTCAACCAAGGCGAGTATCGATTTCCGGCCGCACCATGGTCGGAAATGTTCATTCGTGGATCGGGTCCCATGGCTTGAAAATCGACAACGCCATTGCCGTCGGAATCCATCGGATTACTAATCTGTTCCCAAAGCGCTTGTTGCTCGAAGAATGGCGTCAATCCGGGCAGCCAACTCAATTCGTTGCGATTGTGTCCGCCACCGCCATCCCGACGCAGCGCTGGATTCGGCGAGCCAGAGTTCGCCGTATTGGTCGTTCCTCTGGAGTGTGCCGGCAACTGGTCGTAGGCCGCGTGGTAGTTGTGCAGCGCAAGCCCGATCTGCTTGAAATTATTGCTGCAACTCATCCGCCGAGCTGCCTCCCGCGCGGCTTGCACCGCGGGCAGCAGCAATCCGACCAATACACCGATGATTGCAATCACAACCAATAGTTCGACGAGGGTAAAACCTCGCGTTTGCTTTGAACGTAGCATTATCAAACCTCTGATAAAAAGGCAAAAGAGAACCGAGGCATACGCCTGCGGATAAAGAGACTCTCAAAACGGCCGCACGGCCCCTATCTGCTAATCAGCGGTGTTGCCGTTGTCCAGCGTGGCTCCGCTATCGAACTCGTGCGGATTCTCGGAAACATACTCCGACAACTCATCCGAACTCGGTGATGTCGCGGTATCTCCACCGCATCCACTGTGCGACAAACACAGCAATACAACGACCAAGCAAAGGAATGAGCTTTTAAGTTGCGGACGAAACATGGGACGTAACATGCGAAGTAGCCTACAGGTAAAGAATAAACCAAAACAAATACATCGAGCAAAAACGGTCCCAAGGGTACAGACAACCTAAGGCCAAAGATATCGCCCTTGCCGCCATACTAAGAGGGGGATGGACGCAAGTCAATCGTCCCTTTTGCCGTCATGATCAAGCTCATTTAAAAAGACTATAGAGCGATTCGTAACTCTATACAGCTAGACCGTTTACGGCACGTTGGAATGCATTTCCGGCAGCGAACCAAACGGCCTGCATGGGGGGGCACTTCACCGGCTCGCAAAAGTCTAGGCGTCTTCCGCGATGCAAAACCAGCCAAACCTTATAAGAAAAAGTGCCTCGGACGGTTGGCTTTACAAAGTCGCCCTGGGGCGCCAGCGGCGAAAAAAAACACGAGACTTACTTTGGTTGTCCCCCCCTCCCTCCCCGCGTCTGATCACCACTGCTCTCTGCTAACATGTATAAGAAAACACGCCGTCGATGCAAAAATGGCAACGACGGCGTGTGCAGGAGACGGCGTGTGCAGAAGACCGTCAAGCAAAGGCTTCTCAGCAGCGGCTAGTACATGTCGTAGTCACCGCCGTGGCCCTTGGCTGACTTCGTATCCACCTTGGGCTTGTCTGCGATCAAGGCGTCACTGGTTAGCAGCAACGTCGAGACACTCGATGCATTTTCGAGTGCCGTGCGGACCACTTTGGTGGGATCAATGACGCCGCTTTCCACCAAGTCTTCATAGGTGTTGGTTGCGGCGTTGTAGCCGTAGTTGCCTTGTTCGGCAGCCACTTTCTCGCACACCAACGATCCGTCTTGCCCCGCGTTCTCGGCAATCCAGGTCATCGGCGCTCGACAAGCCTTCAGCACGATGTTGTAACCGGCGCGTTCATCGTCACTTAGTTTCGATGCATCACACTGGCTGGCCGCTCGCACAAGTGCCACGCCGCCGCCCGGCAGGATGCCCTCTTCGACTGCGGCCCGTGTTGCCGACAATGCGTCTTCGTAACGCATCTTTTTTTCTTTGACTTCGGCTTCGGTCGCGCCACCGACGCTGATCTTGGCCACGCCGCCAACCAGTTTCGCCTTGCGTTCTTGCAACTTTTCGCGGTCGTAATCGCTGGTCGACTTGTCATGCTCGGTCTCGATCTGTTTGATGCGAGCGTGAATGTCCTCGGTCTTGCCGGCACCTTCGATGATTGTGGTGTTTTCTTTGTCGATGATGACTTTCTTAGCACGCCCAAGGTCGGCAAGTTCAATGTTCTCGAGCTTCACACCCAAGCTTTCAAAGAACGCTTTGCCACCGGTCAAGATGGCCATGTCTTCCATCATCGCTTTACGGCGGTCGCCATAACCCGGTGCTTTCACCGCCGCGGCAACGAAGGTTCCTCGCAAACGGTTAACCACCAAGGTTGCTAACGCTTCGCCGTCGACATCTTCGGCAATAATGAGCAGCGGTTTGCCTGCTTTCGCAACTTTCTCTAGCAGCGGAACGAAGTCACGCAGATTGCTGATCTTCTTTTCATGAATCAGCACATACGGTTCTTCGAGCACACACTCCATCGTATCAGGCGAGGTGACGAAGTACGGTGATAGATAGCCTTTGTCGAACTGCATCCCCTCGACCCATTTAACTTCGGTTTCGAGGCTTTTGCCTTCATCGATCGTGACAACGCCATCTTTGCCGACTTTATCCATCGCATCAGCAACGATCTGGCCGACCTTGGCGTCTTGGTTGCCACTGATCCGAGCGACTTGCTCCATCTCTTTGCGGCCTTTGATCGGCGTCGACATCGATTTGAGCTTGCCGACGATGTCTTCGACCGCTTGCTCGATGCCACGTTTCATCCCGATCGGATTCGTCCCCGCCACAACCGCTCGCAAACCTTCGTTAAAAATCGCTTCGGCCAACACGGTCGCTGTCGTGGTCCCGTCCCCAGCGACATCGTTAGTCTTCGAAGCGACTTCGCGAACCATCCGCGCCCCCATATTTTCATAGGGGTCTTCGAGTTCAATCTCTTTGGCAACGGTGACACCGTCTCGAGTGACAACGGGAGATCCGTAACTTTTTTGGATGATCACGTTGTGTCCGCCTGGTCCAAGCGTGCTACGGACAGTCTTGGCCAATTTGTGAACGCCGCGACGCATCGATTCGCGGGCTTCTTGTTCAAAAGCAATCATTTTTGACATAGCTTGTATTCCTGTTCCAAGTTGATTCCCATGCTTACTGTTCGATAACCGCCAAAATGTCGCTCTCTCTGACGATGGTGTATTTGATCTCACCAACTTCAAATTCATCGCCTTCGTATTTGTTCAGCAGGACATGGTCGCCTGGGTTGACCGAGAGCGGATGACAGGTGCCGTGGTCATCGAGTTTGCCGGGACCAACCGCAATCACTTTTGCACGGTTGACTTTCTCTTTCGCAGAATCGGGCAGCACGATGCCGCCGGATGTCATCTCGTCCGCTTCGTCACGTTGGCAGACAACGCGATCGGCGAGAGGTTTTAGCTTCAGGTTTAGACTGGGGGTTGCTTCTGATTTCGTAGCAGTCGCCATGGAATGCCCTCCATTGTTCGCTTGGACATTGCACAACTTTCGTGGCCCTGCCGCTCCGGAGCCACAGCCAATTTGGCACATCGCCAGCGGCAAAAATCCTGATTAGCAACCGCTGTGCCAGACGAATTTGTCACGGGAATTCAGGCCTGAACTGCGTTTCTCATGGCCTGTCTATCGAACAAAACGGTGCCTCCTGAGTCCCGCTGTTCGATTGCACTTTCGAAGCAATGGAACCGGCTGTCATGATTTGGCACCGCAAGCAGAATTGCGGCTGCCGGAAAGGCACGATGCCCTAACAAAATGCCCTCTCCCGCCGCGGAATCAAATCGCGGCGGGAGAGGGTTGTTGCAATCGGGGAAACCACACGATGACATTGCCATCGCATTAACGTCACGGCTCAGACGTCACAGCGTCATTGCGACTGAGCCACAATGAATGCGGGATGACGATCTGCTGTCGATCCCCTACGGAGTTTCGGCTGATCCATCGTCACTGGACTCGCTGAGCGCTTGGGCAGACGAACCGTCGGCTGAGTCGTCGGTCGCGGCCTCCGTTTCCGATGGATCGCTCGATGTCTCGGTCACCGCACCGGATTCTTGATTTGCCGCAGCGTCGTCCTCGGATGTCTCTTTGGCTTTGATAAAGTCACTGCGAGACAGGGCAAGCTTATCGTACTCTTCCCCTGGGATCACGTAGTACCACTGAGCATAACGGTGATTCAGCTCCTCTGCCTTTTCTTTCCCCGACTTCACCTTTTCTTGATAGGATTCGAACTCTCGCAGCTGCGACTGATACTCGTCCATCTGGTTCTCGTATTCCTTGCGAAGCTCTACAAGCTTCGCAGCCTCTTGCTCGTCTTCTTCAGCCTCAGCATCCTCGGACTCGTTCACATCAGACGATTCGGCCGAGTCTTTCTGCTCTAAGGATTCGGGCTTCTCGGGTTCGTTTGGTTTGGATGGCTCATCCCCAAGATACTGCTTGTCAAATGCAACGGTGACGAAGACATAACGCCCTGGCTTTTCCTTGTCCTTCTGCTCATCGTCGCCATTACGGCTCTCTTCACCTTGTTCGTCGGAAGCGATGTCGGTTATCTCGGAAGCCTCGGTCTGTTTACCCTCTTCATCACTTGAGGCACTCGTGAGGCCAATTTCCAGTTCCTCTTGGCTGCCGGTAAAGACGCGACCAAAGTGCAACTTGTACACCAGCCCATCCTTCGTTGCCGTGGCTAATTCACCTTCACGTGCGATCAGCTTCAAGGTGTTTGGATCGCTATCACTGGCCGGTTGCAGTAAAAAGCCTCGCGAAAGCAGGTCGGATTGCAATCGGTCCACGTCGCGCTGTGATCCCAGCATCTTGCGGTCTAGCTGCAATTGCGGCGTCAAACCCTTCTGTTTTGGACGCACGCCCGCGATATTCAGTCCGGCAATCGCATTGACCGTTTCACGCACGGCATCTTGATCCACCTCAGCAACATCGTCGTCGATTTCCCGCATCTGCCATGGATCACCGGAACTTTCGCGGCGAAGCGTGGTAACATCCCGCTGCGTCACGGTCGCATTAAGTTCGTCGAATTGGTAATCACTCAAGCTCAGATGAACGATTTCGGAACTGTTAACGCCCAGCAGATCGGTATCGATCCATTCGCGAAATCGCGTGGACAAATCAATGTCCAGTGTCGCGACATACGTTTCGTCCTCTTCGGGGTGGCGAACGTAATATTGATTGTCCGCTCCGTTGACCAAATCACCGATGATGTAATCAGCCAGCACCTCGTTGCCCTCACCGCGAAGTGTCAAACGTTTTCCGATCCCTTCGAGTTGATCCACGCCCAGCGAATCCACTTTGGGATCGACGACGCCATAGCGGGGATGATCCGATGCCCATCGGCTAACCATCGCTCCGCGCGTGATGCCGATCACACTGCTGGCTGTTTTCGCGAGTTGATCCTCCGCATCGGCGGGATAATTGTGATGTGACGGAATCACCCATTGTCCGTTTTCTGTCTGCTCCACCGCAAACTCTTGCGCTGTAACTTGGTCCTTGTCGATAACCGCGACGTTTAACGCAGTGGCACGCGTGGGGTCGGTAAAGTCGGGAAAAAACGGCTGCCCCACTTTCCCGTACTCTTGGATTTCAGCGGGACGGCTCGTCCATTCGACCACTGCGGTGACTGCCAAACAAGCAATTCCTACGAACGCGTAGACCACCGTCCGGCGGGTTTCGTTACCGAGTGCCGACCAGCGTTTGCCGACCGACTCGGACGCCGAACGAATTGAATTTCCGGCTCGATCGCCGAGCTGGCCATTGTCGTTCGGAGTGCTTTGATTGTGAGTGATGGTGGACATCGAATCTTTTCCCTAATGATTAAATGTTGGCTTCTGAAATTGGCTACGTGCCGGTCGAGAACGACCGTACTATCCGTTGGAATCGACGGACGATCGATCGCGGCGACGCGAATCGACGACGCTGTTTCGCTCGTCTTTGGAACGTTGAACGAAGACGATCAATCCAAGTGCCAGCGCCGGAATCGCCGGCAAGCCAACGGACCAGAGCCGGATATTGGATTCCAGCTTTCGGATTTGACGGTTTGTGGTTGCACGGATCTTGCGAATCTGGTCGTTCTTTTCTTGTTCGATCTGTGCCTCGGCCAACGTCATCCGCTTCTGTTCGGCCTCCTGAGCCTGTCGTAACATCTGAGCTTTGGCGATCGGGTCCAAGTCATCGTTCTCTTGAATTTCCTTGACTCGCTTGCTCAATTGTTCACGACGAAGTTCCAGTTCTTCTTCGGCCGCTTGATCCGCCTTGCGTTCGGCTTGGTTCGCTGCTTCCAAGAACTCGCGTTTTTGTTCCTCGACTCGCACCAGCGTCCGATGAGCCGCGCGGCGACTGCGTAGTTCAAGAAAGGAGGTGTCGCCGACCAACGAATCGACCGCATTCAACACGAAGGTGACGTTGTCGAACTTCATACTCAGGTTGCCAAGATTCCGTTCTTGGAAGAAGAAATCAGAAATCATATCGACATCCGCGACAAAGATCGCATTGAGCGGATTGTCGCCTTCACGCGTCACCTTGGCAGCGATTGCGTGCGTGTTCGTATCGATCACTCGAAAAGGGTTTTGCCGAGGATTGACGGCCGCTTGCATCGTGAACATGTTAAAGCCACTGTCGTCCACGAATTCTTCCCATCGCAACACACCCGACTCGCGGCCGGTCTGCAAAAGCGGCTGAAATTGGGTGTCCGAGTCATTGGCCGAGCGAACTTCGCCTGGATAAAGCGCGATCAACTCCTGCAGCCCACGTGTGATCTCATCATCGCGGTTAAAGGATTCCGAATCAGTCTGCTGACGCGTCACGAACACATATTCCACAGGCAACATTGCAAATTCGGGGTGCGGGTTGTTCATGTCAAATACGACCGCATCGTATTGCCAACGAAGCCCGAGGGCGTTGAGTAGCCGCGTCGCTTTTCCGCCATCGGCTTTCGATTCGCTCGGCGAACCGCCTGCCATCATTGACGCGTGCCCTCGCTTGGGTTGCCGCGGTGCTCCGGTCACTCCAAATCCGTTGCTTCCCAGCGTCAACGGAAACGGGTCGTCGAAAACCAATAGCGGACTGCCCGTGTTGGCGTAGTTGACCAGATTGTCCATCTCGGAATCCGTCAACGACGAAGGCATCACTGCCAACAACACATCAAACTTGTCGGCATTGATCTCGCTCGCTGCGGAAACCTCTTCGACGTCGTATTGCTTGCGAAGCTCATCGACGATCTGCCAATCGTTACCCGTCATCAATCCCGCATCGGTGGTCAGCACACCAACGGTATGTCGTTGTTCATTCGCTACGGTTTGGATCGATCGCGTCAATTCGTATTCGATCGGCAGCCCTTTACCAAAGAATGGAACGACCACCTTGTCGTAGCTGCTGATCACCACGGCCCCAAGGTACACATCAACTTCACTGCGTCGCCCGTCACGCTCGGTCATGACTTGGACCGGCTCGATTCCAAAGTGCTCGGCTTCCTCGGCTTGAGGACTGAACGGTTTGACGTCGACATAACGAACCGCAAGATTCTTGCCTCCGAGCTCATCAAATTGTCGCAGCAACCCGACTAACCGTTTGCGTGTCTCGGTGTATTCACGAGGCACTTCGGGGCTCAGAAACGCTTGGATCTCGATAGGGCGTTCGGATTCAAGTTTGGCGAGGATAGATTTTGTTGCTGACGAAAGACTGAATAGCCGCTGGCTAGTGGCGTCGACTCGAAGTGCACTGTAACCAGCCCATGCGGTTGCGCAGCCCAGCACGGCCGCGACACTGGCGGCTCGGATTGCGAACTGCACCGCCATCGATGGTTCGCGTTTCGTTTGCCAGTGTCGACGCGTCATGACGACGTAGTTCAGATACAACATCAACGCTGTCAAACTGACGAAATACAAAACTCCTGTCAGCGGAACGACGCCCATACCAAAATCACGAAACTGTTCCGCCAAACTAAATTGGTTCAGCGTGTCACCCAAACCCAGCAAATTGCCGAGGTTCCCGATAAACACCGGAATACCACACAGCAAAATCCCGACGACAAATGCCACCGTCATGTTCGACGTCAGCAGCGACGCGAGCATGCCAGCACTGAGCAGCGCCGCCCCCGCAATCCAATAACCGAAATATGTGGTCGCGATCAGCCCCCAGTCGGGGTTTCCGAGGAACATCAACACCATGATGTGAGCCATCGAGAAGAGCAATGCCACGCTGTACACGGCCAACACGGCACCGTACTTCCCAAGCAGGATCTCTTTCTCGCTGGCGGGCATCGTAAATAGCAATTCGTCGGTCCCCATCTTCTTCTCTTCGGCCCACACACTCATGGTGACCGCGGGAATGAAGAACAGCAGCAACACCGGGTACCACTGAGTCAATTGATCCAGCGACGGAGTATTGCCAGTGAAAAACCGTGCGTTAAATGCGAGTGCACCTCCCAACACCACAAAGACGACGATGAAAAGGTAACCAAGGACGCCAGAGAAATAACTGGCAAAGTTGCGTTTAAAGATTGAATGGATGACACGTTTTCGCAGTTGCATCTTCGAATTCCTTCGTTGTTTTGTTGTATTCATGCGGGCAGTGAAGGAACCACCACTCATGCGGCGATCGTCAGTTCGCGGAATTTCGCTTCCATTGCGTCACTATGGGGTCCAAGTTCTGACGTGGGACCATCGAACACCATGCGTCCTTCGTTGATTAACACAACGCGACTGCACACCGCATGGACCTCTTGCAAGATGTGCGTCGACAACAAGACGGTTTTGGTTTCGCTTAGACTCTCGATCAGCTGACGAACACCATAAACCTGATTTGGGTCCAACCCGCTGGTGGGTTCATCCAGGATCAGCACATCGGGGTCATGCAATAACGCTTGAGCCATCCCGACGCGTTGGCGATACCCTCGCGATAACTTGCCAATCGCTTTTCTCCACACGTCACCGAGCGAACATTGTTGACAAACCCAAGTCAAACGGTCCTCCAATTCGCCGCCACCAAGCATGCGAGTTTCGCCGACGTATCTTAAAAATGAATTCGGGGTCATCTCCGGATACAGAGGGCCGTTCTCAGGCAGATAGCCGAGCCGCTCGGCTGCGGCGATCCGGTCGTCATGAACATCAAATCCTCCGATACGTGCGGTTCCTTCGTCGGGCGACAAAAAGCCGGTCAACATCTTCATCGTTGTTGACTTGCCCGCGCCGTTGGGACCAAGAAATGCACAAATCTGACCCGCGGGAACAGCAAAGGTGATGTTTTGGGCGGCAGCAAACTCACCATAATATTTCGACAGACCCGACGCTTCGATCATGTCGCTCATAGGCGGATGTCTCCTTGCTAGAAGAAATGATGGGGCGAGACCTGAGATCCCAGTGTCTAAGTTGCAGACGATCGCCCCCCACGCAACGGTGGCCAATTTCGCTTGCCTCCCAGCATCCGGCGTGCCAATGAACTAATTGCCCCGCGATCTGCAAAGCGAGTGTCAACTTGTCACAGATCCAGACAAACTGTCGCGGCGCGAGCCTTGTTTTGTCGCGGTGCCAACCCAACGTTTTGTGAGACGATGGAGTTTCTCTGACAGCACGTATAGCGATTGACAGAGTTTTGCCTTACGTTGCCTATCCGCATCGCTACTCGCCTCCTTTGAATCCCCCCTTGCGAACCGCCCGAGCGATTTTGCGGGTCGGTGGCATGCTACTTGCCACTGAGTTCGACAATGGCAAGGCCCCCCACGATCCTTTCCAAAAACCGGTAAACGATTTGGCAATGATTACTCGTGACACCGGTTTTCGGATGGATCCAGACTTGGCTCCCAAGCCGCTTCAGCGAAATGATCTGGGCCGAGACCAGTAAAGCGGAGGCAAACCAATGAACGATGTGAACCTACAACTTCGCGAGCGATTAGCCGCAAGCGAAGATCAGCTCGCTCGCACCACCACCGACTTTGACGACTATCGCAAACGCAGCCGCCACGAGCTCGATGAACAGAGAAAGTATTCGGGGATCCACTTGATGCGTGATCTGCTTCCCGTGCTTGACAACCTGGAACGGGCTATTTTAACTGGACGGCACTCCGGCGACTTCGATGGATTGATGGAAGCCGTCGAATTGGTTCGTGACCAGTTCTGCGACACGCTTTCAAGTCATGGCTTGCGCGAAGTGCCGGGATCATGGAGTCCCTTTAATCCCAAACAACACCATGTCATCGGCCAGCAGGATTCGGACAATCATCCCGAAGGCTCGGTGGTGGAAGTGATCCAACAGGGATATCAACTCCATGATCGTGTCATTCGACCATCCAAAGTTATTGTTTCTCGAAACGACTCGCCTTCTCCGGGAGAGAATGAAATGAGCGACTATGTCATTGTTGAAACCGACGACGGTTACACGATTGCAAGTGTCCCCGCAGGATCGACCGCCGAATCTGCGGCCATCGAGGCAGGCGGCGTGTTGATTGACGATATCCGCTACAAATCGTTTGATGAAGCTCAGGACGTTTTGATGGCATTGCCAAGTCCGTTTCCTCAACGTGCGAACGAGTGACGTGGTCAGAGATTCCCTTTCCGCCCGCAACGAATTCGGAGTCAGAGTGGTCCCTGATCACCACTCTCTGCTCCGGATTCTGCGGGAATCGGCACACGCACTCGCTACGCCGACACGACGGATCTGAAACGAGGTTGCTCCATCGCTGTGGCTACAGCGGGCGATGCGGTGTCCGCCGAATTCGTTGCCTGAGGATGCCGCGTCAATCGCCGCCAACGCTTTACCAGCCGGTTGGCTTGCCGCGTTCGAGCGTTCATCTCTGCCCCCGTCGCTGGAAACGGCTTTTCGCAGAACTGGCAGAGCTGTGATTCCAACTGGATGCACAACCGGACTCCATCCACACATTGTCCGGCTAGCCGTTCACAGATCGAGGCCAATTGCTTCTCTAGCTGCAGTGTCAACGATTCCCACTGCAATCGCAAGTCTTGCTTCCGCATGATCTCAGTTACTCCATTGTTCGACGACGCCGCACGACGCATTTCAATGACGGCGTCTTGAGGTTTTCTACGAACGAAGGTGCATTCAGCGTACCGAAACATCAAAGCCGGATCAGAAGCAATCGATTCTCCTGCGATGACAACATGACCTGCTGTCGCCTGCGAAGTGCCACATTGTCTTTGGGACGTTGTTTTACGGCACATTGGTACGACGCTTGCAATATGCGGTCGCGATCATTTTTTTCCGTTTTTATCGGCATGGCCTCTGGCGTCCGTGGTCGTTACTCGGTCGCCACCTTGGATGGCTGGCTGATAATTGATCTTGAAGGACGTTGAATAAGGAAACCAACCGATGAGAATCGCTCAGGTCGCTCCCTTGATTGAAACCGTACCGCCGAAAACCTATGGTGGCACCGAACGAGTCGTTCATTATTTGACGGAAGAACTCGTCAACCAGGGGCATGACGTGACACTGTTTGCCAGTGGCGATTCGCTGACAAACGCTGACCAGGTTGCCGTTGTCAAAGAGTCACTGCGTTGCAGCAGCGTGCCGCATGATGCAATCATCTGGCACCAGCGACAATTGATGGAAGTATTGCGCATGGCGGATAAATTCGATATCATTCACTTCCACACCGACTTTAGCCATTTTAGCGTGATGCGGTATTTGAATACGCCGCATGTTACCACCCTTCATGGGCGACTTGATCTGCCAGATTTCCAAACCGTTTTTGACGAATTTCCCGACATGCCTGTCGTGTCGATTAGTAATTCGCAGCGAGCACCGATCAAAAATGCGAATTGGGTTGCCACGGTTTACAACGGCACACCCGGCGAAAATTATGACTACCAACCCGCGTGTGATCCCAACGAATACTTTGCCTTCCTCGGCCGATTCTCGCCCGAAAAAGGTCCAGAACGTGCCATCGAAATCGCCAAACGCCTCGGTGTGAAGCTAAAAATGGCGGCGAAAATCGACAAAGTCGACGAACAGTATTTTTCAGAAAGGATCAAGCCCCACTTGGACCATCCGTTGATCGAGTACATTGGCGAAGTAAACGAAAGCGGAAAGAACAAGTTGCTTGGAGGCGCCAAGGCATTGTTGTTTCCAATCGATTGGCCCGAGCCATTTGGTTTGGTGATGACCGAATCGATGGCCTGCGGAACCCCCGTAATCGCATTTCGAAACGGCAGCGTCGACGAGGTGATGAAGCACGGCGTCAGCGGATATATTGTTGAGAGTGTCGACGAGGCGGTCGAAGCAGCACGCAATATCGACAAGATCAACCGCCGTGCCTGTCGTATTTACTTCCAGAACCGTTTTTCTGTCGAAACCATGACAAAAGGTTACGTCGACGTATACGAGCGGTTGATTACCCCACAAAAATCGATCCGTCTTCCCTCGCGAGACTCGATTATCAAAACCACCGACGCCGCAGTAACCGCAGGCTAATCGTTTACGTCCCTATTTCACGAACCGTAGTGCCCCGCAGACCTCGGCAGTGGAAAACGCGATTGAGATTTCACTCGATGTCTGGGGGCACGCCCTCTCTATTTTCCCCAACCATGAGCACCACACCTCCCGCGAAAGTTCAATCCGGCACCACCGATTGGGATGTGCAGGCTAAAAACAATCGAGCACCCGCGAACAGCCAGGTGCTAAAACAGGGTGACACGTTCGCCATCGTCGACCAACTCGGAGAGATCGGCGGAGCAGGCGATTCAGAACAGGGCGTGTATCACCTCGGGACCCGCTTTCTATCCACCTGGGAACTGCTGATTAACAACAAACGACCGCTGTTGTTGAATTCAACAATGAAAGAAGACAACAGCTCGTTTGTGGTGCAGATGACAACACCGGAACTGCCTCAACCCGATCACGTGCTGCCGCAAGGCACCCTGCACGTTTTCCGCAGCATGTTGCTTGACGGCGGAACGTTCTACGAACATTTGCGACTGAAGAACTACTCACGCAGTCCGGTCGATCTTGAAGTAGAATATCGTTTCGCGTCGGATTTTCGTGACATATTCGAAGTGCGTGGCGAGCACCGAGCGCAACGAGGCGAATTGCTCGAGGCCAAAGTCGACAAGTCCGCTGTCGCGCTTGCCTATCACGGATTGGATGACCAAAAACGCGAGGTCAACGTCGCGTTTGACGGCAAAGTGAAAATCATCGAACCGCGACGCTGTGTTTTACAAGTCCATCTTGGCGGTGGCGAAGAAACCACGCTGCACGCCACTGCGGAATGCCACACAGAGAAGTCGGGCTACGTCAAGAAACCCGACACACCATCTCGCAGTCACGCCGAGGCTGTCACCGGTTGGAGCAACCGACTGCGCCAAACCGAGGCTGAACGCGTAGAAATCTTCACCTCGAACGAAGAATTCAACGGCTGGCTTAACCGCAGCAACGCGGACCTCGACATGCTAATCTCGGACACGATTTACGGACGCTACCCTTATGCCGGCGTCCCCTGGTTCGCCACGCCGTTTGGTCGCGATGGAATCATTACGGCGCTAGAAACGCTTTGGGTGCGTCCCAAACTAGCTCGCGGCGTATTAAGTTTTTTGGCGGCAACCCAGGCAACCGAAGTCGACCCGAGCATCGAATCGGAACCTGGCAAAATTGTCCACGAGATGCGTGACGGAGAGATGGCGGCATTGGGCGAAGTCCCCTTTAAACGCTATTACGGAACCGTCGATGCCACACCGCTGTTTGTCATCCTGGCCGGTCAATATTACCGGCGGACCGGTGACCGCGAATTCATCGAATTCATCTGGCATAACATCCGCCGCGCCGTCAATTGGATTGATGAATACGGCGACGTCGATGGGGATGGTTTCGTCGAATACCAATCGCACAACGAACGAGGCTTGACCCACCAATGTTGGAAAGACAGCAACGATTCAATCTTCCACAGCGATGGACGCGACGCCAAGGGCGCGATCGCGGTCAGCGAGGTGCAGGGGTATGTTTACCAAGCGAAGTTACTCGCAGCCGAGTTGGCCGACGTGATGGACGACGCAGCGTGGGCTAGCGAACTTCGCCAGCAAGCCGTACGGCTGAAAGAAGACTTTAATGCCCGTTTCTGGGTGCCGTCGATCGGTACCTTTGCCATTGCACTTGACGGCGACAAAATGGCGTGCAAAGTGCGAAACAGCAACGCCGGCCATCTCTTGTTCAGCGGGATTGTCGATCCCTGCCATGCTGCGTCCGTCGCCGCGACGTTAACCGACGAACGGGCGTTCAACGGTTGGGGAATCCGCACCATCAGTGCTGGGGAAGTCCGTTACAACCCGATGTCTTATCACAACGGATCGATCTGGCCGCATGACACCGCAATGTGTGCGGCGGGTCTAGCTCGCTACGGTTTTCGCGATGAATGTGCGCGCGTGATTGCGGGGCTGTTTGACGCTTCGCTGTTCAATGACCTGCATCGTTTGCCAGAATTGTTTTGCGGATTCGATCGCATGCCTGGTCATGCACCGACGCTTTATCCGGTTGCCTGTTCGCCGCAAGCCTGGGCTACTGGTGCTGCATTTCTGTTGCTGCAGAGTATCCTCGGTCTGACCTTCTCACCGACGAAACCCCAAGTTCAATTCGAGAACCCACGTTTACCCGACTTTTTAAATTGGGTTCGAATCCAAAACCTGCGAATTGGCGACGGCGTGGTTGATCTTGCCTTCCATCGCCATCCTCGTGACGTCGGGATGAATGTCGAACGCAAAGAAGGCGATCTGCAAATTGTCGTGATCGGATGATCGTGCGGTGCCAGAAAACGTGCGGTGCCAGAAAACGATGATGCCAACTTGGCGTCGGGCATGCGACAAACATTCACTCGGTTAAGTCAAAAGCGACACCGCACCTGCATTCCGGCATGCGATCGAGATTTGGCACAAACGTTGCATCGCAAGTGCATACGTTGCAGCGATGTCACATGTGTCCGTCAGTTTGATTGATTAATGCAAAGGCGACAGCAACAGAAACGCGATAGCCACCTGGACTCGCTTCGACGTAAATCGCTTTGACACAACCACGGGATAGAAAGGCAAACATAATATCGCATACGGTCCCGATGCCGGATTCCAAGGAGGTCTTCGAGCATCGGTCATGTCAGATGCAGTGGCCGTGGCCGCGTCCGAGGATGATCTGTTACTCACAACGTAGACTCACTCTCCCTCCCTCCGCGGCCCGGCCAATCTGACACATGCCGGTTGCCTTCGCGATATGCCAAATGTAGCAATAGACAGAACGAACCTGGCAGGAGTTTCGATGTGCGTCAACCGGTTCGCCTGGATGCCAGCGGGGCGGATGTGATTGACCGCACCCGATCCCCCATGACCCTCGACAAACGAGATTATCAATTCCGCACGATCATCTAGATCCCCAGTTCCTTGACACGTCGCTGCATCGTCCGAGTGCTAATTCCTAACTGTTTCGCGGCCGCTTTACGACAACCGCCGCATTCCTGCAACGCTCGGCGGATTGCTTCAGTTTCGATATCGGCCAACGTCATGCCGGGGCGGATCAGTGGTTTTTCTTCATCTTGATGATTTAGTGCTGCTAGGTCCAACAGTTCCAATGCCGCATGGCTGCGAAGCAACGTGGGATTGATTCCCAGTCGCCGCGCCGCCTCGACTTTGTCGCCGCCGGTTCGCTTGAGCATTTCTCGGACAAGCCGTTGTTCGACGGCGCCGATCACATCGTCGTACAGATGGGGGGAATCGAAATCGAGCGGACCGTTCGCAATACCGTCCACGATGTTGATAGGTTCATCTACGGGCCGCTGCTCATCCGCTGACGTTATCGCGGTCGCATCGATACATTCGGCTTCATTCGATGAATCCGATTTGCGAAGCTGGTCTTCCGCAACACGCTTGGAAGATGAAAAAACGAACGAAGGCAAAAAGTCGGGCAATAAGGCGGGACCGGACGTCTTCAAAATCCCTTGGCGTATCGCATTTTGCAATTCCCGGATATTACCAGGCCATCGATACTCGCGCAGGACCTGCATCGCATCACGCGATACCATGTGAACCTCTTTCGACAAATCGCGGCAAGCATGGCGGCGAAAATGCTCCACCAATAAATCAAGGTCGCTGCCACGGTCACGTAGCGGTGGCAAATGAATCGAAAATCCATTCAGCCGGTAATATAAGTCCGCTCGAAAGTCGCCGTCGCTGACCATCTGTTCCAAGTTTTGATGGGTCGCAGCAATCACACGCACGTCGGCTTGAATCGTTTCGTTGCCACCAACTCGCTCGAACTGTTTCTCTTGCAGCACACGTAGCAATTTGCTTTGCAGCACCGGTGACATGTCCCCGATCTCGTCCAAGAACAACGTGCCGCCACGACATTGTTCAAACTTTCCGATTCGTTTGCGGTCCGCTCCGGTGAAGGCTCCTTTCTCGTGACCAAACAGCTCGCTTTCCAATAACGCTTCGGGGATTGCCGCACAGTTCACTGCAAGAAAGGGCCCCTGCACTCGTTCGCTGTATTGGTACAACGCCCTCGCGACCAATTCTTTACCGGTTCCGCTCTCGCCTCGAATTAATACTGTCACGTCTTGAGCGGCGACAATCCCGATCGATTTATAGACTTCCTGCATTGCAGCGCAGCGGCCTATGATCGAATGAATATCACTGGATCGCGAGTCGACATTAATCTCGACAGGCGATTCAGTCAATTTGCGGATTTCCACAGCACGCCCCACCACGCCGCGAAGCTCCGTGACATTGATCGGTTTTAGCAAATAATCCAACGCACCGAGTTTCATCGCACGGATTGCAGTACTGCTCTCGCCTCCAGAAGTGACAAAAACCACTGGCAAATGCTCATCAATCTCGCGGATTTTTTTCAGCACGTCTAACCCGTCTCCGTCGGGCAACATCACGTCCAATACGGCAACATCGACACCCCCTCGCCGTAGCAGTCGCAAGGCTTCTTTTGCACATGAGGCGGTCGTAACTTCGTAATTTTGCTTTTCCAGCGCGTGACGAACCAAATTCAGGTCCGCGGGTTCATCGTCAACAACAAGGATTCGGGACATGCGATCACTCGGGATTCGATGGCAGGACGCGATCATCCTCTTGTAGTAGGAATAAATGGACGTCAATCAAAGTCAAATTGGCAGCATATTTGCTCAAATAGCAACCATTGCAAGGTGTGTGCCATTTTGTCGCCCCCCCCCAAACTCGCTAGCGATGACTAAGAAAGCATTTCAAATTCGGTTGCCTGAATCCGCTTCCAAAGTCCGATCTGAACCGTCTGAATTGCGCGGCGATGAACAAGCCGCAGCGGATCGTGATGATTTGGAAACCTTGTCGTTGGTCGTCAGTCGGGCCAGTAACGCGATCCTAATCATGGACGCGAGCGGCCAAATCCAGTGGACCAACGAAGCGTTCAGCAACCTCAGTGGCTACGAACCGTCGGAGGCGATTGGATGCAATTTAGAAAACCTAGTGTTCGGCCCCAGCACCGACGCCACAACGCGGCAAGCGATCCGCAAAACGCTGCTGGCCGCTGAAGAACTAACGACGGATGTCTTGCAATACCGCAGCGATGGAACGACGCTGTGGGTCGAATGCAAATTGATCCCGGTCAACGATGACAGTGGACAACTTTCACGATGGATCGTGATCGAAAGTGACGTGACACGCCGTCGGCAAACCGAAGAAGCGTTGTTGGCAGCGAAGAAGTCCGCCGAGGCGAACAGTCGCAGCAAGAGCGAGTTCCTGGCAAACATGAGCCACGAGATCCGCACGCCGCTTAACGCCATCCTCGGGATGACCGAGCTCGCGTTAACCACGGATCTGTCTCGCGAGCAGCGTGATTACCTGCAAACGGTGAAGACGTCAGCCGATTCGCTGCTGAATCTGCTTAACGACGTGCTGGATATCACCAAAATCGAAGCCGGCAAGATGGAGATCGAAGAAGTCGATTTCAATCTCGCCGAAATCGTCCGAGAAACGACAAAGGCGTTAGCGGTTCGTGCCCACGAGAAAGGACTTGAATTGGCGGTTCATATGCCGATGACCGTCCCCCACTGTTTGCAAGGCGATCCAACTCGAATTCGGCAAGTCTTGTTCAACCTGATTGGCAATGCGATCAAGTTTACTAGCCAAGGTGAGATTGTCGTCGATGTACAAGAACAATGGCAGACCGACGATGAGATCTGTTTGCATTTTTCGGTTTCCGATACAGGTATAGGTATCCCCAAGCAGCGTTTGCAAAAGATCTTTGATGCGTTCACGCAGGTCGATTCATCGATGGCTCGTCGCTTTGGAGGTAGCGGACTCGGATTGACCATCACTTCGAAATTAGTGCGATTGATGAACGGTAAACTGTGGGTGCAAAGCAGCGAAGGCAAAGGCAGCACGTTCCACTTTACGTTAACACTGAAACTAGGTAGCTCACCGGAGCATTTCACCGATGACGGCCAATCGACCGCGTCTTCGATTGATCGGATCCGCAATCTCGCTTCGCAAAACCTGGATGGAAAACGCGTTTTGATCGTCGATGACAACGCTACGAATCGACGGATCTTAAACGAAATGCTTGGCCATTGGGGAATGCGAACGACACATTGTCCCGGGGCTGCCGCTGCCTTGAAAGAATTGGAATCTGCAGTTCGCGACGACGCTCCCTTTGACCTCGTCATCCTTGACGCGATGATGCCGGTAGTCGATGGCTTTCAATTGGCTGAAATGATGCAGCAACGTCCCGATTTGCAGGCAGGCACCGTGATGATGCTGTCTTCGGCGGATCGTCCCAGTTCGACTCACCGGTGCAAAAAATTAGGTATCGAGTCGTACCTCGTGAAACCTGTCTCGGCATCCGCATTGCTCGAAGCCATTATGAGCACATTGGCAACTCGCGATGACCAGTCGTTGCGCAATGCCCCCACTTGTGTCGCAAGCAACGAGGTGACGAATACGCCGTTGGTCCAAACTGTCGACAAACCGCTTCGAATTCTACTTGTAGACGATCACGAACCGAACCGAAAACTGGTCGAATCGATCCTCAGACGTCGTGGCCATGACGTTCGCAGTGAGTGCGATGGTGACGCCGCCATCTCGGTCTGCGAAAACGAATCGTTTGACGTGGTACTAATGGACGTGCAGATGCCAGGCCGCGACGGATTTTCAGCGACGAAAGCGATTCGCGAACAGGAAGCAGACTCGGGCAAACATCTTCCCATCATCGCCCTAACCGCCCACGCGTTGCAGGGAGATCGCGAAAAATGTTTGGCTGCCGGCATGGATTCCTACCTTGCCAAACCGATCCATGCCGCGGAACTGGTAACGTTGGTCGAAGAAATGGGTAGCAGCGACCGCGAAGGTGCAAACAACAACCCCAAGTCTGCACCGTCGCGGTATCCCGAGCCGCTTGACGCCGGGGCATTTAGTATCGGATCGGCGTTACAGCGGATGGGCGGCGAGATGGATCTATTGAAAGAACACATCGGTTACGTGCTCAATGACATGCCGCAATTGATGCAAATGATGAGCGACGCCGTCGATCAACGTGAGCCGCGACAACTCGAAATCGCAGCCCACCGGCTGAAGAGTTTAGTGAGCAGTTATGATCACACCGCAGCTCACGAATTGGCCCAGCAAATCGAGCAGGACGCAAAACACGATCGACTCGGCGAAGCTCGCGGCCGGATCGATGCGTTGCGTCCGCTCGTCGACTCCTTCACTGACGCCGTCGACGAATACCTGCAGGCAAACTAGTCAAAGCCAAGTTGGCGTTTTCGGCGACAATATGTCCTGCTATCTACTGACACTGGCAGTAGCCCTGATTCGCAAGCGAGGCTTCGTGGTTTATGGCTCGCAAGTTATGGCTCGAGAAACTGGCGAGCTGGTGTGTCACATCTTAGATTTTTCGTCCATTGGCACGCGGCGTGCTCATTCTCTAGAGCATGCTACTTCGCTGCATTACGCAAACGGAGGAACCATTCATGCCCACAACACTCAAAGCCCCGAAGCCCCAAAAATCAAGCCGTCCATCGCCGCCGCATCGGGCACCATCGCGTCAGACACCATCGCGGCAAGACCTCAACCGTCATTCCCCCGTCCGTCAGAAACGGGATCATGTGGGTCAGCGGCCACCCCATCGGATGACGCCAGCGGCACGGCCGCGGCGGGTGGCCCCAACACACACTCTCCCGACGCCCCATCAGAAATCGATCCGGCGTCCGAAGTCGAGATTGGGGCGTTTTTTCGCCCGCTTTACGCTCGAAAAAATGTTCACGGTAATCTCGTTCTTGTTGGCGACCGCCTTGGTTGTGCTCTGCACGCTCGACCTCGCGATTTCATGGCCATGGAGGCATGCACGCCCCGTGTTCGATTGGACTTACCTGGGCGTGGGCATCACCATGCTATGGCTCACCTATGACGTATTCAAAGACCAATCGCGTCGCTAATTTTTTTCGACGGTCTCCTTTAACCGGAGACTGCACCGCCTTCTCCGCACCGCAACCGATGCCGTCTCTTGCGTTGCTGACCAACCAACGACCGACTGTTTTCTGACCCAAACCGCTGTAGGTTTCTCGGTTTAGGCCGCGAGCATTAACCCCCGATGCAAACCCCAGTTGGCGAGCGAGGAAAGTCGAATTGATCCCCAGAATACGAGACTTGGTGCGGCGTCCTGCTCTTCCTTGATAAAGTTATCGACGCCACGAACAACTGCAATTTCAAACGCCAATTGATCCTGATTGCTAATCGCGTCTGCGAAGTCGATCACGTTGTGAGCTATGACATCGTGATCGGCGAATGCAAATCGGCGAAATTCTTTATGAGCGTCTAGCTGCTCGAACCGAAGTAGCGAGTCAAGAAATAATCAGTGAATAAAAGTAATTCTCTGATACTGATCCAGTCGTGTACGCAGGGCATACCGCTGAATCGATCCAATCCCTGACGTCACGTATAGAATCCCAATCATCAAGGAAGCATGTTCAATCACCCTCGCGAGCAGCATCCAAAGGACGCGATCTTGCGTTTCCCCAGATACCGCCGCTATCCTCGATTTCTTTGACTTCCGCACAACACGATGCCTCCGGTTTGTTGTAAAACGAAACACCCTCAACGTCCGATGCAAGCGACTGTGATGCCTCGGTTCAAAAATGACCTCATATATGATCCCCCAGGAGCTACACTGCGGTGTTGACCGTTGAAATCACATTGGCCTTGCCTGAGGTCTCAGGAGTTCGATCAAGCTCGGTGCGTCAGCCGCTTGATTCGTGGCCTATCGATCCACCGCATGCTGACGGCTGGAGGCCAACATTGGCCGAGCTGATTACGTTGGCAGTGAAAAACCACGTAAAGCAGCTGAGATTGCCGAATCTTACACCGCTTCGGCGCCCACTGTCGAAAGAGTCTCTGGAGGCGGGACTAGCGGATGGACGGATCCGTTTTGGAACGTCCACGCGTGGCCGCCGGAAAAAGAGCGAAGACGATGCGGTGTGTGCTACCCTCGATGCATTCGAGCGCGGCCATTTTCTTGTTTTTGTCGACGAACAACCTTGTTGCCAACTCGCCGACGAAGTTTCTCTCACTCCATCCAGCACGATCACCTTCGTTCGCACCACGCCGTTGGTGCCTGGCAGCGTGTGATCCACCGCCGTCTCGTCTTGCTGACTCTCTCATCCCCCCTTTAATGAACTCGCCATGGCCATCACCGACTGGGAACGCCCCTGCCATTTAGGACTCATCGATTTTTCAAACCTGTCACAGCCAATCCCGCCGCGTGACCTGAAAATCGAGAGCGAGACCGAACGAACGGACGAATTGTGCCAGCAACTCAAATCTTTTGCGGCTTCGCTGACGGCCCCCGTTCGCATCCCTGCTGATTTGATCAGCCAAGCGAACGAGTTGGGATATGATGTTCCAAAGCGTCTGCCGCCTGCGGAAGTTGCGTCGCTCGGTGGCACAGTCCCGCGTATGGCACAGACCCCCGACCGTCGTTTCTTGTATGAGAACCAACCAGATCGCTTACCCGCTCGAGACGATGTGTTCGCATGGGCCGACAGAGTCAAGCTTCGCGACGATGACGGGCTGCACTGGCATCGCGTTGCCTGGAAGTACAATCATGATTGGAGTCTCGCGAGCGCCGGAAAAGCGGACGCGACTCGTGCCCCCGATGACCCGTTTGCATATGAGCATGCCATCGCTCAATGGCTATGTTTTCGTGCTACCAGCCTTAGTGATTTGGATACGAGCGAATTGGATTTCATCGAGACCACCGCAGCCCGGTTGGAATTCGACGGTCCTTTGCCCAAAAGTTGGCCGAATGTCCCGATCCCAACACACCTATTGCAGGAAATGCTCGAGCGTTACGGTTTGAGTTCGCAACGGCTCGAGACATTACCCATCAAATCGGCTTCGGACGACACGATCCGCCGGATGTTCGAATTGTTGACATGGCGTGATCGCGGTGTCGATCCCACCGTCGGTGGTCGAACTCGCCGCCCAATTCCCGATCGGCTGATGTTGGAGGCCCATCGACGTGGGATTGCCACGGACGAGGAACTGCGTGAACACTTTCTTCTGGCCTACTCGTCCCATGTCGCCTACTTCAGCAGTGACGCGGAACTTCTCGGGTCCATCTGTGCGACGCCCGCCGCGCCCTATGCGACGCTATTCGAAGAATTCCCCGTCCTGCGTGTCACCGCCGAACAAGCCAAATCGCGACTGCTCGATTTGGTAATCGACGAGGGTGGGCCCCATCTGCTGCCCACAACCAATTACACCGTCGTCCCCAAGGGGCTTGATAGCCGTTTCTCAAATAGCCAAACGGACTTGGGAAGACACTTCAATTGCATTGATGACGTTGGAGGTGCTGCCGTTGCCAAACGATTGTTGACAGCGATGGCTGAGGACAATGTCGCCATCCAACCACCCGAACGTCCTTTTCCGAATGCAAATCCGCGACCGACAGCTCTGCAGGTGCTGCTTTGCTGTACCGCGCCCAAGCCGAACGATGATTGTCTCGACGACATCGACGGCGACGTCATATTGCGGCTGGCCATGGCCAATCCGCACTGGGTGCCGCAAGCAGCCAAGATGCTTGATTGGCCTGATTTATCAGAGGTATTGTTCTGGGTGTTCCAGCATACGACTGGGAAACGACGCCCCGACGCGGCAGCGTTGTTGCAGACCCTTGGTGATGAACAGCAACCGCTTTGCGGCTATCTGCTCAACATGGCACTCGTTCGGTCAACGCTCCGCCGCGATGGACTCGACAAAGAATTACGCGAAGCGGGACAGTTCTCCAGCGAGTGGTATTCATCGGTCATCGCCCCATTGTCGCCAACCCAATGGAAGCGGCTGATGACGGCCGTAAAGTCCACGTTCAGTACCCCGCAAGCGACGCGTTTGCAGATGATTGCGGATGTGATGGGTGGTTCGTTCACCGCCAAGCTTCGTGACAAACTGATACAGCAAGTTCAAAAGCGACACGTGCGTGACGCCGTCTCGTTGTTGGGTGAAGCGCCGCTGCTAAATGATGCGGATTTACGGATCCGTGTCGAAACGTTAGCCGACTTCGGTGATTACGCCGAGTCGCTCGACTTAGCTCGCGATTCGGCCGAGGCATTGTTGAATGCCTCGCTTGAGAATTTGGCAGCTCGTGCTGGCTACACATCCGCCGAACAGATGGTCGCCGAAGTTGAATTAGCGAAGTTCAATGATTTGGCCGACGGCATCATTGTTTCCAGCGATGGGGTCGATGTCACGTTGACAATCAACAGCGATGGACAACCCGAAATTGTCTACACCAAGAACGGCAAGGTCTTAAAGCGGCCCCCCGCAAAAATCAAAAAGGCAAAGAAGGTGGCCGCCTTAATTGAACGCCATAAACTACTGAAATCACGTGCTCGCCGTGCCACGCGGCTTCTAGAGCGAGCGATGGCTGAGGCTCGCGTTATGTCGTCCGACGACTTGGCGATGTGGCTTCAACATCCGCTGATTGCGCCGCGGTTACGCACGCTGATATTGGTCAGCGAGAACGGCAAGACTGCCGGATTCTTGACCGCCAATGACACGAAGCTCGTTGACCACTGCGGCAAGTCAACCAAACTTCCGAAAACCTTGCGAGTGGCCCATTGCTTTGATTTGCTTCAACGTGGCGACTGGGTCGATTGGCAGCGTGAATGTTTTGACGCCGGGCGTATCCAGTCCGTCCGTCAAGTGTTTCGCGAATTGTTCGTATTGACCGCTGCCGAACGAGATGAGAAAGATCTGAACCGCTATTCCGAACGTTGGGTACACAAATCCCAAGCCGCAAAGTTGTTACGCGACCGCGGCTGGGGTGGACGGTCGTTTGGATTTGATCGCAATTGGCGATCCGCTGGGTTGACCGCTCACCTCGAAGGAATCCACTTCATGAGCGATGAGAAATGTCGATTGGGGACGCTGACATTCACTCGGACTCTGCAGAACAGCCATAAACAGACCGAGGATATCGAATTAAACCAGGTGCCGCCAATACTGCTCTCGGAAACGTTACGAGAATTGGATCTCGCCGCCAGTGTGGCCGATGCGGAAGTCGGGGCGGAAGAGTATGTCGGGTTTGAACCGGTGGCAGAAATGCGGACCAGACTGATCGAAGAAACTTGTCGAATGCTTGGACTCGACAATATCGAAAGCGATGGCAAGTTTATTCGCATCACCACAAATTCCAACGGTTATGCCGTAAACTTGATGACCGGCGAAGTCCTTAATGACGGCAATCAAAAAATCGAACTGGATGACTCTGCCCCGCCCACGCTCGCGTATGTACCGTTCGCCGAAAACGATCGAGCAACTTCCAAAATTCTTTCCAAGGTCCTCGTACTCGCTGGCGACGGTTCCGAAAGCAAAATATAGTCGGATAAAGATCCCCCACGATCCTTCACGCCTAACCCGACGATCCGGGCGGCCCCATCACGACACAACAGGATGCAACCACCGACATGTTCTCTAGTCCGCTGCAACGTGCGATCAAACGAGGGTTAAAACCCGACGGAGACTTGGCAAAAGAACTCAGCGATTTAAATGATTACACGATTCGCTCTCGACGGGACGCGAAGTCGATTGTCGCGGCGTTGGAAGTCCAACCTGCCAGATCCTCGGCGAACAGAAACGGCTTTTCTGGAATCCGAGCATTGACGTCCCTGTTTCAAGATGTGGAGAGCGTTGACGTGCCCGCGTACGACATTTTGTATGACGCCGGGCTTCCTCAGCTTATCCGGATCTTTGACGGTTGCGCTGCGAATGTAAACAATGATAATGCGAGCGACCTCTTACTGATCCTCAAAATCCTTGCGATATACGGATCCGAAGCGGGTGCGGAGCGAATCGTGCAATCGAGTCGCCATCCGGTTCTTTGCGAAGGGTATCTATGGCATCCGATTCTGTCCGTGTTCACGAAGGCACACCCCCATCGTGACTATGTCTTCGCAAAGATAGCCGAAGCATTGCCCGACGGTTTTCTTGCGGTTGCGTTGCTGGACGCCGCCAACGGTGTCGCCATCGAAGACAACCTTGATCACCACCCCTTTGACAATCCCGAAGGACACCGCCGCTTAAAAGCTTGGATTGAGGATCGAAATCCAGATCACTTTAGTTACGCGCACAGTGCGACAGCGGCGCTGCCATTTGTAGAGAATCCCACACGCGACCAACTACTTGCACTGGCGATGGACCACGTCGACGAGGGAGTCCAAATGGAGGCCGCTTGGGCGTCGGGACGCATGGGACGCGAGTCTGGTTTGAAAATGCTCGCTCGCTATTGCCTCGACGTCAATCATTCCGATACCGCGAAGAGATATTTGGCGGAACTCGGGCGTGAAGATCTGATTCCGGACGATGCCAACGATTCCGATTTTCAAGCGAAAGCAGAGATGGCTCAGTGGCTGGCGCATCCGAATGAATTGGGCCGCGCCCCTGACGAACTTGAAATCATCGACCAACGTGAATTAGCTTGGCCACCCGAAGGTCAGCCGCGTCCTTTTTGGATCGTGCGATACTTGTTAAAGGACCGTACGGGGCTCGAAAAAGACGACATTGGCTGCGGCTTAGTCGGCAGCATGACGTGGTGCTTCTTTATGAGTGACACTCATCGGCGTCCCCCCGAAGACATTTACGCAATCCATTGCTTCTGGGAAATGGAACATAGCGAACTGATCGTGGATGTTGAAGTCACTGATCCGGGGGAATACGCCAGTGTTCTGGGGTCTTGCGATCTTTCGGAATACGACGATGTAAAGATCGTCCGCGTCGCTGAGCTTTCAGCTAATCTACAATTCCCTCACCGCGTCATCGCCTTGGCGACGGCAAACAAGCACGGGCAATCCGGCTGGCTGGCAATCCACGGCGGAAACTCTACTTGGTATGACGCCTCGGAGCAGCCCGAAGGAACGTCGGATTTTTTAGTGATGAAAATTCATGTCGGGCGACGGTTGCTAGGTTTGCAGGGCCAGCCTGATCGCAAAAAGCACCTCGCGATGACGACCTCAGAACGCACCCCGGATGAAATTATCGCGGCATACGGGCAACTACTCGACACGTTCGAGTCGGGATCAGCCGAAGAGGTCAATGAACTGCTGAAAAACCGAAGCCTTCTTCCACGCCATTTTGATGCATACGTCGTTGCCGTTTCGAAAACGAGAAGTCAAGATCGTGAACTGCTCTTCATCGAACTCTATGAACGTTTCCTAGAAGTCGCGCGGCGTTTAGCGCCCGAGGTTCAAGCCAATGCCTACGGTTCTTTTAATGTGCTAGGTCAAAAATTCGACGACTACGTGAGCCTACTGATTAGCCACAACCGAAGCGAGCAAGTCGCGGAACTCATTGATCTGTTCGCGGATCATTGGCAGCACAATTTAGGTTATGGGACGCTGGGGACAGCGGCTTTCGATTCGGGCGACTTTGCTACGGCGGAAAAGTATTTCGAGAAACTTCGTGAGGGATTGGATAGCTATTACCGCTCTGCGCAAATGAGCCAGCTAGCGGAAATCTGGCACTCACGCGGTGAGACGCAGCGGGCAAAAGAACTATTGCTTGAATGTTTGCAGAAGACTTTGCTGGAAATCCAGCACAGCAAATACAATTCCGACAAACAAATGTTTGCTGACGAATACCGGCACCACCGAACCACCTACCTCCGCTTGTTTCCCGCAGCCGAAAGCGAACTCGTGGATGCAGGAGTGCCGGAAAGTCCGCTTTAAAAAAGGCTCATTCGCACGGCTCAACACGTTGGGGGCGCTGATCACCGACTTCGCGACTGTCGCGGACGATGCGTGGCGGGAAGCTTTCCTCTAAGACTGCGATCACGACGGGTGGTTCGCATCCGAAACACACGCTCGGCACATGAGCTGATGTCGCGCGAACCCCGTAGGCCAATCCAAAGCCGCTGTACGATCTTTTCGACAAAGCCTAGCGGTAACCCAATGCCGGCTCGCGACGCAGCGCTCTGCTTGTGCCCTACCTCGCCTACAACTCGCTCGATTTTGCAATGATGCTGAAACTCGCAGGCGGTGGCATCTACACCGCCGGTAAGATCTGCTTTGATGCCAACGGCAATCGATGGAGTGGCCAAAACTGGATGGCGAGGTTGCCAATCCAGCGTGATCAAAAACATCGGCGGTAGCTTCGTTCGGTCGGCACCTGAATTGAGTGGGATTGACCGAGGACGTAACCGCTCAGCTCTTTTCGTAGTTGCGTTCGTGCCCGGTGCAATCGACTGCGGACAGTCCCCTGTTTGATCTGCATTAGCTCGGCGATCTCGTGATAACTAAAACCCTCGAATTCCCGCAGGATCAAAATCTCGCGGTGCACGTCATCGAGCCGGGCAAGGGCACAACGAACTTGTTTTTGTTCTTCGCTCCTCTCCAGTCGCTCTGGTGGTGAACTCTCAGGCTGCAACAACGCCTGATTTCGAGGGTTGCTCTCGGCGTCAATTGACAATGTGAGGTGACGGTGCCGCAAGTGCTTGCGACGCAGATTCAAGGCGATGCGAAAAAGCCACGTGTAGAATCCGCTCCGATTTTCGAACGTGCCCAGATGAAGGTAGGCTTGCACGAATGCTTCTTGCGTGATGTCCTCGGCAAGATCCGCGTATCCCACATTTACGAAGATCGATCGAAACAGTCGATCCTGGTATCGCCAGACAAGCTGCTCATAGCCGCTCCGATTTCCCATAAGGGCGGTTTGGATGAGTTCGTCATCGGAAGGATTCGTGCCGCCGATTCCTGGTAATCGTGTGGATTGCATCGCGTGGCTCCCTTAAACTAGAGCAAGTTTCTGACCGGTTTTCCCCGGGTCTGTTAGCTACGCGGCGCCGTTAGTAACACTCCGCAGATCTTTTTTCAAAAGAAATCAGATTAGGCCCAATGATGAGGAAACCATCACCCTGGCAGGCGTGATCCGACATGAATGCTGACAAAATTGATGTCGCTGGAACCTTGGCGCAAGTTGTAGACGGTGATCCGAACGCCGCCGATCAGTTGGCGGATGTTGTCTACGACCGAATGCGAAACCTGGCCGGGTACCTGCTACGCGGTGAGTCACCTGGACACACACTGCAGCCCACGGCCTTGGTGAACGAGGCCTATCTTCGTCTGGTTGATCAAAGCCGAGTCGATTGGCGAGGAAAGTCGCATTTTTTCGCAATCGGTGCCAAGATGATGCGACGCATTCTGGTCGATCACGCACGCGGAAAGAAGCGACAGAAACGGGGCGGTGAAAGACAGCGCATCGAACTGGATGACAATCTCTGCGTCAGCAGTCGCAAGGACGAAGATGTGCTAGCGGTCGAAGAGGCGCTGACGAAATTAGCCGCACTGGATCCTCGCCAAGCTCAGATTGTCGAATTGCGGTTCTACGGTGGTTTGACCATGGAGGAAGTCGCCGAGGCGCTTTGCGTCTCCAAACGCACCGTTGAATCCGACTGGACGATGTTGCGAGCGTGGATGCGACGTGAATTGTCCGACGAGACCGCCACATGACGCCAACTCAATACACTCGCGTCAAGGAAGTCTTCAGCGAGGCAATCAAACTTCCCCCAAGAGATCGTGTCGCGTTTGCACAGCAGCAGTGTAGCGAGACCCCCGAAATCCTTACCGAAGTGCTATCGCTGCTGAAACATCACTTCGCGGGTACGGTGTTGGAATCGCCACCGAGTCGCCCACCACCCGACACGATCATCGCTGAGCCCTCTTCGCCGATAGATCCGAATCTCGTCCTGAAAGATGTATGGGAAGACAATCGTCAAATTCTTCGCCGCCGTTTGATCGCGATCGCATCGGTGATGGCGGTGTTGATCGCGATATCGATGGTGCGGCTATTCACCTACCATAATGCTGTCTGGGGCTACGGCGGTCGGATCGGCACGCTGGCCGTTACCGTCGGTTGCGCAACGATCTTGGTTTACAAGCCACGTGTGACGCTGTTACAGATCCGCGGCGCCGAGGTTATGGTGATGGCGAGTGTTGGTCTGCTTGCAATCGTAATTGTGGTGCGATTGATGCTCGAATCGGCGGCCCGACAAGATGCAGTCACGTTGATCAGCGTCCATAACTGGAACTTTTTTGTTTGGACGCTGATCATTCTGGTCTACGGCGTCTTCATGCCTAATACATGGCGACGAGCAGCGACGATCCTGATTCCCGTTGCAATCATTCCAGGGCTTGTCACGCTGTTGGCCATTCGGCTCGACTCGCGGGTCGGCATGCTGCTCGGGCAAGATGAGTTCGGTATGCCACTGCCCGTCACCTTGATTGCGGCGGGCGTCTCGATCTACGCAGCCCACTTGATACACGGTGCTCGACTGTTCGCATACACCGCTCAACGCTTGGCCCAGTACAAAGTGAAACGCTTCATTGGCGAAGGCGGTATGGGACAAGTCTTCGAGGCGGAGCACCGAATGCTTAAACGCCCATGCGCGATCAAACTCATTCAACCCGAGTACTGTGCTGATGACCAAGCTCTGCAACGATTCCAATGCGAAGTGCGTGCAACAGCCAAGTTGACACACTCTCACACAATTGAAATCTACGACTACGGGCAAACCAAGGACGGTGTTTTCTTTTTCGCAATGGAATTATTGCCGGGGATGAACTTGCGTAACTTGGTCGACACGACAGGGACTTTGCCGGCCCCGCGGGCCGTCCACTTCTTGGTGCAGGTCTGCGAGGCACTTTGCGAGGCACACAGCGCCGGCATGATTCATCGCGACGTTAAACCCGCAAACATTTTTGCGTCGCAGCGGGGCGGCATCGATGACTTCACCAAGCTGCTGGACTTTGGTGTCGTTCGAGAACTCTCACTCAATCCGCAACATTCGGTCGAGTCGAACATGGTCGCGGGAACTCCTGGTTTCATGTCACCCGAGCAAATCGCAAGCCCTTGCGACGTCGACGCGCGCAGCGATATTTACTCAGTCGGGGCGGTCGCCTATTTCTTGCTAACGGGTCGACCACCGTTTATCGGGGACTCCCCTCTCGAGACCATGATGGCACAAGTCAATCAAACACCGGATCTCCCATCAACCTATCGTGATGACATCCCTCCAGATCTTCAGTCGGTGATTATGCGCTGTTTGGCGAAAGAGGTTGAGCAACGAATCGCCGGTGCCAATTGTCTACTTGACGAGCTAAAACGTTGTAAATGCGCCGACCGATGGACACAGCGTGACGCCACCACGTGGTGGCGTGAGCAGGCCATGAAGGCGAACGCTCAGGTGCCGACGCTATAACCGCGGGCGTACCGCCGCAACTTGTTAACACTGATGACGCCGCCGCTGTCACTGTCGCTATGGCGATGCCGAAGCTGCCTCCCCAGCTGATATCGCCTTGCTGGTTTCGACTGAAGCATGCGACCTCGCCACGCCTATTTTGATTGGCCACGCGGCGGCGACACCTTTGCAAACGGATCATGCGATTTCGTTTGCGCGGCGAGTTTTTGATGGCATGCGGTTTGCGTGGAGTTTTTTTTTGCTGGATCGATTGATGACCGATCCTTTAAATCACTCGCCTATGTCTCGTATTTCCGCACTGATCTTCCTACACCAATGAGCCTGAAAAGACTATTGAGCCGGACAAGCCGGTTTGCAATCCTGATTGTTGTCTTCCTTTCGCCCACATCGAGCGATGCGGGATCACCCACCGGATGGAGCCCGATTATTCTGCCAACGGGATCCTATCGCGCCGAGATCAAGGCGATGCCGATCCACCAACGTCCGGGACGCCCCCTGCATGTCTATGGAAACACCGTCCGTTTGATCGAGCGGATGAAACGGTCGCGAGGATTCTATCGCCCATTACGGCAAATTGTTTTTGGCACAGACGACTTGGCAGAAACGCTCACGAGTCGTTGAGATATTTGCTGGAGGTTAATCTTAGCGAACTCTTGCATCGTTCTATCCCGATGCAATGCCCGAACTCCAGCAGGGTCGCGCGACGTTTACGCCCGCGACTTCGCCGCCCGAGTCTTCGCCGCCCGAGTCTTGGCCGCCCGAGTCTTGGTCAATCAAGTCTTGGTCGATCGAACCTTTTTAGATCTGGTTCGCAATGGGGGCGTCACTGATCCATGCGTGCCGTTCCTCGCAGCTGCGCGGTGGCGACACCACGCTGCTTAGCCAATGGGTCAATGTACCAACGATAGTGGCCATAGTCGGTGGCAAACAGGAATGGCTCGTTCTGGTCATACCATAAGTTCCACGTATTGGCGTCGTCTGATTTCGGCCCCTCTGGAACGTAGCGTAGAAGCAGTCGTTTGGCTCTTGCCGAATCACCCTGCTCGTTGGACGCCAGATGCTCGATCATTGACGGCAGGAATCCAGGATCATCAAACCCCATCTTGATCGTTTCCAAGTCTTTGTCTATTTCCAGTTTGCTGGCAGCATCGGGCGTGAAGTAGGGGGTACGCTCTTTAGCCCAAGCCGCCATCGCGTCTGTGTCATCTAGATTCTGCATCGTCGCCCACAGCTCGGGTGTGACCATACGTTCAACCCACTTCGCACGGTCCGGATTGGCAAGATACGAGGCCACGGAACTTCTCGGCCGGGTGTACGGTCCGACAAACACCGACGGCGTGATGGCAATGGGGCGATCCTGGCTGAAATGGCTAATGTAGGCGATCGCATTGAGCAACATTTTGTCACCGACATCATTCAATTCCACTGGAGACTGTTGAAAACCGAAATGCATTAGGTTTCCTTGACGCCAGATTGCGGCAGCCGTTGGAGTCTTGTGATTTACGCCGCCGCAGAAGAATTCAACCTCGGGAAAAACCTCGAATGCGGTCGAATAGGTACACCAACCAGCCCTCCAATGCTTTTCGTGGTCATCGACTAGCGGGATAACGTCAATTGACTTCGCCTCCAAGTCGTCTTGGAATGATGATGGAGTATCGATCGCGGTTGTCGCGGCACGATCAATCGCAAACGGGGACTTGAAGATCACGTGGTTCTTTAAGTCGTAAGCGACAGGGTCCAAGCAGGTGCACCCTGAACCTCCTCGCAGTTGCCAAGCACAAGCCAAGTTCAATCCGGCGCTGCCAAGCAAGACAGTCGGCCGACTCCAATTTTCACGGGGTCCCAGTGGCGATGATTGGGTTCTCGTCAACCGTGCATCGCTGCTTTGAGGCCAATCCAGCAGCACCACGTCGAACTTGTCGCCGTCTGCCGGATTAAACTCATCGCGATCGACCGAATGGACATCGGCAACATGTTGACGCAAAAAATCAACGAACTCATTCGCACGCTCGGAGCCAACGTAGACGACTCGCAACTCCGCAAGCTCCTTGGCCGACGCAAACGGGGACGAACCCACGATGGCAAACAACACCAGCGTCGACAATTTGCCAACGAGTGAACGACGGCACTTTAAAAACAGCGACTTCATAATGAATCACCTTTGGAGTGTGGCGGGTTGGGAGTGATCAAAACCGGGAGGTCAACGACGAGCGTTTCTTCGGGAAAGCATGCAAGGTCGTTACAAGCTTGGTAGGTGACTTTGGTGGACAGGACAAATCGGCCTTGAAAATCGGGCAGCACTTCCAATGGGACCGACACCTCGACAGTATCTCGGAAGATTGGATGACCGTCGGCGATGGCATGCGGTGCGGGAAGGATCGTGGGCAAAGCACGCACACCTTGCACGCTTGCCGCCCCGCGGATCGAGAGCGAAGTGAAGGGGCCGTCGGAATCGACCTGGGCATAGATATGATAACCACGCTGAATGGAGAGCGTCACTGTTGCAACGATCGGTTGATCATTCAGCATTGGCTGCGGAGGCAGCGATGCAGCGGCGGTCACGTGACCAGTATCGCTTTGCACCGAGACGGGCTCAGCGTGCAACATCGTCCGCGAAGGGACTTTAGCGGAGCTCGACTCAGGCTTCGCGGATTCCCGTGGGTGCTCTCCGCATCCAGTGATTGCAATCCAGATTGCGAAAGCGATCGCAGTGGGCACAATGACGCGAGCGTCACAGTTTCGTCTGCCCACTGGAAATTCATGGTCAATCATCAATGTCCCTTGGAAAGGTACCGCTTGCGATGTCAATTATATCGCCCCCCTCGGCCAACTTCCACATTTCCCGATTGGTGCCATCCACCATTATTTAAACTTGGTGCCTGGCACCGTTTTGTTGATGTATACGACTTTCTCGTTTGGTTTGACGTTCGACTTTCGTTGCGACAGCCCACAAATGAAAAAATCCGGTGCTCGATCATCGATTTTCGCCGCATTTATTCGCGAATAAGCATCACAACAGACAGCATTTACAGAACGGTCGCCTTGCGAGGTCGACGTTCCTGCATGATGAAGCATCAATATCAATGCAAGCTAGTCAACTAGAACATGCAATGAGCTATACGAAACAAGCTGATGCGTTGGATTGGCCGCGGTGCCAGTGGTGCCCCGTCCGCACCGCATCGGCTTGCATCGACTCGCTGCGGCCGACACAGGTGGATTGGCCAAAATAATTTTCCCAGTGCCACACCAAGTCTCGCCACATCGAAGATTCGATTCCAAGTGCTGCCAGTGTTTGTGCTACACCTGCGGGCAATTTCGCTGTGTCGTTAGCATGTTTGGCAGTCCAGCGGAGCAATCGCAGATACTCGTTAAGCGACACACTCAGAAACCCACGGTCGCTGCTGCGAAAACCATCGGTGTGCACTTGAGGTTCGCTCGCGAGCGTGCTTGGGTCGAGCGGCAGCGGAGCAAGCCAACCATCCCGACGTACCTTGCGTCCGGTCGGATTCTTACGCTTGGCACGCTGTTTTTTACGAAGCGCCTCGACCGGAGTTTCGCGAGTGTTCTTTGCCACTTGTTCGCTCGGAATTGGCTTCAAATCGAATGCCGCTGAATCTATTTGTCTACCTTTTCCCGCTTCGATACGGTCATAGGCCGACGTATGCGGTGAGTGGTCTGGGGAATCCGCCATCGCTGCCCGCACCGGATTCAGATCGACGTACATACTGCAGGCCAACAGACCGGTTTCGTCGACGATTCGCTGTGCTTTGAAACGACCTTCCCAGAAATGCCCCGTGCATTCGTCGACTTTGTTAGCGCGGCGAGCAATCGGCTCGGACAATGCTCGCATGAACCAGGAAATATCCGCCAGACGTTGCCGGATCGTCTTTAGTCGCTGCTTGTCACGGACAAGCGATTGGACGTCATTTTCGGTCGGTTCGGCAAGATGTTCTTCGAGCCGATGTCCTGGAAACACTTTCAGCCAACGTAGGGCAACTTCGGTGTCGGACCATTGGGCCAAAACATCAGGCCGATTGCGGAGAATCACGTGTACGTGACTACTCATGATTGAATAGGTGAGTACGTCAACCGAAAAAACAGATGCGAGCGATTCCAGTCGTCTACGAATCCACTCTCGACGGTAAGAAAAGTCCTTACCGGTAACAAAATCGACACCTGCCAGAAAGGCACGGCGGACGCACCGCTGTGTCACGTGGACGATACAAACTTCGTCGGGGCTGAATTGTTCAGCTCGGGGCGGCCGTGGCATCAGGGCACCTCCGCGTGTTCGAGGGATGATTCAGATACCGGTATTAGAGCGGATTACAAACTCGTGTCAAATTTAGGTGCCTGGCACCTAATGCTAGTTGTCATCCAGCACAGAAAAGCCCCAGGTTGCCGATGCCCAGCTTGACCTTCGAGCTTTGCGTGGAAAAGCCCGCTCTGATATGATTCAGTGAACAACCAGTACCACCTATTGGCCATTACCACCTATTGGCAGCGCGTGCTATTTTCCCCCCTTTCGTTTCCGCTGTCCCCTCATAGTCAACCACTTACCCGAATCCTTTTCACGCTCCGTTAACTCTATCCGTGTAGATTGCATTTTCAGCACAGCGTGAACGTTCCGTTCCCCACAATCCAACAATCCAATTTTGCCCCTACCAAAGTCCACCAACAACATCACGATCTCCCCCGATTTGCACACCGTTCGCTACATAGCTTACGTTGTTCTACGGCTACTTCGCCGACAGCATTTGCCCCCTCGACTGCATCCCGGACGTGATCTCCTGATTCGATCCTTGAGCCTCCTATGGCGTCGGACACTCCCGGCCACCCTCACAAACCAAACGAGTCAACGCAGCAAAAGAATTTGCCGGGGCTAAGTGGATGAAGAAGTTCGACAACATGGTACTCGACAACCTGATCGCAGCCTACTTGGACGAAATGGAACAAGGCCGCAAGGTTGCTCCAGAGCGGTTCATTGCACGTTATCCTGAGCTGCGCGAGCCGTTTTTGCGATTTGTCGCGCAACACATTCAGGTTAATGGCTCCACGCCGCTGACAGGCAATGCGGATGAAACCTCCTTTTCGGATGATACGCCGCGAAACATCAACGAGCCAACCGATGTTCCCCGTCAGCTGGGCCGCTATCGCCTGATCCGCACGCTGGGCAGCGGTGGTATGTCAGTCGTCTATGAAGCGATCGCTTCCGATAGCTCCGAACCGGTCGCCTTAAAAGTGCTCCATGCCGCGGCCGCGAATGACTCGGGGATGCGGAAGCGTTTTCGGCGCGAGGCCGAGACGATTCGGTCACTGAATCACCCCCACGTCGTTCCACTTCGCGACTTTGGGACGCACGATGGAACCTCGTTCCTTGCCATGCAGATGATCTCGGGGGAAACGGTTGCTCAACAAATCAGCGGCGTTAGAAAAGACGGAAGTCAATTTGGCGAACCCGAAGACGATAACGACGACGACGATAACGACGACGACGCAATGACGGACGATGCGATCACGAATGCCGTCTCTGATGACAATGCAGGCAACCCAGACTGGACCATGACGGACATCGCATCGGCGATCGCGAACATCGCCGATGCGCTGGATCACGCCCATCGTCGAGGAGTCGTCCACCGCGATGTAAAGCCCTCGAACCTGCTGATCGATTCTGATCGCAAGGTATGGCTGACCGATTTCGGCCTAGCCTCGGCCAACGAAGCACAGACCGTGTTGACTCGCACCGGTCAGATCATCGGGACTCCCCACTACATGAGCCCCGAGCAGGCTTCGGGCAGTGCCAATCGGATCGACCATCGCACTGACATCTATTCTTTGGGCGCAACGCTCTACGAATGGGTAACCCTAAAACGACCGCACCAGGGCGACCGGTTTCACGTGTTGCTCGAGATCGTCAGCGGCCGGCTTAAACCGCCCTCGAAAGTGTGCGAGAGCGTGCCGGCGTCGTTGGAAGCGATCATCATGCAAGCGATGTCGCAATCCCCGGCGGACCGTTACACGTCGGCTGCAGAGATGGCCAACGATCTGCGAAGGTTCTCATCGGGCATGCCCATCCACGCGCGTCGCCCTGGGCGTGCAGACCAAGCAGTACGCTGGTTGGTGCGAAATCCAAAGACCTCGATTGCCTCCGCCCTTGGATTCGCGTCGGTCGTCTTGGCGGTGATCTTGACCCAGTCGCTTGCGAGTTGGCGATTGTCAAAGCTGAACACACGGTTGGCCGCCAGCACCGCGACGCTCGAGCACACCAACAACCAGCTTGCCGAAACCAACTCGCACCTGTATCGAAGCCAATCCGAATTACGCCGTCACCTCTATGTTGCTGACATGGCGTCGGCCTACCGAGCTTACGCGCAGCAGGATATTCGGGCGGTCCATCGATTACTCGCTCGCCAAGTTCCAGGGCCAACGTCTCGGGTCTCGGACGAATTTGATCAACGAGGCTTCGAATGGTGGTTACTTAAGAACCTATCACGTCCGCCCGAAGTGTTGACACTGGGCAAACATGACGGCCCCGCCACCGAAGTCGCGTTAAATCCATCCGGAACCGACCTGTTCTCGGTGGGCGAGGACGGTTGGGTTCGCCACTGGGACATCCTTTCAGGTCGCGAGATTCACCAGTGGAGCATCGGGGGAAGCCTCGACGCGATCGCCCTTTCAGCCGACGGATCAAAATTGGTCACCGGCAGCAACGTTCCGACCGGATTGAATCCGGTCACGCTACGCGTTGCCAGCACGGGCGAAGTTGCGGCACAACTGCAAGGCCACGAGTATTCAGTGGAATCCGCCGCATTTTCGCGTGATGGAAAATGGATCGCCACCGCCGGACGTTACCACCAAGTCTTGCTGCACGACGCGCATGGTCAACTGCACGCTCGTTTGACGACCGGATCACGAAATGAATCGCTCTGTTTTTCGCCGGATAGCGAACAACTCGTTGGGATCCTCCGCGACGAAATTGACGGAGACCATTGGCATTCGCTGCGGTCATGGACCGTGCCCGATTTAGAGCCCGCTAGAATCTGGGAGTTCAATTTCAGTCCGTTGACGTTCGCATTGTCCGGCAATGGAAAGCGAATGATCGCTGCCGACTCCGCAAATTGGGCCCTGACGCGATGGCGTGATTCACAGCGAATAGACAGCCGAGGGGAGATCCACGGACGCATTCGCTGCGTCGCGATCAATCATGGTGGCAACCGTGTCGCGGCAGGTTGCGACAATGGAATGATTTATATTTGGAAGATTGAAAGCGGCAAAGCAAACAGCGACCAGCCACCGCCCCGCATCATCAACACCGACGGTCACAAAATCACCAGTCTTGCTTTTTTTGACGACGATCGGATCCTTGCCAGCTGTGAAAATGGAATGTTGCAGGCTTGGTCGCTGCAAGAGTCCAAGTTCCAGCATCCGCCTTTCGGCGCATCCACTCGCGCGATCACACGGCGACCGACCGACTCCGACCACCTGTTTTTACGAGGCGACCATGGAGGCATCGAGCGGTTCGATTTGTCGACCCTGGACCACGAGCAGATCGCCCACGTCGATTCCGACAACCAATACAAACTAGCGGTAACACCGGATGGAATGATGATCGTTGCAGCAGCACCCGATCAGCTGGTCGTTGTATCGGCAGCAGACGGACGTGAATTGCATCAAATTGACACCACAATGAGTGGAAAGGATTGCCGAGGGCTACGTTTCGTCGACCAAGGGCGGCGGTTGCTCGCGCTCTACAACGACCGTTTCCGTCAGTACGAAACTGCGGATTGGAAGATGATCGATGAGATCATGTTGCCCAACTCAAGTGCTCGAGAAATCATTTCCTCGCCAGACGAATCCGTGGTGCTCGTCGTTACGCAGGACGCGTTGCTGTTCTACGACGTAAAAACGCTTCAACCGAAAAACGTTTATCCGAGGCGTTTCGGCCCCTTGACCAGTGCGAGCTACGCGGCGAACGGCCAAACCATCGCCGTCGGTCATCAAGATGGAACGATCGAGCTACTCAATGCCCTCGACTCGGAACCTATCGGCTTGCTCACTGCACATCGGAATACCGTCTACGGATTATGGTTTGTCGACGATGATCGAACGCTGATCAGTTCCAGCCACGCAGGCAATATTCGATTTTGGGACGTCAGCAGCGGTCGCGAGATCGGCGGACTTGATATCGGAAATACGAGTGCCGACCTGATACATTTCAGCGAGCCGTTGCAAAAATTATTCTCCTTTGGTCCGCATCGACCAATCAAAGTTTGGTCAGGCCAGCGTTCGGAGTAGCCCGATCGCCCGGCCTCGGCAACATCCCGACGTGGTCTTCCATTTAGAAACGCTGGGGAACCGGCCGCTAAAACATTTTTCGCATCCTATGCCGCGGCTAGCCTACAATACAAGCGACACAGCATCCACTACCACGCGAAACCTAGTAATGTCCATCATCAACGTTGGCTGCCAGCTAAATTATATGGTCCGATCACCGGCAATCTATCTTCTCAATCTATCGGTTACTCGAAACGCTCACCAGACCGTAACATCCGAGACATTGGAAGTCTTCCCTTTTCAGCCTGCCGAAGAATGTGACGTTGGGCCGCTTGGCAATCGGATCGTTCGAATCAACGCACCGCTAGGCGAATTGACGATCAACTATAGCGCCACCGTCGAGCTTCACGCGGATGTCGTCGATTCTACCAATGTGTGTGAGACGAGCTACGAGCATTTATCGGCCGATGTGCTCTCGTATCTCAACCCCAGCCGCTACTGCGAATCCGACAAGTTGTATCGGTTTGCGTTTGAAGAGTTCGGCCAATTGCTGCCTGGGTATTCTCGCGTCACGGCAATCTGCAACTGGACCTACGAGCAACTGCATTACTCACCCGGCAGCACCGGTCCAACGACAACCGCGTGCGACGTATTAATTCAGCGAACCGGAGTCTGCCGCGACTATGCGCACGTCGCCATCAGCCTTTGCCGGGCCATGGGGATTCCGGCGCGGTACGTGTCGGGTTACGCCGTCAATCTACAACCCCAGGACTTTCACGGCTTTTTCGAAGCGTATTTAGATGGACGCTGGTTCTTATTTGATGCGACGCGACTGGCACCGGTGGGCGGTTTCGTGCGGATTGGAACCGGCCGTGACGCGGCGGATGTCGCTTTCGCTACGATCCGAGGCGAAGCGGAATGCACCGGAATCAACGTCTGGGCGAACAACGCGAATCAAAACGACCAGGAACTGAACTCCAACGACGTGCAAACCGGCGTCAGTTCCGCGTAAATCACGTCCATCGATATCGCCTGTACAAGACTTTACGATTGCGTCGATTCCTAATCGTGGTATGTTGCAGTGTTGGCCTGCGCGAAATAAGCCCCTGGGTGACAAGACAAGTCACCACCGCTACCTGCGGTCACTGGCGTGCGTCTCGCATTTCGCAGTTTGTTCGCGACGAAGATCCCCTTCGGCAGACAAATCGCACTAGGTCTCTTGTTCGCCCAAGGAGGCGATCATGGTGGATGGTTTGACCGGCACACCGCGTTTCCTCTTAAAGCGTCGCCTCTCAACGGACGATGCTCCTCCTGCGATTCCGTTGATATCGGCGGCATCGCTGGACGCTAAAACCACAACCACCCGCGAGCTGGCCGACACGCCACGGGACGGCTCTGTCGTAAGCCTCCGTTGCGTGGCAATGTCGGATCATAGGAAGGGAGCGCCCCGCTACGCCGATGCGGACTCGCGGGCGTCGAACGCTTTCCCAACGATCTTCGCGAGTTGCAGTCGCGGCTCCGTCCCAATAAGTTCGCTGAGGTGTTGAGGGAGCGGGAGGTTCACGAGTGGTTGTCGGGGACCAGCAGGTTCGAGCCAGAAGCTGATCAGGAACAACCTTTGTCACCATCGCTTGGTATGTCCCCATGATCGATAGACTATCTAACTCGTGCCTACTAAGTCCCTGCGATATCCGGCCGTCCCAACGCGATTGGGAAGTCATCGGCGTCTTCAATCCAGCCGTTGCGATTTTCGGCAATGAGATTGTCATGCTAGCGAGGGTCGCCGAACGCCCGAGCGAGCGACGCGAGGGATGGACGCCGCTTCCTCGTTGGTCCCGATCTGGCGAGACGGCCGTCGATTGGGTTCGCGATCAAGACTTGCGTAAAACGGATGCTCGTGTTGTCGCCCTACAAGACAGCGGTGATCTTCGACTGACCTCGGTCTCCCATCTGCAGACTTTTCGTAAACCAATCCATGGCAGCGACGCGTGGAAGTTCGCGGATCGATTGCTGCCTGACGGATCGTTGGAAGCCTACGGGATCGAGGATCCTCGGATCACCAAGATCGACGAAACTTACTGGATCACCTATGTCGCTGTGTCTAGGTCCGGCGCTGCAACCGCACTCGTCTCTACGACCGACCTTGTAAACTTTCAACGTCACGGAGTGATCTTTGCCAGCGAAAACAAAGACGTCGTGCTGTTCCCACAGCGGATCGGCGGCGACTATGTTGCACTGCATCGTCCCAATCCAAATTCGCATTTTAGCCCGCCACAAATCTGGATCGCTCGCTCACCGGACCTTATTCATTGGGGCCGTCACCAATCAATTCTCAGAGGCGTCCGGTCGTGGGAAGGCGACCGTGTGGGCAGCGGAACGCCACCGATCTTGGTCGACGAAGGTTGGCTGACGCTCTACCACGGCAGCGCAACATCGAACATCGCCGGCACTGTGGGGCGTTATGCGGCTGCCGCACTACTTTTGGATCGCGACGATCCGGCATGCGTGATCGCGCGGTCCAACGAGCCGATCATGACGCCAGCAACCGACTACGAAAAATGCGGCTTTGTACCCAACGTCGTTTTTCCAACGGCAATGTTGGATGTTGGCAACGAATTGCAAGTGTTTTACGGAGCTGCCGACACGTCGGTTGCCATGACCCGATTCACAAAGCGATCGGTGCTTGAATCGCTTGTTCCACAGGACGACTCTCAATCATGACCCCACCCAAACTTCAAAAAATCGCTTTCGTCGGTGACTATCTGCCTCGCAAATGTGGCATCGCAACCTTTACTCACGATTTGCGGGCGTCCATCGCGAAAGCGTCATCCGCCGAGTGCGTCGTGGTTCCGATGGACGATATCCCCGGTGGGTACTTGTACGACCAGGAAGTTCGATTCCAAGTCGTCGAACAAGAAATTGAAGACTACCGGGCTGCAGCCGACTTCCTGAACTTCAGCAATGTCGACATCGTCTGTTTGCAACACGAGTTCGGTATCTACGGCGGTCCCTGCGGCAGTCACGTGTTGGCACTCTTGCAAGACCTGCGGATGCCAATCGTCACCACGCTGCACACCGTTTTGTCGGAGCCTAGTCAAACGCAGCGTGCCGTGATGACACAGTTGGTACGGCATTCAACGCGACTCGTCGTCATGACCGAGCGGTCGCGACAAACCCTGATCAACACCTACTCGGTCGATAGCGATCAAGTCGACTTGATCGCGCACGGTATCCCGAATGCACCCGATACCGACCAGCAAGTTTTAAAAGAGCAATTCAATGTCAAAAACAAGGCGGTGGCATTGACGTTCGGATTGCTATCCCCCGGAAAAGGAATTGAGCATGTGCTGGGAGCGATCCCCGAGGTCGTCGCCCGTTTCCCCGACTTCATCTACCTCGTGCTCGGCGCGACTCACCCCAGTTTGATACGCGAGCAAGGCGAACGCTATCGGATCAGTTTGGAACGGATGGCAATCGAACTCGGCATCACAAAGCACGTCAGCTTCTATAACCGATTCGTCGAACTGGACGAGTTGACCGAGTTTATCGGCGCCGCAGATCTGTACATCACTCCCTATTTAAATGTGCAGCAAGCCGTGTCGGGCACGTTGGCTTACGCATTTGGTTGTGGACAAGCCGTGATCTCGACACCCTACTGGCACGCCGAAGAACTACTCGCCGACGGCCGCGGCGTGTTGGTTCCCTTTGCAGACTCTGCCGCGATCGCTCGAGAGATCATCGGACTTTTGGGCGACGACAACCGCAGGATGGCGATGCGAGCCGAGGCCCGCCGGTTGGGACGCAGTATGACGTGGGATCATGTTTCGGAGTCCTACCTTGCCTCGTTCCGTCGAGCTCAACGCGAACTCAGCAGCCATCGAAAACCCTTGGCGGTACGCACTCTCGACGAGCAACCACTGGCACTACCCAAGATGCAACTCGATCACTTGCAACACCTCAGTGATTCTACCGGGATCGTGCAGCACGCGATCTATACGATTCCCGATCATGCTCACGGCTACTGCACCGATGACAACGCCCGGGCCTTGATTCTGACCGTATTGCTCGAAGAACAGGGCAACGATTCGCCGACGGTGCATTCGCTCGCTTCTCGTTACGCCGCGTTCCTTAACGTCGCGTTTGACCGTGATACAGGGCGTTTCCGTAACTTTATGAGCTTCGACCGGCGGTGGTTGGAAGACGATGGATCCGATGATTCGCAAGGCCGCGCGCTTTGGGCACTGGGAACTTGCATCGGACGGTCTCGTCGCCCCGGCTTAGCCGCCTGGGCTCGTGAATTGTTCCATCGAGCGATGCCGGAGTGTGAAAAAACAACATCACCGCGAACCTGGGCCCTTGGTATCTTGGGGATTCAGGAATACCTTCGCCGCTACAGTGGTGACCGAGTGGCTGCGACGATGAACCAGCGACTTGCCGCACGTTTGATTCAGCTTTACGACGCCACGGCGACCGAGGATTGGCCGTGGTTTGAACACACCGCGACTTACAACAACGCCAAGCTTTCACAGTCCCTTATCGTCTACGGTCGCGGGGCCGATGATTCGCGAGCAACGGACATTGGCTTGAAATCGCTGCGATGGCTTTGCGGAAAACAATTGTCGCCGCAAGGACGATTCCGCCCCATTGGATCCAACGGATTCAGTCGCGAAGGCACGGCGACGGCGGTGTTTGACCAGCAGGCGATCGAAGCACATGCGATGGTCTCCGCTTCGATCGAAGCATTCGCTGCAACAAAAGATCCATTTTGGGACGTGCAAGCTCATTTGGCATTCGATTGGTTTCTAGGCCGCAATGATCTCGGCCAACCGATTTACGACGCATCCACCGGCGGATGCTACGACGGGCTTATGGAGAATCAAGTTAACGAGAACCAAGGTGCCGAATCTACACTCGCGTTTTTACTCTCGCTCGTCGAAATGCGGGGCCTCAGCGCAGCCATGCGAGTCAACTCAACATCCGCTTAGCCTCGCATCCAACTTGTCATTGCTTTGTCGAAGCGACCGATGCCTATCCCCTCTTAAACGGCCATTTAATGCACGTCACACGAACTGGAATCGTCCTCTCGCCCAACAAACAACGCGTCGTTTTGCGACCGTTTCAACCACCCGGCGATGACCGTGTGCTGCGGGTCATCGCCCGCGTTTGTACGCTCTCCGAACACGAAGTCGACGACCTGCTCGATCACGTGTTGGACGAATTTCATGGACGACACCAGAAACCAAAGGCATTCTTTGAGCGGCGGTTTCACGAACTTCGCCGTCACCTTCTCACCGATACCCCACTAACCGAAAACCGACGCCTGCTAATTGGCGCGTACTTCACTCAAGAGTACGCATTGGAGTCGGCGGCCTTGTTCAATCCCTCCATCGTATGGCATCCCGACCAGACAAACCTGGCGACCGGAGCTCGGCGGTTTGCCATGAGTCTGCGTGCGGTCGGCGAAGGACACATCTCATCAATCGTGTTTCGCAGTGGAACGATGACCCGCGACCTGCAAATCACGATCGATGAACCGAATCGGTTCGTCACCACACCACGCTTTGTCCCCGATTCGTGCTACGAAAACGATCTCTTCCGCCGTAAACTCATTGAACTGGGGCTGGGGATTCCGTTTACCTATGAAGTGCTGGCAGAGCTACCCGAAGAATTTACACTCGAGCAACTTGAATCGCGACTTCAGACATCGCTTCGCGCGCACCGATCGCGTCATGCCGAACTCGCACCGGTGGTCGAGCAAGTCGTCATGCTGGCCAAATCGAACTATGAAATCCAGTACACTCCCGACCACGAACTGTCCGAACGCTTAATATTCCCCTTCAGCCCCACCGAAACCAACGGTATCGAAGACGCCCGCTTTGTGCACTTTCACGATTCGGATGGCAGTAGCCGCTATTACGCGACCTATAGCGCCTACGACGGACGCATGGTGTTGCCACAGCTATTGGAAACGACCGATTTCCTGCGTTTCAAACTGCACACACTTAACGGTCCGGCGGTTGCAAACAAAGGAATGGCGTTGTTCCCACGAAAGATCAACGGGCACTACGCGATGCTGGGCCGCCAAGACGGTGAGCATCTTTTTTTGATGTATTCAGACATGCTTCACTTTTGGCACACCAGCGAGCTGATCATCAAACCCACCAACCCGTGGGAGTACGTGCAAATGGGCAACTGCGGCTCGCCCATCGAAACCGACGCGGGCTGGCTCGTTCTAACCCATGGCGTCGGCGCGATGCGAAAGTATTGCATCGGCGCGATGCTGTTGGATTTGCAAGACCCTTCGAAAATTGTGGCTCGTTTACACGATCCGCTGATTACACCCAACGAAGTGGAACGCGAGGGCTACGTTCCCAACGTCGTCTACACCTGCGGCGCGATCGTGCACGAAAACCAACTGATCATTCCCTACGCGATGTCCGACTACGCAACCACATTTGCCACAATCGAAGTGGCCGAACTGCTGTCACGGATGGTGTACGAAAAAGTGCAGTAACGATGCGGTCAGCGGACTAAAATGGGAAGTTCTCAGCCCAATGGAGCAGCACGCGGCAATGGTTGCAGGAATTCGAGCAGCCAGTCATTCACGAATGGAAAATCATCGCCGACCGAGCTGACCTCTCGACGAAAATCGTCCCAGTTTGGGTAGAGCTTCGCGACGGTTTTCGCATCAATCGGACAGAACTTTCCCCAGTGAGGTCGCGCGTCAAATCGTGTGGCCATTACCCGGACGATTTCTGTTGCGAAGGCTTCAAATCCCTGGCGTTCGGCCGGCCTTGCGTAGCTGATGAAGCTAAGTGTGTACCACGGCTCTTTTCCACCAGAGCCTGGCGAAACAAGCGTATCATCAGGCAATACGCGACGGATGCAGATCGGATAATGGTGAACGTACCGCTCGCTAGCGGACCGCGAGGCGTAGTTTTTCAACAAATCGATTGCGACGCTGATCGAATCTTTCAAATGCTTTTGCGGAACAAAAATCTCGACTTCAATATGCCGAAACCGCTCGTGTTGCATCGTTAATTGTCGATCCGATCGATCCACCACTTTCCAGTTCTGAGGGATCAGGCGGGGAATGAGATGGCGAAAGGCAATGGTCGTGCACCGATCGGGCAGCCATCGTGCCAGCGAACAAATTGCGACGTGAAGCATCGTGTCCATGCCCAGTGACCAGAACGCGCGATAGAGGCCCGCATGCCAGCTGCGTTTGCGATCGGTTTCGACACGATGCTGTGCAAAGAAATCCCATCGCCAGGGGACGAGATAGAACTGTTGCAATGGATACTTCGCTTCTTGATCAATAACCTCTTCCAGCGTCTCATATCGCCGCAGATGTTCTTCGATTCTGTATTGCTTCCGAACGGGCAATTCGACTTCCGTGACGACACCCAAGCATCCCAGTGAACTTCGAGCAGCGCGTAGCCGCTGGGGTTGGTCCGTCCCAATCCAGTCCAATTCTGCATGCCGTCCATCGTCAAAAAACGATGCAATGCGAACGGCGCTAACAAAGTGAGACAAGCTTTGGCGGCCCGATCCATGGGTGCCGGTCGCGATCGCGCCGGCGACAGATTGCTCATCAATCAACCCCAATGTTGGCAGCGTCAACCCAGATTGCTGTAGTGCGTTCACCACATCTTTGATTTGGCAACCGGCACCGACTCGAACCACCGTCTCCGAACCCGATTGCCGCAATTCAATGGCACGAAAGTGCCGCATATCGACGACGACCTCGTTGGCCTCGATCACTTGGCTCCAGGAATGCAGACGTCCAATTGCACGAATCTTGGAATCTCGATTTGCGTCGAGAAATCCCAATAGCTCCGTTTCGGATTGCGGACAACAAAACTTCGTAGTACGGATTGTCAGGTTGCGACCAAAGTTCTCAATCATCTTTCCGGCTTTCTCGGCCGTTTTGTGGCCTTCGAGTGGTCGACGCTTTCGCCTTTGACGCTGCATCTCGCCTCGCTTTCTCTGTGTCTTCTAATCTTTTGATGATTTCAGGATCGATCCATCCCAGGCTCGTTCAGCACGTGCATGCGATGGCCAAACAAACGAGGCAGATATCAGTAACACGATGGCGAGAATCGAAATTGCGTTTTTGACAATTCTTAGAAGTAACGGTTTGAGCTAGCACTCGTCAAGTTAGCGGATATGCCAGCAATTGCACCATGTAGACCGTGGGGAAACACAATGATTTGGCAGGTCCCTGTCACAAACCTTCGACCGATCTGCAATTTGCGTTGAAAAAATAGCGTTATGCATCACGTTGTTCATACGCCTATGATTAATAGCGGGTGATGTTCGCTTCTCACCTCGCGAAATCCGAGACTGCTTTCCTTACTGGCTTGCAGCATCATTCAGCGAGAACGTTTCATTTACTTCGACTGTCCCATTTTGTGAGTCGAATGCGCTAGGGTCGGGCCGCCGCTCGGCAAAATGAAGCCTGCGGCCAGGCCGTCGGATCACAGATACGTGGTGACGAAAACAGGGAACAGTTGAATTGAGGCTTCGATACAACTCTTGGGACTCAATTGGACACCAATCATGAACGTTTACCGATCGAAGAGAATCTTTCACCGAGTGCTGGCCACGATGATCCTCCTCTCGCTTCCGATGACCTTCAGCCTCCGACTTGACGGTGACGAGCCAAAGACGGGCGACGCCGAAAACCAAGCATCGGATGTCACTGAATCGGCAGATCTCGATCCGGGCGAATTGCCAATAGTCGATCAAACTCAGCAGGAGTCGAAAGATTTAACGTCGCTGTTGCGTACGCTGACCGATCGGCAATTGCTTGCGATCGCGAAGGGCGACGAGCCACCACCGAGTAACTTTCCCGTTTCTGGCGTTTCTGCGGATCGGTTGAATGAAGAACTGTTGGCTGAGTTGGCGAGGCGATGGGATCGCCAATTGCAGCCGAAAACAGCTACCGAGACTGCATCCAACCCCCAGGCGGTCGTCGCGAGCAACGTGACAGTCGAGGACAACGTTGCTATCAACGTGCCGGCCAAATCGATCACGGTGAAGTTGGACAGCATCGTGGTCGAGGCGTTTTCCGGTACGCCACTAAATGTCGGAGTGATGGAGTTGACGTTTATCAAGGGGCACGGACCGATCTTGTATCCTGATCAGCCTCTCTACTTAGACGCCACTCCGCTGCCCGCTCACTACGTGACCTTCAACGTCTCGTATCAGAAGCGGCAAGGTGAGTCGCCATGGCAAGTCGATCGGATCCACGTCTCATTCTTACACCAGGGTGATGGTCCAACGGAATTGACGCTTTCAGGCGTCCAAGGACTTCAATTAGCCCCGCAAAACGTTGATGTCATCGAAAACACGAGTCGCCATCGCGAATTGCTTCAGCGATGGTGGCGAGACTTTTCAACCGTCCCTCAGGACCTCGACCCTCGGCACAAAATGCTCAAAGAATCCTTGCTGGATATTCTTGCCCGCCGGCTACAACTGCCGGGTCCGTGGCCGAGAGTGGAGCACAACGCTCCGCAAGAATCGCTCAGCCTGGAAGGCCAGTTTGAGCGGGCGATTGGGATGTTGTTTGGAATCGAATCGGTCAAACTTGCGATGCAAGAGGACGTCACTTTGAACCAGTCGACCCGACACGAGAAAGCAAACCGCCCGATTCCTCCGGCGCCACGGATGCGAAGCATCGCGATCCCTAGCGTCCCCGCATCAACTTGGATCGAACCGATCGCGATGCATGTACCTGCTGAGTGCTTCTATTTACGCACCGGCAGCTTGGCGAACTATCGTTACTTTCGAGAATTTTTGCTTAGCTGGGGCGGCAACCTAGATGATATCGTCGCCACCCCTTCGCTGGATCATCAGACTCGAGAAAAAATCGAAGATCAATTAGGGCTGAATCCCGAAGATGTTTCTGCCAAATCATTCGACAAACTCGTTTCGGACATGGCATTGATTGGTTGTGATCCTCTCTTCTCTGACGGCGCCACAGTCGGCATATTATTACGCGCTCGAGACGCTCGCGGTTTGTATGAACTGATCCAGACACAACGCAACGAAGCGAAGTTGGGCGTACCTGGATCCGAAGAGCGACGCGTCGACATCGGTGATCACGCTGTCTCATTTCTTGCATCGGACGACAACCGCCTTCGATCGTTCTATGCAATTGATGGCGAATACCATCTTGTCACGAACTCTCATTACTTGCTCGAGCGGTTTTACGCCGCAGGCAGTGGCGATCGTTCCTTGGGATCGCTGCCGGAATTTCGCTACGCTCGCAGCCAGACGAGAACACAAAACCAGACGATCGCATTTCTGTACCTTTCAGATCCGTTTTTTCAAAATCTGATCAGCCCCCAATACCGCATCGAAGTGACACGTCGCAAGCAGGCCGTGCAAGAACTGAGGCAATTCCAATTGGCTCGAATGGTTGCAGCGGCCGAGCGTGTGAATGCGGAAACGATGGATGACCTTATTAAGTCACAGTTTTTGCCGACCGATTTTGGGCGTCGACCCGATGATAGCTATCCACGCCTCAACAACGGAAAGATTACTGATTCGCTACGCGGATCGCCCGGTGTTTTTCTGCCTGTGCCAGACGTTCGGGTTCAAAAGGCAACCCTAAGTGAAGTCCACTCCTATGCTGCCTTTATAAGTAAATACAGCACCGAATGGAAACAGGTCGATCCGGTCACGGTCGTGTTCGCCCGCGACGCAGCGGCAGCCAATGATTTACACCGTATCCGCATGGATATCATCATTACGCCCTATGCCGCAAGCAAGTATTCCTTTCTGCAGCGGCATTTAGCAGCGGCGGATAATCGTCGAGTCGGCCACGTCGATGGTGACCTTCTGAGCGTGGATACCGCGATCCGACTGAATCCCGGCCAGAAATCGCATCGGCTGTATTTGGGCCTTCGTGACGACGAGGTCGCCTTTAACTTCAGCGATGGCCGAATTGAAATGCTTGACCGACCAGAAGGCACGAGCTACGCCAAAAGCCGCTCCTACGCGGCGATCTCTCCACCGAGCACGGACGTGCTACGGCTGCTTGCGTCGATCATGGAAAAACCGCAGACCGCCCCGATAGCCCCCGTTGACCCCGCAGCCTTGACGCCGCTTCGCCAACTGCCAGTCATGGGATACATGTTCTATGGATTGGGCTGGGCTATCGGGAACATGCCACCAAAACTTCAGGAGGTCGCAAAATACAGGAGCAATGTCACTAACCGTAATGGTTGGATGGTCGCATCGACCAACAGAAACATACAACACGATACACCTGACCGGCTCGCCCAAGAGTGGATCAACGAGCCTACCCAAGTGCGATTGCGGATGGGATCGCTCAGCGGGTCAAAGGTAGAACCGTACATTCAAGCCTACACCTATCATGCATCACGAAAGGTTTCCGGCGAAAACTCGCGATTCTTAAACGATTTTGCTGGTTGGTTGCAGCTGCCAACCGAGGAATCACGCGACACACTCGAAGGTTTGTTAGGTGCCCGCATTCACTGTCCGCTTGGCGGTGAGTACACGCTGGAAACGTTTGGCGAGCACCCGCATTGGATAAGCACCTCGTGGTCGGAAGCGAGTCTTTATTCGCTTTCGAAAGCACCCGAGTCATGGAAGTTTCCATTTCTTGACTGGATTCGCCGTCTCGATCTGCGGTTTGATCTCGACCGGACCACGCTGCGAGCGCAAGTCGATTTGTTGGTTCATCAGCCCAATGATCCCGTCAAAGACGTATTGATCGGTCTGCAGATGGATCCCCCCGGTTCCAATGCTGCGGATGGAATGGCAACGCAACACGATTGGATCCTTGGCGTTCGAGTCTCCGCGACCGATCAATCGATGCGGATTACCCATGTTCACGCCAACAGCCCCGCATCTCGAGTTGGAATACAAGTGGGTGACGTGATTCAGATGGTTGATCGTCAATCACCACGATCCAGTGCACATCTAATGAGTATGATTGACTCTGCACGTGATCGAGGAGTTGCAGAAATAAAGGTCGACCGTCGGGGATTCAGCGTTACCTTCGATGTTCCGCTTTCGACACATTAAAAAACTTTCGTCATCCATACGACGTTTGACATGACTACAGGAGGCAATTACCAAAAATCTGAAAATCTTCCGAAATCATTCCTGAGATAAAGGCTCCTATCTAGAAGTCCATAAACTTCAGGAGTCCGGTAATGTCCAAACGTGTCTCTCACAGCCTACTTGATCCGTTTGTCGGTCCACCTCTAGCCGCACTCTATCCACGCTTACACATTCCTCGCGGGTTTCCACCTGAAGGGATCGTGATGATTGGTCATTTGTCGGCGATCGCCGGGGCGATTGGGCTCGCCATTTCGACGACCTATTGGTGGGGCGGGTTGTTGGCGGCAACCGGCATCGCTGGTAACCATTTGGCGGACTGTGTTGATGGCCGACATGCTCGAGCGACGGGGCAATGCCGCAATGGCGGTGAGTTGCTCGACCACTTCACCGATCCGCTCTCGTTCACCTACTGGTTGGTCGGACTGGCTATTGCATGCGGTCGTCTGGACATTGGCCTGGTCGCTGTGATTGTGCTGATGGCGATGGCGGTACTGACCAACCTGCGAGCTAAACTGACGGGCGAGTTCACGCTCGCCGCATTCGGGCCAACTGAGTTCAAAACCTTGCTCGCCTTCTTTGCTCTAACGCTTACATCGCTTTCCGTGTTTGTGCCCGCTGTGACCCAAACGACCTGCCTGGCCGGGCTAGCATCTTTAACCGTAATCGGACTGATTCTGCTGCCGATCCAGTTGCTTCAATCGGTCCGCGAAGTCAACCGCTGTGGCACTCAACCAGACACCAGTGAATGGGATACGACACGTTCTAGCTAACAGACTAGCTAGCAGAGACGTGGAATATCGCTGGCCATAGGCCTTGGCTATACATCGTATCAAGGTTCACCCCCGTCCGATCGTCAAAGCGTCCTCGACGCATTCGCGACTTCGATCGAGGCGTCAGCACCAGATCGAACCACGAAACCGTGACTCATTTCAGAGCAGCCTGACACGCCATGATCCAGTTGTAACTGAACCGACGGATCTGCCAGCATTCAACGGCGTCGCTTGTTCGAGTTCGTCCTCGCACTGTCCTCTGTGGCATAGCAATTGCTTCGCTATGTGTCGTTCACTTTCCCACAGCCGTTTCCCTTTTAAGGAGAAGACGATGAGTAAGACTGACTATTACACCGAAAATGATTTGAGCACTTGGGAACGTATTAAAAAGGCGTTCGCGAATGACTGGGAGCAAACCAAAGCGGACTTTGGTTCCGATTCGGCTCGAGACATGGACCAGGACGTTGACGATACGATCAAGCAGATGGCGGGCTCGGATGACGCCTTTGAAAATCGCGAGCAAGCGTTTCGGTTTGGCTACATCGCCCAACATCGCTACGGATCGGATCACCCAAAATGGAATGACGACTTGGACACTCGACTTCGTAAAGAATACGACGGCAACTACGACGCCGATCGTCGCTATATCCAGCATGCTTACGGCTATCGCCCGAAAAGCTAAAGCCGCTTCCGCTTTGCTGCAACACCGCCGTCTGTATCGTAATTGTGAGCCGACGGCGTAAGCTGGCTAATCTGAGTTGACCATTTTAGGTCGAGTGTTTTAATTCCGATAACGCCACCCAAAAAGACTCGTCCCAAGGCTACGGCCTGGGGACGCTCTGCACCCGAGGTTCCCGCCTCACCTTTTCACTTACTCCGCAGGCTGGAGCCTGCAAGGCATCCGGTTCCCAGGCAAGAAGATTGGGGACCAGGGGAAGAATGACACTCGTGCCCAGACTACGGGCTGGGCTGATTCATCATGCGGCGGTCAGTGTCGGCTACAATGAATGCAACCAGTCGATCGGACGTCATCCATTGCCCCAAGGGAATTTCCATGAACTGGTTGGACCGAATCCCATTGCTGCTGTTTCTCGTGGCGGCGTTGACCCTGGGGTTAGCTCCGTTTGTCCCAGAGCCACATCTCTGGGAAAAGCTAAAAATGCTCGCATCCGGGACGCTCAGACGGCCAATCGATATTTTCGATATGCTGCTACATGCGACGCCGTGGGTGTTATTGATCGCAAAAGTCGCACGGATGCTGATGCGGCAAAGTGATACTTGAAACGATGAAAATTTGGTTCATTTCCGATACCCATAACGAGCATCTTGGACTGACCGTTCCCGAAGTGGACATGGTGATCCACTGCGGCGATGAGTCGACTGATGGAAATGCGTCGACGAACGAACCAGAGGCTAGACGATTCTTCGATTGGTACTCGGACTTAAAGATCACGAACAAGGTGTTCGTGCCTGGCAATCATTCGACCGCATTCGAACAAGGTCTGATACGCGCAGATGACTATCCTGACATCCGTTTCCTCATTCATGAATCGATGCAGTGCAACGGAATCAAATTGTTTGGTTCGCCCTACACGCCTCGATTTCACAATTGGGCCTACATGAAGAAGCGAAGCCAGCTGGATCTCGTTTGGAAAACGGTTCCCGATGACATCGATATCCTAATCACGCACGGCCCGCCCAAGGGAGTCTTGGATCTTACGCACGACATGGACTCAAAAGCGCTGATCCAGGTCGGTTGCATGGCCTTGCGTCATCACGTTGAAAACCGGATCAAACCCAAGATTCACGCCTTCGGTCACTTGCACGACGAACGGGGTATCAGTAACTACGGCATCTTTACCCGCGGTGCGACGCAATTTATCAACTGTTCGTGTTGTAATCTCGCCGCGATACTGAAGAACAACGGCTTCGTCATCGAGATTTGATTGAAATAGAAACGCCCACGACGGATCACTCCACCGCGGACGTATCACTTATTGCTCACTAGGCGACGACTCGCGTCACCACGCCCGAGCCGACGGTCTTGCCCCCTTCGCGGATGGCAAAGTGGTCGCCGTCGCTAATCGCGACCGGTTGCTTTGATGCGATGCTAAGACGAACACCTTTCCCGCCCTCGCCATCGAAAGACGAGTTGGATGTTGATGTTGTGAATGCCGTGAACATGTTCATCTCAGAATCCAGTCATAGTGGTTTGAAACACAGACACGCACCCATGATCTGGGTTCGCGACGAATTCTGCGAAACTTTCACGCATTACGATGCTCTTCTGCACTTGCTGCTCTGCCCGAGTCTGGGAACAAGCAGTGACCTACAACCTTGAGAGAACCGTGATGAGAAAACTGGCAACGATTCGGACCGTTCAGCAGACGAGATCGATCCAGGGTGCGGACTTGATTGAATTGTCAGTCGTCGATGGCTGGAAATGCGTCACGAAGAAGGGCGAATGTGCGGTAGGTTCCCCAGCGATTTACTGCGAAATCGACTCGTTCCTGCCCGTCAGAGAAGAATTCGAATTCTTGCGAGAGTCATCGTTAGAAACGATGGACCATCGCGAGGGTTTCCGACTGCGAACCGTGAAGCTGCGGGGACAGATTTCCCAGGGACTTTTGCTTCGTCCCGAAATTCTCGGCCTACCGTACCTGCTTGGTGAAGATGTCACTGATGACCTTGGGATCGTCAGATACGAGCCGCCCAGTCCGGCGTGCAAAGGCGGCGAGGTCGTGGTGCCGTTTCCTTCGTTCATCTCCAAAACGGATGAGAAACACATTCACCACGCTGCCTGTTGATCGGTAAGCGTTCCCCCGTGATGTTGCCAACACCCGCGTGTCATACCGATGCGTACCCCACTTGGGATCAAGAGAACTGATATGATGTTCGGGAACTCATTCAATTGCTTGACGTGGGATGATCATGTTAGAATTCCAAACGCTTCAAACGGCGGTTCTTGCCAAAGATTCTGCCGCCGTGGTTCAGACGCTGTCGAGTTGCAGCGAGACGGAACGCCAAACGGCGAGAGAACCGCTGGCCATCTTGCTGTTCGCCTTGGGAATCGATTCGCTGTTTGTTCAGCTGCTCGAAACCAACGTCACACCGGACGACCCGCGGATCGAACAAAAGCGTCAGACCGACGGCATCCGCCCGATGTCAGCGAGAGAGCGCAACTATGATCACAAACTTCATTACATGGCTTGGCTTGCCAGCTACGGTGTCGCTCCGGAATCGTCGTTCCGGCGGTTTGTTTGCACCCCCGACTACGAAGCCGAGTCGGCACAGATCATGGCAGATCGCCGGCCTGAATGGTTTGACGCTTGGATCGACCGACTCACTGAAATCGACGAAGAAGGTGCTTCCGCAGGACTGACTGCTGGTTTCTGGTGCCGTCTGTATCAACACGGCCTGATTCAAACAGTGAAGCAAGACTGGATTCAACACGTTTTCATTCACCAGCTTCCGGATGCGTTTCAGAACGCTCGCGAGGCGACGCAAACCGTGTTGCAGGACGTCGATGCCGCCAGGAACGTGATCTACGAGCTTCCCAAGTGGCCCCACCAACTCTCGGTAGCCAAGGAATGGATCCCCGTCATCGAGTGGCTGGGCAACGCAGAACTGCTTGATCACAAAGCGGTTCTATCGATGTTTGCCGAAACATTTCATGAACCGCTGAACCAAACCGAGCGAAATGGCTGCGTGATTCTATCCAAAGCGATCATCAAACCTATCGCCAAGTCGAATCCACAAATCATTAGCGAACTGCAATCCAATTGGGTAGGCCTACTCGCCGATCCGCAGGCGGTGGTCGCTGGCTTTGCCCTCGATCAACTTATTACGCTTGAGAAACACGGTTTACTCGACGCCAAGCGAGCCCTCCCCAAAATACCGGCCATTTTCCAGCTCAAACCCAAAGGGCACGCACTAAAAGCGGTGCAACTACTGAGCCGAATTGCCGTTAATAGTAGTCACCGCGAACAGGCCGTCGAAGGTCTCTGCGAAGCGCTCACGCATGCGAACAAAGACGTCCAGTCCGCTGCGATCGACGCGATCGCCGAGCGAATCACTTCTGAAGACGAATCGGTCATCCAAAAGCTGCAACATTGCGAAGCTGTGGTACCCGCAACGCTCAAACCCAAACTATTGCAATTGATTGCTTCGTTATCACCAGGGTCAGAACCTCCATCGACAATGGCAGTGCTCGATTCCCAGGCCCCCGTCGACCTCGACGAATTGCGACAACGAGCAAGCCGAATCGCTCCCTCGATCGTGCATCGATTTCAAATCGACGAAGCCCTTCAATCCGCTGCCAAAAAACGCTGGGAACCTCGCGACCATTGGCAAATGACGGAACTTTGCGTCACTAATATCCGCGAACCCATCGAACCCATTGATTCCGTCGAAACGTTAATCGAAGCGGCATCCCAAGCGGTCGAACACTGCGATTGTGGCGACACCCCCGATCAAATTGTCGATGCGATCGTTCGTCTGCATGCGGAACGGGATGACCACTTTGACGCAAAGACCGATTCGCTTCGATCGAGAGCTTGTGCCCACATTTTTGATCGTCCCAATCGTGGCTTGGTCGGAGGCATCCTGGGTGACGCTTTCTCGGATTTGATCGCCGCGTGGCTGGGCGTTTCCCCCGAGGACGAGTATGATGACATGGTCATCCCCGAGCGCTACCCGACGGGTGTGTTTCTACGACAACTGGCCAATCGTGTTCGCTCCGGAACCACTTACCCGCTGCTCTCGACGCCGACGCACCAAGGTGGCTGGATCGCTCCGGTGACATGGGTGCAGCGACTTCAGCATATTGACAGCGAACAAATCGATTTTATCGAAGACGACCTGACTCGCAGCATGCTGCGAATTGCTCCCGACGGACGTGACGAAGCGTGGCGACTGGCTTCGAGATCCGAGACACCGCTGTCGCCAAGGTTTTTAAAACTCGCCCAGTTCGTGCTCGACATGACGACGTCCAACACAGATTTGGCGCTGGACGATTCTTGGCCGCTGCAAGTTTGGATCGTCGCAATACGTGCTCGCGATCCCTGGGTGAACTTGGGCGACTATCTTCCCGACGGTGAACGGGCGCAGGTCCCCGACGAAATATGGCATTTGCCGGACGTCTTTCAGCCGGCAAATTACCAGTGGTCAGTCGTCTCGGCAAAAGACAAACGGTATCAACGCGGACTGGTTCACAGCAGCCCGATGCCCGAAGATCAGCCTAGCGATGCCTCGGATGAGCAAAACTTTTTATCGCAAATTCTGGGCGACGCTCCGCTGGAAGACAACTTCGAACAACTGTTTCAACTGATGACCAGCGGACAAAACTATAAGTTCAATGACGCGGGATTCTACACTGCCAAACTGAATCACCTTCACAGCTATCCCGCCCCAGCCTACGTCTATCCTTACTTGGCCACCCATTGGCCTGCGAAACTGACATGGTATTGGAGCGTGGCCAGCCATGCACTGTCGCAACGAGTGAATAGTGGCTCGTCGGTCGACGAGCGATACGATCACTACTTACTGCCACTGCTGGCGACGGACCAATGCGTCGATCGAATGGCCGCTCGCGCGTTATGGATTGCGACAACCAGCAAGGACGCGAACGCCAAATCGATGGCAATCGAGGTTTGGATCGCAATCATTGCCGAAGATCGCTGTAATGTCGAGACGATGACCGACGCTTGGCGGGACATCCTTGTTGGCGATTGGATGAAGATGAATCGCATCTCAGAATGTTTCGCCGAAGTCGCCGCGGTGTCGAGCCAGCATGCGCTGCTGATTGCCTTGTTGATCGAGTCTTTTCTGTCCACCCACGACTTGGGTAGCGACCTACCACGCGACACCGCCAAGCTGCTCGAGATCCTTGACGAGTGCAACGAACGATTGGGCAGAAAAGTCTGCGAGACGACGGAAACGGTGTTACAGACAATCAAAAGCGGAAAGGCAAAAAGTTTTGCAAAGTCGTTGCTTGCCCGACAAGACGTCCCGGATGGACCGCGTCAGGCTGCGATCCTTGCGGCGTTGGACGCCCGAATCACGCGAGCCGAGCGTCACGGTTCAGCATGCTGAGCGGACGAAACGTAGCCTAGGCTTCGAGCCTGGGAATCACAACAAACCCAGGCTGGAAGCCTAGGCTACGTTAAATTCAAAAATCCTTCCGTAGTACAAACGACGCCCTTGCAATCCTCGGTGAGAACGAAAGCCTTCCCAACCGGCCCCGCTCGCTATCCCGGCGAATCCACCAAGATCCTCGCCGCCAATATATGTTTGCACGGGCCTCGCTGGCCTTGATGTCGCGTGTACCAGACACAGGTGCATCGATCGCCGTCAGGGCGGAGTCGGACAAATTGAGTTGCTGTGCTTCCAGTGACTTCGATGTCGTGGCCGTCGCTGGTCGAACTCACGATCCTGGCCTGGCCTGTGTCAATCAGCTTTCTGGCACTTTTCAGTCGTGGCTGATCACGCTCGGCCAGCACGCCCCGGAAGGGAAGCTCGCGATGAAAATAATATCCCGTCGCGGCATCGAAACCCGCGATCCCGCGAGTGGACAGGATGGCCAGACTTGCCGCGGCATCTTCGGTGCGACAACCAAGTTGCACCGCCAACTCGGCCGGATGCAGTTCAGATTGCCAGCCAAGCAGGTCGTACATCTCGTCCGCAATTTGAACGGCATGTTCGCGGGTCAACGTTTGCAACAATTGACCTTCCCCTGAAAACCCTCGGTGCATCGCGGGACTTAACACGAACCAAAATCGTCCCACTTCCATTTCAATAGACACTGCGAACACACCTGAATCTTCATCGCTCCACAACCCAACTTCGCGTGCCTGCAGCAACAGCGGCGCAAGCGGTTTGAGTCGCTCGGCACCCCCGATGGTTAGACTGCCGGGGGTTTGCCGTCGACTCAGTCTGACCGCCGATCCACGTACCGTCAGGTGTTCGATGCCACGCGACACGGTGCCAAGGCTTTGAAGTAACCGCGACACAGCAACGGGATGCAATGTGTGCCGTAGTTTCAGCTTCGTCTGATATGCCTGTACTTCGCTCAGCCCCTTAATCCAACGCCGTGGCAGTGGCACCTTCCGCTCGACCACCTCCGCCTCGCCCGTGCTCAGCACGACCGCCTCGTTTGAAATCGAGAGTCGTGTTTCATCGTGTCGCCCGACTTTGGACAACTGGCTGATCATCTCGGAATTGAAATCGACATTGGTTGTCCCAAAGGTCTGTTCAGCATCTTGGAATGCACGCTGATCAAGATCGACCCTGGCGTACACTCCGCAGCAACCGCTGAATCCTTCCCATCGCACCAACTTGGGACTGCTCGTGACGATGGGGTCACGTTGGGGTGGTCGCGCATCAAAGAAATGCGTCCGTACAATACGATTAAGTACGAGCAGTGATTGCGACACCAAATCAGGCCGCTGCAATCCGCCTTGAAAGAACGTCGCGTGCTTATCGTGGATCGTAGTGCCGGCCAGATTCCAGCGTGAAGTATCCACCGCAGACGCAAACGGATACTGGTACGTGTACTCGATCGTCGATGCAGCCAACGGATTACTCCCTGATCCGACCGGCACGACTGGATGGACCGGGGGATCGCACGAGTGCGTTTGCGAAGGGGGCGGACGGAATCAGTTGCTTCGGTATCGATCCCGGTCCATTACGAGTCCGATTCTAACAGGTCACCAGGTCGCGTTGTTTACGGGGCCGATTCTAGCCAAATTCGCTATGATGAACTCGTCACAACAATGAGCGTTTTCTTATGTTTTCGCCGGTTTATTGGCTCATTCCGCGGCAGCCGACTGGATATATTTTCAGTGTAGGACCTGAGACATAGATTCATATCATGTTGTCGCTTGAATAAATACATTGCTCCATCGCTTGCAGATAGCCATGTCCAACGCCGACACGCGATTCACGATTCGCGACTTGCTTCATGTGACCACAAGCGTTGCGGTTTTCTTTTGTTTGGTTCCGCTCATTGATGCCCATTCGATGTTCAGTCCGTCGCCGACGCTAAGCGGTAGCATCGTTATGCTGCTGGCATGGAACATGATCATGCTACGCAAAAATCAGGAACGGGGATTTTGGATTGGCTTCTTCATGGCTGGGACGTGCTCACTGATGACAGCTCCGAGCCTATGGAAAGTGATTGCCCGTAACACCGATTTGATGGCCATGGGGCGTTCTTGGGGCATATTTGCTGAGTCAGAACTTGCCTTCGTCGCGTGGGCCGGATACTTGTTGGTCGTATCTGCCCTATCAATCATTGGCGGGTTGGCCGGAAAACACATGTGGGGATACGACGTGTCGCCACTACTTTCTCGGCTTCTGGACCGCGGTCGGGGTTAGCAAGATTGCAGAGTGGCCGGGGATGTGCCAGTTGGTTGTGTTCAGCAGTGCGGTACCCGATCCACCATACTCGGGATCTTCGCTCGAAAACTTGATTTGCCAATGAGTATGGATCGCGGGTGCAACCAGGGGTTCAGCCGAGGGACTCCAATGACAATCACGCCCCAAATTCACAAGCAGCAATCGATCCAGCTCGCCTTGCTCGTCCTGCGGGTTGTGCCAACGGATTAGCAGACAGTCCGCGTTGATCACCGCCCCCTGGATCATATTTTTGTCTTGTTTGGAAAACGTAGGGTCTTCACTGCGAAGTCGCAGAAGATCGCGATGTAACCGCAAATCTTGACAATCATCGTGACATTTTGACCAGTCCAATTTGCAAGCTGCAAAGGTCGACTCGTCGGCCGGATCCGGTAACGAAATCACGCGACCATCATGCCCAGCGATGCGAGGGAATTGACGCAGTGATTCCCAGCGTCCTTCACGCACCAATGTGGCCAACTCGACGTCGTGATCAGCAAAAAAACGGAACGGAGTGTGGGTTCCAAATTCTTGCCCCATGAAAAACATGGGGGTTCCCGGTCCGAGCAACCATAGCGTGGTGAGCGCGCGGTAGGTTCCCGGTGACGTCAATTCGGGCAACCGCGAACCATGGGCGGAATTTGCAACTTGATCATGATTCTGCAAATAGGTCACGAACCGCCAACCAGGAACATGCCATGCCGGTGTGCCTCGCCAGCGTTTTAATTCATGCGAGTATTGCCCCTGGAACAGGTATCCCCAGCGGGTCGCCGAGACAAGTTCTTGTGCCGTCCCCGCATAATCGGCGTAGTAGTATTCGGCATGCCCGGTTGCCGCGACGCGGCAAGCGTGATGGAAATCATCGTTCCATAATCCGTCCAAGCCGAAGCCGTTTTGGTCGATGCCTTCGACATGTCGAACTTCCTGAGTTTCATTTTCGGCAATCAAAACGATCTTGCGTTGCTCGCCTGATGCGGTGAATGCCGCACCGCGTGCCGCAGTTGAAAGATCCGCCAACAAATGCCGCGGCGAATCGTCATAGATGGTTTGGGTTGCATCCAATCGCAAACCATCCAAATGAAACTCGCGGATCCAATAGGCTGCGTTTTCAGTGACAAACTCACGCACTCCCGCCGCCTGTTCTCCGTCGTAATTGATGGCATCACCCCATTCGGTCGGATGACGCTGGGAAACAAAATGGGGCGAGAAGGCGCCGGTATAATTCCCCGTGGGTCCAAAATGGTTGTAGACGACATCCAAAATCACGGCTAAGCCGAGTTGATGAGCGGTATCGACGAAGTGCCGGAAATCATTGGGAGAACCGTAAAGCCGCGTCGGTGCGTACCATTTGACGCCATCGTATCCCCAACCGAATTGACCGTCGAAATCAGCTACCGGCATGACTTCGAGCATTGTGATTCCCGTCTCTGCAAGAAAGGGAAGCTTGCTTTCCGCTGATTTCCAAGTGCCTCCGTCGGTAAAACATCCGATGTGCATTTCATAGATCACTTGCCCTGGCAACTCAACGCCACGCCAATCACCATCATTCCATCGATATGATTCGGGATCGACCACTTGGGACGCCGCATGAACTCCGTCGGGCTGAAACCGCGATGCAGGATCAGGATAGTCGTAGTCATCGTCATCGAGTCGAAACGAATATCGTGCCCCATCGCCGATGCCTTCATAGAAAGCGCTGAAGTGACCATTGCCTTCGCTTTCGAGCGGAATCAATTCGCCGGACTCACTCAGTTTCACACTGACTTGTTTTCGCTTCGGCGCCCAGACACGAAAGTGGACACCGTTTTCGAGCACTTCGGCTCCGATTGGCATACGACGTTTCAACTCAGTTTGCATTGAATGGTTTCCGATTTCCAAAGTCCTAAAATCGTGCAACAGAACGTGACGACACCCTGTCAGTCACCGACCGCATGGCCGTGCCAAGTTGCTTAGCAAATTTGGTACCGGATTTGCATCAACGCCTGCCTTCGTTTTCGTCCCATCGCTGGGACATTCCATCCACGGAAGGCACATCCATGCCGCAAACTGCGACACACCCCGCGACCACCGCGATCGACCACGCAGCAATGGTCAATCGTTTGCCACGATCCACGTATCGTGTCCAATTGAGAAGCGATTTCGGATTCGAATCGCTTCAGCAATTGGTTCCCTATTTAAAAAACTTGGGGATCAGCGATCTCTATTTATCGCCCCTTTTTCATGCTCGCGAGGACAGCCAACACGGTTACGACGTCGTTGACCATGGTCGAATCGAATCAACATTCGGTGATCAGGATTCGCTTCGTCGGCTCGCCGATGCTGCGGGAAACGAAGGGATGGGAATCGTGCTGGACATTGTGCCCAACCATATGGGAATCAACGATCCCGACAACGCTCACTGGAACGATGTGCTCGAAAATGGACCAGCCGCTCGATCGGCAATCTTCTTTGACATCGATTGGAATCCACCGGGCACCGATTTTCCCAATCGCGTCCTGCTTCCGTTTCTTGGCAAACCGTTTGGCGAGACACTCGAAGCAGCAGAACTGCAGGTCGGGCGGGAAGCAGGCGGGTTTACGCTCCATTATTTCGACCGCCGGTTCCCGTTGACGCCGGCAAGTTGGGCAGTGATTCTCGAGCATGCAGCCGCAGCCTTGCCACAGTCCGTCGATCCCCAAGTGCATGAGGAACTGTACAGCATCGTCACGCAACTGCAGCGTCTGAACCAGCAATCAAACACGATCGAAGAACGCTATCGCGAGCAATCGGTTGCCCGACGACGGCTGACGCAGCTGCAAAACGACGATCCCGCGGTGGTCGCCGCGATCGAGGATGCCATCAAAGAGATCAACGGAACGGTGGGCGAACCACGTAGCTTTGACGCGCTGGAAGCACTGCTGAACCAACAGTACTACCGATTGGCGTTCTGGCAAGTCGCCGTGGACGAAATCAATTACAGACGATTTTTTGACATCAATGATTTAGCAGCAATCCGAGTCGAAGAACCTGCCGTGTTTGATGCGGTTCATTCGCTGACGTTTGATCTGATGAAACGTGGGATCGTGACGGGATTGCGAGTGGATCACCCCGATGGATTGCTCGATCCAGCCGAGTATTTCAAAGACTTGCAGACCGCGTTCAAAAAGTCGCAACCAGACTCTGAAAATCGCGATCTGTGGGTCGTTGCTGAAAAGATTCTATCCGGCGAAGAATCATTACCCGAAGATTGGGAGATCAGTGGGACGACCGGTTACGAATTTTTGAATCAATTGTCCGGTGTGTTAGTGGATCCCAATGGCGTCTCGAAGTTGCGATCGTTCTACCACAAGTTAACTCAAGCTCCGGAACATCCACGCGATGTTGCTTATCAAGGCAAGATGACGATCTTGCACGACGCGATGGCGAGTGAGGTATTCGTGCTCGCGTCGCATTTATTCCGGCTAGCCAGAGCCGATCGCCGCTCCTGTGATTTTACTCATCCGGTGTTAACGCGTGCACTACAGGAATGGATTGCATGTTTCTCGGTCTATCGCACCTACACACGTCCCGTTGGATGGGATGTGGGCAGCGAAGACAATGGTCGCATCCGCGACGCGATCCGCTGGGCAAAAATTCGCAATCCCACGATGTCACGCGCGGCGCTCGATTTCCTCGCACGCGTCTTGCTGTTGGAATTTCCGGTCGATCTTAGTGAAGAGCTAAAATCGCGGTGGCGAGCTTTGGCCGTCCGCCTGCAACAGGTGACCGGGCCTGTGACCGCCAAAGGAATCGAAGACACCGCGTTTTACCGCTATTATCCGCTGGTGTCGCTCAACGAAGTTGGGGCCGAGCTTGGGTCGACCGGCAGCACGACCGACGAATTCCACCGCCACATGCAGCGCCGTGTGAGCGATTGGCCAAGTAGCTTGTCGACCACCGCTACCCACGACGCCAAACGAGGCGAAGACGTCCGTGCACGTTTGCATGTGCTGTCGGAAATCCCCGAACGCTATCAGCAAGATTTCCAGCGGTGGGATACCGAGGTCAATTCGCTCGTCAAATGTCATGATGAGAAGCAAGTACCCGATGTCAATTCAAGGTATTTGATTCACCAAACTCTGCTGGGGACTTGGCCCATCGATCCAGCTGGCGATGCGATCGAACCGGCGACCTGGGATCACTACACCCAGCGAATGTTGGCCTATTTCAAGAAGGCGTTTCGCGAGGCCAAACAGCAGACGTCGTGGCGATTGCCATCGGAGTCATTTGAATCCGCCATCGATACGTTTGTGACCGAGATCCTGACCGATCGCGAAAACGATCGTTTCCGCCAAATCGATACGTTGGCTCGCCAAATCGCGGGTCCCGGGTATGTGAATTCATTGAGCCAGTTGATCTTGAAGGCGACGCTTCCGGGAGTTCCTGACTTCTATCAGGGCAACGAGTTCTGGGATTTTCATCTCGTCGATCCTGATAACCGGCAAGCGGTGGATTTCGAAACACGAACCGCCGTGCTGCGTGAGATTCAATCGCAATACAGCACGGGCCCGCTGGAGCTTGTTCGTTCGCTACGCAGCAGCTTTAGCAACGAACTGAAATTGTTCACCACGCTGCGGGCGCTGCACACGCGCCAGCAACATTGGGCTGCCTTTGCGTCCGGTGACTATTGTCCACTGCCGACCAGCGGCAAGTATGCAGAGAACGTTATCGCGTTCTCACGGCGATATCAAGATCGGTTGGTGGTCGTCGTGGCGCCGCGATTGCCACAGCAATTCCTGCAGTCCGAATCTCCGGTCGCGTCACTGGATCCATGGTTGTCGTCGGCTTGGGCCGACACGACCGTAATGTTGCCTAGCGATTCATGTGAACCGCTGCGTGATTCGTTTACGGATCAGATTTTTAATGTGACTGTCAATGAAAATGGCGGCGGACATCTGCGATTAAGCGAAGTGTTTGGTGAGTTTCCTTTTGGCATTTTAACGAACTAGGAAGATGATGCAGCCTCTACGTGTATGGCCGGGACGTCCTTATCCACTGGGTGCGACATGGGACGGACGCGGTGTCAATTTTGCTCTCTACAGCGAGAACGCAACCAAGGTGGAACTGTGTTTGTTCGACGATGTGGGCGATCAAAAGGAATCTCAGCGCTACGTGATGGCCGAACATACCGACATGGTTTGGCACATCTATCTGCCGGATGCTCGCCCAGGCCAATTGTACGGTTATCGAGTTCATGGTCCGTACGAGCCTGAAAAAGGGCATCGATTTAATGCCAACAAGCTACTGCTCGATCCGTATGCCAAGGTGATCGCTCGACTGCCTAAGTGGACCGACGCAATGCATGGTTACTTGGTGGGGGACGAACACGAAGACCTGTCGTTCAGCCCCGTGAATAATGCAGCCGATGCACCATTGGCGATGGTGGTGGATGAGGCGTTTACTTGGGGAGATCATCGGTTTCCCCAGATCCCGTCTCACCAGTTGGTAATTTACGAATTGCACGTGAAGGGTTTCTCGAAGCTGAACAAAGCCATACACGAACCGCATCGCGGTACCTATGCCGGACTCGGGTCGCACGAGTCCATCTGTTATTTGAAAGACCTAGGGGTTAACGCGGTCGAGTTGTTACCGATTCAAGTCCATAGCGATGATCGCTATTTACAAGAAAATGGGTTGGTGAATTATTGGGGATACAACACGATGGGATTCTTTGCCCCCGATTCGCGATATGCGGCGACCGATGAACCACTCGAGGTGATCCGTGAATTCAAAACGATGGTGCGAAACCTACATGATGCGGACATCGAGGTGATCCTTGACGTGGTTTACAACCATACGTTTGAAGGAAATCAAATGGGGCCGACGGCTTCGTTTCGTGGCATCGATAACGCGGCGTACTATCGTTTGGTAGCCGATGATCCACGCTATTACATGGATTACACCGGATGCGGGAACACGTTGAACGTTCGCAATCCGCGAGTGCTACAATTCATCATGGACAGTTTGCGGTACTGGGTGACGCATATGCACGTGGACGGGTTTCGCTTTGATTTGGCGAGCACGTTAGCAAGAGAATTACACGAAGTGGACAAGCTTGGTGCGTTCTTTGACATCATTCACCAGGATCCAGTGTTATCGCAAGTGAAATTGATTGCCGAGCCATGGGATTTGGGCGAAGGGGGCTATCAAGTTGGCAACTTCCCGGTGGGATGGTCCGAATGGAACGGACGTTATCGGGATTGTGTTCGACGTTTCTGGAAGGGTGACGGCGGATTGGCGTCCGAGTTTGCGACTCGGATCACCGGATCAAGCGATTTGTACCAGTGGAATGGTCGTCGTCCCCATGCCAGCGTGAATTTTGTGACGTGTCACGATGGCTTCACGCTAAACGATTTGGTTTCGTACGACCATAAGCACAACGAAGCCAATAAAGAGGACAACCGCGACGGAGCCGATCACAACGACAGCTGGAACTGCGGCGAGGAAGGCCCCAGCGAAGACGAGGCGGTTGTGCATCTGCGAGAGAAAAAGAAACGAGCAATTCTAGCAACACTTTTGTTGTCACAAGGCGTGCCGATGTTGTTAAGTGGTGATGAATGCAGTCATACACAACGCGGCAACAACAACGCCTATTGCCAAGACAACGAATTGACTTGGTTAGATTGGTCTTCTGATGAATCAAAAGATCAGTTGCGTGAATTTGTGCAACAGGTCATCGAACTTCGCAAGTCACAACCAGTGTTCCATCGCCGGCGTTTCTTTCACGGGCAAGCGATTCGCGGATTGGATAGTCTGGATGTCACCTGGTTGGACCCCGATGGCGAAGAGATGAGTGATGCCACTTGGAACGACCCAAGTGTCCGCTGTCTGGGTGTCCATTTTTGTGGTGGTAAGATCGACGTCGATGAATATGGTGAACCGATCGTCGGTGACCATATTTTGATGCTATTTAACGCCGATCACACGCAGGAGGTTGAATTCCGTTTACCCAAACTGGCAGCCGACATATCTTGGCAACGCGTGTTCGACACCGCACTGTTCGATGAAAACGGGACCGATATTTTGCAAAATAACTACACCCTTAAAACATGCTCACTGGTCGTGTTGAAGAGCCCTGTTGATGAGAACGAGGAAGAGAAATAGCCCTAGTACTGCGACTTCAAACCGCCGCTGTATCGGCTTAGGTGTGACTATAAAAAATTGGCACCACCGCCGATGACGAGGCGGGTTCAAGTTCCGCAGGAAAATTACGGCACTGCCGTTCCGTCGCTACGCTCGCCAGAGCGTGGATGGCTGCAAACATTGCGAGTCACACCTTCTGGCGAAGGTAGCTACCAGCGTTATTCTTTGTTGCTCTGATTCGCGGATGGGGTAGTCACGAAGTGACGTCATGCAGATTGAAAAAGATGACGTCGATTGCTTTATTGCGGAATTTGAATTTAGCGTAGCCTAGGCTTCCAGCCTGGGTTTGCTGGGGTTCCCAGGCTGGAAGCCTAGGCTACGCTGTTTCTAATCTTCTTCGTGGCCGCGTTCTTCGGCTGGGCCTCCTTCGCCGACCAAATTGCGGGCGGTGTTGACCAAGCCGACATGTGAAAAAGCTTGCGGGAAATTGCCGAGCATTCGTTTGTGATGCGGATCGTATTCTTCGGACATCAACCCGACATCGTTGCGAAGTCCAAGCAACATTTCAAACAGTTCGGTCGCTTCACTTTCACGTCCAGCTAGTGCGTAATTGTCGGCCAACCAAAACGAACACAACAAAAACGCTCCTTCGCCTTCAGGCAACCCATCGACGTTCGATTCCGTCAAATAGCGAACCACCAATCCATCTTTGACCAATCGATCTTCGATCAAACGCAGCGTGCCGATCATCTTGGGATCGTTAGCTTCGACAAATCCGACCAACGGCAACATCAATAGACTGGCGTCGGTATCGTCCGAACCGTAGGACTGAACAAAGCCGCCAAGTTTCTCGTTAAATCCTTTCGCACAAACTTCGGCGTGGATTCGATCACGTAACTTTCTCCAACGCGCAGCGTCGCCGGGCATCCCAAAATGCTCAACGTCTTTCACAGCGCGATCCGCAGCGACCCATGCCATTACTTTGGAATGGGTAAAGTGGCGTTGGTCGCCACGAATTTCCCAAATCCCTTCGTCCGGTTTCTCCCACTGTGTTTCCAGGAACTCCATGACTGCCGTCTGGACTCGCCAGGCGTCTTCGTCGGCATCCAATCCATAACGGCGAGCCAAGTGCAGGGTTTCCATGATTTCGCCTGGGACATCGAGTTGGTGCTGTCGATAGGCGGCATTGCCAGTTCGCACCGGGGACGAGTTTTCATAGCCCGGCAACCAATCAAGTTCCAATTCGGTCAATCGTCGCTCACCGGCAACGCCGTACATGATTTGCAACTGCGATGGATTCCCCGCTGCTGCATTGACCAACCATTTTCGCCATGCCTTGGCCTCTTCGGTGTAACCGCCGATCAAAAGTGAATAGAGTGTGAATGTCGAGTCACGAATCCAACAATAACGGTAATCCCAATTGCGGACGCCCCCGATATGCTCGGGCAGCGACGTGGTAGCTGCGGCGACGATGCCCCCGGTCGGTGCGTACGTCAACGCCTTCAGCGTGATCAAGGATTGCTGTACCTCCTTTCTCCATCGACCTTGGAACGTGCAGCGGCCTGACCATTCTTGCCACCACGTGGTAGCGTCCTCGAGTGTTTGCAGTACATTTTTTTCGAGCGGCGGTGGGTCTTGAGTGCGGGTCCACGTCAATTGGAATGCAGCTTGTTGGTGGGGGCCGAGGTGAAATTTCGAGAGCATCGTTTGTTCGTCGACCTGCACCTGTAGATCCGATGTGCAGTAGACACATTCGGGGCCGGCAATGGCACGGATCCCACGATCGGTGTGCTGGACCCAAGGCAAGATCCCGCCGTAATCGAACCGCAATGCCAACCGGCTCACGACCTCGACTTCCCCCTCAACGCCTTCGACCAATCGAAAAACATCCGATTCTCGCGTTTGTGGTGCCATGAAATCGGTCAGCCGGATCGTTCCCGAATCGGTCGTGATGTCGGTCTCGAGGATCAGCGTTCCCGGGCGATAGCGACGTTGAACCTTGCGGATGGGGTCGGTTGGCGAGATCTTCCAAAAACCGTGGCTTTCGTTGCCAAGAAGTGCCGAGCAACATGCGGCCGAATCAAAACGGGGAAGACATAGCCAATCCATCGAACCCGTTTTGTCGACCAACGCGGCGCCACGGCAATCGCCTAACAACGCATAATCTTCGATCTTTGAAACCACAGTCAATCTCTCCAAAAAAATCATTCAGGATTCAGTGCAATCTCGCTCGACGCGTTAATCGAGCGGAGTGGACAAACCCTACTTTTTACCAGGACCGCCGGCATTCGCCCCCTGCGGCCAACAATGCCCACGTTTTCGTGCAGTGCTAATTTCAGACCAACAGATTGGCTGCGCTCTCAGAAAATCGCCGGCCAGGATGTCCCCTCCGCAGGAAGGAGCCTGCGAAGCATCGGGTTCCCAGGCAAGGAGCCCGGGAACCAGCGCTCGTGAAGTCGAGTACAATGCGCACCATCGGCAACGAAACCAACCGGCATCGCTGAATGCTTTAGAATCTTTACGTCCTCTTTAGGAGTTGAAAGATGGAATCATCGGAAAACGCGGGACTCACACTGGCTCGCCGCGACTTCGTGCAACTATCCGCTGGAATTATTGGTGGTCTGGGGATTCCAGGTCTCTTTGATGGTGTCGCCGAAGCGGCTGACAACGACGAAACATCGACCAAATCATCCCTTGACGAGTCGTATCTCGAGTTAGGCCTGATCGGCATGGCGCGGTCCAATGGATGGTTCAATGCCCACTTGGGTGCCGCAGTGCTTGCTGGCTACTACATGTGCAACGAGAATCGGTTCAGCGATGCAATCGTGGACAGCATCAAGAAGCAACTCGATTCGTTAATCGCGACCCACCGCCAGCAATTCACTCCCTTTGAAAACATGTCTGCTGATGTTCCACTCGTCGAAGACGTCCCCCGCTCATTAGAACCCGCGGTTCAAGGAGGCTTGCGGGCACACGGCCACGCCGTCATCTACACCGCACTTTCGGTTCGAGCCCTACGAGATGTACCGCACATGGCTGACCCTCGACTGATCAAACTTTTGTGCGGTCACAACGCCCAAATCGCACAAAAAACGCCGAGCCAACCCAGAGTCGTTTCGGAATATGCCGACACTCAAGCAATGATCGAAGCGTTGTTTGACAGCCTCGCCCGATTCAAACCACTGTTGGGGCACCCAACCGTAAAACGTCCGAACTTTACTCACATGACAACGCACACCGAGGCGCTAATGAGTTTGGATGCAATGGGTTACACCGAATTAGCGAAGGCGGGGCAGTTGGGGCACCAGGCCCACATCGATGAACCCGTTCCCGATTTCGATCCGGCCGAGCACCCGTTGGATGAACGTGAATCGACACTGGCCGATATCATGAACAAGGATTTTTGGCAGAACGAAGACAACCAGAAGCAGTGGAATGGACCTTGGAATGTGAAGAATAATCCCAATGGCTATTGGTTGGCGTTTGGCCATCTGTTCAAGGTGCTGTATAGCTACCATCGACTCATTGGACGCATTCGAGACAAGGAAAAAGTGGCACTGTGCAGCCGAGTCCTTCTGGAGCGCTGTGTCAACCCAGAAGTACAGGGCGGTTAGACATCCGTCGCGGTTAGCGAATTACCAAAGAACCCGCCGCAATGTAACGCGTAAGCGAGGAACCGGAGACAGTTCAAGAAACCCTCGCTTACGCATTTTGAAGTTGCGCTTTTGTATTTAGGGGCAAAGCCCTGGACGTTTACCTAGCCCAGCCCAACGGGCTGGGACCAAGAAAACCAATGAATTGAAGGGCCAACGGCCCGGGCGTTTGCTGGGACTTAATGAGGGCGGCTAGCAAATGGCCGGGCCTTTGGCCCTTAGGTTTCTTTGCATCTAAAACCTGGCCCGTTGGGCCAGGCTAGGCAAATTGTTGGGCCTTTGGCCCGAAGAACGTCTAAACTTCATAACTAGCGCATTCGGGTTACAAAAAATGCTTCATAACGTTGCGTGTAGAAACGCCAGCGAGTACCACCTGCTCCATATGCTTGCCAAGCATGCGATTGAATATTTGACATGATTTTCGGCACCGTAAACGAGAGAGACGCTTGGCTACGTGATCTATCGTGTTAGTAGCTTGACTGCCCAAGAAACAGAACACCAATGAATGACACACACCCACACACGGATTCGGCTCGTCGTTTGCAACATGCCGCACGAGGACTCGCTGTAACAACAGGCTTAGTCTGTATTCTGATGTCGCTTGGGGTTCTGGCGTCAGGATATGATCTTCTCAACGATCGGCCGGTACCTGCCAGAATCGGACGCGCTTCCGTACTGATGTTGCCAGTTTTGGGTTGGGTCGTAAAACGTACTGTACTGGACACGCCAAGGAAGCAGTACTTGTTTGTGACTGTCGAGCACAGCATCTACGCCGTTCTGAGCGGTTTCATCTGGTGGGGCACGGTTAAGATGCGTCGCTTTCAGAATTTCCGGCTCTCCCTTTTCACAGCGAAACTGGCGATGTTTCCCTGGGTGTTCACTGGTTTTCCATTCGGTCTCGTATTTGGGTATCTCGCGTTACGGACTCTTAATCGTCCGGAAATCAAGGCAAAGTTTGCCGCGATTCACGAACCAACAACTCCGACTACCTGAGACCACTTGGTGCTACGTCATGCAGCTTAAGTGCAGATGCTGTGCTCGCGACTCGGCTCGACCACCGCGACGTCGATAGGCCGATCTATCATGTCAATCGATGGATCGTGGTTTCGATGATCGGGTCCACCGCCGATCGAATCAGCTCCAACAATTCTGGATCCATGGATCGGTAGTCATCCGGAATGAGGAATCCACAATGACACCGGTATTGAAAACCTATTCAGGAAAGGCAATCCATTCCCCGAACAGGTTCCGTTTGCACCAATGAATGATCAAGTCTGAATCCGAGCAACCCTATTTTTCCAGCATTTCAACCATCGCCTTGCCCATCGCTTCGCCGACGTTCATGTAGGTCTCGGCATTGCCGCCGTAGTGGCTGTTGGAGCTGCCACCCATACTGAGAGGGTTCGTGTACACGCAGGCGACGTTGCCCTTGAACTCAGGGTACTTGCCGCTAGCGACGGCTAGTTGGGCATCCAGAATGAGTCCCTCGTTGCCTTCGGCGCCCCTCACGGTCTGGCCCAGCGTGGCACAGACAAACTTTGCATTGGGCGCATCAAAATCCTTACGCAGCAGTTTGATCAGATGAACAAGATTCTGTTCGTATCGGCGGGCATGAGCCGCATTGTAGCGATCCTTGTCACCCTGCCAGAAGAAGAAACCTGCGACCTCATACGTCTTCGCCCCCGGGTAAACCTTGTCGAGTTCGGCTAGCACCTGCTTCGCGTTGGAGATGTCGCCGTCGTATTGCATGCCGGCGTACCAGTTGATCGCTTGCGGCTCGGTGCCCTTTTCCCACTTATCGGGCGAGTCCTTGTAGCCGGCATAGACGAAGGTCTTCGTTTCTCCCGTTTTCTTGTCCGTCTCTTCGACCTCGTAGCGTTCGCTGCCAGGCGGTAGCAGATCCCAGCCTAGGCTGCGGTTGCCGATGCAACTTTTGAGGATCAACACGGGCGCGTCGATGGCGTGACCGACGTAGTGTCCGATGCCGTGCTCGGGACCAATTTTACCGCCTTGGATAGCCATCCAATCATTGTTGAACTGCCGCATCGCTCCGGTGCCGCTTCCCATCACACGCACATATCGCACGTCCTTCCGCACACTCCATTTGCCTTCGTCGTCGACGAGGTAGGGATACTTGTTTTTTTGCTGTACCGCGTAGGTAAGCGAACCTTCCTTGTCCCCCGTGACCTTGCCGGCCCCCAGCATGTTGGATTGTCCCAACAGGATGTAGACCTGCACAGGCTTGGACATGTCGGCCGGCTTGCCGTCGGGATCTGGCAACGGAGCGGCGACCTCGGCGGCAACCCCAGAGACGGCGAGCACCATCATCGCAGCGGCGGTGCCGGACAAGAACGATCGAGCTGGAAGACGGAAGTTCATGAAATGCCCCTTCGAGTTGATAATCCAAATTGATAATGCAGCGTGACGACGTCGTCAACACTTTCGTTCGATGGTGTATGCCCCGCCGAAACTCTTGGCGAGTTTCACTACGAAAAAAAGGGGCGCGGCCGCATTCGCCCTTAGCTACCTTCGCCAGCATCTCGTACCGCCGCCCTCCTGCCCCAGGACGCAATCGCTTCGTTTCCTCAAATCGAACCATGGTCATCGAGTATCATCGGGGTAGACACTTAATCTTCCGACACAGCGAATCCACTTGACTAATCGAGTTGACGAATGACGGTACCCCAGCTTCGTGCCCTCCTCTTCCTGGTCTTTTCGACTCTCCTTTCACAGCCCTGCTCGGCAGGGGAGGTGCGTACCTGGACGACCAGCGACGGCAGATACTCAGTGGATGCGGAACTGATCGAAGCAAACGATACCGAAGTGACGTTGAAACGAGCCGATCGCACGGCAATCACAATTTCAATCATCAAACTCAGTCAACCGGACCGCGATTTAGTGCAAGCCTGGCTGCATGAACGGAAACAAACCGAGAAATTCAAACCTGGTATCGTGCCGGACGTGCTAGGCGAAGCCGTCGATTTGCTGGCGATGATCGACCCTGCCAAAGACAAACAAACAGGAAAGTGGCAGCGCGACGCAAACGCGATCATGTCGTTAGGATCATCGCGGGCCCGAATCGTGATCCCGCATCCCGTTTCCGGTTCGTACCAACTGCGACTCGTCGCGCAGCGTCAGATTGATTCGGGGTCGCTAAACATTGGTCTCGCGGTCGGCAATCGGCATCAAGTACTCGCCATCTTTGATTACGGCCGCCCGAAGAGATCCGGATTGGCCTGGATCGACGGAAAGAATGAACCTTCGAATTCGACGTTTTACCGGAAGCCTGTATTTACGACCGGGCGTGAATCCGAAATCGTTTGCACGGTTCACAACAGTCATCTCCATATCACGTGTGACGATAAAACGATTGTCGATTGGGCCGGCGATCCATCGCGATTGACTCTGCACCCCAATTTCAGAGTCCCCAGCGACCGACTTTTTATAGAAACACTATTCAGTAGCTTCCGCATCACCGAGCTGCAATACCAGTCGATTCACGAGTCTGAACTCAGCCGCTACAAGCCTCGCGGCAAACCAACACCGGCTCATTCGGTTGCCTTGATCGAATATCCACTTGGTCATGGCAGTGGGTTCCTTGCAGCTCCCAATCTATTGATTACGAATTATCATGTCATCGAAGACGCGGTCGCAAGTGAGCTGAAGATCGTGTTCCCCGAGCAGCGGGATTCGCCGAAGGTTCATGGCGTACTGTTGGGGGATGTTGATCGAGACCTCGCCATCCTCTCGGTTCAAACCCAGCAAGCCCCCTTGGCGGTGGCGCACGACGGACACTCGCCAATCGGTGATTCGGTTCAGCTGCGGGGAAACCCAACAATGGGTTCAGGGGTCACGCTTCGAGACGCGGTCGTAAAGGGGACCGTCCGCTCGATGGTCCGAGTGGAAGGATACGATTTTCTACAAGTCGATGCATCGATTGATTCCGGGTCCAGTGGCGGCCCCATTTTGAACGAACTCGACCAAGTCGTTGGTGTGATCGCGATGAAAGCGACCGACGAAGGAGAAAAGTGGATTCACGAAAGCCTCGCTCGACTCGACGACTCGTTCAAGAACAAACCAAGACACCAAGCTCACCAGGGAATCGCGTTTGGGATCCCTGGACAAGATCTGGTCAAGGCACTCGACCACGTGCGAGGTCTAACCGCGCAACAGGCCGGACGAAATGCTCAGCTGCATGAGAACCGCGTGGTGTTCAAGCGCCTTGCCACACTCGCGGGGATTCGATTACTCGAGGCCAACGTGAACGTCCCCGACGTGATGCGGCATCAGGCCGCGCGAGTCACTGCGACTCGGGGGGCCGACGATTTGCTCGAACTGATTCCCGCCGAGCCGGCGCGTCTGCTTCGCGCCGCACTGCAAAGCGAGGGACCTCAACACACCGTCACGTTGCTACAGCAGAACATGGACGAGCACTTGAAGACGATCCGCAGTAGTCCTTATCTGTCTCAATCGACCATTCGTGACTTCCATGCACTGTCCCAACGAATCAAGGCAATCGAGCAGGCAGCGGAGCGGCCGGGGACGGATTACCTGCGTTTCAGCGCGACGATGATGCGGCTGCAAAAGGACGTCACTCGTTTATTGTCCGAGGTCAAACAAGAACTGTAATGGACCTCTTCGGCACACCGTTCCATTAAAAGACGAGGCCCACCTCAAAAACGATCGCTCTGCTGCGGAACCAACTCGTTTCACCCTCACGGCGAAGACGGGAGGGTCGGAAAACGAGTATTCAGCGAGTTTTCCGGGGAGGGCACCGAGGCAGCGGAAACCGAGGTAACACTGAAAGGCCGTCAATCGTTTCGCAGGCGACCGGCGCGTGGTTCGAAACTCTTGACGAGTTCCGCTACGAAGGAAAAAAACCTCGCTCGCCTGCGTGGCGAACAAGGTTTTTTCGTGAATCAAGTCGTCGCTACCACCATTGCTGTCGAGCAATCCGCCGACGCCAGTGTAATGTCGTTGCAACCAACTGTTTACTCGACTGGCACCAAATCTTCCTCGGGCGTCGTTTGGTCACCATGTTCGTCCAAGTAAGCACTCAATTCATCCGGATCCGCGGTCGGTCCCGTGTTGCCAGCGCCACATCCCATCATGGGAACAAGCAAAAACAAAGCTGCAGAAAAAGCTGCCAATCGGCTCATAGAAAACACCTAATCTTAAGAATTGGGTTCACAAAAAAAGCTTCCGTCTCCAAACGATCGAAACGGAAGCCCGATAACAGTTTGTCGATCGATTAAAGTTCTTCGTCGATAACTTCCTTGGAAGCACGCGTCCCCAATGCTCCCCAAAAACCATACGGGCTCGGCGCACCTGGTACGGATTGAGGATCGTCGTGGTTGGCTTGATTCCCAACCTGGCCACGCCCCAAATTGCCTGTGTCAATCGAATCGGTAATAAATTTGACGGCTCCATCGGCCAACAACACATGGCATCCGCCTTGGTGCCGGCTGCCTGGCGGAACGATGCCTTGCGATTCGTGATTTGACCCCATGCATACCTCGCCGTTTGGCGGCAAGATGGTATTCATTTGGGTATACAGCGGGCGAGAAAATGCCCATTTGTATCCTCGCCGTTCTTCGCCACCACCGGTCAACGTTGCACCACTGGCCCAGAACTGAGGTCGTTGCGGATCACGCATTGCATCACAGGTGCGATTGTTTCCCATGCGAACAATGGGAGTCGAACCACTGTTGCCCGCATGCGTCCGAACATCGCGGTCACCCAAATCGGTAACAATCTCACCCGCACAGATCGTGTTCGCCAAACCGTCCAAGATGTCACGAAATTTCATGGCCTGTCGATGCACAAACACACCACGCTGGGCCGCTCGAACGCGTTGGGCAAATTGAGGATTCCCATCGCTATCGACTGGCCCGTCGGCCCCCATATCGATCGAGTCGCCCGAACAAACGGCGTAGTTTGTACGTCCTTGAGCCGGCAGCCCCACGCCGGGATCACTTGGACAACGGTATGATGCAATGTTGGTCAACCACGGTTCATATCGACCGTTGTTGTTGTGGTGCGCCAACGATCGATGCGGACTTGGACCCATCGACTGTACATCGACCGTTCCATCACCGTCTAAATCCCTGGGACTGGAAATCTGCTCCCACAACGCCTGTTGCTCTATGAACGGCGTCAAACCGACCAAGCAGCTGAGATCGCGTCGTGTATTGCCCCGCATGTTGAAACCGTCAAACGCCGCATTGGAAATGTTGTCGGTTCCACCACCGTGAATCGGCAGTTGGTTATAAGCGGAATGGTAATTGTGTAATCCCAAGCCGATTTGCTTGAAATTATTGCTGCAACTCATCCGCCTCGCGGCCTCACGAGCCGCTTGAACTGCTGGTAACAACAATCCAACGAGCACGCCGATGATTGCAATGACAACGAGAAGCTCAACAAGCGTGAAGCCTGTTCGATATCGAGGACGAAACATAAAAAACTCCTTGTACGCAAATGATAAGAACGAGAAGGTTTGACGAGTTAACAGGCATGCGTTTGCGGCACAGCCTCAGCGGATCACGCCGTGCTGATTACCGACGAGTGTCCTGCGGGATTTCGGATCAGCCGCATCACAGGACTTTCCAGCAACGGCGCAACGGACTTGCACCGCTGCCCCAATCGCACTCTCCCAAAACGAAGAAAAAATCATTTCCCGATGAACTGACTTGTGTCGATTCGCATCCCTTTCCGGCGGCTTCTATAGACTGTCGACACAACGGAAGCAATTCTAGCACAAGCGGTTGCATCCTGGCAACACTTCGGGAGATCCGCAACGGCCCGCGGGTGTCCTGCCCACTCTAGACGAGGTACCGGAGCGTCCTGGACTGCGAATTTTTGCGGCGTCTAGACTGGCTGTGGCAGCGGAGCACTAACATTGTGCTAGCTATATTTTCATCGTGCTTTTCCAAGGCAATCTGCCATCGTGAACAGGCATTTCCGTCTTTCCATTTGGCACCATTTACGTGCATCACGACATGAGACCTTGCTGTGACACCTCGCATGCTAAACGTTGCGTGCGGGCTAAAACGCGTCAATTCACCTCACGTAGCCTAGGCTTCCAGCCTGGGAATCACAGCAAACCCAGGCTGGAAGCCTAGGCTACGCTATTTTCAAAATCTTTTCGTCATACAAACGACGTCCCCAGAGAATTATTACGCAACGCGATCATTCGGATCTAAAACGAAAACAAGTTCGTCCATACGAAGACCAGAAGAGCATCGTGGACAGCTTTTTGATGACTGATGTCCAATAGTGAAGAGCGTACGGAAAGAGACTGGCATCGGATTGAACCCCATGTGAACATCCGAGCACACGACGCCGTTCACTTGTATGCCGCACCGCTAATATCCAACGAGCAGACGAGAAAGAGTCCTTTCCACCTTGGTCACGGCGAAAACACGCGGCGTGCGTGACTTTCGCTCGGTGGCGTATGCCCCGCCGAAACTCTTGGCGAGTTTCGCTACAAAATGATTCACCCACGTTAGTGGTGAATCCGCTTACCACCGCTGCGTGAGCTCAACGAAACGCACCTGCAGCATGTTCGCAACCAAAACCGGGGCTAGCGTGTTTCACCCTCACGGCGAAGACGGGAGGGTCGGAAAACGAGTCTTCCGCGAGTACTCCGGGGAGGGTACCGAGGCAGCGGAAACCGACGCACCAACGAAAGGCCGTCAATCGTTTCACAGGCGGCCGGCGCGTGGTTCGAAAGCCTTGACGACCAGGGCTTTCAACATCACTTTTCCTTGCGTTTATCGAGGATTCGTTTTGATGAGACATGCACAGACTTCGTTTCGTTCGTTCGCTCAGGGCGTGTCTTCTTAGGGCCACGATTCGATTTCCGGTAACGACTCAAATCAATTCCGCTGTCTGCCCAGGTGAAACGAAGCATCAGAGAGCGCACCGCCCGCACCGAGCACTTGAAATCCCAAGTAAAACATACGGGCCGGAACGTATTGCTTTCGATACGTTTTGCGAAAGCGAACGGTACCAGTCGAATCGACAAGGGGGCGGCAAAAGCATTTCGATGTGCTGCTAAAGGGGCAAACTACTGCAGAAACTAGCGATGAAGAACCCCACGTTGGTCGTGGTGACCGAACGCAATGAACTGGACGGCCAACTGTACCAACAGTTCTGCATGGCCAACGTGCCGGAATGCCTCGAAAACATGTCCGCTGCCGCGTGAGAGTGTGCGAACGTGCGTTTGCCCGGGGGCGATCGGACGCGACTGCCACGTGATGACGCTGGAGTGATTGGGAAACGTTGCGATTATGGCGCCACCCTCGGCTCTCTCATCTTGATAACGCCTCTCTGCGAAACAAGAATGGGACCGAGTGATACTTCTGAAATAAGTCGCCAAAGTGCGAATCGGTCCGCGGAGCCTACTTTGTCGATGTCAAACCCAAACGCCAACGAAAACGAAAAGAACGCTAGAATGAATCGAATCAAAAGCAGCATTTTAATCACACTGTTTTGGGCTGCGATGATCTCCGTCGCCAGTGCCGATGACGGACCGAAGATCCGGCTGCTGATCGACTCGGACGCGAACAACGAAACCGATGACCAACACGCGATCGCCTATGCGTTATTGAGTCAAGACCGTTTTGACGTCGAGGGCATCACCGTCAACAAAACGCACAATGGCGGGGATGTCGACGAGCAAATGGCGGAGGCTGTCCGCGTCGTCAAACTGTGCGGCTTCTATCCTCAGTTGCCCATGTTCAAAGGAGCCAACGGCAGATTTGCGGAAATCCTGCCGCACATTCATGAAGCGTCCTACGACGGCAAAGAAGCGGTTGATTTCATTATCGCCCAAGCGAAGAAACCATCCGATCGCAAACTCGTGCTTTTGCCGATTGGAAAGCTGACCAACATCGCGTTGGCGCTTGCAAAGGATCCCTCGATCATCCCCAACGTCAGGATCGTTTGGCTCGGGTCGAACTATCCCCAAGCGGGCGAGTACAACATGACGGCGGATTTGAACTGTATCGACTACGTGCTGTCACTGCCGGTCGACTTTGAAATGGTGACGGTGCGTTACAACGATCCATCGGGAAGCTGGGGCGTGAAGGCTTTCCAGCAGGACATTTTTGACAAGATGCCTGGAAAAGGCCCCAAAGTCGACTTAAAAATTGAAGGACGTCATGGTGGGAGTTTTGGCAACTTTGGCGACTATTCGGTCAGCCTGTACCAGCACGCACCGCAGCATGGCGATCCGCCGTTCCGTTCCTTCTTCGACGCCACGGCGGTTGCTGTACTGAAAAACCCAGGATTGGGCAAAGCCGTCGAAATACCTCGCCCGGCGCTACACAATCGAGGTTGGTTGGACCGTCCAAAGAACCCGCTCAAGATGGTGCTTTGGGAAAACTTTGACTCGGCGGCCATCATGACAGATTTTTTCAAGGTGATCGACGCCGCGACGCCAGAATGATTGCCAAACCCTCGCTTCGCAGCTGATTCGCTTCGCAGGTTCTTCGTTTCGCTGTTGATTCGTTTATCGGAGCAACCGCAAGCCTGCGAGTTAACTCCGCACGGCGGTGGCCTCATGCCATCTACTTTTTGGGCACCGGTGCGGTGCTCCGCTGAAAGCTTGGGTATTGCCGCAATTTTTAGTTGCGCTGGTTTTCTGCCACGTCTCCACCACCTTCGGTGGAGAGGTAACTGCAAAAGAGGCCTGAAAAAAACTCACCCCCAATATCCAATAGCAAACCCAATTGTTTATCGAACCAAGCTTGCGCCGCACCGCTAGAAAGGCCTCCCGCTTGGTTCCAACGTAGATGGTATTGCCAGTTCGCCGCGAACGAATGCGGTCTAATCATCTGAGTGGATCGAGAATTTCAGCGACGTGACGTTTACAGTTTGAGTGGTCTACGCCAGCTTGGGCCTGTCGTTATCGCAAGATCACGGATTGTGACAGGCGTGCTTGGATCATCACAACCTGCCAGATCCGAATTGCGAATTTCCCCGTCGATGTCAGTCTGAACATCAGACGGTTGATCACTGTGCAAGGATTTCGAGTCCGACGGCCGGAGAATTCCATCCTTTCCTCGCGCCAGCTTGATATCCACGCGTTCAATCTCTACCAGATCCGCGCCACGGGTCGTTTCCAATTGACACTTGTTGCCGATCCAGCTGAATTGACTGGGCTCGTTTTGCACGCGGAACAGTTCCCATTTGCCAGGCAGAAACGCGTTGTGGCTAACGCGACAATCCGAAGGAACAACGGTGGCCTTTTTCTTGGAACTGACGCCAATTTCCATCGAGACCTTACAATCAATGACGGTGTTGTGTGCGATCAGAGCATTGCGAACAGGCGCGTAGCCGTTCAGCGGACCGCCTTGAATTCCGTTCATCAAGCAGATCGCAGCACGCTCGGCGTCGCCGCGTAAGCCTTCGAAGTAGTTATTGGTTACGCGATGATCGCTACCGATGATCCGCACGCCCCCAGTTCGATTTTCTTCGTGACCTAGAAAGACATTGCCATCGACGACGCATCGATGTCCATGACGCAGCGTCAACGCGCCCTCGCACCGCTCGAAAAGGTTATGTCGATAGATATTTTCGCAGGACTTGTTGGAGACAATTTCTGCCTCGCCGTTGCAGCGTTCGAAGTAGTTCTCCTCCACAATCGTCTTGTTATTAAATTCGGAAACATCGCTTGTCCCGATCCGAATCGTCTCACCGCCGTTTTTGCCGAGCTCGGGCCGTGGACCGAAATGGTTGTGATCGATGCGGTGTGATCCGGGCGTTTCGGCGACCCACACGACCAGCGTTGTGCCCGCGTTCGTTTTCCCAGCAAAATAGCAGTGGTCGACCCGGTTGCCGGTCCCGTAAATATTCATCCAACGCGATTCCTTGTCGCTGCCGGGTTCCGTCTGCTCGAACGAACAATCGGAAATTCGACAATCATGCGCATGGACCGAGCTATGGGTGCGGAAGTCAAAGACGTCGCTCGTGCCGCTGGGATTACGAATCGATAACCCGGACACCGTCACGTGAGTTCCGGACACGCGAAACTCAATCGCACCAGTGAGCACCACTTGGCCCGCTGACTCAGCCCTGATCCGAATCGGCTGCTCCGCCGTACCCGAGAGTGATTCAAACTTCAGTTTTGGATCCGTCCAGGTGCCGTTGGCCAGCACAATCACATCCCCAGCTTGGACCTGTTTAAGCACGGGTTTTAAATCGGAATCAGGAGTGATGCGAATCTCGACGGCGGAAACATCGCCCGCCAAGAGAACGAAAAGTACGCACATCAAAGTTCGGGACAATCGCGTGCCGATATCGTTAGGCGTTTTTAGCTTCGCGAGAGTACGCAAACACGCAGTTTTCACGGAGCTAAAGGCGACACTTGTTGGCATGGGGAATAGTTCCAGGAAGCCATTGCTGGGGATGTAGTAGGTTACTTGTACTGAACGCGAACTTTAGCTGAGCCAATTTCGCAATACCTTGAGGTCACGTCGCAGTGCCTCGATGTTAGCCTGCGTGCCCTCTTTGTCGAGATACTCCACATGCAGCGAAATAGGGCCATCGAATCCATCTGCTTTGACGATGTCGAAGAATTTTGGATCAACACGTCCCGTTCCCAACGGCACATGTTCGGCCTTGCGGCCATCCCACTGGAAATCTTTGACAAACAGAGCGCCGACATGCGGCTTGACGACATCGTAAATCACGGGCCAGGACAGACCGGCTTCGACAGTGGCGTGGCGGATATCAAACGCGAGTCCGACTTGATCCTTGGGAATGCCCTTGAGCAAACCGAACATGTCCCACAACGTGGCGCCAACATACTTTGCATCCGAATGGTTTTGATAATACGCTGTCACACCTAATTCGCGGTTAAAAGCTGCGAGCTCATGCACCTGCGGCCGGATCTCTGCCAACTGAGGAAGGATTCGTTTGTTGAGATCATATTGGTAAAACCCCATTCGGTAGGAGTTGATCCCTAACGACTTGGCAGTACGTAATACTTTTTCACTCAACGGCTCGGACGGATTTAACACGTCCGTCGCCATCGTGGTTACTTCCAAATCGCGTTTCTTCAGTGCTTCCACCAGCTTGGGCAGGTCTTCTTCGACGCGTTCGGGCAAAACGTGACCTTTATTGCGAACCGTTGCCTCGATACCGACAAAGCCGAGTTCCGCGATCACATCAGCGAGCTCGTCGTAGGACAGGTCCTGAAGATACTTTTCAAACACGCAAATTCGGTATTCATTTTTTGCTGCCTCCGCCGCATGAGCCAGCGGGCCAGCGGCAACGGCAGCCAATCCCGTTAGCAACGATCCAGAAATGAATTCTCGACGTCGAAGTCCTATTTGTTCTCTTTGCACGATGATGTTCCTTTGAAAGCGAATTGCCGCCCCGGCATCAGTCCGAATTGAGGAGGCCTAAGAGTTGTTTGCTAACTGAAAAAATTCCGCACAAGCTAACGCTACGAAAGGCTGTACGGCGCTCGATAATCTTTTGTAAGCCATTTTGCCCCATCCGCGTCACCGACAATGGTTTCGGTTTGTGGATCCCAATTGATCTTCTTCCCCGATCGCACGGCGATGTTTCCGAGATGGCAAACGGTGGCGCTACGATGCCCGATGCTGATATCAGCGGCCGGCGTCTCGCGTGTTTTGACACAATCAATAAAATTCTGAACATGCGCGATGTTCGCGTACCTTTTTTCAGCGTCTGGAAGTGTGACAACGCTGCCGGTGTGGACCAGAGGCTTGGGCACTTCGACCGATTTCAAAATCTCAGGAGAACTCGCTACCAACCCGCCTCGCCAGACAAACACACTTCCCTTTTCGCCAATAAACTCCGTTCCTTGTTTATTGCTTTGGGTACCAGGAGTCTGTCGACAATTCATCGTCACTCCATTGGCGTATTGGTACTTCATGACCGTTTGGTCCGGCGTCTCGTACCAACCATTCGGATTGTAAACCGCGGTTCCTTCCACACTGATCGGACCACTGTCATCCATCCCCAGACCCCACTGGGCAATATCAAGATGATGAGCGCCAAAGTTCGTCTGCTGGCCACCACTGTAGTCCCAATAAAACCGGAACAGATAATGAACGCGATTCTTGTTGTAAGGACGTGCCGGAGCAGGGCCCAGCCAACGGTCGAAATCGAAGCCACTCGGCGGAGAACTATCGGGTACCGACGACTTCGCATGATCGATCCAGTTGGGTCCCGGCAGGGTGACGTTGACCTCCTTCACTTTGCCAATCGCGCCTGATTGCACCAGGTTCGTAACCAATTCGAATTCAAGTCCACTACGCTGCATCGAACCGGTCTGCACAACCCGTTTGTGTTTGCGAGCCGCTTGGATCATCGGACGGCCTTCGCCGATCACCAGAGTCAGAGGTTTCTCGCAGTAAACGTCTTTGCCAGCCTGACAGGCCTCGATCGTCATCAACGCATGCCACTGATCAGGCACTGTCACGACGACCGCGTCGAGTTCTTTCGAATCCAGTAGCCGACGGTAATCGTCGGTCATCACCGCAGACCGACCCGCTTTCTTGTCAAGATACGCTGCTGCTTCGGTGAGAAAGTGTGTATCCAGGTCACACATCGCCTCGATGTTGTTTATGAAATAGTTCATGTTGTTTCGCGGACCGCCTTGATTGCCAACACCAATCATGCCCACGCGAACCCGCTCACTCGGTGCTTCAGCAGCAAAAGTTGCATTGTAGCTCTTTGCGGAAATCCCCATGAACATTCCCGCGACGGCAGACTTCTTCAAAAATGATCGACGCAACATCTTTGACATAACGAAACACTCCAAATGGTTGTGCAATAAAATAGAGTTTAAATTTCCTACGACGCATTCCTAATTTAACTTCAATTAGAGACGCGTTATCAACGCACCGATCCGATGCACCGGTAGCGGAGATCACGCGTGACTTTCGTTCAACCCGCGATCGCGGCCGAAATTCTTGACGGCTTGTTAATTTAATCCAAATGCAAATCGCAACAGTGAGCCGTGGGCCGTAAGGCACCGGGTAGTGCGTGGGACCCGGACGCTGACGCGCGAGCGGCTCACTAAATCAACAAGCCGTTGACGAATTCCGCTACGTCAAAAAGGGCCATCGAGTAAGACACCCAATGGCCTCGTAAAAATCAACGTCCAAGCTTGACGCACTAAAACTCTGCCGAGATTGTTTCTTTGTTTGCACGAGTACCGAGTGCGCCCCAGAGTCCAAATGGGCTGGCTCGCCCCGCATCCAAGTACGGACCGGTCCAAATACTATTGACACGTTGGACCATCGAACTGCTCTGGTCTCCGGCATCGATCGAATCGGTGATAAACTTCACCGCACCGTCGCCCATCAACACATGGCAACCGCCCTGGTGACGACTACCCGCTGGTACGATTCCCGGACTGGTGTGAGAGCCCACTGACAGAGCACCGCCGGATGTTGCCGACCCCATGCAAACTTCTTGATTCGGTGGACGAATGGTATTGAACTGAGTGTACAGTGGTCGCGAGTAGGCCCACTTGTAGCCTCGCTTATTCTCGGCCGTGCCGGTCAGCGGTGCCGTTGACGACCAGAACTGAGGTCGCGTGGGATCCGTGAAAGTAGAACAACTCAAAGCACCACCGGCGACGGCAAGGTCACCCGTGATGGCCGCCGCGTGCGTTCGCTTATCTTGATCCCCAAGATCGGTCACAATCTCGCCCATGCAGATCGTGTTCGCTAGTCCGTCCAAAATATCTCGGAACGACATTGCCGAGCGGTGCACGAAAAATCCACGCTGACATGTGCGAACGTCCTCCGAGGTACCACTGCTTGGTTTGCCCGTTACGGAGTTCGGAATACCTGAGTTGCCCATGAATACCGAATCACCAGCACACACGGCATAGTTCGTACGCCCCTGAGCAGGCAAGCCAACACCAGGATCGCTGGGGCAACGCAGTGAGGCAATGTCAGTTTCAAAGGGAGCATAACTACCGCCCACCGCATTGGTAATATTGCTAATGCTGCGATTTGGGTCAGGCCCCATGGGTTGGAAGACACGACCGATGGCAGCACCAGAGGTCACCTGATACGGATTGACGACTTGCTCCCAAACAGCCTGTTGCTCGAAGAATGGGGTGAGTGCAACTAGGGAAGAAAGATTTAGTGCGTTACGGCCTGCGGGTGCAGCGGACGTCCCGCTTTCCCATGCATTGCTGGTACCGATATCGAGCGTGCCTCCGCCGTGGATCGGCAACCGATTGTAGGCAGCGTGATAGTTGTGAACCGCGAGGCCAATCTGTCTAAAATTATTACTGCAACTCATCCGCCGAGCCGCTTCTCGAGCCGCTTGCACCGCAGGCAACAACAGCCCCACGAGCACACCTATAATTGCGATCACTACCAGCAGCTCAACAAGCGTGAAAGCCTGTCGTTTTACACGAAAAGACATAGTACAAACCCCTACAAAAAAGTGACAAGAAAACTGCGTGAAAGAACAGTCGCGCCAGGACATGCAATCGTTTCAGTCTTGCGACGATTATTCTGGCGGATCCTCTACGTGGATCGCCGCCTCAGGATGCTTTGCAATGTAAGCGTCGTAGTCATTCGCAGCTGGCGTTGAGTTTTCTCCGCCGCCACCTCCACAGCCAACGACGACCAATGGAAAACAAACCAACAGCGAGAGGGCTAGTTTTTTAAACATTGATTGAGAATTCGTTCGTGTAAATTTGAAGAAAAGGAACCCAATGCGGGTGTCCCGTAACCATGCCGCCAAACACCGAAAGCTGCCGTAGGGAGATCGCTTGTGGACAGGAATAAAGTAGCCACTGCGAAAAAGCACTTTCATTGCCGGGACTGCATTCCCGAGATGCTCGCTACGGTGCCGGTGTTCTCACTAATGTACGGATACGGGTAATCGCGAAACTATTGGCCGATCGGCCAGTATCGCGCAATTTCCAGAGAATTTTCGGTGAACCACAGCATGTTCACCCACACGGCGAAGAGATCGAGCCGGCTTTAGAAAATGTTTGCCACCGGGCAATGATGTTCGGTCATCTTCTTCAATCGAAAGGAAGTGAAATTGCTGGCGTTTTCAGAAAACGCTGTCAGGGACGAAGCAGCCCGAGTTCGAATCCTCGGGCTACGGCGGCGGCTCGGTCGTGTGCTTCGAGCTTAACCAGAATGGCTGCCACGTGAGCCTTTGCGGTGCGAGGTGTGATCTGCAGCGTCATCCCAATATCAGGATTACTCATTCCTTTTCGCAGCAAATGTAAGACCTCGGTCTCTCGAGGTGTCAATGTGGGCGCGTTCGAGTAATTCTCTAACTTTCGCAATATGTGATTCGCAAACGACCTCTCACCTCGCCCGACAGCCAAGATTGCCGAGACTAATTCGGCAGGCAGAGCGGACTTGGTGATGTAACCACTCGCCCCCAATGCCATCACCTGATGCATGTCAGCTTCGATCTCGGATGAACTCAATATGATCACCTTGGCGTCGGAAGTCCGCTCCCTGATCCGTTTCAAGCATTGAATTCCACCGATGCCAGGCATTGTAATGTCCAGTAGTGTCACATCCGGTGCATGCTGCTGATGCAATTCCAATCCGGTTTCGCCATCCCCCGCCTCAGCCACCACTTCAAATTCAGGCCGCACGTTGAGCATGTTTGCCAATCCCGCTCGCATCACGGAATGATCGTCAATCAGTAGCAGGCGTAGTGGCGTGATTGGTTCTGGCGTGGACATAATGATCTGTGTGATGTGAGTACGCCAACGGCGTTAATTAACCTAGCACTTCATGCAATTGCGGGGTCGAACTCTTTCAGTGGAATCGACACACGAAGCGTCGTCCCGGCACCTGGCTGACTTTCAATGGTCAATTCGCCCCCCAGTCGTTGCACCCGCTGCTCCATGCTCACGAATCCAAAGTGTCCCTCGCAGCGACCGAGATGGTTGGCGGTATCGAACCCGACCCCATCATCGCTGACGCAGACGGCAATATGATCCGCTCCAGGTGCCCAAGACAATTTGACGTCGACACGCGTCGCACGGGCGTGCTTGATAGTGTTGTGAATCGCCTCTTGAATGATCAATAACAAATTTCCAGCAATGAAGTCGGCGAGCACTGGGAAGGGTTCGTCGTACTGGACGTACACCTCCGTGTCATGTTCAACGGTTTGTTTTCTAGCAAGATGATTGACAGCATCCACAAACGTTCCGTCCTCCAGCGGCATACAGTGTAGCGCCCAGACAACGTTGCGCAAATCATTCTGGCCTCGTTGGATCATGCGTTTCGCGGTTTGCAAATGGTCATGGTCATCCGGCGAGTCGTTGTTGGCCACCTGACCGCAAGCATCGATCTGGTAGGCGATCCCAGCGAGTGTTTGTAGGACGGTATCGTGTAGGTTTGCCGCCAAACGAGTGCGTTCGCGTATCGCTGCCTGGAATTCGAGCGAGGCGTCGTGACGAATGCGCATCTCGCGGGCCAGTCGACTTGTCTGATGTTCCAAAGATCTTCGCAGAGTAAACGCCCACAGAAATGCAGCAAGCGCCGCGATCGTGATGATCGTCAAGGCAATGAATGTTCGCTGCGGCGTCCACCACGACGGCCGCTCCAAAATCGAAATATCACGTGCATCCCGTAGCAATAAATCCAAGGCCGTTGGCATGGCCAAATTCGCTGACGTATCAGGCGGTGCGAATGTCATGTTGGCGATCCCGGTCATCATGACCTTCGTCCCCGGCAGCAGAGGCTTGACCTTGCCTGGCAAAAACGCTGTCGTCGTCGATTGACCACAGTCAATGACAAGACGATTCTGCCAATTCCCAATACCAGGCTGGAAACTAAGTACTTCACCCTCCAAGTGAACCAAGCGTCCTTCATAATTGACGACTTCTTTGGTGTCGCCCGCAACAAACCGAGTCCGTTCTGCGAATATTTCGGGCAAATCCGCCAGCACCGATACGGTTGCCTCGCGATCGCCCAGCGTGCGTACCAATCCGCCACGAAGGCCAGCGAAATAACGACTGTTGTCGATAAAGCCAGACACTTCGACTCGCTGACCGATCTCGATCGAAGCCAAGTCGCTTGCGATAACCCGCACTCCAATTCCTTCATCCTGTATATACAGAAGAGAATCGCCGTCGCAGTACGTCACCGTGCCCTGAGCACAGAGACGATGCAAAGGACGCCCTTCCGGCTTAAAGCCATCCAAATCCGCCAGCGAAACCCTGTCCACTGAAAACGGATCCTTAGGTGCGGGCTTGAGTACTTGAACGTGTTCGCGGCGATCAATGATCATGCGAGGACAAACAAATTCCGATCTCCAGTTTCGCGAAGCGCCGGCAAGACCTGTGATTTCCAGTTCCGCATCAAGCATCCGGTCAGGCCCGTACTGATCCTCTAGTGGCAATCGCACCAAGAAGTGACCGACGCCCGTTTCGACACGCAGCAGCCAATAGTTTTTTGTCTCTTTGGTGACGTTTTGGACGACCCCTCGGACCCGGACACGGCGAATGTTTTCTGCTCCATTGAGGAATCGCTTCATGTCAGGCTGATTCGCATTGGGCAAATGTCCCTCGCCCGAGTTCGTGATCTGCATCGGCAGCAACACAGGCGAGTAGCCGCCCGCATCGAGCAGTCCGACAAGGTCAATTTTTGTACCGTAGGTAAGTGACGATAAAAAATCGGCGTCCTGAAATAGCTGTTCGTCCAAAGCCAGGCTCGATCGCACCCAGATACCTCCTGTGTCATCTTCCAAACAAAATGATTTTGCCGCGCCAGCGTGAGAGGGCCAGGTAATGATTCCATCGCCGACCGACGAGATTGTCGCCTGGACTCGAACCATATTTCGATTCACCGCTTCGTGCCTCGGTGTATGCAACAGATCTGCAATCTTGCTGATCGGCAGGCTTGTCGGTTCGGCACAGTAAACCGGGGCAGCCAATAATAGTGGGCACCACAGACAACAAATTAAGCGTGAGCAGCGAAGCGCCGCTGACGCGCAGATTAAGAAGAAGGAATTGCCATGGTGTAAAGGTTCAAAATTCATGACGATTAGAAGAGTGAATTACGGCACGGATCGATCAGTATTGCTCCACGTCAGAGGTTGGGGGGCAACCACGATTAACACGCACCACGACGCTTCGACGCAAACCTATCTCCATCCTAGCCTGTACCGCGGGTGGTTGCATCAAAAGCCATCCCCACTGCTTGAATCGCCCGACGTTGCTTTGTACACAGCATTTTGCGATGCGGTAGCGAACCTGGCCAAGAATTTTGACCAAGCGGTGAATTGACGAAAATCTCTGCGATTTTCGCTACCGCCCGAGCCGAATGATGAAGTTGGATTTGAGTCGCCAAATTGTTTATTCGATTCATTTGATCTCACGGTCACGAAGCGTTTGGTTCGCGGACGTCTTGGCTCAATTAACGCCCCTTACATCCAATGTTTTCGCTTGAAGAGCCACACCTGCCCACCCGCAACGACGAGCAACAAGACGCAAAAGATGGTGAAAGCCCAGTGGTTCTCCGTTCCTGGAATGCCGCCGATATTAATGCCCAGCAGCCCCGTTAGCAGGCCCAGTGGCAAGAAGATTCCCGCGACAATGGACAAGATGTACATCGTCTTGTTCATCTGCTCCGCCAAGCGACCGTTCAGTTCTTCCTGCGTCACGGTTGCCCGATCTCGAACCGAATCAAGATCCTCAACATATCTCGTTGTGCGGTCGGCGATTTCCCTCAGACGCATGCGATCCATCTCGCTAAGCCATTCCACTTTTTCGCTGTGCAGATGTGCCATGACGTCGCGCTGCGGAGCGAGATAACGGCGCATGCCGATAGCGACCCGGCGAATAGCGGCAATTTTCTGGCGAAGTTCGTAGGTTTGCTCTGCGATCACTTTGTCTTCGAGTGCGTCAACGCAGTCGTCTACGTCGGAGATGACCGTCCCCATTCGCCAGACAAGACGATCGGCCAATTGCTCCAGAAACTCGCCTGAGTTCACGGGGCCACTCCCTTCCTCAACCGCCCGACGAAGATCGTCAATTGCCATCACTCGGCGGTGCCGTAACGTGACGATGCGATTTGAGTCGATCCAAAAACGAATGGAGATCATGTCTTGCGGATCATTACCCGGATGGAGATTTACACCGCGCAGGATCAACAGCATGCCCCCCTTGTGCATTAAGCTCCGCGGACGTGTCTCTTCTGCCGTCAGTGCCTGTACGATGACAGGCTCGATCTCGCTCGAATTTTCCAGCCACTCTCTCGCGGCGCTCGCGGTGTAGTCCAGATGTACCCAGAGCGTCCCGTCCTGCGGACGCCACTGTTTCACCGCATCCAAGGTGAGTGGAGTGCCGCCGCCATTACCATTGAGCGCAAAGGCAAAGATAAGTCCGTCGCTGTCACTCATAGTCTCACTTTTTGCCTAATGGTCGGTGATCGAGCCAGCTCGCGGATGGTGATGAACCGATCGGGCGCCGAACTTCGTCGCTGTTTGCGACTTGGAGTATAGACAGAGTCTAGACGCGCGGGGTCGCAGAAGGCAAGTTTCGGCAATCAACGTGATGCCGACATACGCATGCTGTTAACCGAGTCCCCTAACAAACCGTCGATCCATCGTGGATGCTGATCACAGCCACGCACCACATTCAAGTGATGGTAGCTACAAGAATATGCTTCACAGCGTTACGCAACACAAATCGAACCAGAGACGATCGGAGAAACCCGATTTCGGTTCATCACGCCGGAAGCGGCCCTACTCAACTGACACAGCCAAGTCGGCTACGATGTGTGATGTTATCCCCATTTCCGTCGAAAAGAATGAAACGTCCGATCCTGTGTCATCATCGTCGTTGCGATCGTGGGTTGCCCAGCAGCTTCGGTTGCCCAGCAGCATCGGCTGCCCAGCAGCTTCGGCAATTCTGTCTGGACCACGATCCGGGTAGCCCGTCTGTGCTCAGACTGCATATCTTACCGGCCCCCCAACGAAAACGTTCCCCATCACTTCGCCCCCGCATTCACGAAACCAATGGCAGCCCCAAAATCATGATCAAAATCGGCAGCACGTATGATTTAGAAGTGGTCAAGCAGACTGAATTCGGAGTCTATTTAGATGCCGATAATCTCGGCGAAATCTTGCTCCCCACCAAGCATACTCCGGACAACTTGAGTGTCGGTGATACCGTCGAAGTCTTTCTGTACCTCAACTCCGAAGATCGGCCGATCGCGACCACTCAAACTCCCAAAGCCGAGGTTGGCGAATTTGCGTATTTAAAAGTGAAAGAATATACTCAGTTCGGTGCGTTCTTGGACTGGGGATTGGACAAAGACGTCTTGGTTCCGTTTGCGGAACAACATCGACCGATGACCGTGGGTCATTCCTACATCGTGTTTTTGTATCTCGACAACCAAGATCGGATCACCGCGACATCCAAGATTGACAAAGTCGTGCAGGAGGATGATCAACACGATTTCTATCCGCAGCAAAAGGTTGACCTGATTATCGCAAACAGTACTGAACTGGGCTTCAAAGCGATTGTCGACCAAAGCCACTGGGGCTTACTGTACAAAGACGAAGTCGATCAACGGCTCAGTTTTGGACAGAGCATTGAAGGCTATATCAAATACATTCGCGAAGACGGCAAAATTGATCTGAGTCTGAAGAGTGGTCAGCAAATTCGCGACAACTACAGTCAAGTGATTCTCGATTACTTACGAGATCACAACGGGTATGCGGCCGTTCATGACAAGTCTCCCCCAGCCCAGATTGCGGATCTGTTTGGGATCAGCAAAGGACAATTCAAAAAGGCGATAGGAGGCCTCTATAAACAGAAAGTCATCACGATTGAGAAGGATGGAATACGCTTGGTTTGATCAATTACAGGGTGTGACCGTTCTTGGTCAAGTAATGTTGGCGTACCGAATTTGCAATTGCCCAGGGACAGCTGACTGCGGAGCGTTATACGTCGAACTTCTCTGACATGCGCACTGGTGCTGATACGACGAGTAGCCCAATGAATTCGTTGAGAGTCAGATCGCGATCGTCCGGTGAATCGACTCGCCGCGTTTTGGCCTGATTTCCCCAACCACCGTTCCGCCAGCGAAGCGGTTTGTCAACTTGTCATCCGCAATCCAAAAACCAGCCATATGTCGGCAGGTTACAAACCTGCCCCACTGTCTCCGCTTCAAATTTCTTCCAGGAACCCAAGATGCGAACCAACCCAATAACCTCTCGTCACTTGCTTTCTCTGATCTGTAGCTCTTTGCTCTTTAGCTCAGTGATCTCGGCCACAGCAACCGCCGAGCCGCCCGCACCATCCAACGCCATCATGTGTATCCCCGGTGACCTCATTTTCGCGGATGACTTCGACCCCGCCACCGTCAGCAACCGCTGGTGGTTCAAGGCCGAGTTCGCTCTGCGTGACGGGGCGTTGTTGCGCACGGATGTGGATCCGACGGAGACCAAACGCGTCTTTCTCAAAGACCCTTCCTTCCACAACACCATTATTCAATTTGATTTCAAACTTTCCGGCCAAACAACCGATCTGCGACTCGTGACTGGCAGCGGCGGGCATTACAACAGCGTCACCCAAATCCACCCCGATTATTTCCAGATCACCACGCCCGTCGATCACGATGCCGGTTTTGTTCCCGCCCAACTCGGCGAATGCACCCGCGAACCTCGTCCCGATCAGTGGCAGACCATGACGGTCGAATACTGGGGCGACGAAATCGTTGCACACCTGAGCGACAACGAATGTGTCCTCGGCCAACACCCGATCATTGACCGCACTCGCCAGTACTTCGCCTTCCAGTTCGATCTCCCCGGTGCCTCGATTGACAACGTCCGCGTCTGGAATGCCACTGGCAAACGCGGTGACTGGACCGAGATTCGCAAAAAGCTTGCGATGGCTCAAGGCAATCGCGAGCCTGTCAGACGCAACCCGGCCGAGCGATACAAACTCAAGTACATGAACCTCAAGTCCCGCCTCACTCTAAATGACCCAACCTACCGGGACCTCGTGGCCCGGCATGAAAAGCTCGAAGCCGCATTGCACGCGGACTACCCAGAAGCCTTCATCACCCACAAGCAACTCGGCAAACTCATTGCAAAAAAGAAACAGCACATCAAGGAGACCGACCCCGACTTCAAGATCATGGAAACTCAGGTCCACAAAGCGAGTCACGCGGAAGACGATTACGTCCTCTCCACAAAGCCCGAACTTGCGCGTCTGAAAAAGGATGGAGTCAGCAAAAACCGGTTCCCGTCGGAACTCGGACAGATCCGTGCCCAACTCAAAGCCGCCAATGACAAGCAACTCGCTGCCCTCGTCGCCGAAACGGCCCGTCGACAAGCCCAGCTCGAAGCCCGCTACCCCGAAGCCTTCCAAAGCGTGGACGCCGCAGTCGAAAAACGCAACGCCATCCGCAAATCCTTGAACCACGATCCCGAGTTCCAGGCTCGCAATCGAGCTGTCGTTGACGCCGGTAAAGCGATCAAGGAGTACATCGACAAAGCCGACCCGAGTCTCGCGAAGCTCGAAGCCGAAGCCAAAGCCAAGGCGTACGAATCGAAATAGAGTGGGCAGAATTTCATCCTGTCATTTTGCGATACAGCTAAAACAGGCAGGTAAAAAACTTGCTCCATGATCGGGACCTGCTCATGAAACTTTTAACTTCGATTGCGATGCTACTGTTCGTTGCTACTGCCCAGGCACCTTTACAAACTTTGACGACTACTCGATCCGCCTCTACCAGCAACAAGCACTAAACCGTTGCAAATCAATTCGATTGACAGGTCGCGGCCCGATTCAATCGACATGGGTGGCGATCCATCAACCGTAATCATTTGTCGTTAAGAGTTGAACCCACAACAAGCGATGGGCCCTGGGATCCAGTGGTTTCTCAGTGTCGTATATCCTGCTGTCAGAGGGCGGCGCCAAGTCGCGTTTTCCCACACGTACGTCGTGAGAAAATTATCGTGAATGAGACACCAGATCCCTGTGAACCTGCTGGCATCCATCGGCAGGTCGACGGTCTGGCCTCTACTGGTCAACAAGCCCCACTAGCAAACGATAGTGGGCATGTAGTTCGTTCATACAACCATGGTAGAAAACCCAAGACAGCTGGGACGGCTGCCACTAAAATCGACGAAGAGCCCAGTAGTAATGAACGTTTGGGTCACGAATTACCACTAATCGCCGCGTTTGGAATAGGCATTTTGGCAGTCGCCAGCAACGTGGACGTTGGGGCGGACCACCCCAATCGGAAGCGAGTCGCAATGATTGCTGGATTCGCGAGCTTCGCTGGATGCGTTGCTGTCATAGCGTTCTGGTATCTGCGTCTGATTCAATAAGGCCCTTTCGTCCGTCACCGCAGAATTGATTGACCGACTGAAGTCTCACAGAGAAATCCTGAAAAAATTTGACCGGTCGCCTAAATTCGCGCGTCATCGATGAGCCAAGGGGCTCGCTTTATGGTGAGTAGGTTGTCGTTTCACTCATCCCTATGGACTTGCGAACAATGAATTTCAGTAGTCGACTTTTCTGCGCCGTGTTGTTCGCCATTACGGTGACTCCGGTTCATGCTGCCGATCATGTGTATGGAACGGTTTCGCCGTGGGGGCAAATGGTAGATCCTGATGGTGATTGTTCGTTCACTGTGAATCGCGACGCTATCACGATTGGTTTTAGCGGAACCGTGCAGGGGCTGGACGCGGAGCAAGGCCGAATGAATGCTCCACGAATACTACGGTCAATGGAAGGCGATTTCGCCGTCGAAGTGACCGTGGATGGAAACTTGCCGCTGCCAGACGACGAATCCGCGAGGGCGTATGTTAGCGGCGGATTGGTGCTGCTTCAGGATGATCGCAACTACATTCGCTTCGAGCGAGCCAGTTTCACCCGAGCCGGCGTGGTCAATCATTACGCCAACTTTGAGCAACGCATCGACGCCAAGCGGACCCGGATGGGGCTATTCAAAGATTTCCCCCTGCCCAATGACCAACCGGTCGATTTGCGTCTAGAAGTATCAGCCGGGACGGTTCGTGCCCTGGTTCGGCTCGCCGATCAATCGTGGCACGAGATGGGTACGGCAAAACTTGACGATGAATCGACCTATTCTGTGGGCGTCTCGGGCGTGAATACCTCTGGAAAACCAGTCAACGTTTCGTTCCGAGGTATTAAACATCAACAACCGTTGGTCGCCATTGAGGCCAAATCCAGGTCGAACTTGGACCTTTCTGCGCCGGCGAAAGTGGTAGCACTTCCAAGCATAACGACTTCGGGGTTCAACAAGTTCATGGGCGAAATCATGAAGCTGCAACAACGGAGCAAAGACGTTGATTCAATGGACGCTCAGGCACGCCAACAGTGGATCGATGATGCCAAGAAAGTTGTGAAAGAAGGGGCCGGGCCAGCAGCCATGCGTTTCAGTCCGCTGTTGGTCTCTGGATTAAGTCGATCGTTTCAGGAAGCAGGTGATCATGACCTTGCCATTTCTGTTTTCAATCAGTTCATCGAAGTGTTCAATAATATGGAGGACGACGATGCTGCTCGTGTTGCAAAGCAATTAAAAACGACTCGCGATCAATTAAAGGCAAAGCTGGAGATGATCGGAAAGCCATTGGAGATAGAAGGTGAAACTCTCTCCGGCGGCGCGCTCGATTGGCAGAGTTACAAGGGCAAAGTCGTGTTAGTTGACTTTTGGGCTTCGTGGTGCGGCCCTTGCCGTCGTGAAATTCCCAACGTGCTGGAGCAGTACAGGAATTTCCACGACCAGGGTTTCGAAGTCGTGGGGATTTGTTTAGATACCGATCGTGACAAAGCAGAGAAGTACAATGCAGACGAGAAAATTCCATGGCCTTCCTTGTTTGCAAAAGACGCAGGCTGGAAACATCCGATGGCGACAAAGTACGGGGTCACTGCGATTCCGACAGCAATCTTGGTCGATCGAGATGGCAATGTCGTTTCATTGTCGGCCCGGGGCGAAAAGTTGGGCGAACTGTTGACAGATCTAATCGGCCCCGTTGACCCAGTGATTTCCGCCGGCGAATCAGCTGCATTGCGACAACAATGGCTTGATGCGTTACAAAACTTCGAACGGATTTTGCAAGACGACGCAAACCATATATCGGCGAGGCACGGAGCAACTTTATCGGCTTATATGCTGCAGGATACCGACCGATACCTTACGCATGCGAAAGCGGCATATCAACTCACCAAAGAATTGCGAACAGAGAACATTGGAGTCAGCGCTCGGCTAGTGGGGGCAGCCAGTCTCATGCCAGGTGCATTCGACGATTTTGACGCGGCCATCGAGCTTACGCCCCCGTCGTGGAAAGAAGGAAAGCAATTTCGCGACAGTCGTAACCACTTGCTCGTCTTGAAACGCGCGGAGCGGTTTGAAGAACTGCTTGCCACCTGTGACAAATTGGTTGGAGTCGCAGATGGGCCGCACGATAGAAGCATGTTGTTGCATTTGAAGGCCACCTCGCTTTATCACTTGGATCGAATAAACGAGGCCAACACGTTGCTACTGCAAGCAAGGAAAATTTTCGCTGAAAGCATGCCGGCGATTGGGGCAGGACGCCAAATCCCTGGCGAGCATTACGACTGGTTTGTAATAGGCGTCTCAGCGCGTAACGACGCTAACCAAGTTGCACTTGAAAAGCTGGATGACGCCTTGGCGGCCAATCCTGATGACATGGATTTACTAGCAACGCGGGCCCAGCTGCATTTCCTTTGGCATCGCTGGGAAGCGGCGACACGGGATTTCCAGAAGCTTGCCCAACATAAGCCTCTAGATTTAAAGACGCTGGAACATGCGGCGGTATCAGCCGTGTTGGCCGGTCATGTCGAAGAATATCGAAATCTGAGCAATGAATTGGAGCAATTGCTCGATAAAGTCGAGAATTCGGAGTCTGCGTGGCGGATTGCGAGGATTCTCGTTTTGGTACCGAATACGATTGGCAATGAAGATCGACTGCTTACGGCAGTTCGAGAAAATGCGAAACAGCGTCGATTTTGGTGGAGACATCAAGCGTTAGTCAGCGTCCTCTACCGTAGTGGCAAGTATGAAGAAGCCTCCGCGTTGATCACGCCGACCTTGGCCGTCGCCCGCGCTCGGCCTCAGCGGGATGAACTGGTAACGCGGCTATGGCAGTCCATGATTCAGTGTCAATTAGGCGATCAAGCGATGGCGAAGAAAACGTTGGTAATGGTCACTACATATATGGATGAGAACCCCAAGACGGCTGGGGTGCATATTCAAGGGAGTGAAGTCACTGAATTGATGGTATTGCGTCGCGAAGCGGAAAACTTGATTGGAAAGGGTGACGACATCTGACCATTAAGATGGAATTCCTCACACGAGTGCCGAGCATGTCTGAACCCTATCGAACACCGCGCGTCGAAGTGGAGCAGATCGCGGTGACTCCCAGCAGTGGAACCCACATTCTATCACGTGTGGCATTGGTTGTATCCGGCTTTGCATGTCTGTTACCCATCGTCATTGCGTGCCTGGTTGACTTCGGGGTTTTAGAAGTTCATTGGGATTCTTCGTTGCTACCAATTGGGACGGTTCTTGCAGGTTTGGCGTCAGCGATGGTCGGCTTAGGATTGTCCATTGGTGCGTATATCAAGTCGCGACGCTGGATGTCGCTCCTTGGAATCGTCTTGGCGGTGCTCGCCATCCCCTGCACGTTATTCATCGGATACATGCTAGCGATTTGCGGATTAGCCACGATTCCGATTTAATTCATCTTGAATGAAACAGTATCGGCGACGAAGGCACTTCGTCAGAGATCAATGACTCGATGTACAACTGAAAACTTTGTTGCGCAGCATGAGTGCAATAACAGGCTCCCTACAAAAGAATGAGCTCGAATTAATGGACGCGACTTATATGAACATGTGAACACAATGATTGAAGAAGATTTCTGGGCGGAACGTCATCGTGACTACTTGCGATTGTTGGGATTGGCGCAACTCTCACCGGGAGCCCAAGCAAAGATCGACCTTTCCGGCGTGATTCAGACCACGATGCTGGAGGCTCACCATAATGAGAAGCTCGCTACAAATGCAGTCGAGCATCAATTGCCTTGGCTGCGGCGTGTGTTTCTCAATAACTTGCTTGATGCCCTTCGTAAGCGCCGGGCAAAAAGGCGGGATATGCGACGCGAACGTTCACTGGAAGATCCAATCGAACAATCGGCGTCGCGATTGGAAATGTATCTTCAAGTCGCTGAGTCGTCGCCATGCACGAAAGCGATCCAGCAAGAGCGAGCGGAATTGTTGCTGCAAGCGATTGCTGGCCTGCCCGACGATCAGCGAACCGCGATTGAACTACATCATTTGCAAGAATTGCCGCTGGAGCAGATCGCGGCGACGATGGATCGACCGAAGGGTGCCGTCGCTGCGCTGATTTATCGTGGAATGAAGAAACTGAGGGCAACCATAGACGAATCATGTGATTAGGGAAGAGTGGGCAAACGACACGATTGTGAAATCTTAGACCGCCTGCCGGACGCTTACGTTGCTTCCCTCCGCACGATTCTTAAAGCGTTTTCCGCGAATCGCGTCATCACGCCAGTCTGCTTGACGCTTAATTGATTGGGCCGAAGTCTATCACCAAAATCTTAGCGTTTTGAATATGCCTGATCCATCTCAAATCGATGCCGACGAATCATTTCAGAAGCTACTCGCGGACTGCCTGGAAGCGATCGAACGTGGCGAGTTGGTCGATCGCGAGCACCTGATGCGAGAGCACCCAGACCATGCTGCATCGATCTGCGAATTCCTTGACAATCATCAACTCGTTGGTGATGCAATCGGTGAACTTCGAGCCCCTGATCAAAAAGGCGTTTCAGATTCCGCATTTGCGCAAACCGTCGACTCCCAATCGGCAAGTTCATCGAAAACGTTCAAGATTGGCGAATCACTTCGGTACGTAGGCGAATACGAAATCGTAGATGAAATCGCGCGTGGCGGAATGGGGATTGTATTTCGTGCAAGGCAATCAAAATTGCGGCGTGACGTGGCGCTGAAGATGATCTTGTCGGGAAGGCTCGCGACTGAGGCCGACGTGGATCGTTTTTACCGGGAAGCTCGCGCGGCCGCGGCGCTAAACCATCCGAACATCGTTGGGGTTCACGAAGTCGCCGAGCATGAGGGACATCATTACTTCACGATGGACTTAGTTGCGGGCCGAAGCCTAGCATCGATTATCAGTGAAGGGACATTATCGCCCCGGAAGTCCGCAGAGTTAATCATAGCGGTGGCGTTGGCAATCGAATACGCACACGAGCATGGCGTACTCCATCGCGACTTGAAACCCGCCAATATTTTGATCGATGACGATGGAAAACCGCACGTCACGGACTTTGGTCTGGCTAAGACGCTGGCGGGAAACGCCGCGGACGAGGACCTGACAGCGTCAGGACAGATTCTTGGGACGCCGACCTATATGTCTCCGGAACAGGCAAGCGCGAAGCACGACTTGGTCGGCGTGGCCAGCGACGTGTATTCGCTGGGCGCGATATTGTACGCCTGTCTTTCGGGGCGTGGTCCATTCGTGGCGGACTCAGTTGTCGACACGATTCGCCAAGTGATTGAAAAAGAACCGCTCTCCCTGCGATTGCTCAATCCACAGGTTCCCAAGGATTTGGAAACGATCTGTCTGAAGTGTTTGCGGAAGGAACCACATCGCCGGTACGGCACAGCGGGGAAACTTGCGGATGACCTGGGAAGGTTTATTGAAGGCCGTCCCGTGGTCGCTCGTCCTGTACCGGCAGTTACGAAAGCATGGCGATGGTCTCGACGCAATCCTGGGATCGCTCTCTTGAGTGCGCTTTCGGTTTTGTTGCTGTTGGTCGGTTCAAGCGTTTCGACGTTCTTTGCCATCCAGGCTGATGACCGTGCAAATGCGGAAGCAGCCCAGCGGCAGCGTGCTGATGAGGCCGCGATTGCTGCCAATCAGGCCCGTGCCGACATGGCATCGGCGCTTGAGCGAGAATCGGAGGCGCGACTCCGTAGCGAGGAATCGCTTGCCAACGAACAGGTAGCACGAAAACAGGTTGTCGAGCGTGAGCGAGAAGCGAGATGGAGTGAGTACGTCGCAAGGCTGACGGTGATTCAGCGACCATGGCAAGATCGCGAGTTTGGCCAACTCAGCCGAATGGTTGACGAGCTCGTTCCTAAGGCTGGCGAGCCTGACTTCCGCGGATGGGAATGGAGTTACTATCACGATCTCTCCCAGCAAGTAGCGAGAAGCATTCCGGTCAGCGCAAATACGGTTCGCGGATCATGGAGTCCCGACGGGAACCAGATTGTCACTGCCGGAGCAAAGCTGCAAATTTGGAACTTCGACGGGATGAAACTCGTCTCGGAACATGACCTAAAGGATCGACTTTACAACAGCGTATTCAGTCCCGATGGTAAAACGATAGCCTGCGGATTGCGTTCAGGTGCGATCGTCATTTTCGATCCAGTAAAAGAGCAGGTTGTTCGAGTCTGGCATGCTCATGGTGGCGGAAGCCCCTATCTCAGTTTTTCGCCCGATGGATCGCAATTGGCCAGTGGCAGCATGGACGGTTCCGCGGCCGTATGGGATATCGAGTCGGGCCAACGACTTCACCAGCTTTGCCAAGCCGACAAGGACAACTACCTTAGAAACGTTGGCTGGCATCCGTCCAAGTCGCTAATCGTCACATCAGATCGTCAAGGATACGTTCGGGTTTTCGATGCAAAAACAGGTAAGCGAAAATTCAGCAAGCGGACATGTGCCGTCTCGTGTAATGTTGGTCACTGGAGTCCCGATGGCAAAACCTTGGCCGGTGGGGGGGCCTTTCCCAATTTTGAAATCAGGTTGTATACGGACACAGGTGAGCCGAAAGGGGTCCTGGAGAAACCAGGGAGATCCGCGTCCTGGAGCCCAGACAGCACGCGACTGGTCGTTGGTGACGACGATCATGAAATTCGCATCGTGGACGTTCAGCGGGACGCGGTGGTTTCGACACTACGATTCCACGGCGATCCAGTCGGCCATCTTGCTTGGTCGCCTGATGGAGATTCGATTCTGTCGATCGACGACTCGGGCGTCGCTAAGGTTTGGAAAGTCAACGGCGATGTGCCTGACTCTCTCGTCATTCATCAGGACTCGCTCGACATCCGAAGGGTTCGGTACAGCAACGATGGAAAGCTGATTGCCGGCTGCGGAAACGATCGAAAGATTCGCATTTGGCGTGCGATGGATGGTAAACTTTTGGAAACTTCTGCAGAACTTTCCGCTGCGGTCAAAGATTTTGCATGGTCGGAGGATAGTAGCAAACTGGTTTCCCTTTGCAAGGATAACAATGTCTGGGTTTGGGAACGAGATCGCAATTCATTGCGCAAGCTATTTAAAACTGGCTCACGGCCAGTCATCGTACATGGGTGGCTGGATTGGCGTCCCGGAACTAGGCAAATTGCCCTTGGCGCGTATGGGGAAGACACGAATGTTTTTGACTTGGACACCGGGCGAAATCTCTACAAAAGCCCGATTCGCACTGCGTTCGCACGCTGGAACCCAAGCGGCAATTCTTTGGCAGTCGGGGTGAAGGTCGTTGATGCGAAATTGGCTCCCCTATGGACCATTCCGATACCGTGGCAGGAGAATGGTGGCGTCGCGTGGTCACCCAATGGGCGGTTGCTTGCTGTAGTACTCCGCGATGGCAGGGTCAAGGTTACGGATCTGAGGGCCGAATCACTTGAACCAGCAGTGGCACGCGGCCACCGCCACGCCGTTAGTTCGGTGGCGTGGCATCCAAGCGGCACGAGGATCGCCACCGGCGACTTCGACGGAACACTCAAGCTGTGGGATGCTGCGACGCTCGACGAGGTTTGGTCGACGAAATTGCCTCATCGAGTTTTGTCGCTGGATTGGAGTCCCGATGGTCGGCACCTTGTTTCCAGTGATGGCGTCGACGTTGGAACCTATCCCACACGTGCGAAAGAGGGAAATGTTTACAGCATTCGAATTTGGGGATCACAAGATTTTGAATTGTTAACTAGCGCGACCGAGATGTTGCCAACTCCGTTTGGTCGCGTGTTAACTCGCGATCCTCGGGCGAGCACCATTGCACAAAGAGTGATAAATTCTGGAGGACGAATCACGATCTATCGAACCGCTGAGAATCAAATGATCGACTCTCTTGGTGGGATTCCCAGCGAAGAGTTTCAAGTAAACGAGATCGATTTAGCCGACTCGGGCATAACGGACGAACAACTCACCCAACTGCACGGGTTATCAACGCTTACGAGCATCAATCTTCGGTCAACGGAGCTCTCCGACGCAGCTGTTCGCAAGCTGCTACATTCCTTCCCCGGCGTCAATCCAACGAAGCTCGACACCAGACATCGCGAGTTTCGAATCACAGCCGACGGCGACATCCAAACGGTGCAGACGCCTGAGGAAGAGCTGGCCGAATTGACTGAGGCGATTGAGAAGTATACGAGTGAACACGCCCATCTGTTTACCCGAGCAAAGTGGTACGCAAAGCATCTTGACTGGAAGAACGCTTATGCTGACATCGACCGGTATTTGGTGGCATCGCCGATTAGCGGCTGGTGGAACTGTGCCGCAGCGTATGCCGCATTTGCAGCGGGCAATGTCGCCGCGTACCAAACACACGTTCATCGGAATCTGAGCAAGCTTCCCGCATACGACTATGCCAACGAACCGGGGACAGGGGCCTACTTGGTTTGCGCTGTCTGTTTGAATCCTAATCCGGATGTCGAGCTAAGTTCGCTCATGCCACTGGCCGAGAATCTCCGGATTCAGAACCCAGGATCATTCTATCACTGTAAAGCAGACATCATTTTACGATTCCGACTGGGCGAATACGACCAGGTACTCACAAGGTGCGAGCCATTCCGCGATCGGGGTAAATTTCACAACGAGCAGATACTCGTCCATTCGCTACGAGCGATCACACTCCATCGCCTCGACCGAACCGACGAAGCTTGGGAGGCACTGCTGAACGCGGAATCACTAGCTCGAGACACCTGGCCAGAGCCAAAGCAAAATTATGAAGCCGATTACGGAGATCTCGGTTCCTACGTCGAAGCTTTGTCATTATTAAATGAAGCTCGTCAGTCAGTTCAACCAGCCCAGGCCTTGAACGACGCTGGGGCAGGCGAAACGCAATAACGCAACAAATCATCTCCTAGTTTTGAGCCAGCCGTACACCATTTACCGAAGGAACCAGATTGTCATAAAAATAAAATCGTATCTCGGCACCGCTCTACTGATTTTAGCCTCAATCGTTTTGCCATCGTCTGCCCATGCGGAACGAGCCTGGGGCGGCTCGATTCACTTCGTCGATGTCAATGTGCGGTTTAGTTTTGGCGGAATGGAATACGGCTATTGGACGGATGTTGGCTAATTAGATTTTCCTGAAAATTGTGGGTATATCGGTAAGGAAGCGGACATCTACTTTTCGCTTCTGCCGGATCAAGACAATCCTCTGCGTTCGACCATCAAAGGCACGATTCGTTTAGAGGTCGACCGCAAGAAAGCAGAGCTTCACAAGTTGGTGTTCGTCCGATCAAGCCGTCACGGCAATTGGCGGATCGATCCTGAGATCATTAAGAAGTTGGAGAAAATCGAAAAAGCGAAGCGAGACGCAGCATCAAAGGCGAAAGCGTCTGTCACTCCGCCGCCAACGAACGGCGGAGGATCCCCAGGCAATGAATGAAACTTTCAACCGCAACTTGACAATAGATGCGAAGAAAGCTTTGTGTTCCGAAACTGGTGGTGGTTGTCCGTACCGAAAACAGGGCCAAGAATCTCACCAATCGACTCGAATAAGACGCCTGTAAGTTGTCACTAGATTCCCGGAAGTACCGTTTTCATCAACAGTCAAATTCTTGGAATTTCGCGTTGCATGCGTTGGAAAAGGACGCGCGAAGCTTTCGCTCTTTCGACTGCAGTTGGACGCAGGCGGTGGTGTTCCAATAGTTGCTGTGCATGCAAACACTGTCTTGCGACGGTCCGTCACCGTGGTCCGACATGACGGTGTGGAGGGTCTCTAGGTCGAAAACAGATTTTTCATCTAGCCTGCATTGAAGGTCGACGCTACGCATGTCTGCGGATTGATGTACTCGCGTGCCACGCAATGCGCGAGGTGCGTTCTTCTTGTAGTGTGCCTGGTCTTCGAGTTCAACGCTCGCGATTTTTGATCCGCGGATTCGGTTCGTATGATGGGTGATCTCGCGGCCAGGTAAAGGAGCAATTTTTTGTATCTGCGTATTGGACAACTCGAATGATGCAATGGTGCCGTGTTCATCCGACAGCATTAGTAGGCCTCCACCCGCTCGCTTTCGATTCGCGAAGAACTGATACGCTTCGTCAACCGTTCGCACGCATGCAAGTGCCTCGGCAATCAACATGGTGATGGATGGAGCTGGACTGATCGGATCGGTAACATAGGCGTAGTTACAAGTGATCGCCAAACCCGCTTCATTGACTCCGTCGATGGCCCCCGCGAGCGGCGAAACCGCGAATTCAACGGAACGCAGTTTTCCCTTTGGTCGACTACGTCGCACGAAATAATAGGGCTGCACTACTGGAAGATAGTCAAAGTTGTGCGCAATGATCGGATGACCCGTTGAAGATGCGTTTCCAGTCACCGCAACGGCGGAACATCCGGCCTGAAGCCCGTTCGGCCCGGCAGTGACTAAGGGATCGAGATCGCTAAGAGCTACTTCCAGGAGGCTACAAATCGCCAGCTTCGAATACGGAATCTTTGCACCTTCAGAAATTCCCTGTAAGCGGTCTGCGGCATCCAAAGGCGTCGATCGGAATGCTGCGTTCAAGAATCGGGCGGCACGATATTCTGCTATACGGCGAAATACTGGAAATGGAATGTAACTTGGCTTCATCAAGCGAAATGCTTCCAAGTTCCCGACAGCTTCCAACGCATCGTAAATGTTGGTTGACAGGGCAGCCCCCTGCGCGATCCCCATCTCCTTGGCGGTGCCCACGCAAACGACTTCATTCATGGCGGCTTACTTTCCAATTTGTAAGTGAGTCAATCAATGTTCGCGGTGCTTCGCTTATCGCTTTGTTAAATCGATCAGCCGGACAGGCGACGCCCACCGATCGTTACAATTGCGGATTCGCGCATCAAGAAACACACCATCAGAATCGTATCGCAATTCGATAACCATGTGATTCTTGTCATTCACGATGTTCGTGTAGGAGAGTCTTACCCGCGCGTCATAGCCATCCGGACGGCGATGGAGAGAGTCCAATGCTACGCCTTCCACAGGTGCTGCACCGATGCGTTCAGGAAACGCTGCATTCACAATTTCCTGTGCCCGGTCATTGATTCGGGCAACAGCGTCGGCGCCTATCGTGTATCGCGGCCTGAATTGCTTGTAAGTCACCAGGGATATCGCCACGACCGCGATGAACAACATCAGACCCGCGATTGTAGATTTCGGTTTCCAATTCATGGCATCGGTAACTCGTTTTGGTACGAGCCAAGCAACTCTCGATTCCCCTATCACTGAGATCGCTCTGTCGTCTCCTCGCAAGTCCGTGTTCTTTCAAACACTTAAATAATTTGCCTAGGCTATTACCACCCGATGCGAACGTAAGGCACTCGCTTCACCAATTCCGAGATGTTTCTTGAGTGCGAAGTCACGCTGAATCAGATTCTGTAACTCAGCTGTTTTCAGTGCAGTGTCCTGGCCGATGCGGTCTGCAAACACCACGGGTGAGGCCGGAAAGGGGAAGTCGCTGCCATGCAGCAATCGATCCAGCACATCTTTACCGGAATCAAGCAAAAGACCGAAATCCTGAGCGCGAAAAGCGGTTCCCAAAACCGACGTGTCTCCCCAAAGTTCCGGAAATTTGTCGAGCAGTTGAAGAAACTTGCCAAGGTACGACGGTGAATCACTAAACCAACCGGAGCCAGCATGACACGCGACGACTCGACAGCCCTCGTCCAACGCGGCACGCAGCTTCCGCGGAGCAGCTAGTTCATGCGAGAAGATCGGTGCACTGTGCTCATGCCCCGTGTGCACCAATATCGTCATATCCAATTCACGGCACCGGAAGAAGAACTTGGTGTGTTTAGGATCCATCAAGTCAACGTTTTGTGTCGGTGGATGAATTTTAAGCATTCTCGCTTTCCGATCATGGCATCGCTCAAGTTCATCGATGGCGTCAGCACGATTTGGATTGATCGAAGGACAGGCGATCAGTTGCTTTGGGTGTCTTCCTACAACTTCAAACAAATAGTCATTAGGAACGTAGAATGATGTCGCCGTCAAATCGATTTTGCCGTTCGCGCCGTAAACGGCGTCCTGAGCAAGCACAGCAGCCATCGAAAGCTCGGACTCCGCAACCTGCCTAACCATTGTTCGCTCGTATTGTTGGTCAACGGTTCCGTTTGTAGCGTCATTCAATTTCAGCATCGTTTTTAAATGACGAAATAAAAAACCTCGCGACACCTTTTCAGCGACGTGACAGTCAGAGCCGCTGTCCCCTACGCCGAACAAATGGACGTGTATATCAAGCGTCGGATTCACCATCGACACAGCCGCCACCGGCTTGCTTAAGCCTAACATGGCACCGGTCGCGACCGCTGAGAAAAATCGTCGGTTGACTTGGCTGTTCATGGCTTAACACGCCTTTTCTTGAATATTCAGGGTGATCGTGGGGCAACGGCTGCCCGTTCCAATCTAAGCGTAAATCAACGAACCACCATGACGCGCAAAACCGCAAACATCCATTTTCCCAGCGATTTGCCTGGTCGTCTTGAAGTGGGATGCCTGCAAACTCGAGAAACTGCGTGCTTTTTACGCGGCTGGACGAAGCGATCAGATCAGGTTTTCAGGCATCGTCCAGGCCAAGCCTCCGCGCCAGCGAACTCGTCAGCCCAACAGCGTCATTGTAACCTGCGACTCGGCAAGGCAATTTGCTATGCTGCCTACTGGTACGATTTCAACAGTCCACCCTGCTCCATATAGCACTCGATTTTAGTCGTCTTCAGTTCAATTGTAGGCACTGAGCAGTTTTCTTGCACCGGAGGCAAGTGCTCGCTGGCTGAATGGCCACGACGCAGGTCGTACCAATTTTGCGATACCCTACCGCAGCCATGACGTGCCAACTACGATCTCGCTTGAATCAATTCATGGCGAGACCCCAGCGGCATCGTTTGCTTCATGGATACAGGTTCCGATGAATCAATTAAAGAAATTCGCTCGTCGCAGCAGTTATGTCCTCGCGGGGCTTCTCGTCATGCTGCTGATTGTCCTGGGCTGGAATTACCTTTGGTTCTCAAGCAAACAACTGCAGGTTGTGCCCGCACAGCAGATCCTCTGGAACAACGAGTCGCTTTACAAGCATTTCCAGGGGGCGATCCAAATTCCGACGGTGTCCGAACGTCCGTCGACGTTGACGGAGGACTCGCCACTGTTTCAATTTCGAGATTACCTAGCGGAGACGTTTCCCGCCCTGCATCGCCCTCCGTTTGTTCGCCGGACCGGTGTCGATTTTGGAGACCCGTTGATTCCCAGCGTGCTGCTCGAATGGCCGGGTCAAGACTCCAGTTTGCCGGGAATCTTGTTGATGTCTCATTTTGATGTCGTCCCCATTGAGACGAACACCCGCTCGGAATGGACGCACGAGCCATTCAGCGGCCACATCGACGGGACATTTCTGTGGGGACGCGGAACCTTGGACTGTAAACACGGAGTCATGGCGATCCTTGAAGCCATTGATCGACACGCCGCCGACGGTTTTCAGCCGCAGCGTACGATTTATGTTGCCTTGGGACATGACGAAGAACTCGGCGGCCAAAATGGCAACGGCAAAATGGCGGAATGGCTACGCAGCCACGGCCGCAAGCTGCATATGGTTCTCGACGAAGGTGGCTGCATCTTCACCGAGTTCCCCGGTCTCGACCAACCCGCTGCTTTGATCGGAGTTGCGGAAAAAGGAATGCTGAACGTTCAACTAAGCGTCGAAGTCTCGCCTACAGAAATCGGGCATGCCTCGATGCCACCCCCGGAAACAGCAGTCAGCATTTTAGCTTCAGCAATTGACCGGGTGCAAGCGTCTCCATTCCCTGCCCGCATCGACAGTGGGCTGCGTGACACTCTCCGTTTTCTTGGTCCCGAAATGCCGTCTTTTAATCGGCGACTCGCAATGGCCAACCTGTGGTTGACAGAGCCCTTGATTAAAAATCAATTGGCCGGGAAGCCTAGCAGCAATGCACTGCTGCGTACGACCGTCGCACCCACGCTGATTCAAGGTGGCGTCAAAGCCAACGTTTTGCCGCAACATGCTACCGCAACCCTTAATCTCAGACTGATCCCGGGGGACTCGATCGAAGAGGCTACGGAGCATCTCCGTCAAAGTATCGACGACGCACGCGTGGAGGTTTCTCCGCTTCCTTTTGGCAAAGCGGCTTCGCGAATGTCGAGTACCGAATCGATTGCCTTCAATGACCTACATCGCACTATTCGCGAGGTCTATCCGGAGGTTGCGGTCGCACCCTTTGTCTTGGTCGGCGGTACTGACAGTGTGCACTACAGCGATTTTGCTGCAGACATCTATCGTTTTATCCCGGCCCGGATCGCCGAACGTGACACACAACGATTTCACGGAATCGACGAACGCATCGCGCTGCAAGATTACACGGAGATCGTACGTTTCTTTTATCAACTAATTCTAAACCAAACGGGCCCTTAAGCACTTTCGACTGATGGCTTTGGCTGATCCTTACAGCAGCGTGAGCTCGTGGTCGTCCAGTTCGAACAGGTTACCACGCAGTTCTACGGCGAACTCGTCAGCCCGCGGCCCATGTTCTGGATCAGTGCCTTCGTTGATATTGCGTGAGTCGTGAAGCACAGCGAACAGTGACACGACTTCGACATTGGCTCCAGTTACTTCCGCCTGCCTCAGCCCAATTCCGAGGACTCAGGCCCAATGTGCGACGCCATGATCACCGCCCAGTGGAAGAGAGTAATCTTCAAGGACGGCTTGGAGGATTGGCTTCAGGTTCATGGACTTACTTAGAAATCGCTTTGATCTGACTCAATTAATTTCTTCCGTTTTCGCATACAACGCTGCCGGTATTTTCCCTGTCACGGTGAAGAATTCATCACCCGTCTGAACGCCTCAAGGAATGTTTCCGCCTGTTGTGCGCCGGACAACGTGATCTTCTGACCAATGATGAAAAATGGAACCCCTGTGACCCCATGCCGCTGCGACAGTTCGCTGCCGTTTGAGATGGCTTCCATTCCATCATCGCTGTTCAACATGGTGTCGGCAGCTTGCCGGTCCAGTCCGGCCTCAGCAGCCACGTCAATCAGTGTCTGACGATTGCCAATGTCTTGCCCCTCGCTGAAATACGCACGGAACAGTGCCTCAACAACCGCATCTTGACAATCATTCTGATCGGCAAGCCAGATCAGCCTGTGAGCATCCACAGTGTTTGGTGTTGTTTCAGATTTGTCGAAGGCAAAATGAATCCCGTCGGATTCCCCAGCAGCAATAACTTGAGCATCCAGTTCCATCGAGCGTTCCCAACTGCCGAATTTTCTGGTGCGATACTCCTTGCGACTGATGCCCGCTTTCGGCATTGTCGGGTTCAGCTGGAACGGATGCCAGTGGACCTGCACGGCGTGCTGACCATCGAGAGCAGCAATCGCCTTCTCGAGTCGTCGCTTGCCGATATAGCACCACGGGCAGATGACATCGGAAACCACGTCAACCGCTAGATTCATCGCAACTCCTTAGGAACAACAGTGATGTGTCTTTATTGGCATCCCTGTTCAACGGCAAACACCCTCTTCAACGGCAAACACCCTCTTCAACGGCAAACACCTTCGACAACACTGACATCGGTACGATTCGTATTCAATCGACCTCAGCATTGTCATGAATTTCTCGACGCTCGTCTGCGGTACGTACCATCCCACCGAGAATCAGCGCCATTTTGATGTTCCAGGGAAGCTAAATTCTATCGAGGCGAGAGCAGCGGGGATAGAATTGATGAGAGAATTATCTTGAAGATGTGAATGACGTTTCGAAGGCTTCACGATAAATCGTAAGATACCGAAATGGCGGATTGATTGTATCATCGCCGCGGAGCATTTCGCAGGTCGGGTCGTTGGATCAAGGTCGTTGTTTGAGGAATCCGGTTAAACATTAATGACAAGAAATCCTTTGCGTTGAGTAATCTGTTGCCGCAGTTTACGGTTTTTGATTGGAAATAGAAAACAATGCCCCTCTTTCAATGCCCGAAATGTGGAAGGCAATATCTCGTTCCTCTGGCAATCTGCGAGTCGTTTCTTGACGACACACCCATGACCACGCCAGAAGACAGCACTGAACCGGTATTTGTGCTTCCATGTCCCGATTGTCCGCCGCACAAAATTCGTGTCGTTGATGGCGACCTACCTACTCGACCAAGACGTTGATGTGATCGTCAATGCGTGGCATCGGAATATCATCCCGTGGTGGCAGTTACTTCCCCAAGGTGTCTCGGGTGCAATCAAGAAACGTGGCGGCCATGGTCCATTTAAGGACGTAACGCGTGTTGAATTCAGACGACGCTAAATGACCTCTGAATCGAAGGGCATCATGGCGGCACCTTTACAAACTTTGGCGACTATTCGGCCAGCCTTTGACGGAGCGAATCGGGATTTCGGTCGGGCGAAGCGGTCCGAACGATGGAGTTGTTACGCATGTCACGGCTAACAACAACAGAAAACTCACTGCGACGGCTAAGATTTCGCAGTCCAACGTCAGCCCTGGCAAGACCCCCGTAGCGGAACTCGTCACGAATTTCGGGGGGACTCGCCGTGCATCGAAAATCTTGACGATTTCCGCTACGAAGACAAGCCGCCCTTTGATGGCAACCTTTTTATTAGCGACGCGCGGATGGGGAGCCGCGATAAATGATACAATCGACTTTCAAAAATTGATGGTCGACGGCAACCACGCCTCTGGTGACCAAAACAATTCGCACAGCACCCTATCATACACATGCAGAGGAAAGTCTATGAAGTATCCTGCCCAATTCCTCGTGCAATCATGCTTGGTTTTGCTTTTCTTAGGAAACGCAGTTCAGGCTGAAAATAGCAAACCGAACATACTGCTGATTTTCGCCGACGATGTTGGTCAGGAGGTATTGGAGTGTTATGGAGGCCAATCCTACCGCACTCCGCACTTGAACGAGTTGGCTCGCACAGGCATGAAATTCAATCATGCTTACAGTATGCCCGTCTGCCATCCTTCGCGGTTGACATTGATGTCGGGTCGTTACCCGTTTCGCCACGGCCACGTCCCATGGGGAGACTACCCCAAAGACGCCGAAGACCAAACGTTTTCGCGATTGTTGCAAACCGCGGGGTACACGAATGGAATTGCGGGCAAGTGGCAATTGTGTTTGTTACGAGACGATCCGCTTCATCCCCAGCGGATTGGGTTTGACCAGTCAGATTTGTTCGGCTGGCACGAGGGGCCGCGGTACTACGAGCCGATGATCTACACCAACGGCAGCGTACGAGATGATACGCTCGGTCACTACGGCCCGGACCTCTACCAGCGCAGCTTGATTGAATTTATGAAAGCGAATCGGGATCGGCCGTTCCTGGCTTACTATTCCATGGCGGTTGCGCATGAAGTCACCGACGACCTGGATCCCCCCGTCCCGCACGGTCCCTTTGATCGGTATGATAACTATGCGGAAATGGTCGCCGAGATGGATCGCGGAGTCGGCCGAATGGTGGCCGCACTGGACGCCTTAAAACTTCGTGAAAATACACTGATCTTGTTCCTCGCGGACAATGGTACTCCGCCGGAGATTATCATCCGTGCCGATGGCAAGGAGCTCGTCAGAACTCCGGTGGTTTCGCGTCGCAACGGGCTCGATGTGCCGGGAGGAAAAAAGCAATTGACCAATGCCGGTACGAACGTCCCTATGATTGCCAATTGGCCAGGCACGATTTCGCCGGGGCAGCAAGTCGATGACCTCGTGGACTTCAGTGACATCCTGCCGACGTTTCTCGATTTGGCCGGCGTGCCGCTGCCGTCAGAACTAAAGTTGGACGGCGTCAGCTTCGCCAACCGGCTTCGCGGCCAAGGGGCCTCGCCACGTTCTTTCGTCTACTGCGAGGAAGCCGTGCTTCCAAAGCCCGGTGGCGTCGAACCCGACGGTGAAAGCTCGGGTCTGAAATGGGTGCGAACGCAAGCCTGGAAACTGTATAACGACGGTCGGCTGTTTCACATGGCCGAAGACCCGGTCGAACAATATCCGCTGGCGGCCGAACAGGATAATTCGACTCGTAAAATGATTCGCCAAAAGCTTCAGCGAGAATTCGAGAGGCTCGGGTTCTAGCGACTGCCACAAAACAAATGGAAACGCGATTCGATGATGACGCAGGCTTTGTCGCGAGCGGCTGTCCTGACATCGCGGATGCCCCCCGAAACTTTTTGGCGAGTATCGCGACGAGACGCTTCACCGCCGTTAACGGTTTTCGCGCTAGCCACCGTTCCGTGAACCCAACAAAACGCACCCTCGCAATGGACACACCGCTCCAACCGAACAGACACTTCGGCGGTTAGCGTCTGGAAGTGATGGACGACCAACTTTCCGAACAGGTGCATACAGATAGAATGTCAAGCATCCAAGGGAGAATAAATGACAAGCTTCGATGAACTAGCGTGTTTGTTTCGCGACCCCAAGTAGCCCGTCAACACTACAACGCAATTGATAAGACGGGTGAACCTTGGACCTTCGTTGTGATGCAGGGTAAGGCGGTTCTCTCACCGTTCACTTTCAAAAACCAACCCACAAAACTGAAAATAATTCGCTGGTTTAACGATCGTAAAAACCAACCCGCCGGCGAAATCGAATACTCCGAGAAATCAATCGGTTCCAAAAGACTCGATCGTAGTATCGCTGAAATTGCAGACCGACTGCTCGATGCCGAGAAGCGAAACGCATCACGTCGAAAATAGCACCGATCGTCAAGCGTTCGCACGACGTATACCGGGATCCGTTAACCACAGAAAGTTGTGGCGAGTTAGCGAACCCGCATATTGCGCGAATTTGAGTCTCCTCCATTCGCGATGTAACAATGCAGTGCGATCCCCGCTCTAGTTAGTAACCATTTTCTAACGATTAGCAGAGCCCGGAGAGAAAGCATGTCGCCCAAACAACGTCGAACGCCGCGTACGAAGAGTCAGCGAAACACGGCCCGCAAGAATCTACGACTCGAATCGCTCGAGCGTCGGGAATTGATGGCCGGGGACGTGTCCGTCCTAATGAATTCGGGAACATTGCACGTGCAAGGTGACGCTCAAGCCAACGTGATTGAAATCCAGCAGCTGCGGAACGGCGATTTTCGAATCTCCTCCGAGGATGGCGGAGCAACGAAGATCAACGGCCGCAAGTACGTCGATGTAGACGGACGCTCGGTGAAATCGATGATGATCGACATGGGCGAGGGAGATGACTATTTCTACGCCCACGACTTCGATGTGTTTGATCTCGGCGTGCTATTCGGCAACGGTAACGACGCCGCAGACATCATACGGATTACAACCCGCGACGACCTGACGATCGATTCGGGCGACACGGGTGACGACACGTTCGCTCTGATGTCAAGTCAAATCGGTAGCGACGCGGTGGCCAACAATGACTTGACCATTCGCGGTAACAGCCATACACAAACCGCTGTGATCACCAACGTCGTTGTGCAAGACGACGTGTACGCCTATTTGGCAAGCTCCAATCTCGAATCCGACTCGCTGTTCATCCAGGACCTGACGGTGGAAGGGGAATCGTACGGAGGCTTGGCAAGACTGCGGGCCCAGACGATTAATGGGGGAAGCATCGATGTGACTGGCGATATCGACATCGACTATGCCGGCACGATCGATCTGCACGATCTTTCGGCGAGCGACGACATCTGGGTGAACACGACCAACGGCAACGACCAAATCGAATTGGACGTCACCAACGTGAACGACCAATTTGTCATCTACGCCTACGATGGTCACGACGAGATTTCCGTGACAAGCAACGACAGTGTGAGGGTCTATGGAGGAAACGGAAACGATACGATTCGTGGCGGCAGCGGCAACGACACGCTGATTGGCGGCAATGGTCACGACATCATCTTCGGCAACGCGGGCGGCGACACTTTGCAGGGTGATGGCGGAGACGACGCGTTATATGGTGGATCGGGAGCCGACAATCTGGATGGCGGGTCAGGCAATGACGGTTTATTCGGCGGGTCCGATTTCGACCTTGTCGCTGGAGGAACCGGCGCCGATCGATTCCTGTCGTGGCTCACCGCGGGCTCGGATTCGAGTCCCTCTGATCCTGATACGCTGAAAGATGTCGACGCCGAGGATGCGACGATCAAATTTAAAAATGGAGTCACGTCGACGTTTACGATCGAAGGAACGGACACGGCGTATCCCGGCAAGGATTGGTCCGATTCGGACATCGAACGGTTGGACGTCGCGTTGGCGGCACTTCATCGAGCCACGGACAACACAACCTTGCTGAAGACCGCCGCGAAACAAGACATCATGTTCGAGCGTTTTTCCGGCGAGCTGCGAGGATTCAATAGCGGCACCCGAATTGTACTCTCTGACAAACAGTTCAATCGCACCGAAGACTATCTACGCTGCTATGTGGTCCATGAGATCGGACATTTTTGGGATGTCGAGAATCCGTACTGGAACGAGTTTCAATCGCTGAGCGGATGGACCCCAAAAGATACGAACCCGGACGCTTCGACTTACGACCAAGCTGGCAACGGGAGCGATTGGTACTACCTGAAGTCCGCGAATTTCACCAGTGGCTACGCAAAGAATTCACCAAGAGATGATTTTGCTGAAGCCTTTACCGCCTACTTTGCTCAGGCCGAAGGTTGGAACTGGTACTTGTCCGGCAATGGCGCGATCGACGCACCCGAAAAGGTCACGTTGATCGAAGGCTGGATCAACGAGCTTTAGACGCCACTCGGAAATCGCAGAAAGACAGGTTGAGCCCAATGACTCAGCCGCGATCAGCCACTTCCGTCCCAGCCACTTCCCTCCCAGCCACTGGCTATTCGGACGCTGGAAGCTGGGTACATGCGACGACTTTGATCGCACTGCTGGTGTCCGTTCTCAGCAGACAATTCCCTACCCATGCGTCCGATGGAGCTAAACTTGGATTCCCCGCAATTCCATCGCTGCGAAGCTCGGTCACAATTTCATTTGCCTGCAAATCGAGCAAGCTTCCACGTGAATTGATGATGTATCGCTCGTCCAAAACATGGAAAGGCGAACCGGTTCCAGCCCACTTCCCTGGAATTTCGTCTGTCCGCGCAGGCTGCCACGACTGAGTACTCAACCAGACCAACTTTGTTCCCTGCAATGACACAAGATGTTTGCCGTCCGCAGAAAACGCTTCGAAGGTTCGATCAGGAATCGACGAGCAATGCACGAGATCGAACGATTGTAAATCGAGAATCAATCGTTTCGCGGGCGCATCATGGGTGAAGTAGACAGCCAGATATCGACGATCTGGGGATAAGTGTGCCAGACAATGACTGTGCGTTTGAAATACATAGTCGAGGGAAAATGCAACCTCTCCCGAATCTAAATCAACCACTTTCAAGTCACGACCACCTTGCAGCAGCAAACGATTGTTTGGCAAAAAACTAGGGAGCGCACTGCCATTGTAGGGATAGCCGAATAGTTGCCTAATTTCGCTCTGCAGCTCAACAGCTGACTCAGCCGGGTTACCCGCATAGATTCGCCACTGATAAAATTTCTCGCCGCTCTGATCTTGCGACGCAGCGTGGGTCAACAACCGCCCCGAACTCGGCTCGACACACGCAACCTGCTCCCCTTCCGCAAGCAGGAAAGGTGCAGAGACTTCACCCGAGACTAACGAAACCCATCGAAGTGCCTTATTCTTGATCCCCTTTGCGGGCCGTGTGACCTGCACAAGCACCGATGCATTCTGTCCGCCAATCGGATAGACGCGATCAACCGATTCATCGCGATAGCCCGGGTACCGAACTGTGGCTTCCGGAAAGCTGCTCAAAAGTGGCTCGCCGATGTTTAATGCCATCGGTTGCATGTCTGGGGAAGCCTGCAGAAGGCTCGACCTTGGCTTGAAAAATTTCTGGTGACGCAGGGATTCTTGCTCCAAACGAATCGATGTGGTTGCCTGTTCCCCCAAAGGTATCAAAGTTGCAAGCCGGACACCGGATTGTGCGGCAGACACGGAGGTGTGCTCCGACCTATCGACCTGGCTTTTAGTGGCATCCGCCGACATCACTCTCGGCTCCGAGGAATTCGCGGCCTCATTATCCGTCGGATCCGCCGTGGCGAGGGACGCTTGGTAGGCCTGTTTCGCCGCAACCAGCTTGGCGGCAATTTCTTGATCACCATCGGACAATTTGTCGATCGGAACCGCGACAGTGCCTCCTTCCGCTTTAAGTAATTGCAAGGCCTCTGTTGTAACATCGACTACGGCGGCTTTGATGCGAAACTTCCCACTTTGGTCTGACCAAAATCGGCTGCCCAGCGTCCAAGGAGGGCGTCGCAAAACGTTCATGGCGAAAACGCCTTGCGTCGGTTCACCATCCACCTCGGCGGACACCATCGCTCGCCCTCTTTCGACCTGCACGACAGTCCCAACATGCCATTGCTTTTCGTGAGAAAACGCAACCGACTCTCCGACGCGAAAGGTGTCTGCAGCTTGCACAAGCGGTGGAGCCAATGAAAACGCAACGTAGAGCGTCGCAATAGTTCGAACGACCGTGAAGTTCATCAGAATTGCCAATCGTGAAATTTCGTAACAACGTAACCGCAAATTCTAACGTCCCCGAAACCAATTTACAAACCATCGCCATCCGAGGACTCAGCGCCAACAAAAACGTATCGTCAAGGAGGTCCAACGCAGCCATTGCTCACGAAGATTTTGGCGATGGCAAACGATCGATCCTGATCAAAATCGAGAAGCCCTTCACCGACAAACGTTTCAGCCAAACGTTCGCTACGTGAAAACTTAACGACGGCACACGATTCCACTTTGCCATGTTACGATTCAAGGCACCCAACGCCGTCCTTTATCCGCTTACCACCGGACCTATTTCGCAGCATCACGTAACGTCGCAGCCTTGGGATTAATCGCCCACAAGACGTTCGTCCATTGTGCTCGGTGTTTCTCTAGCGGATCGAGGAAGCCGTTTTCGTTGCGGGCCTCGTTCGGCCTCGTTCGGCCTCGTCCCACTACTCGATGTAGCCGCAATGTGCCAGCCGATATAGTGCGGCGTTAACATCATGCTGCGAAGCATCTCGTCGTAAAATCGCGTGACGTCTTCGAGCGACTGTGCGCCAGTGCGGCAGCGGACATCTCCATTGGCTCCCCTCGCTCCGTAAATTCGGATGGAAACGCTTGGCCATCGGAACCAAACCAAATCCGAATTTGTGGGGAGAGGGGAGCAGGAGAATCCGGGTTTCGATTTGCCGGTGGTGCATTCGCACATGCCGACGTGTTTCCTGTCGTCGCGTTGCGACTGGGCTCCCTTTTGTTTTTTCAAACCACGGACTCACGTCCGTGGCTATTGCCTGTCGTCACTTCGTGACTAACCCTTCGCGGACCGAGAAAGAGTCCACGAAAGAAAAAAGGTACGAAAGAAAAAAGGTACGCGGACTCTTTTCATGTTCAGCAATCGCCTTTACTGTTTGACCGAACCGGTCAAACCACTTCTTTTTTTTACTCGACCTCTTGGTCGGCATGGTCCGCCCCGCCATGGTTGTCACGGATAGATTTGCTTTGAAAAAGAAAGCTCACTGCGTAACAGGTGACTCCGACGCACCCAGAGTTGCGAACGGACGTGCGATTTGTCAGCTGAAGTACTGGACGCTGATCTGGATCGAGCCCAAACAGATCTCCACTGGTTCCCCACCACCTGAAGTCTGAGGAAAAAGATTGGTGATTGTAACCAAAACGAATCCGGATTTTTGGGAGATGGGGCGTCAGAGATTCCGGGTTTCCATCTCCCGGTGCTCCATTCACGCTCGTATCCCTGTATAATGTCGTCGCGTTGCGACGGGGAGACAGTCTGGCACGGTTGGCACCAGGATAGATAGTCCAGTGCTCAGTTTTGTAAAATCTTTCTGTCGCACCAATCTTTCTGTCCGCTCATGCGGTGAGAGCGAGCTTGCACGCTGGAACAGGGCAGACTCAGAATCGATGGAACGATGTGGTGTGCGCGGACGAAAGGTCGACAGAAAAATTGGTGCGACAGAAACATGAGACTGCCATCGCGATTCGTGACAGAACACGACTGCGGGCGTCGTCTCCACCTTTTTCATCTCTCATCTTTTTTCCTTTCGCTGCATTGATCGTGCGTTCCACCGTGGCGATTGCACGTCGTTACGTCGTGACTTGCCAATCGCGGGAAGAAATAAAACTACGCGGACTCCTGCGCAAAAACCGCAGCTCCATCAGCGTGGCGGGTTGCCGATGCAGAACAGGGCGTCTCCGCTGCGAAGGAAGAAATTGCCTTGCGAAACCGCGATCGATGCCATCGTCTTACCGTCCAGTTTGTTCGTGGCGATCCGCTTGTATTCCGCCCCAGGCTCAAGCACCGTGGTGACGCCTTCTTCCGAAGTGATATAGATTCGGCCGTCGGCTAGCAGTGGCGATGCAGAGTAGTTGCCGCCGAGTCGTTCCTGCCAGACAATGTCACCCGTCGACGCCTGGAGGCAGTACAGGATGTTGTCACGAGAAATCGTGTAGAGATACGGCTTGACGTACAGCGGCGATGGCAACGCCGGGACGCCGCGAGTCTGTTCCCAGGCAATGTGCGTTTCGGTCACATCCCCGCGGCCGCCTGGACGAATCGCTCGGATCGTCGGCTCTTCGAAACCGGACGAGGTAAAGATCAAGCCTTCACCGAGCACGGGTGAGGGTGTCACGCCCTCGCCCTGACTGTAGACCGACCAGATTCGCTCGCCTGTTTTGACGTCGTGTGCCTGGACACGGTCGCCACCGGCACTGATTACCGTTTGTCCATTGTCGATTCCGATCGGCGTCACGTGTCCAACTCGGGACAGTCCCCGCTTGCCGCGCCATCTCGTATTGCCGGTCTCCTTCTCGATCGCCAGCAGGACGGCCTGGTCCCACGGTTCCTTCCAACCGACTCGCTGCTCTTGCGGACTGCTGCCATCGAACGGCATGATCAGCAGTTCGCCGGAAAGCATTGGTGAGGCACCGAGGCCATGCAAGCTGTGGAAATCGACCTCTTCGTTCTTCCACACCCTTTTGCCGTCGAAGTCGACCGCGACCACCGTGCCATCGTAAAACGCAGCGTAGACCCGTTTGCCGTCGGATACCGGTGTCGGCGTGGCGTAAGAGTTCTGCGCTCGCTTGGGTCCAGGCACCTGGCGGTGAACTTCGGTGTTCCAAAGCATCTCGCCACTCTTGCGATCGATCCCGATCACTCGACATGACGCGCCACCATCGGTCGCAGTCGTCAAAAAGACGTGGTCGCCCGACACGATCGGAGACGACCAGCCTTGCCCCGGAATCGGCGTCTTCCAGGCGATGTTGCTGTCGTCGGACCACTCAAGCGGCAGACCGCTTTCCGGCGTAATGCCCTGTCCGTTCGGGCCTCGGAAACGAGTCCAATCTTGGCCGCATAGCGAGTTCGGAACCGCCGACAAACCGGCGACGAAAACCATCGTACAAAACAGCAAACGCATGACAAAAACCTCTTTGAATTCTTGGAAGGAATCCGATCATGATACCGCAAACCCTCCGTAGGATGTGCTTTCAGCAATCGGTCTGGTCTACGTTCGTATGACTGCTGGTCGCTGCATGGCTCATGCACCATGCCATCGACACGCCGATTTACATTTCCTCGCCACACAAACCGAATGAACATCCAACGTAGTGGACGAGGCTACGAGTCCCGGTGATTACCGCCGACTCACGCGTCCCGACTGGTTCGCCATCTATCCCTCGGATTTACTCAGGGCATTTGGAAGCCGCGCCTTCCAAAAGGGATTTATCGGACAACATCGACAGCCACACGACGGCTCACGTTGGAGCAACTGTCCTCGAAGGCGGTCGACCTTCTCGGGCGGCATCACTATGTTATGTTTGGTTGCCAAATGCTCGACAACATCATCCGTGGTCGCGTTAGGATTCTCTTCGAGATAAAAAAGAGCCAACTAATTCGGGGGCAATAAGTGTGCGTCATGCATTGCTTCAAACGACATCTTGTCAAGCTCATAATCCGAATACGATCGAGCAAGAATTTCACCTGCAGCGGGAGATCCCGGCAAGGCTGATTTTTCTGTCTGTGAAAACACGCTAGCGACCAGAGACTGGTCGAGGGACCAATCATCGTCCATTAGAACCAAGCCTTGCTCCGTAAAAGGTTCGCTCGTCAATGTGAGGTCAATCTCACCTTCGACACAGGTGAGACGCGCGACTTTTCCAATGCCAAAGAAGCACTCTTCAAAGCGGCTAGCAATCAGCCCCTGCTCAATGAAGTCAATTGCGACAGTCGGACCATCATCGGAAATATAAAAAACTGCAGCATTTTCGATTACCTGCAAAGAAAACTCCAAATCAACCAGGTATGCCTTCACTCCTTCGCGATCTGTCACGGTGGGGTATGTGCGGTCCAACAAATATGTCACATCGTTACTTCGGTCTCCGTAGACAAGCAAGCAAACAGACACCCAAACAGGCTCCAGAACGTCAACAATTTTCCCTATGGGAATAGCAACTTCGCTTCCATCGGGTAAGCGAAATCCGCCCCCGCGGGAGCAGTGCATCACGCGCATTCTCAATGCTTCGAGAATCGACGCAAGATCCGTTGTCTCGGCGACGTAAATGATATCAGACTGGGGCATTAGAAATAAAACTCGGGTGCAATCGAGGATTCGGTGAGCTGATTGGTAAGGCGAACGATTCGGATCAGCGGGAACCGGGAGTTGGGCATCCATGCGTGAAATGTGACCACCGGCCCTCCACTGCATCCGACGGTAATGGTCTTGGCCGATGATAAATATCGATCTTGTCTTCAGCTTCTTGGCTCGCTGCGAACTCACTCAGAACCACCTAATTGATTGATACAGAGCACCGCGGTCGCATCCCGATGCTAACGGACACCTCTCTCCTCTTGCCTCGCATTGCTTCGCGCGCAACCGTCGCGATCAAGTTTGCGGTATGAACTTTAGCTTCGTCGAAATCCGCATCATTCGTAGTAAACACCGCTCATGATCCTCTGCCCACGCATCATGCGAATCATCATTATGAACATCGCACTGTCCAATTGACGACGCGAATTGACGACAGCAAGACCAATAAAATGATACCTCCGTTAATGACCAAACACAGGCAAAAAAATGGACGACAAAAAGACGAGTCGAGAAATAACAACGCACGCATTACTCCGCATTTCAAATTTTCCTGACTGTATTCGCTGCCCCCTGAGCATGCGAACACAAATCACGAACCCGTCTGCGCCGCCCCCCTTATAGCGATTTTCACTCCTCACTCCTCACTCCTCACTCCTCACTCCTCACTCCTCACTCCTCACTCCTCACTCCTCACTCCTCACTCCTCACTCCTCACTCCTCACTCCCAGCTCCGTGTCTCCGTGTCTCCGTGTCTCCGTGTCTCCCCTGTCTCCCTGTCTCCCTGTCTCCCTGTCTCCCTGTCTCCCTGTCTCCCCCGCCCATTCGTCTTCACCCTTTTGCCAATTCACGTCTGCACCAGGTGGTTACCTGTGCGGTTTGGTCGCCGCGACCATGTAGCGCTGCGTTCGTGTAGAGGGCAACGCGTTCGTGTGGTCCATCAGCCCCACAAAGTCGATCCGGAAACCAGTGTTCTCGAGCAAGTAGGGGACAGTCGCTGTCGTTCGGCAGGCAGAGAGCGGAAGCGTATCAACCACACCGTCCCATTTCCCGGACCAGTCGTGACGATCAAATAGACCATCCATCACGACGACGGCACCGCCCGGCCGAAGCCAAGAGTACCAGTTCCGAAACGCGGCAAGAGGATCAAACAAGCAGTTTGCGAGTTGGCGTGAAGCGATAAGATCAAAAGATTCCCCGTGAGAACAGGTTGAATACGGATCACCCGTAAGCGTCAAAACGCGATATTCGAATGCCGCTGACTTGGCCGCCCGATTCACGGCCTTATGCCCGCCGCTGCGGTAGTTCAGTTTTGCTTTGGTTGGGCAATGACGACTAAGTTGCCGTCTGGGTCATAGAGGCGAACGAATCGAGCCGAATCACCTTCTTCGATTTCACCAGGCTCGAGTTGGTGGTCAACGAACAATTGTCTGTTAGCATCCAGATCCGAGACGACTAAAGTCACGGTCGATTTTCCCGCTGCCTTGGCGTTCAAGAACAACTGCAAGCCCGTATTTTGTCCATGATGCCACTCGTGCAATGTATCCATTGGCGAGACGTCGTGCTGACGGCCGAACAAGCGACTGTACCAGTCTGAGCTTTGGGCAAGGTCTGAACACGAGATGTGGGCTAAAATTTTGTCGATGTTCATGAACAGACTGGGCTCCATTTGTCAAATTTTGGTTTCAGCCGGAAAACGGAGGTGCTCACACGGCGACGCCCCGAGACATTAAAGTCAAAACCGTCGTCGCCGCCGCTCGCATGCAATGCCAGGTTCGTCGGTGTTGTTCATTCGAATCGCTCGTGCACATACCGTGTGACATGAGCGGAATCAGATTCAGCATCGATAACGACAGAGATAGTGATAATAAAGTTGCGGTCGGAGTCACGCCAGTATGTCGAATGAGCGGCCCATCCGTTGGCGACAATCCAGTCCGGACCTCCACTCTTTGGCGATGTGAATCCAAGCTCCTCTAACCCAGTCGCCAAATGCGGGAACAGTTTATCGAGAATATCACGCGGCGACGCGTCATTAAGCGGTGCCACGATTCTGAGATCGTAGGATGAAAAGTTGTCGGCGTACCAAAGCTCGCCATTTTTAACAACGGATTCAATGTGTCCGGCTGGCGGATGAGATGACGTCTCGTTCGGCGGCAACACATGTTCAAAACCACTAGGGAGGTTCATCACGTTGGAGTCAAGTTGCTTCAGCAGAGCGAGGCGTCGTTTGACAAAACCATCGAGATCGGATCGGCTCGCGAATACGGTGTAAGCGAGCACGGTTCCAATCACAAGCAAGGCGACAGCCAAAGCGATTAAATTAACGGTTCGTTTTCGCATGCGTGTGCCTCTGATCCAATTCGAGCCGACGAACGTTGACGATCACCAAGGACAAAAAGTTTATTTTCCATTGCAAAACGCGATGCCCGATCCTTCGGGCGAGTAGAACGGTGTCGCGCGGATCTTAGGATACGCCTTGCGTTAACGGTTTGCCACAGATCTCTCCTTCGGGTGTGCCCAATATTTGATCCTAGTCCAACTGCACACAGACCGATGGATCACAGTCCAATCGTCAGTCGCAACGCGACGAACGGCGAAAGCCCTGGTCGTGAGTCCGGGAAACAGCTGTTGCTTCAATCTTTCTGTCTGCCGTGAACTTCGATCCGCGACCTCATCAATCGGTAACGACCATTTCCGCATGGCTAGTTGGTTGACCGGCCGATTCAAATCGAGGCATCCCACGGCGGGAGACTTAATTGGAAAGGTTAAAAAATCGCGGGTTAGAAAATAGGGAGCGATTGCTGAAACAAACTTGGACCGAGCAACGATCAAGTTTTGGGTGGCAATGCGTGTTTCAACATAACGGGAACACTGTTAGGGACGAATCGCGAACGAATAACGATGTGGACAAGGGCCGCCCTTCGTTCATCAGACGTCAGTCTGTCTTGTTTGCCGAACCGATCACGCCCAAATCAGCAACGCTATGAAGCATTTTGTGTAGCGGAACTCGCCAAGAGTTTCGGGAATTGGGTTCGTTCAACGAAAGTCTTGACGACATCCGCTACGCTAAATTAGCACAAACCCTATAAGAAAAATGCTTCACAGGGTCACCTCTTCGGGTTCGGTTCGAGATGACTGTGAAGGCTCGAAGCGAACCGTCGATGCAGACGCCGGCAGACCGATCGACATCACGAATACCTTGCGAGACGTTCGCATGAGGTATGATATTCTTTCAGGATCACTGTCGTAGAGTCGTCGCACCGCCAAAGTAAGTGGCAAATCTCGCAGAACTGATTCACGGTCGCCGCCCTGCATCTCCGCCAACCACATCAATCGAACCATGATATGAACAACCTATCGCCTGTATGTTGGCTACTGCTTATCGGCATGGTAGCTCCTGCAATGAACCCGTTGCTGGCCCAGTCCGACAACGACCGAACTCTAAAACCATTGCCGCATACCGATCCCGAGAACACCGGTCAGTGGCAGCTGCAGCCGGATTTTAGCGACGAGTTCAACGACGGTTTGATCGGAGAACAATGGCACATCCAGGGTCGCGACGACGGCCAAGGGGCGTACTACAACAACAACCGAGGTCGCAATTCGCAGTTCATCCCCGCCGCGATAACAGAAAGCATGGGACGATTGCAGATCAAATCGAGGTGGGCTCCTGACTTTGAATTCTCCAAGGGTTACGGTAACCCTCCGATAACCACTGGCGCGTTAATCAGCAAACAATTTCTCCACTACGGATACATGGAGATTCGCTGCCGGGTGGGCAAGAGTCCCATGTCGGCAGCCTTCTGGGCGGTCGGCACCGACAACCGTGGCGAACTCGATGTGTTCGAACACGTCGGCCAGAGCTGGGATGTCACGAAGGACAACGCAGACATTACGCAAACGATGCAAATGTCGATTCACAATTGGGACCGAGCGATCAATGAGAATCTGAGTAATCGAAGGCATTGGACTCAGAAACACACGCTCGGCTTTGACGTGACCGACACGATGCATGTTTATGCCGCAGACTGGAGCGAAAACGACATCCGCTTTTACGTTGACGGTAATTTGATTCGGACGTTGACCAAATCAGAAGCCAATCGGGTCATGTTCAACGGTCTCGGCGGTTGGGTGATTGATAAGCCCCAGAGAGTCTGGATCGACTGCGAGTTGTTTGACTGGGAGGGGCGAATCAGCGAACTTCGCCCGGAGATGTTTGGCGATGAAGCGGTTTTTGAGGTTGACTATGTCCGCATTTGGAAACGAGGTGTCGATTGCCCAAATATCGAAACCCAAAACCTTCCAAACTTGGTTTCCAACAGTGATTTCGCTACAGATCTGAGCGGTTGGAAAACAAAGGGCGCTGTCGTGGTGCAAAACGTATCGAAGTGGAAGTACTGGAAAGACAACAACGAATCCGCCGACCCGAATGCGATGCAGATCGGAGCGGGAGGGACCGGCGCGGCATCGCAAGAAATCACAGTCAAACCGAACACGCATTACCTATTAACGGCTCATCTTCGCACGCCGGCGACGTCTGGAACGCTCGAACCGTCCAATTTGCGGACCAAGCCGCTGGTCTTCCACGAGGGATGGATGGGTGTACAAGACTATGGAGGAGGAAGATTGATCCGCAAGGTCTTTCACAACTGGTTTCAGTCCTACAGCATCAAATTCACGACAGGCGAAAACGATACCACCGCGACCATTTTCTTTAACAACACAGAAACCCAACGAGGTGGACTCCTCCATGTCGACACCGTCAGCGTCGTGGAGTTGAAAGACCTAAGAAAACATGGAAACTGACCATGGCCTTGAGCATTCGGATGTTCATTCAACCGTTCTTTTTAAACTTAGCGACAGTGCGGTATGAATGATCTCTTCGCTATTGCGTTAATTGGTCGATCACCGGTTCCGCAGCCGACTTGATCAATTCCAACAAATCGTCGTCCATGAATCGGTAGTCGTCGGGGATGTCCAACACATGCACCGACTTGAACTTTGATTCGTCGGGAAAGTCGGCCAGGATTCGCTGACGATGTTTGTCTTCCATCACCAGAATCGCGTCCGCCCACACGACGTCGCTTGACCGAATCGTTTGCACCGCAGCCTTTGCCGTTCCTCGCGAGCGAACCGAAATCCGATCGTCACGTCGATAGATCGCTTCGGCTGTCGGGCTTCGCCATTGGTTTTTGCTGCAGACGAACAGAATGTTTGGACGCACCCGCATCACTTGGCCCAGTTCAGCACGAATGATTCTTGGTTTTCATTCTCGGGCGTTTTCCAACTGCCGCGTTCTTTGTCAGCTTGCCGCAAACGCGTGAGCAACGAAAGAGCGCTGCCACGACTGACATGATCATGTCGCAAAAGCCAACAGCAAATCGTGTAAGTGAACTCGCCAGAGTGGTTCAATGCTCGAATCCTTTGCGGTGGGGGTAGAATCTTTGCTCCAGAATACAAAAATTGCCGAGATCACACAGGACGTGTCGGTATGAAAGCAAAACTTGACGAATTACGGACTTTCAAGAAAAGCTAGTATTCGCTAACCTCCCCCCAACGATGAATGGAGGCCCAGCTATGAATGGAGGCCCCCACGAGGAATGGAGGCAAGGTTCGCTTCCGATGGGCATTTTGGATTGCTGCGAGACTGGAGCGTTGGAACGACAATGAAGAATTGGTTGCCATGGTGTCTATTGAGCGTCGTATTCATGGTTCCGGGGTGTCGCTCCACCGCGAAACCCAGCCCGAACCTTTCTTCAGAGCTGGTAACTACGGATACCGCAAAAGCGAGATGGAACCCAACCTCGTTCGTCGACAGTCCTGAACTTCAAGCCGGAACGGGTCCAATGGATGCGGATGCCGAACTCGAATTCATAGCGACCGATTCAGGACTGAAGTATCGGATTCTACGAAAGTCCGACGGCGTGAAACCGACGGCCGACGACACGGTGACCGTCAACTATCGTGGCTGGCTCAATGGTGGAAAAGTGTTTGACAGCTCCTATGAGCGAGGTGAACCAACAACCTTTCCCTTGCAAAATGTCATCGCCGGCTGGACGGAAGGACTTCAACTCGTGGGCGAGGGCGGAATGATCGAACTGTGGGTGCCTTCAAAGCTAGGCTACGGCGAACGCGGTTCCCCAGGCTCCATTCCTCCTCACTCGCACCTACACTTCATCGTCGAACTCGTGAATGTCGACTAGGCTTGCGTCGCAGCTAAAAATTAATGTTGGTGGTAGCGGAAGTCGTCAAGACTTTCGTTGTGTTTGCCATTCGATCCGAAACTCTTGACGGCTTGTTGATTTAGTGAGCCGTGGGCCGTAAGGCACCGGGTAGCGCGTGGGCCGCTGACGCGCGAACGGCTCACAAAATCAACAAGCCGCTGACGAGTTCCACTACCCTAAAAATAAACTGCGACGAAGTTCTAGTGCTGATTGAAACACGCTCGACGTCGAATCAAAAAAATCAGGCCAGCATTAGGCACGGCCAAAGTGGACTTTCAACAAATCCACACTGACCGCCGCTCACGCAAGGGGAGAGCGACAGGCATGACAAAGCCTTCGAGTGGTCGGTGACGACGCGATTTCCTGCTCGACTCCGTTCGCCGTATGCAAACGTCCTCTCATCGAGAGTCGAAAAATCTCTGGTTTGAGTGTCTCGCTTCAAAGGCACGTTCGATTGACAAAGCAACCGATTGTGACTGCGCTGGAACTTCTTGCTCAATTTTGGCGAACGAAATCGCTGCAATACGATGGTTCATTCGCAGTCATCTGGCCTGGCGGGTCGCAACGACTTCCATCAATCGACTCAGTTCATCTTCAATGTCGTCTGGATGGGCAACGGTGTCAGCGATCGAGCGGCGAAGGATTTCGCCGTAGCGTTTTCGCATACGGTGCAGTGACATCGCCACCGCTTCGGCGCTCATTCCCAACTGTTTTCCAATCACGTCACGCGGCAGGCCGCCTGCCAAGTAAGGCGACAACGCATCGAACAATGCCGCCTTCTCTGCCTTCTGGTAGTCGGCCCGCAATTCGCTCACGACGTTGGTCAACAGCGTGTCGACCCAACAGCGATCAAACAACAACTCTGGCGTGCAGGTGTCACTCAACGATTCCTGGTACTGCTGCTCGAAATCATCAGCTTCGATCGTTAGCATTTTGACGTGCCCGCCGCGACGCTGGGTTGTCTTGTGACGCCAGGGGCCACCGACGGATCGCACGTGGTCCCAATTGGAAGGTTCGTTCGAAATCCTAGGCTCCCACGGGTTGGTTTTAGGATGAGGTGGCACTTTTGGCGGTCGATTTTATCAGTAATCCAAGTCCTTTCTGCCGGTGGTGAGTGGCCCGCTACTTGCTGCCGGCCCACTACTGGTGCCGGCTCGCTAATCATGGTGCCCAGCCTAGTCCGATTCGCTTATTGCTGTCTGGTCCATGGTTAAATCCATGGTTGCCCTCATCGCAGACTCACTAGCCGCAGAGTCTTGCGAACCGCGTTCGTGTCGGCCCCACCAGCGGTCGCCGTCTTCGATTGTCCATTGACCGGCGTTCGCGCAGCGGGAAATCAACAGCCCCAGGTCTCTCGCCGTTTGCGGTCGTTTGGCACGCGATTTCTCCAGACAACTCATGATCGCGTCCTCCAACTGATTTGAAACTGGCGTCTTCCCACGCTTCGACAAAGGCACAGGTGTTTCTTCGATATGCTTTTGACATAGCTGAGCAATCCCACTGGCTTCGAATACCGGTTGTCCGGTCAACAAGAAATAGCCGACCGCTCCGACCGCGTAGATATCGCTGCGGGCATCAACCGTCATCGGTGCTTGGATCGATTCGGGAGACATGTACAGCGGGGTGCCCGTCAGCGACCCGTCGCCAGTAGAGTTTTGACCATCGGTCTGCTCGATTGCCTTGACCAGTCCGAAATCGAGAACTTTCACCACGTCGGGCTCACAGCCGCGTCGATTCAACATCACGTTGGCCGGCTTGATGTCACGATGGACCAGCCCCTGGGAATGAGCCTCGAAAAGTGAACCACACATCTGAAGCAAGATATGAATCACCCTCGCTTCGGATTGCGGTCCATATTCGGTGACGAGGTCCTGCAAATCGATTCCATCGAGATACTCCATCGCGTAGTAAAAGACACCCTCGGGAGTTCGCCCGTAGTCGTAGATTGCGATGGTGTTGGCGTGGTTCAATTGACAAGTGATTTGCACCTCTCGCTCGAAGCTGGCGATGGAGGTCTCGTTAACCTTGTCTGTGTGCAGCAGCTTGATCGCGGTCGGACGCCGCAGCATCGAATGGTGGCCTTTGAAAACGACGCCCATGCCGCCTTCACCCAATTTTTCCTCCAGCGTGTACTGTCCTAATTGCTGGGCTTCGATCACGGCGTCCCGCGCCTGACGCTGCAGTCGAGCAACGACGACCGTGAACACAAAGATCGCGATCGCACTGAGGATCAGCAAAATGTAGATGATCATGAACGTTCGCTGCAAAATAACAAGCGGCCGAAATGCCTGCGCGGCATCCACTTCGGTCGCCACACCGATTTCGTATTTCGGCATCCACCTCCAAGCGCCAATCACGGGGACACCGCGATAATCACGGTAACCATCCACGTTCACGCCCGGATTGCCGGCGACCGCATCGGCGACCATCATTGTCAGCGGCAACTGAGATCGGCGAACTTCCGGTCGATAACCTCGGGTCATGTCTTCACCTGGATCACGAACCAGCAAATGGAGCATCGATTGCGAGTCGGCATGGTCCGGCAACAGCCCAAGCAGAATCAAATCTTCATCAAAACGGCTATTGGAGATCATCGTGCCTTCGGCGTTGAAGGCGTACGTTTCCCCGGAGGGACCGACTTGGCCTAGTTGCAGGATCTGCGTAAACTCGCGCTCCGGTCGTATTTGCATTGCCAGCACGCCAATGACCTGAAACGACGAATCACGAACCGGCGCGCACGCGTACATGGTCGGAAAGCCAATCCGAGAGCGACCGTCCGCACTCTTCATCATCACCACGCTTGCGAATGGCTGCGAGACCAAGGTTTCGCCATTGAGCGCGCGATTAAGAAAATGCTCGTACTCCGGGATATCCTGTTGCCCTATCAACGCTGCGTGTGATGACGACACGATGCGTTTTGATTTATCAGCTAACAGAAAACCGACGTAGCCGTGTGCCGACATGGCTGGACCGAGTTCCCTAGCCAAGTCCCTGTGGAGATCCGATGGAGACGAGTCTTGCGTCCTGTTTGTCTCCAGCAACTGATAGGCCGTGTTACGAAGCGTCGCGTCATTTGCCAACGTTTGCGCCGTCGATTCCTGAACCTCGAACCATTTTTGCAACATTTCGGCTTCCACGCTGACCAAAGTCTGCAAACCCGAACTGACGTTGTCCTTGATCGTTGATTCGATCGCGTCTCTTACAAAATATCCAATCGTCGACAGCATGATCACCGCAACAATCGGCCAGATCCAAAGCTGCTTCTTTAAAATCAAGCCGGTTCGAGTGACGGTCTTGGAAATGCTTCGCGACGCCCACGTCATGTGAGCCTGCGGGTGCCGCGCGTCACGTCTGGAACGGCGGAAAAGATTGAGCGGATTCATGGTGACAGGTTCAGTGAGAAAAGCGAAGTAGAATGTGACTTCCGGCCGAATCAAAACGCGTCGCTACGACGGACATGTACGCCGCGAACGATTTTCTGGTAGCGACCTTCGCCAGAAGCTGGTGATCCGCATCTGCGCGCCAACAATCCGCGCTCTGGCGAGCATCGCTACAAAACGCCAATGCCGTAATTTGCAGCACAAACATCGTTCACGGCGTTGTGGTTTGCGGAGACGGTCGACCGTGCCGCTGGCAAGCGTCTCTGTTCGGGTCTGTTCGTTAACGAACGTTTGGGAGCTCTCGTCCATTCATCCGTCTGCCGCCCTTTCCAGATGAACAAGTTGTGAGACTGACACGTGCTCCTTTACCGAACTGGTGAGTTTAAGTTTAGGCTGAAAACGCTCTGCCCGTTATTAGACCTTGGTGTAACACCATCACGGGTCATGACAGCCGATTCCTGTTCACTCGCACTGTCGGGCATCGTCCCTTCACGATGGCCGTTTTGCTCGTACAACAGCTTAAGATTCAGGCGCGCCGCTTTCGACGGATTTGCAGGGGGATCTGCACAGCGGCCCACCACGACGGCATACCACAACAGGTCCGCGGTGTTACACGAAAGTGTAATTGCAAGCGAAGAAAAAACTCCCATGCTTAAATCAAGGTTCACCTCGATGGAGTCAACCAAAGCGATTACCTGGTCCATTTCGTTAGTGCCAAGACAGAACAATGGACGTCAGTGCGGCTGAATCAGATTGGATAGTGAGGGAATCAGGCAGACGGTTCGCAGAAAGATTGAGTGCTATAGCAATGACAAGCTTCCATTGAACAATCACGCGCAGTTCATCGTTACGACGGCACGACGTTACACCAAAGTGAAATGGTTTGCTGCAAATACTTTCGCAATAGCAAGGTGTCGCCGCACGCCAATATGGAGTTGACCGATGACTAAGAATGCAGTCTGGCAGCTGGTGATATTTGCTGTTGTCTGTGTTTCGCTAAACATGTTCTTTCACTTGCATATTTCGATCATCGGAAGTTTGCTACTGACGTTGGGACTCGCCTTTGCCAGCCGATACACGCAGTCATGATTCGAAAGACGGAAAGATAATGCCCGACATTTTCACGCTTCAACGAAAGGCCGCCGAGGGTGGGTCGGAGACGATTTCCTGGGTTGATCTCGATAGCCGTGCGGCCGAGACAGCGGCATGGCTTCAGAATCAGTCAGGGTTGTCCGAACAAGTCGTCGTTCGATTACTTCAGCCTGGCACGATCAACCACCACGAAATTCTCGGCGGTGGTGTCGTGATTTGTTTCCATGCGCGGAAGGTCTTACCCAAAGCAAACGAGGGTGATTTCACGTCCATTCGATTGTGGATCGAATGTGACCGCGTGATCAGCGTCTGTTCTGAAACGATACCGGCGCTAGAGGCATTGAAGTCAACTGCATCGCAGCAGCAGGGCACATGGGCGCCGCTCGAGATACTGACTTCGCTGATCAACAGCCACATCAATGAGCTGGAAAAGATTCTTGTCAATGTTTCTAGCGAAACGGACGAGTTGGAGGATCAAATATTGGAATCAGAGGAAGAGCCCAACATTGAGGATCTAGATCTTGTGCGGCGAAAGACGATTCACGCACGTCGCCAGCTGATTGCATTGCGAAACCTGTTGGTCTTCATAGTTTCTGATCAATCACTCGTCATCAGTGCGGCGGAGAGGCGGTCGGTCGAGGCCGTGACGGAACGCGTACGAAGCTACTTGGAAATTCTCGAAGACTGTCACGAAAGAGCTCATTTGTTGCGTGATCAGATGGAATCCCAATTGAACGCAAGGTTGAATCGCATTACTTACAACCTGACGATTGTGGCCACGGTGTTTTTACCGCTCAGCTTCTTAACGGGGCTGTTGGGGATGAACGTCGCCGGTATACCAGACGAACACAACCCACGAGGTTTCGTTATCGCGTGTACCGCCATGGTGGTGATCGCGATTGGGTCATGGATTTTCCTGCGATGGCGTCGGTGGATTTGATCGGAACTGATTTGTGTTGATGTTCACGAAGGTAGAATCATGAACGAGTCTGAAAAGTTGACTGATAACGATAATTCCCACTCGCTGGACCGAACATCTAACATCCATGCGTCATCAACACCATTGTTGGTTGAGCAAACGTGGTGGCAAAGGCCGTTGATTTGGGGTGTGTTCCTCGTACTGCTGTTTGTGCTGCGAGAGTTTTTTCTGATTGGCTTTCTTACGTTTCTATTGTGTTTCATGATTCGTGGCGTAGTGGGAGTCTTGACGCGTGCCATGCGGCGGCAGCGTGATGACCACCGGCTCGACTTGATCCTGACGTTGGTCGTCTTCTTTTTGATCTGTGCCGCGTTTTTCGGGCTCGGACGATTTTTTGTCCCTCCGCTGATTCGCGAAGGCAAGAGCTTACTGGCACAGTTAAAGGACGCGAATGCCGAGCAAGTGCAAAACACGTTGTTGGCCAATACAGTCGGCAAGTGGAAGTTCGACAGCCTGTACGGCACGCCGGACGATTCGCGGTACCAGACTGCGCTGCGTGAATTTCAAACCGCCGGTCGTCACGGCAACGGCTTGTACCAAGAATTCCCCAAGCTTCACTCGCGACTCGAAGCCGAATTCGAATCCAATTACGAACAGACACAAGTGCTTCAGCTGCGTTCGGATACGACGGTTGCCGGGACGCCGCTGAAACAATGGTTTTTGGAAACCAAGGCGCCCGAGTTATTCCATGACAAGAGTGACTACTACATCTCGCGTTGGCGGGCAAAGCAGGCCTCCACGCAGAAGCCGGATGAATTGGTCAAGCTCAGCCAATCGCCTGACTTCGAGTCTCGTCGTGACGAGCAAATCCGCCAACGGATATGGACCGATGTCAACGCCGACCCGGTGCTGTTAGCACAACTCACCGACCAGTGGGGCCGCGCGATGTCGATTCAGGCCTGGGATAACTTCCGCAGCTCGCCGCAATACAAGACTCAGTTTAAGAAGTTCTACGAAACTCAGTTCGCCGACGCAGCCAACCACGTACCGGTTGACTACGCCTACTTTCAAACGCTCGCCGCCGCCTATCCCAAAGGGAAACCAGCCTTCACCGCCGCGGTCCAGCAACATGACAAAACCAAACCGGAGTCGGCGGCACATCAGCAATTCGATTTTGAGTCGGCGAAAAAGCTCGAGTTGGGACAACAGTGGTGGGGCACCAGTCACACGGTCGATTGGGTGCGTGATCACGCGGCTGCCGATGGCCCTAAAGTGCTCGAAGCTGGAGTCCAGCGGCTGGACGAAGGACTCGGACAGGTGGTGAGAATTCCGATTCAAGTCGGCACCGCTCTGTTATTGGCAGTGTTCATGTTGATCGAATGGCACGGCGTCAAATCGGGCGTCGCCGGGATTCGCAACACGAGATTGCGGCGTGTCTTTGATGAAGTCGCACCAGGGATCGTCGCGTTGGGAAAACTGATGGGAAAATCATTTCAGGGCCAGGTGCTGATTGCCTTCATCAACGCATGTCTAACTCTATTGGCCCTCTGGTTAATTGGTGTCGAGTACAAGTTCGTTCTGGCGTTGCTTGTGTTTGTCTTCAGTTTTATTCCGGTTGTGGGTGTGATTTTATCAGGCTTTCCGATTTGCTTGATTGCCATTCTGCAACCTGGCGGTTCATTGTGGATGGCAATGCAGGTGATTGTGGCGATTGGGATCATCCATTTGATCGAAGGGATGATCTTGTCGCCGCGGATCATCGGAAAAATTGGCCATCTGCATCCGGTTCTGGTGATCGTGATCTTGTTGGTCGCCGAGCATTTTTTCGGCATGTGGGGGCTGATCCTGGGTGTGCCGGTGGCGATCTATCTGATTCGCGTCGTCCTATTGCATTCACCGATTCCGGGAATTTACGAACCCGAACCGGAAAACACTTCTGCGGAGGTGGCACCATGAATGAACATCTGCAAGCGACTGTGACGGTGCTCTCCTTAGTGAATCCCGCCATCGGTGGCGTCCTTTTTTCCAAACTGGAAAGCAGACGAAGTTCGCGAGAGAAACTCGGCGATGGGATTCAAGCCTCGATCGCAATTCTGGTGATTCCAAGTTTGGCCGCTCTGTTCGGAGCCAAAATGCTGCAGACCTTTGGCGTTTCGCTCGACGCCTTCAGTGTCGCTGGCGGATTTGTGCTGACCTGGATGGGATTTGCGATGCTCCGGCGAGATTCGCCCGATTCCGGCGGCTCGGCAACGGATCAAACCACTCAGAAAGCGTCTCTGACACCCCTGATTCTGTTCGCCGCTAGTCCCGGTACGATTACCGTCTGCCGCTTTGTAACGGAAAAAGGTACTCGATGAATAAGCAACTACCACTGCTCCGCCGACTTGGCGTGCCTTACACGCCACATCCCGACGAACGCCCCTTTTTGGAGCGGCTGCAGACCCGTCAAGAAGGTCACGCCGAGGTCAAGGTCGCGGCACTCAGCGGCCATGAAAGCAATCGGTTCTTTGGGGTACCGCTCGCGCGTCGAGGTATCCAGCCAGTCTGGTTGGAGATCAGCAATCGAGGCGAGGGGCCGCTGTTTTTTGACCGCGTCTATCTCGACCCAAACTATTACCCACCGCTCGAGGCGGCGTTGGTCAATCACTTCGCAATCGTCAAACGGTTGGCGGGATTCGGTGCGTTGGCCTGGTTTTTCTTACCGCTGCTGGTTCTGCTGCCGCTCAAGTTTCTCGGAGCCCGACGTGCGAATCGACGTATGGACGAATACTTTCGTGAACACGCGTTTCCAATCGGTGCGATCGCCCCCGGCACGACGGCACGCGGTTTCGTTTTCACCTTGCTCGACGATGGAACGAAGACCATCCAGGTGCGACTACTGACGCGAGACACCAAGCACGAGTTCGTTATGGCGGTGCCGATTCCGGGGCTTGTTGTCGATTACGAAACGCGGCCGTTCGACGATCTGTACGATGCCGACTCGCTCATTGACTGTGACGAAACGACTCTCCGTGCGGAGCTTACCAAACAGCCGCGAGCCACCGGGAATCGGCTGGGGGTGCGAGAAGGAGATCCCGCCAATCTCGTCGTCATCGCCGACTTCGCAACCATTCTGACAGCGTTCGGAACCCGCTGGGATGAAACCGAAACGATCACGCTGGCCACCTGCTGGAAAACCGCCAAAGCGTTTCTGTTTGGTACCCGTTACCGTTACTCGCCGGTCAGCCCGTTGTATCTGTACGGACGCAGCCAAGACTTCGCACTGCAGCGGACACGCCATACGATCAACGAACGGTTGCATCTGCGACTGTGGCTGACCCCACTGCGGTTTGAACAGAAACCGGTGTGGGTGGGTCAGATCAGCCGTGACATCGGCGTCCGAATTACATGGAGAACCTGGAATTTGACGACGCATCGCATCGATCCCGACGTCGACGACGCGCGTGATTATGTGCTCGAGGATGTGCTGAATTCCGGTCACCTCGATCGGATGGGCTACGTCGAAGGCGTCGAAGTATCCGAACCGCAGGCACCCCGGCGTAATCTATGCGCCGATCCGTACGTGACCGACGGAAATCGAGCCGTGATGATCCTTTCTCCCACAACCAGCGACCCAAAGTTTTTGGGTTGGCATAAGCCCAATGCCGTCTACTGCGAAAGTAGGTAGCAATGGGGCATCACCTACTGGTGCCACATTTCAGCCTCGGTTCTCATCTGGCGAGGAGATTCCGAAAAAGTTCTTCCAACTCTCGCGTCAGCGACGGCTCAACGTTCTCGACCACGTTTACCGCCGTGTCGCTACATTTTGGACTTCAGCGTTTCGATCGCTTGACGGTCCTCGGCATGCAGCTTCTCTAGTGGCACTCGAGTCTCGGAACCGTCCGTACGTCGCAGCACGACGTTCTGACCATCGCTAGAAACGAACTCAGCCCGCACCGAATACTTGCCATCGGCACTTCGCCAAGTCCGCAGTTCGCGACCGAAATCCAGCGAGGTCGGTGCCGTCTGAACCGCTGCCTTACCAGGCAACAATCTTTCCGGCGGAGGCCCCGCGATCGTGAACGCTGCCCACAGCCGTGGTGAAGGCCGATACCCGGCATCGGTGAACTTTTTGATGATTGCCAGTTGGGCCAAACGCAGCGCCGACGATGCCTCATGACCCGACGCGTAGTGTTTAAAAAACTCCGTCATCATTTCCGCAGTGATCTTGTCGGGGATCGACCACAGCGTTGCGGCAACGTTGCGTGCACCGGCCAACTGAAATGCAAGCCTCAACCCGGCCACTCCTTCGCCATCCTGGACGGTGCCCAATCCAGTTTGACAAGCGCTCAGGACGACCAACTCCGTGCCTCGGTAATCGGTAGCCAACACTTCCAATCCTGTCAGCACGCCGTCACCGGTTCCTTCGATCGCGGTGTTGGCGTTTCGAAATGCCAACCCACAGGTCGCCAGAGGATGCTGGTTGAGTCGAGGTTCAGAAAATCCGTGCGTACTGAACACCGCCACCTGAGGACGCTTGGCTGCTTTGACGATAGCCTCTTCCGCTTCGGCACCGAGGTAAACCTTGGGCTCATCGCCCGCCAATTCGCGCAGATAGGGCAGCACGCTACGAGCTTCCTCGGCGGTTCCCGGAAGCGGCACAAACGGCCCGGATTCCGATCCGCCGTCTTGCCCGTTTCCATCGTCATTGGCAGCTCCATAGTCCGGGGCGGCCACGATCATCGGCGGCGATTGGTGATCCAGTGATGCAAGGGGCAACAAATCACGACCGCTCAGCAAATACCGCACTTCATGGCTCTGGACCAGGAAACCTTTCTCCTTGCCTGGAAACGCAGCCCAGGGAGCGGTCCACAGCCGGTGATCGGGCGAGATCAACCACTTCTTCTTCTCCCACACGTCGGCCGGCAGCGGTTCCGTCAAATACGTTGACATCTCCTGCAGACATCTTGCGATTTCAGCTTCGGGATGATTGGAGATGATCTGTCCACGCAAAATCTCGTGAAAATGAGCTAACGGACGCGACAACGTTTCCCATTGTTGGCAGAGGACGATCATTCGCACTTCGCCCTGACCCGCCGGAGGTATGATCCAGGCAATCACCTTGGGATCTCCCGAATCGATACCGATCCGCGAGACACGACCAAAGTTCTCGGTCACGCGATCTTTAAGTCTGCCGAGCGGTGTGGTCACCGTCAGCTCGATCAAGACCGAATCCTCAGGAATTCTTTGCCGGACATCGTCCAGGTCGGTCCACGGTTCCTGTCGCAATTCGGTCCAACCCGCCTGACCAAGCTGCCAAGAGAGTTCGGATTCACGCTTGCGAAGTTGTGCAAGTTCGCTGCGTTCTTCGCTTTTCCTATTCAAGCCGATATCGGGCGTTTGCGCTGCCACTAAGCTAACCGACGAAATCCGATTTCTTGTCTCAGCCAATTCGCTCGCGATCGACCGCACCGCTGGATCCTGCGTCGACGCGACAGTCCGTGCTCGTTCGGCCAGCACCCGAGTTGCCGCTCCTTTGGCATTCAAGATCCAGCCAGCCGAGATCGTGGCCGCGTCGGGATGCTCCTGCAGTCGCACCGCCATCGCGAACGCCGCAAGCAGCGACGACCGAAAATGTTCCTTCAAAAAGTCGCCCTGCTCCTGCTCGGACAACAGCGGTAGTAATCGGGCAACGTGATCACGCAGCGTCCGTTGGTTCCGATCCATCAGCGCGAGCGCTTCGCTCGGCCGGCCAAGCCGCTCGTACAACTGAGCAAGCTGCAGTGCTGCTTGCGCGGTGTCGGGGTGGTTCGCGCCCAAGTGACGCTCGTGGGCGGCCAGCTGCTCGACCAGAATCGGTTCGAGCACCTCCCACCGATCCGCCTGTTTTACAAACTTTGCGACTTGATCGTAAATTCTGCGTGCGCTCGAGGACAACGTCCCTGCCTCGGTTTTGACGCGCGTCCAGGCCTGAATCAGCAACTCGATCGCCTCCGACGCGACCTCCGGATCGTCGCGATCAAATATCAGCTCGGCAAGTATGATGTTGTTCGATACGTCAAACGGCTTACCATCGGCACGGCGTCGATCCACTACGCGTCGAAGTGCCTTCGCTGCTGCAGCTTGATCGCCCAAATCGCGATAGGTCCAAGAAATCTGCTTGACCAGATACTCCCAACGCGAATCGAATCGGTTGCCGGCTTCGGCCATCTCAGCCGCTTTGATAAACAGTGGAAGTGCTTTCTCGGGTTGCCTTAGACCGTTTCGATAAGCTTGCCCGCACTGTCCAATCAGCAACTGATGCCGTTTTGGTGCCCGTTGCAAACGACGTCGTCCCGCGGCCAGCAACGCTTCGATCTCCTGCTCGGCCTGTTTCACAGCCCCTTGTTCCTTCAAATCATTGACCTTGTAGGTGATCCCTTTGATCTCTTCCAGGAACAGTTCTTCGCGGGTCTTCTTTTCCACCTTTGGTTGCTCGGGCACATACCGACGTTCAAGTCCCGAGTCTGATGCAGTCAATTTTTGCTCGAACTGTTCATCGACTTTCCAGATTTGTGACAAGCGGCCATATTCCAGCCGAACCATTAAATACCGTCGGTCCGGCGACAAGCGAAGGTCGTCAACAAAACCAAATTTTTCGCGACTGAGGGCTTCCCGCACCTGCGGACCGAAGGGCAGGTATTTCACTTCGTCCGGATCCGAGAGCCGCCGTACTTGCACCGCATCGATCGACTCATCGCCATAGCTGTTGATCGTGTACAGCCGGTCGTTGTCGGGATCGGTCTCCATCGAATAGTGATTTTTCAGATACAATCCTCGTCGCCCCGACCGCATATCAAAGCTGGCCGCGCCCCCTTCCCCGGCATGGATATGATGCGTCCCGTAAACCTTCTCTCCTTGCCGATCGGTCGCTAGATACCACAGCAACCGACCCTCTACTGGAATCGTGACCGGCGATTTATTATCCAAATCCCAACGTCGCGTCATCTCACCGCAGCTCGAAAGAAAATATTTTCCTTGGTCGTCAAACGCAGCGTTTACAATTGCGGTGGGGTGGTCCGGAATCTGCCCGGCCGGTTCTCCGCTTGGTAGCTGCCACAGCGTAATCTCACGTTCCCGGCACAACGCCAAGGTTGCTCCATTCGGGTCTATGACCGGAATTGCCCGACCATATGTCACCGGCCATGACCGCACCAACGATTGCGTATCCAGATCGAACAGTTTCGCCGATTCCCTTTCACAGATGACCAGATAGCGTCCGTCGGGCGAACAGGCTGATTTCTGCGAGACAAAGTCTGCCGAATACGGCAGTCGGCTGATCTCTCGTCCGCTTGTCAGATCAAAAACGACAAACGCCGTAATGCGAGCCGCCAATGCACGCCTCGACGGGTTCGGCGCGAATTCGCAAGCGATCACCCGATCGTTGTTCGCTAGATGAATCGCAACAGGGCCGGTTTCGTGATACGTCTCGATGCTTCCCTTGCTCGCATCGAGCCGAAAGGAGGCGTCGATCGACTGGGCAGAAGCCGCAAAATTTCCCGCAGTGCAAATTAGCAATGCGGCCATCAAGAATCTGGCATACTGCCAACGAAACATCGTCTACCCCTTTTCCATGGTTCTGCGAAAACCGCTTAGACGCGGGCTGCGAGATTTGGTTCCCACGATTTGGGCTCAACAATACGTCATCGCGGCGCGGCCGTCCAGCATCTCAGCTCGGGTTACACTGTGAAGCATTTCGTAGCGGCACTCGTCAAGAGTTTCGGGGCAAACATTAATCAAACGAACGTCTTGAAGACCTCCGCTGCACCAAAATGAACGACAAAACCTAGTTTGGGGTGACGGCAGTGCACCCGAAGATGTGATTGCCACAAAGCAGCCAACTCCAACGTGGTTGAAAAAGACAGATCACACGAATCACGTTACCGCCCACGCTTTTTCCGCGAGGCGATGAATGGCGGTAAGAATCGATTCAAGTTGTTCGTGAAGTTGCGTTGATTGTTGGTCCGAGATCGCGTCTTCGCTCCATAGACCAAAGACGGCTCCCCTGGCGTATCCGTGGCCCGCAAGCGCACGCTTGAGTTGAGCGATGGCGAGTGCTCGATGAGTGATGTCCTCCAGCTCACTACGGGTTGCTTGAACCAGGCCGCCGACCATATCCATGCTCGCTCGCGAGAGCATTGGACGAAACGATGATCGTTTGACTCCTTCGTCATCCAAATCCATCACGGCCATCAAGAACGCTCGAGTTTGTTCGACCGCAGGGTGATCTTTCCGATTCCTGTCGAGAGCGGTTCTGTCGAAAGGAGTCGTTGGCAGACTTTCACGCCATGGCTGCCTTTCATTCAAAATGGAAAATCAAGATCATTTTCGTCTATCGCCGGGTTTCGCAGCGACTCGTCAATCCGGCTTTGCAAATCGACTGACCTTGAAGTCAATTGCGGGTATCGATCGGCGAGTGTTTTCAAGTTGGCTTTCAACTCAGATGCTGACTCACGACGATCGTCGGCACCACTGCGTCGATAGTGGGCGAAGCACTCGTTCAGACTCGTAATATCATCACGACAGGCATCGGATGTTTCAAGTTCCGATACGACCTCTGCAACCATGAACGCCATTTTCAAGACCCCGCCATTGTCTCCGAGAATCGGACGGTCATCACCAATGCCCGTCCATGCCGATGCAAACGGATCGACCGCATCGCTGTTGGCTTCATGTTTGGCCCATCGCCGATCCATCTCCGCCTGAATTTCGGCATCTTCTTTTTGTTGCTCTTCCCAAGCCGTGCGGGTCGCCAGCATTGAAAACGCAAACTCGTCGTCGAGTTCCAAGTGGTGACCGTCGATGCGGGTGAAGCCAACGCCGAATATTCCGTCAGCCATCATTTGACAGATCGGACAATCGCAATCGACCAGATGCGATTCGGATTCCGCGCCGTCGATCCCTTCAATCGCGACACCGACACCCCGGGGAACCCGGCGTCGATCACATTCAATCATGAAGCTCGGCGGCGATCCGCCTTCGAACGGACTTTCCAACCAATTGTCTTTGACATCGCAGAGCAACTTGCTAAATGCATTGACTGTAATCGGCGATTCGTTCGGCTTCGTTCCATGGAACCAAGCTGCGTTGATCAGCTCGCGGCACAAGTCGAAGTACAGGCACATTTCCTGACTTCCCATCGGCGCTGTCGCAAAGCCGTCCCAATCGCGGGGAGCAGCCACCATCGGCCCGCCATCTTCAAAACGGATTCGCTGCCCCCAAGTGACTCGATCACTCCACTGGGTTGCCCCGTGCAGTAATTCTCGTGGCATGCGACCACCCAAGTCTTCACGGGGTGTCATCAACCAATCGCGATGGACCGCGACGGTGAAGGGGTAGCGAGCCTGTTCGTTGTCGCTGGCGCCGCTTGTTCGCCAAGCGTCACTTTTGATTGTCTCCAAGACCCGCGTCGCAAGCTCCATCAACATCACGTCGCCGAACAGAATATTCCGGTCGACCACCGGTTTGTCGATCGGCGACTGTCGAGGTTGATCGAGCTCATCCGCCGTAACAAGCTCGTGCAACTCCCACCACGGCGGCAGATGAACACTCATAGGAAACTGCTGTTTGCCGCTTTCATCGACAACCATCGCAAACGTCGCATCCCTTCCGACCTCTTGAAAGTTGCCACCGGTCAGTAATCGTTTGGATCGAAAATCGATGGCAACCCATGCCTCGGAGGATCGCAGCTTCGTTGCCACCGATTCACGATCCGTTTCATCCATCGGCACACTGCTAGCGAATTCAGCGACCGCCGGCGTGCGATAACGAGGCCAAACGTCCATCGCTTCTGTCCAGTCGGCCGGATCTTCCGAAACCAGCGCGATCAAGGTCATCGCGGTGTCAACGTCGAGTGCATCGGCAAGCAACCAACGCGAGTGCTCCAAAACGACAACTGTCGTCACATCGTCTTCTTTTTCGGTCACTTCCGCCCCCCCTTTTTCGCAACGAGCGCAAAAATGAATCGACCATCCCCAAGCCCCAGTTTAACAGTTTCGAACGGGGATTTTTGTTCTTTTTCGCGAATGCTCAGTCACGAAGTGACGACAGGCTGTAACCACGGACGTGAGTCCGTGGTTTAGGAGAACAGAAGCAACCTCAGTCGCAACGCGACGACATGAAACGTTTCTGCCGGATGCCAGCATTCATTTTGTCGACCACACTCGGCGAACCGACCACCGAGCATCCCCGCAATATTGCACTGCTAGCGGTCACTTTGCTCGGTCATGCAGCGATTGATGGCATCGCTGATGATGCCAACTCGCCGATGGGCCGCAAATTGTGGCATTCGCGACATATCGATCACGTGGTCGTGCGATGGCTGCTGCCGAGACGAATAAAGGCGGCGTTCAAAATACCAGTCAGTGCTAACACTCCTCTTTTCTCGACGCCCAAATCTGCAGCGTCGAGGAGATTGTGATCGGCATCGGATGCGAGTCCTGTCGCCACCCTCAGGGATCCAAGGAACATTCTTTGATTTTCAATGCGATGCTCGCCATCCGTTTCAAATACGAGACCAAACGAAAGTTACATTCGCTAGCGTGCGAGTTAAAACTCGACTGATTCTCAATTTTGGCACTGTGATTGCTCTCACCCCAGAAAGGTAAAAACTACCCTCAAACAGAAGGAGTTTGATATGGCTCAGACAACATACGGTGCGTCAAACCCTAACGCTGGCACGGGTGTCCCGTCCGGTGGGCGCCCCCAAAGTAATCAGACCAACGGCGCTGATCGAGCGAAACAGAAAGCCGGAGATGCTGTTGAGACTGCAAAACAGCAAGCAACTCAGACGCAGGAAGAACTGGAGCAGCAAGCGGCCGAAGTGGCTACCGCTGCGAAGCAAAAGGCAGTGGAAGCTGCGGAAGCAGCAAAGCAATCGGGCCGCAAGTATGCGCATGAAAAGAAGGCCCGGCTGGCGGATGAGCTGGGCATTTTCAGCGGCGCCATTCGCAAAGCGTCAAGCAAGTTGCACGAAGAGCAGCATGATTCGCTTGCCAGCTACGTTGATGCCGCAGCCGAGCAACTCGATCACGTACGCGAATCTCTTCTGTCCAAGGATGTCGGCGACCTGATCGCGGATGTGCAGGACTTTACACGCCGCCGGCCGGAAGTCGTATACGGTGGATTGTTCGTAGCGGGATTGGCTGCGATGCGGTTCTTGAAAGCATCGAAACCAGAGCGTCAAACGCAGACTGGCCAAACGCAGACTGGCCGTGCAGACCTGAAACGACATTACAACCGACCTCTATCCGCATTCGAGCGAGATCCATTGCCAGCCAATGCCGGTCGTTCAACCGCCGGCACTCTGGCAACAGACGGTGTCAATCCGAACACCCCAGGAGGTATGCAATCATGAGTACTGACTATCAAGCGGACGGAAAAAGCCGGGTAGGGAATCATCAGGGCGACACACGAACGTTATCGGATTTGATCAAAGAGTTGCGAGACGAATCCGTGGCTTTGGTTCGCGAAGAAGTGGCGCTCGCAAAAACAGAAATGGGCGAGAAGGTTAACAAGGTCGGTCGCAATTCAGCGATGCTGCTCGCTGGAGCCGCAGTGGCTCACCTGGGGCTGATCTTCATTCTGCTGGCGGCTTCCGCTGGGTTGGAACGCTTCTACGACTCGCTCGGGATGTGGTTCCACGGCGATTGGATCGCACCTTTGGTTGTGGGGCTGATCGTAGGCATCATCGGTACGGTGATGTTATTGAAAGCCAGGAAGACGCTCTCGGAAACAACCCCCGTGCCCGAACGAACTATCGAATCATTGAAGGAGGACAAGCAATGGCTACAAGCCAAAACCAAATAGACGGTCGCGTTCCACGAACCGACGATCTCGATCGTCGCGACAGCGATGAAATCAAACGTCGAATCGACCGAACCCGTGGTGCGATGGACGAGACGCTCGACGAGCTTGGCGATCGCTTGAATCCACGCAACTTGTTGGACGATGTTATCGAGATCTTCCGCTCCCCCACGGCTCAGGACACTGCGAAACGAGCGAGTGGTGCGGCAGGCGATTTTGCGACGAATCTCGGTCGTCAAATTCGTGACAATCCGATCGGCGCGACGCTAGTGGGCGCCGGATTGGCGTGGCTTGCATTGGGAAGTCGACACGATGACGAAGAGGATGACTACGATCGCATCCCACGTCGACGTTCCTTGCAAAACCGATATTTTGCTGAAGACGACGATGAAGATGAGTTCGGATACTACACCGAAGAAGACTTGTTGCTTGACACCTCTGCGGAGGCCGACCATCGACATGGGCGTTTAGTCATCCCAGAGAGCTATGGCGAACACGATGACTCCGACGGAATTGCCAGTACTGCGAAGCAGAAAGCATCCTCCGCGGCCCGTTCCGTCACAGACGCCAGCAGCTCCGCGTGGGAATCGACGAAAGGCGCTGCATCATCGACAGCCGAAACGGTCTCCAACGCGGCCAGTAGCGCCGGTGCAACGCTCAGCGACGCAGCGTCGTCGGTTGTCGACGGGGTGAAGTCAGCGGCATCGTCGGTTGGCTCTGCCGCCTCATCAGCCGGTTCGGCAACCAGCGAGGCGTCCCGACGTGCCTACTTGCGAAGTCGTGCGGCGGCGCGGGACGCCGCACGAGGCACTCGACGTGGATCGCGACGTGCGGGGCGTTATGCATCGTCAGCAAGCGACCGCGCCGGCGAGCAAGCCTCAGCAGCTTACGACGCAACAGCTCGCCGTATACGCCGCGCCCACGATGAATCGCCACTTGCGCTCGGCTTGGGGGTCCTCGCCCTTGGCGCACTCGCCGGGGCGTTGATCCCGCGAACACGGCGTGAAGACGAACTGATGGGTGAAGCATCGGACGAGCTGGTCGAACAAGCTAAACAGGCTAGCCAGGAAGTGTACGAGGAAGGCCGCGAGGCCGTGCAACGAACCGTCGATACGGCAAAGCAATCGGCTCAGTCGCAAGATCTAACCGGTGATAGTTTGGCGAAACGGGCGACACGCGTTGTCGAAAAGGCAGCCGAATCCATCTCCGACGCTGCGAAAGAAGAGGGTTTGCATCCTCAACAACTGAAAGATGATGCAAAGACGATTGCAGAGGACGTGAAGCAGCAAGCTGAGTCAGAAGCCAATGACGCAGCCAAGTCCGCCAAAGCAGAAGCAGGAAAACTAGACACCGATGCGGAGAAAGCCCTAAAGAAGTAGTGGATCCGCTGGACTGCAGTTCATTCCTGCGTCCCTCCGACGTTCGCCTCCGCGGACGTCGGATTTTTTTGGTACAGCTTAGGATCGCAATACTGAAAAAACATAGATAACGGAAAGACAAATTCCCAACAGCCTACCTCTCAAGATTATCGCGTCATCGGGCCAGTGGACTAGACGGGGCGCACGACCGATACAACCCTCAAATGTTCGCGACATAGCTGAGCCTATCGAACAGTGAAGGAGGACCTGATCGCTACGACCGCTAGGGCCAGTGTTTTCAAACCGGGCAACCCGGGAAGCAAACCGCCGGCCGGGGATCAAATCTGCTGTCGTCAGAGGCTCACGCTCACCCGCAGACGATCCCGCTGTCGCGGCCAGACGCCCGATAGACGCCTGTCATCGATCCCCCAGCGATATCCGTCTAGCAATTAGCTTCCCAAGTAAGGAGAAACAAATGAGAGATCACAAGAAATTACGTGCTTTTTAATTGGCCGATGAAGTTGCGTTGCTCACGTATAAGTTCACGGCGAACTTTCCCCGTGAAGAGCAGTTTGCCTTGACATCGCAAATGAGGCGTGCGGCGGTTTCCATCCCATCAAATATCGTTGAAGGATGTGGAAGACAAACAGAAGCTGAATTCTTACGATTCCTCGATATCGCATACGGTTCGCTACGAGAACTCGAGTACCAAACCTCGCTTGGCGTTCGCCTTGGTTTTGGAGCCGAACACGCGGAATTTCAGGCCAAGTTGGACGAAACATCAAAAGTTCTAGCCGCGTTGATCCGCACGATCCGAAAGAGCTAACGGCTAATCAGCCAATCAGCTAATTGCTAACTGGCTAATGCTGAGGGCGGGAGTCGAACCCGCAAGCACTTGTTCCTAAGACAAGCGGCTCGCCGTTGGCCTACCTCAGCGTTTGCGAAAAGTGGAGCACCGGGGAATCGAAAAAGCGATTTTCTGCGTGCAAAACAGACGTCTTCCCGTTGGACGAGCGCCCCATGTTGTTCTTCGTTGAATTTAAAAAATGCCCAGAGCAGGAGTCGAACCTGCAAACACTCGGGTTTAAAGCGAGCCGCTCGGCCGGTTGGCGTATCTAGGCGTTGATCGCTGGTGCCGCTGGGAAGGACGCGACCGACCGCGTCCCTCCCTTGGCTGCCAACGTGTTACGCTCGGAGTCGCGGCGTACTGTCGCCCGTCGACTTGCGGTGATTCTTGATTGCCTTGTGCGAATCAGGAAGTTGGTCGCCTTCGACGATCTCGTCACCGACGAATTCGACCACCCAACCGTCGACCCAACCTACGTTGTCCTCTTTCAACCTCAGCACGCGGCCGACTTTCGCAAACTCTTGCGGAATGTACGATGTCGTTCGCACTGATCCGCCGGCGATGTCGCGTCTCATCGCACATTGCACGTACTTCACATTTCTGGACATCGTCGTTCTCCTTGGTTAATTGCGGGCCAGCGTCACCGTGACGCCAGCAGTAGTCCCGGATGGAATCTTTGGAAGTTTGAAGTAAGAAGGGTGAAGTTTGAAATGGGTTCGCGTGATTGTGTCACACTTCAAACTACTGACCTCAAACTTCGAATCGCCCTGACTAACTGGTTTGGAATCAGCAGTGCTACCGTTACACCAGCGACGTGTGTGTTTGCAAAAGTGGGAACGCAAGGAATCGCACCTCTCGCCGACTACCACACAATTAAAGGCAGAAGATTTACAGTCTCCCGTGTGGAAACGCTCCCATGATTCAGTCAATGCAGCGGAAGCCCCAAAGTGGATTCTGCACTCGAGCACATCGACGGTTTCACCGCAGCTGTTTTCAAGACAGTGTCCTCATCCGGCCGGGTGACTTCCTGGAATAGCGTGTTAGCATTTAGCGGATTAGCTGTTAGCAGGACCTGGTCCTAAAAAGCTAATCGCTAATTGGCTAACAGCTAATCGGCTAGCCAAGTGACGTGAGCGGGAATCGAACCCGCGGACTCCTGGATGAAAACCAGACGATTCTTCCATCAGAATCTACCACGCCACAACAGTCCGTAGTCTGGAGCTAATAGTCTCGAGGTCTTTGCTATTGACTGAAGACTGTCTGCTAACAGCTATTGAAAGCGATGGCAACGGGAGTCGAACCAGCAACGACTTGATAGACAATCAAGCTTCCTTCCCAGAGGAAATTGCCACCGTTGGTCAGGTGTCAGGTATCAGTAGTCAGGCTTCAGATCTCGCTTCCGACGCCTGAGCCCTGAGGCCTGAAGTCTGAAGCCTGCTCTAGCACTCCGTCCGGGAATTGAACCCGATCTGCGAGCTTCAAAGGTCATGAGCGCGACTACGCGCCGGAGAGAGTATTTGCAAAACAATCAAAAGAGTGTCGTGTGGGAGTCGAACCCACCTAGCCGGATTGGAAGCCCGCGGGCACCGACCGGCATGGATGCCGGTTGGTCGATTTGCCGCTCGGCCAAGGACACAAGATATGCGGTAGCTTGAAGGGCGAAGTGTGGAACGAAGCGAGCTATTCCACACTTCTCACTTCACCCTTCAAACTTCGCGAAGCTCCGGCGGATGGACTCGAACCATCACTCGTCTCCTTAACAGGGAGCCGCCTTACCATTGGGCCACACCGGAATAGAATCAGACATCAGGTATCAGGTTTCAGACTTCAGAAAGGAAAAATCATGCGAGACTACAGAAAACTGCGAGCGTTTGAGTTGGCTGACCAACTGGCTATGGCTGTCTACAAATGCACATCAACCTTCCCGAAAGAGGAAATGTTTGGGCTAACCTCACAGCTTCGCCGTGCTGCTGTTTCCGGCCCGTCGAATATTGTTGAAGGAAGTGCCAAATCATCACAGGCCGACTACGTGCGCTTTCTCGAAATTGCTTACGGCTCGGTTTGTGAAGTTGAATACCAACTTACGATCGCTCAGAGGCTGTCCTATCTCGATGAAAGAGCGGCGATCGAAGTAATTGCGATTACAAACGAGACGGGACGAGTTCTCAACGGTTTGCTCCGTTCTCTGAAGTCTGACTCCTGAAGTCTGAAGCCTGACCAAGCGCCCAGTGAGAATCGAACTCACACTTCCGCCATGGCAAGGCAGCAGGCTACCGCTACATCATGGGCGCAAAAATGCATCACTACCAAATTGTCAAAGATCGGATCAGGCTTCAGGTCTCAGTCTTCAGACTCCAGATTTTGTTCTGAAGCCTGACTCCTGATTGCTGAAGTCTGACATAGAGCACCGAGCCGGAACCGAACCCGCATAACCCCGCTCGCGACGGAGGAGTCTTGCCGTTAGACCATCAGTGCTTGTTTCAAAATGTGTCAAGTGGGATCGGTGAGAATCGAACTCACATCGCTCGGATTAAGAGTCCGATGCATTACCTTGTCTGCCACAATCCCAAAAAATAGTTGTGAGTCTTGAGTCGCGAGTCTTGAGTTTCCGTGCTCAGGACACATCCCTCAGGACTCGAGTCTCTCGTCAGTCGGCGCCAGCGGGAATTTCAGCCGCGCTCTGTCGCCTTATAAGGACCTTGGAAGTTTGAAGGGCGAAGTTCGAAGTTTGGAAACTTATTCACACTTCACTCTTCTGACTTCAAACTTTCAAAGTGGTAGCCCCGAGGATCGAACTCAGCGCGACCCGCGTATCAGGCGGATTTGGGCGACCAGCCCTCGACTACCATGTTGTCGTTTCAAAAAGTCGGACACCTCGGAGTCGAACCGAGAGCCTCCTGGTCCCAAACCAGGCGTGCTTCCATCTGCACCTGTATCCGATGTTGTGTTGGTTCAATCGCCGCGGCGGTTGCCGTTGGCGCATATCTTCCTTGTCAGTGGGCCGGGAGGCGCTCGAATCCTCGTCTGCGGTTCTTCAAACCGCCGCTAGACCGTCTCAGCTACCAGCCCTTGGACGGCTGATTAACAATTAGCTTGTTAGCGATTAGCGTTCACATATCTGGCTAGTTGCTAACTCGCTAACAGCTAATCCGCTAACAAACGAAAAAAGGCTCAGGTGTCTGCGTGACCCCCGAGCCTTATGGAACCGAGCCTTCATGAAGAAGTCGTTCGCTAATGAAAGCGAGTGTCACATCAGACGCGGATACGCCGGGGCATCATTCAAATTCAACGGGCTGTCACTATGGACAGGGGCGCCGAAGAGACTGCCTTCGTGTATCTGTTCGAGTCGACTGGATTGGGTTTTCATTTGTAAAAACATCAGAAAGCTCGTTACTCGCCGTAGCGTGAATGTGACTTGTGTGTTCGGAGAGATAGACGCGTTCGCGTCACGATGGTTCGCGTAAAATCTCGCTTTCACAAAAATAGAGATGCGCTGGCACCGTGTTCTATTTCATTAAACGCCGAGAAACCTAATCAATACTCACAGCAATGAACGTTGGTAACTTGCAGGCAAATGATCGAATTGCAGCGGATGCGAGCGCTGGCTATCTCAGCTTCCTTACGGCCCTATTAGGGAGATCCAGTTCATTTTGTTTCGGGTTGCGTTGGTTTGATGACTCACGTGTCTAGGCGGGCCACCGATCCGTTTCCTTGACACCGAGGGCTGCCAACGAACATACTCTCGGGACTTAACAAGGTCGTCCTATCCGGTCGGTATAACGGATACGATCTTTGACGGCCAATCGACCGCTTCAATCTGCATTGACCTGTTACAGGAAACATAGAAAGAGAACTCTGAATGCCTCAAAGACGAATGGATCTGTACTTCCCCAATTTGAACGCCGCTTGCGAGGACGTTCGTCACTTGCGTCAAGTTGGCAATGAGTTGACCGGGCAATGGAGTCTTGCCCAGATTCTCGACCACCTGAATCTTTCGTTGCAGATGACGCTCACCGGTGCTGAGTTCACGTTCCCTGTTCTTTTGCGGCCACTGTTTCGAGTAATGTTCAGCCGCACGCTGCGTGTTGGGAAGCCGTCGAAATTGCGTGGAAAGGCTCCAAAGGAGATTCAGCCCTCCGCAGATCTTGATGAAGATTCCTGTGCAAATCGCTTTTATGAACTTTGCGATACCCTAATGCAGCCCGACACCAAATTCGTTGACACCTATCCGATGCTCGGGCGGTTAAACCGGCAGCAGTGGCTTCGATTGCAACAGTGGCATTGTGCTCATCATTTGAGTTTCGCGGTGCCCCACGTATCTCGATCAAACATCGTCTACGAGTCCCAGCGACTTAGTGGCACGACGGGACTCGTAGCCTCGTCCACTACAGAGAAAACAATTCACCGGCGTGATTTGTAACAAGACTCGATTGACGAAGTTATTTCTGAAAAGTGCCTTAACGCAGGACTTGCCCAGCAAACACGCGGCGTTCCCCGAACGCAGAATCGTACAACCCCAGCAATATGGGTTTGTTTTTCTGACTACACGTTTGGCAAATCAATATGTCCACCATGAGCATTTGCCAACCAAATTACTTGACCTGAGATTCTGGTTCTCCGATACTCGGTGATTCCCCAAGCGGAGATAAGTTCTCGTCGCACAGGCGATAAAACTTGCTGTGTCATTGGTCCGACCAGCGGCAACACCCGTGGGATTAACTTAGCACCTCGACAACCGAAGATAATTACCTCGCACCCCGATTGGAAATTAGTATTCGATGAATTGGCCTTGGCGGTCCAACGTGATATGGCGGCTTAAGGCCGAGAATGTTTTTTGCTGCAAACGTGACGAGTGTCGGACTGCAAAACGGGGAACCTAAGAAGTGGGAACCACAGATGAACTCGGATTCACGCAGATGCGTCAGAAGGTAATTGGCGTTCATCTGTGGTTTCATTTGTTACCAGTTTTTTGTGCTGTGAAGATGGTTGTACAGTGCGCAGGCAGTGCGAAGAGCGGGCTTTTGCTGGCGTCAATCGATGCGCTACAATCAACGGACGGACAGCGGCAAAACATCGGGGCACAACACGCTGCACCTGCGTTGGCCGCCGAACTTTTTCCTGTTAGACAACTCTATCGGGCCAACCGGGTAACCACCAACGTGATGCCACCGCGAATTTGCTCATGATCGCATCAAACCAACTAACTATGACCGGCGTAGACGGTAAGTCTGTGTATTCGTTTGCAGACGATGGAGAACTTTACACTCATCGCAATCGCAAGCTGCCGTCGGGGGAACCGCGCGAAGAACACGGGATCGTCATCGAAACGAAGTTGCCTGCTTTACAGGGTGGGGACGACTACGACTCCGAATGCGTGATAAGTCTGTCATGGGTTGATGCTCATTTTGATTCTGAATCGATCCTAGAGAAGCTGATAGAAATCCCTACTTCGTACGACGAATCCATTGCTGACCATGTGACAAACCTTTATTACTACGAACACCTCGGATTTGACAATGTTCGCTTACGATTCGTTGATCGTGATGATGACCGATTTCGAATTGAATTGACCGGCGCATGTGACGATCCAAACAATGGTCCTGATGGTCGACTGGACATACACGTCGACACCGTTGTCAGGCTACGGCGAGTTAGCGCCGAACAAACAGGTTAGTCTGATATAGGGCAGAACAATGCGATGCACGACAAGTCGCCGAGTCGTGGTTTTTGGAAGTGAATGATCACTCGCGGCGACCGGTTGATTACCAACGTTCTGCAACAAAATGACTGATATCGTTTCCCACCGATACCTGCACAAAGTTTGAGTGAGGACTGTTTTGCTGACTTCCTCTGATCTGTTTGCCGTTCGCCCTGATTACAGTGCGTCGCCGTGCCGCGTTGCTACACCTACGCTGCCAAATGGAGACGCTGTTTGGCAGCAATCTGGTGTGGCACCAGAGCATGCAGCGCAATATCTTGACGCCTCCCTTGATGCGGAGTTAGTGGACTCGGGACGGTGGTGCGACTTTATTCTGAACATGTCTCCTCCATCACTCACCGTAACAGAGAATTTTTACCAATCATGGGCATCGTCGTTTGACATGGCGTTTGTGCCATTTCCTATTCGGATTCGTCGCACGTTTCGGCGGCCTAAACTTTACCGCTTTCTCGTGCCGCTGCATCGCTACCAAATCGTTGACTTTAATGCCGCTAAGTTGGAATATTTTGACGGCGTACGAGACCCGAAATTCGCGAGAAGGGTTCTGAATTGGGTTATTGATGCCTCCCAGGTTCCGAACTTGCAGGTGTTTTCCGATCGGTTGGGACTCACTATCGCAACGGCGGATTTTGCCTCGATCCTTGAATCTGCAACCGGCATCAAAACAATACGTTTGGACAAGCTACATGAACCATTGCGAGGATCGTAATTTGCACAGTGCGTCCTTTCGTCGTTCCTCGGCATCTACCCACGACATGCACCGCGCATCCGGACTTGCTAAACTCGGCCATCACAATGTCAACCGCCGGATCGCGGTAACGTCAAACGTTATTCGAATGGAACTTCATGATCTCCTGTCGCAGAGCAACGAACGCAGATGTCGACCTGTTTCGAAGCATCAGGCTTCGCGCACTTCAAGACAGCCCTGATGCGTTCGGCTCAACCTACGAAGCTGCGATCAAAAGAGATCATGCTTCGTGGAGAGGTCAGCTTCTTTCCACCAGTCATGGAATCAATCGCAATACTCAATTTGCCTTTGCCGCGGATAAGTGTGTCGGATTAGCCGCATTGTACCGCGATCAAGACACCGCCAATGGTGAGATCGTGCAGATGTGGGTTGCCCCCGATCATCGAGGTTCGCCCGCAGCGTCAATGCTACTGGGGCAACTGCGAATCTGGGCCGCCGAAGTAGGCATCCATAACCTCAATTTGTCGGTCACAAACACCAACGGTAGGGCCATCAAGTTTTATGAAAACCAAGGATTTCGTTCTACTGGAGAGTGTGTTAGGACTGACCCTAAACGCGAACTGCAGGGAATCCTGATGACGCTCAAGCTCGCCTCCCGACGCGGCGGATAAAAATTGAATGGTGACATTGCGGCGATGGCCGCTGTTCACAAATGGAAACTCAACTGCCGCCGCCCACGCATCGCCGCCATTCGCCAACAGGTTTTCGTGTTTGATGTCTAATCCTTACACCCCATCACCGAATACTGCCTTTTCTGATTCGTATTCGCATCAGGAGAAACGTGGTCACCCCGCGGTTCTGATTGCCTCCTATGCGTTAGGCATGGTCGCCGGATTCTGCGTTACCGTAGCATTCTTCGAATGGTTCCATGAAGGGCTTGTGCAATCTGATGTTGTAGCTCGAAAGGTGATCCAGCAGCTCTCGCGGCCCTCCTTCGCAATTCCGTGTTTCCTTGCTGGGTTCCTTCTGACAATGGGTTGGAAACGTGTTCGACGCAAGTGGCGTGCGCACTACGATTCAAAGGTTACAACAAGGTTTGTGGGCGGATGTGTCTTCGTTTGTGCTTTTTTCGCATCGGGCAATTTGGTTAAGTATCCACTATGGGCAGTGACGGGTAGCGGTTCGAGTGAGCTGATCGTCGTACCCTTGGCTTTTATCGCAGCTACGTTGGCCGCGATTGAGTTGGAGGCGGCTCTGTGCCAGTCGGTACCAACGTGCGGCGAACCAGACGATGCGTGTGAGTCGACGAATTAAGACCATTGAAGTGGCGAGTCGTTTATCGCGGCCACGTGTTCACAATTCGTTATTCGAGAGACGTCCAACATGCTCGCTCCCGTGAAATAGTCGCTGCCGCTTAGGATTGACAACAACGCATCATTCGTCCGAGGCGATAAAGATTTAAGGGCTCGGCCTAGGCCCCAAAGTTCTCGTGGCGTTTCGGGAGCGAAAACGTACCTAACAATGTTGCTTCGAATCTCTTCGGCGTTCCACGATTCTGCCTGCTCTGCGGTTGCGTCGACCTTTTTATGCTCGGCGATCATGTCGTGCCAATGTTCTGGATTCTTCACGAACTCTCTGAACCCCGGCTGCTTTTGCGTTTGGCCTGCGCCAGTCCTCATGAACTGACGAATTGCGAGGCCAACGACCAGAATGACGAGGACGACAACAAAAAACTTGGTCACGTAGCATTTTCCTTTTGCAAAGTTGGCAATCCGCGTTGCTAAAACATTCGCAATGCGGGGCCGGTTCCAGGCTCAAAGCCGAGTTCGGCCAAATCGCTTGCGATCTGCTCTACGTTCTCGAGCAACACTGGCATCAGAAGCTCGCTCTCGCCGAGTGTGTAGTGAACACTACCGCCCAAGCGACGCTGGCAATACCGGACAGCTTTATCCATCCGACGAATGACTTCAACGGGCTGACAAGTTCGAGGGACACTGCAGATAAAGATCAAATCGCCTGTTTGAAGCTGGCCGGCAGCGATTTGCTCTGGAAGAAAGTATCCAGGGGGCGTTGAGGTTTCCACACTAAAAAAGTAATCGTCCCCTGCTCCCCCCTCGTTGACCCAGTGAAAGCAATCCATGTCTCCCCATTGCAGACCGAGGCACTGCATAACGTCCCATATATCGCGTCCCTCGAAATGCTTGCCCTTTTCCGCAACGAGATGGATCGCTGCAGTCCGATCGTACTTTTCCGACAGCCCAGTAAGAGTCTTGGCGTGCTTCGCAGCCTCAGCCGGAGACTTGCTCGGAGTCGTGTTACAGTCGCCGATGTATTCGACTGCTAGTTCCGCCACTGCGCTGAGTCTTGCTTCGTACTCTGATTCGAAAGCGGGGCGGAAATCAGGCTTCCACGTTTGGTTGTAGTCGTAAGCTATTTTCAGTCCCGTCACTTCCTCCGGCCCATCCGCCGAAACAAGAAACGTCCAAAAACCGGATTGACTATCCCTGCCGTAAAGAGAGCAAGACCCGAACTTCTCTCGAAACGTTTCGCCAAATTGTGATGCCAGTCGTTTGGCGTCGATCGATTTATTCGCAGGGAATTCGACATCGATGCCCCATTCGACAGCTGGTTCAGGCAAATACTCGTCGCGATCATAATCTTTCGGTTCCGAATCCGGTTTCCAATCACCAAGGATATGGCTTGCATCTTCAGACCCTACATTCGGCAAGACCTTGTCGGCACGAGCCTGGGATTCGCTGCTCGTCCTGAGATAGAGATTTTCCAGCGGGGCGTCAGGCATGACCTCGTCCTTCGGATGACAACCAAGTGAAAACGCGATACAGAGGCTCGCGGTACAGAGGCTCACGATAGGTAATAATGTTGATTTCATAGTTGGCATTCTAACCGAATTCATACTCGGACAAACAAAACAAACTGTGCCTAATAAGGCGGCTGTTCCGGTGGTCCTGGTTGGAAACGCTATTTCGATGGAGGCGTTCGCCCAGCGTGGCCGGCTTCCTGGCCGCTTCTGGCCGTCCACGCTCGCCCGTGTCGCGATTTGTTTCCTTCTTTGTGTCGGGCTCCGCCTCAACCGCCGGCGTCGTTCACAGAAAACATGGTTGGTCGTTATCAATTCGTGTCTGTGTTGTCTCATCTATGAGCGAACCGGTGCTTTGTGTGAAACACAGGAGCCATTGGCCGAACAAGTTGTTGACATCGTGCGGAACCAGGCCCTGCTAATTGTTGACGCGGAGGCTAGAACCGGCGATAATCGCGTTCTGGCTGGTTCTCACCAACCGGCGATAACACCCGACTTCACCACTTATCGCGGGAGCAACCGGCAATAATTACCTCGTTCGCCGACAAGACACAAACGTTACTTTGAATGTCGCCTCCCAATTCGCAAACAAACGATTCTCTGGGCGAAGCACTGCCGGCTTCCGTCCTGAACGCAAGTCGGAGAAATGGCATTCTCGTGATCGGCGTGGTCGCTCTTTCTGGTTTCGCCATTCAACTCTGCACAGACCTTTGGGTTGACGGGCAAACATCCCTCCGGGAGTGCCTGATCACTTGGCTTTTCTTTGCGGTCAGTGGATTTCTAGTGGCCAGTCTTATGCACCGCATCCTTAAAACGCATGCACCAACGGTCGAATTTCAGACCGACATGATCGCGGTACGTTACGGCAAGTACACATTGAAAGCGAACGTCAAAGACTGTCACGTTCGTCAAGGGCGAGCTAGCGAAATGAGGTTAGCCGGTGGTGTCGTCTTGTGGTCGTGGCTCCCCGTTATCCTTATCGATCTGCCTCCATTTTGGATCATGCGACTTGGACTGCGTAACCATCCGCGGCGCATCAACACAGTAGCTGTCGGCTACACAACGGAGACTCGAGAGGCGTGGGAGCGTGCACTGTTGCGAGTGTTAAATCGGCGTGACGAATCCGGTACTCAGAATCTGGTTTAAGCTACAATGGCGGCGAACCATGCCGTGGACACGGAGGACGGCATCGTGTTTTTACAAATGGAAAATCTACTCTCCGTCCCCGGTCACTGCTCGGGTAACGCGGCCGTTATGTGGCAAGGCACATATGACCGCACCAGAGCTATCGGCTAAGCAAGGAATGAGAATCGAGTATCTCGCGACAGATGAGTGGGGCGTCGATACCGGCTCTTACAACGACGATGCGAGTTCGTGGCTGAACTTCGACCGAACTCTGGCCCAATGTCGTCGGTCGAACTCCACCACTTCGCGTATAATTTCAACTGGGACTCCGGTGTCAAGGAACTGCACAGGATCATCGAATATCCAGAATGCGATGCACAGCCCTAACGATTCATTGGCTAGCCAGCCCCTCGAATACTACGAAATGGAGTCTCCAAACGAGGCGTTTCCGGGTGCAGATGAGATCGTTGGACTGTTCCACAAAATCGAAGACATGATCGGTGGCGACCAATTCAACGAATCCCAAATTGCTTGCGACCCCAGCAACATCTTGGGACAATCGATGCTGCGAAGCTCGGCTCGAGAGCGTGACCTTATTCCCGACCAGATGTAACAAACGCGGAGCGGCGTGGAAGTTACGCCCCTCGTTTGCTGAAAGCCACGTACCCATTGCATGCACCGGCGTTGCCGCCTTTGCCGTTTTCGAAATTGAGCGTCGCTGGCGGCAACCCGGTGATGCACAATTCGTTATCCGACTGAAATGATTGATCGCAAACACAACGCAAAATCTTGTTGGTTGATTGGGTCTACTGCCATTATGCTGGTTCTTTTCTTCCGTGGACAACATCTGCTCGGGCAATCCACCGGTATCTTATACGCGACCATTGTGTTTGCAATCGCTTTGATCGGATATCGCAATCTTTACGTCCAAGCTCCATCGTCGATCGTCATTGTGCTGTACTCAATCTTTGCGACGGTATCTGTCGCCATCATGTTTTCGCCTGCCACCTTCAGTCCCGACGTTCAGCACTTCATCGACAAGCAAGCAACAGACCGCAATGTCCGCGCCGAGTTAACGACGCTAATTGGCGCGAACACCGACTACACCGACATCGTGATTGAGACAAAACATCTGAAGGTGGTTTTCGTCTCTATCTCCGGCACTGTTCCCAGTCGTCCCGCGATTGACCAACTTCTCGCTGACTTGTCTCGCTTGGAATTCGTGCGATACTGTAGTCTTCGTGGTCGCGTGATTGCCCGGGACACGGGAGTGGTTCATGAATTCTCGCACAACGATTTCAACTTCGACACGAGCTAGACATTGGGGCACCCTCGCATGCACCGGAGTCCTGGTGGTCCGTCTTCTCGTTTGCTTGCAAGTCGTTCGCCCGTCCCCGCTGATCCCGTACGGTTCGCCAATCGAGAAGACGAAGTGCTTACCGTTCACCCCGGTGATTTCTGATGCGTCTGGATCAATACACACTCAAACATGGAATGTGGAACACCGCCGTGTTCGCGGTCTTTTGTGCATTCGCGTCGACCTATCCGCATCTAGTAACGTTTGGTGGCGTGATTCCCATCGCAGCAATCGCATTCTCGAACTCGCGACGAAAACTTATGACCTTCCTCACGGTTGCTACGTTTACCGCAAACGCTGTGATGTTGTCTTTTGCATTTAGCGGCGAACATCCGGATATGGGCGACGGGGTCGTCGCGACGATCGGCGCAATCATGGGACTTGCGTTCGACAGGATTGTTTTCCGCCCCCATCTGTAAGCGGGATTTGCTAAACTGCTTAGGAAATGAACATCATGCTGATGCGCTTTTGGCAAACAATGCGATGCACGCCGAGCACTCAAAATCCCGTTCACTACGTGCCCACTCGTCCGTTCGTGCCGGGTGATCGCCGCCGTTCGACTAGCACTCACCGCTCTCTATTACTCTTAGGAACCAACATGTTCAACCCAATGAAACTTCGTGCTGCTACGACTGTTATGATACTGACAGCGTTCATGGCCCCTGCAGTCGCACAGGATCAACAGCAACCCGCAGCAAAAAGCAAGGGACTTGTAGCGGATGCCTCTTCGACTCTGCATCAGAAAATGCTGGGTGAATGGGTGCTTTCAGGTGAGCCCGGTACTGAGATTGAACCTAAACCCGGCGCTAGGATGAAATTCTTTGGTCATAGCCACTGGATCATCACCGAACACGATCCGTCGACTGGCGTAGTGATTTTTCACCACGGCGGAACTTATGAACTTGATGGAGACAGCTACACGGAGAAATTGACGTTTGCAAATGAATCTACAAAACACATGATTGGCTTGGTCTTCAAATTCAAGATCAAGGTCGCAGACGGCAAATTCACGCAGGAAGGCGACGGCAATCCTTTTACCGAAGTTTGGACTCGACCAAAGAAATGAATCGACACGCCGGAGTCCCGTCCGATTCATGAATCGTCGTGACAGTGCAGTGACTGTACAGTGCAAGCGAATAACCCTCGCATACACTCGAGGACGGGTGGTTAGTTGTTTCGTCTGCTTGAAAATCTTTCGCCCGTCCCCGCTGACGCGTAATGTTCTCCGACTGACGTCCCTTCACTCCTGCAGTTCATGCAATGCACAAACTCGATTTGCTTCGTGATCAATGTCAAATCCAGCAATACGTTTGGGACCGTCTGGATAACTACGAACCGGAATGGGAGTGGGCGCTTGGCGACGTGGACCGCAAGGTCTCACTCATCTCGACCGGGTTCTCATTCGAGCAAAGCGGTTGGTTCGCGATGGTGCTTGACCGACGACCGCGCGCTCAATGCGACGGCGAATGGCAATCGCTGATCGCCCGCAATTCCCTTCCCATGCCGCACTGGGATCTCGAAGGCGAATACGACATTGAAGTAGCACACTACAACCCAAAATGGAAACCGCCCAAAAACGGATTCGATGAAGACTCGGTGACCCAGTTGTTCGGCGAAACTATCCGAGATGCTATACTGAACATGCGAGATCAAGGTGCGCTGAAGTATCCATTCCTGGCGTCGAATGCAGCTTTTTTTGTCGAAGAGCACGAAGGCCGGTATGGTTGGCCTGAATACAAGGCCTTACGTACTGATGGACGTTGCCGAATCAAGACCAATCGCGGCAGATAACGATGCAATGATACGGATCGGCGGTGGTCGCCGATTTCACAGTGGTTGAGTCGCTCGCCGCCCGCACATCGCCACCGTTATGCCAATAAAGGTTCTTTCACTATGTGTAGATTTTCTCATTTAATAATCACGTTGCTCCTATTATCGCCTGCGAGTGGAGCCAAGGCTGGAGAAGACGAACCAGCAGATTCGCCAGTACACGACATTGCGCGTGCCGTAGATCAACTTGAGAATGCGATTCAAGGCAAAGACCACCGCCCTCTGGAAGAGTTCGTAGCGGAGAATGCAACCTTCCAGGGCATGCGTTCCCTACGCAAAATGCTGAACGATGCGAAACCGGTGAAGTTTGATCCAGATAGCCGGCGGTTTTGGCTGCCGCTATCGAAGGTAGAGCCGAAGTCAAAGCTCGGTCCCTATTTGCCGGAGGGGGTGGATGCCCAAAACACTGTCCTCGTCTTCCGCGACACGGATGCGCGAGAAGATCGTCGTTTCCGTTTATTCTATTGGCTTACTAACACTGATGGAAAATGGATGGTGGTCTACAACGCCGACGGCTGGGACTCACTGGAGCCGCTCGCTTCGGCCGCGAAGAGCTTTCCAGACGATGACGAAAATCAAGATACCGAAACAAGACCGTGAACCGGGGCATCGAAGTCAGGCGAATTAGAAATTGCAATTGAAATTCCTTCGTCGCTGCCCGGTTACGGCGACCATTCTCCGACAGAATGAAACTCTAGCACCGATGTCTGAATTGCTCGCTGATTCATACGGATTGTCTCTCGCGATAGTCATTGGATGGTCCGCAGTGTGTTTCGGAGTCGCGGCGTTTTTCTGCAAGTCCTTTGGGGCATCGCGCAATCCGATTGAATGGCTGCCGTTCTTCTTCCTTGGGCCGCTGATACTCTTGGTCGCTTCGTTCGCAATCGCGATGTTGATTCCGATTGGTCTACTTCTGTCTTTGACCGGGTTTGCCGCCTTGCCATTTCGCAAAACGCCGGAGTTCACGTCCAACGGACTTTCCTTTCGTCAACGAGTCAGGGGGACTGAGGAAACACTGGCCTGGAACGAGATCAAGGAGTGGAAGACAATTGAGAACTATCCCTGCGACACCCACGCTATCCTCACCACCGCTGGTAAGTGGATCGAACTTCCACCATTGAACATTCAAGAAGTAACCCCATATTTGATCGAGTACGACATTCCTGTGGTGGCCGAGACTTTGTAGCGGATGGGACGTCATTTTAGACTCGTGTCGGTGTTGTCTCATCCATGAGCGAACCGCTGCGTTGTGTGAGATACAGCAGCCAGGCGCCGAACGTGTTGTCGCCATCGCGCGGAACCAGTCCCGACTAATTGTTGACGCGGAGTTTAGAACCGGGGATAATCGCGTTCTGGCTGGTTCTCATCACCCGGCGATAACAGACTGCTTCACCACTTATCGCGGGAGCAACCGGCGATAGTTACCTTGTTCCCCGACAAAGACTCAATCATCGCAAACGCACGCTGGATCGTGCCTGTTGACCACTGCAACGATCTGTATCTACACGATTCTTGGCACGATCATTTTGGTTTGCGTTTCTGACATCGCAATGACATGGGGCGATCCCTAGGGCGGTGCGAGCGGAAATCTTCCGCCCGTGTTGACAACGAATGAACGACTGTCTCGATCGGTTTCACCTGGAATTGCAGCGTTCATTTGCTTCGTGCTCTGCGGATTGCTTTGGCGATTCCGCAGGCGGTAGCCTATACACTACCTAGTCGCGGTCCAAAATGTACCGACTGCCTATCTGTGTTCATCCGCGTTTATCGGTGGTTCAAAGCCCTCCAATTCATCCCATTGTGCGTCGAAGAAGGTTCCTGCGTGCGAGAACGGGATGAACGTTCATCGTACGTTGATCAGTGCATGTTCCTCAAGAGCAGCACGCCAAATCACATCGTCGTTTCGTTGAAAATACTGCCGAAGGATTTCGCGTACTTCATCGCGGTCGACATCGTCCGTTTCGAACAATTTCGTTAGTGCGAGCGAATCATCCAATGACATTTTCTGTATATTGTCGGCCGTAGAGCAGCAACCATAACCAACAAACGATATTCGAACAAGAAATATTCTCCTATCGGGATCAATGTCAAAATCAGCAAATACGCTTCCACCTTGAAGGCACAAGGAAAACCGACACGGCCTCGTCGGCACTGTCCAAATATGCTTGGCAATCTTCATAACTTGCAGCGGATTCCAACGCTTTTGATTTGAGAATAGAGAGCCGGTCCCGCCCGACGAACGACCGGCATCACCGAGTCGGGAAAGTTGATGCTCAATTTGTAAAACCGTGCAAGCCCGACCTCAGTGCATGCCATGGTTCGCGATTCTGAGAACTAGGGTTCGCCATACTGCTCAGGACGGAGTGAACCATTTCGGTGGTGCCAGTATAAACGCTCCAAGTTTGACAGAGCAGCATTCAGGAATTGGCGATTCTGTTCCGTGCAACGGTCAACGAGCTCGCGCGTCTGGCGGATCGAATCGAAGAGCAATTCCTTTTGATTGTCATCCAAATGCCAACACGGTGAGACGATCAATTGATCGGCGATCGAATCTTCGACAAATCCGCAATCGGGTGGAATGATTCGCTGCCGGAATAGTTCCGACTGATAATGGACGATATCCTCCATATTCCCAACAGCAAACTCCACGACAGAAAGATCGAGGGTGACCTTCGCTGAGATGCTACACGCTCCCAACAATGATCCGTTCGGAGCGTCAGTACAGTCGTAGTTGAAGTCGAATCCATCCGGCAGTCGTTGGATGTGGTACGGAATCATCCAATCTGCAAGATTATCCAGGACCAACTCTAGTGACCGTGGGCGATCCGACGGAGCTGCAAAGTGTTCACACCAAGCGTTGGCGATTCGTCGACGGACACCAAGTTCCAGTACTGGCAATTCTTGAACGAAGCGTTCATCGGAAAGTTCGGATTCATGATGTTCCAGCATCCCGGAAATTCGAGTCATTCGTGTTGGGACGAGTTGTCGCAATACTTCCCAAGAGTGCGATTCACCATCGAGCACTAATTCGAGCTTTCCAATCCCTGCAACGTCGCGTTGCGGTCGCGTCAAGCCATCGGGGCGGCGAAAGCGGAGACCGGGAACTGTTGCTACTACGTTGACACAATCCATATTTGCTCGCGAACGCTGGTGTTCACCGGGCCGCGGCGAACGATGCTCTATTGTCAAGCCGCTCGGCTCTGCGGCTCCGTGTGCAACCCGACATTTGTAACGACGATCATCGGCAAACGTCGCCCAAATTTTATGTGGGGTTTCAATCAGAAGCGACCATGCACTAACGTCGAGTATTACGAGGCACAGACGGTTGACTACCCATTGCGAAAAACGCTGCATGCCGTGCTCCCAGCGAACTGAAGTCAGCAGCGACCGATTTGGAATAATCGGCAGCCACAACCCATGCAATATGACGTCGTAACTGCTCTTGGATGTTAACGAGTGCCTGAATCATGCATATGGTGCAAGACGCCGCAGTGTGTCCAATCTCCGTCACGAAATAGCGTGACAAATTACGCAGCCTGCAAGACTCAATACTGGGCGTGTGGCCAGCAGTTACCCAGGCGGTCCTTCGCATCCGCTCGTCAATAAGACCTTGCCAGTCCGCACGTTCACGGTTTGGTTATTCGCGGTTTTGAATCGATGTCGAAACGACGCTGCGGCGTATAGCCAAACCACAAAAAAAATTAGCCAACCAAGGGTGAGGCTTGGGTTGTCCGCCAATTCTTGCAGGTCAACGTGTCTCTCGAACATGCGGTACAGGCCAACGAAGGTTAGCAACACCAACGGAGCTAGGGCGAAATCAACGCAACTGCGCAATCTAGTGGAACCGAACCATTCGGACCAAAGGCAGAACAATGAAAGCGAAAGAAACAGCAGAATCAACACGTGACCATCGTGGATGAGAACCGTCGTGTTACTGCGGAAGTAGTTTCTAAAGAGATCAAAGAGATCGATCCAAGTTGAGGCTAATGCGAGGCACGCAAGAGTTGTTGCCAGCAAAACGAGTCGCGGTCGCCCGGCGATGGGTTCCGGAATTGGAAATGATGGCTGATAGGGATTCGTCATTACGATTTCAGTCGGAGAACGCCCCGCATCACTGAGTCGCGGGAGTTGATTGTCCATTCCAAAGCCGCCCGGTTCCGCAACTGCGGTTCAGCGCTTGTCATCCCGCCATTAGGAGTTGGCGAGCCATTGAAACATGCCATCATTCATCTTGGATTTCAGCCAATGCCCTGGAACAGAATCTGAAAATTTGACATCGTGTTCTTCGTCATCTAGGCAAGCGGTGAAAACGACGAAATCTGGCGTGACGCGATCATTGTCCCAATCCGTGCCATTGAGTTTGCGACAGGCGGAAGCTATCGCCCCGCCAATTTGATTGAGTAGCACGGGTGATTCGTCCTGATCAATTTGATGCGTGTACCATCTCAATAGTGATTCGTGTAGTTCCTGCGAATCAATTGTCAGCTCTGGGCCGCCGATGAATTCCCCCCACCCGTACGCCAAACGCGAAGCCTCATTAGCATCCGTCGTTTGTTTGTTGATCTCGCTTAACCGCTCAACGTTCAAAATGTAGATAGTCCGACCGTGTTCCGCATAGTCTTCGGGCTCAGCCTCCCAACCGAAATACGGTATGAATCCAGCGTAAAAAGTCTGATTAACGGGGAGTCTCGAAAGAGCGTCCGGAATCCCGCTTAAGTAAAGTGATGAGATTGTCTCAAGCAGTTGGTTCATGTTTGTCAAATCGCGATAACGGCAGAGGTCACCCGGCACGAACGGATAAGTGAACATTACGAAATAGTTTTTTGAGTGCTCGGATGCACCGGCATTGTTCGCCACATACGTTGCACCATGATTCACTGCCGAGCACTCGCGACCAGAGGATTGTATCGCCGGCGGAATCCGAAATCAAATCGATCGCGAGTGGAAATGCGCAGCCCTGAATTAGACGCAAATGCCGTGCTTTTGAATCGCCGAACGACCCGACATTGCGTAAGTGGCTCTGCGTTGGCGAACGGCCCGTGTCACTGGGCCGGCGGTGACGACTTTCCACTTAAAACCGGCTCGGCCGCCGGCTCTGATGAACGCGAGGGTTCAGAAGCTGTTCTCTGAACACCCTTCGGTGAAGCCATCAGAAAGCGAAGTTTGTTGGATTCATCGTTTCGCCATACCCTATACAGTTTTCGTTGTAGCCCAGAGTCGAACAACGAATCGAACCGTTGATCCAGTCGTGCAGCGCACGTATTGCGATCGGCTGGATCAATGGCTCCGTTTCCGCGTACGTATGCGTCAAGCCAGTCATAGACAAACGCACGCAAAGCGTCGAGAGTCCCCGGCATTTGTTCGGGCCGTACAGCTGCAATGCGGAACAGCGATTCAGCCGACGGCCCTACGTACTTGATTTCGTAGAACGCGCCCGCCCGTTGTTTGTAGAACGGGTTGTTTTGACTGAATTCATTGTCGACGTCAACAATCGACCGGTCGACGGGAAAGACGACAAGTTTGCGTTGTTCGTCCGCGAACAATTGTCCGCAGAACGCGACGAGCACAAAAATTGCTAGGGATGTTCTCATGATGTTAGTGCCCAACATCGGATATCACCGAGGACGCGCGAAAGACTCACCATCACTAGACCACTCAGCTCGCGTCCTTCGATGGATGCCATGGTTATATCCCGTATCGAGCTTCGGCCGCAATCAGTTTTGGAAATCGTGTGGGCAGATCTTCTTCTTCCCATTCTTCGCCTGCGGGTGAAGCTGGATGTTTGAATTCCATGATTCCGGCATCGTCCTCGGGCGTGTTCATCCGACGCAAGACATCAAGTGGAATATTGCCGAATTCTTCAAAGCGAGTGACCTCAATGCCAGGAGCGAACGCGACGTCGGCAAGCGAATCGACATCTGTCATCGCATTGTCGTAGACATCGCGGCCCATCGAGATCAGCCAGTTTCGAAAGTCAGCAAAGCCATCGTCGCTGCATCCGCCTTCGATTATGTAGCCAGCCGCCCACAAATCCCATCGGTAAGCATCGTGGAACAACTTGGTGAACGTGTTGGCAAACGAGCCGACATCTTGAGCGGACAATTCAGACAGCGCATCGCGAAGCCTTGCAACCTGTGAGTCCATGTCTCCATCACGACGATTCGGATCGAATTCGGAACGCGACTCGGCAATAATAGTCCAGAACCGTTCGTGGTTCATCAACGCCATGCAAAACTCCACTCAGTAGCAATTTCACTCGGAATAATATCGCCGATCTCGGGGCCCTGACGAGGAAAGTTCAATTGTCGAGTAACGCGACTTCGCCGCTCCCGTGCATTAGAATAGATATCGGGCTATCTGCCATGCAGTAAACGATCGCCATACATGTCGTCAATATTCGGATTCGCCCGAATTTTGTTTACCGTAGTTTCAACATCATACGCTACACGGTGAAACGTGACAAAGTTTCCGTCACGCGTCACAAATGTTGCACGAGGGTCGTCATCACGAGGTTGACCAACCGACCCAACAGTTACGATCGTTTTATCTGCGATCCCGATGTCGTAACAAATTCCTGGTTCCGGTTGAACAAATTCCCACGTTGAATCGTGTTGACGGTAAACACCGTTGAGATGGGCGTGGCCGCAAATACAAACGTTCTCAAATCGCTCCGCGATCTTGTTCAGTTTTCTGGAGTCGTATGTGTCCTCAGGGAACACCCAATCCGTTTTGCCTCGGGGCGTCCCGTGCACAAAATCAATTCCAGATTCGTTGTGGCTTTCGTGGTATGACCGAATGGTGGAGTACAGAAAATCGGAGTCCTCAGAAATGTCAAACTCGCGACGCACGTATTCGATGTGGCGATTCATCATGGAATTCCATTCGCTTGGGTCGTGCGCAAGTAGTGTCGCATCCCAGTCACCAAGTATGACGATGTCCCAATCGGAAGATCGACGGACGCATTCGATTGAATCGGGGCCGTAACAGACAAGGTCGCCGAGACATATGATGCGTGACGATTGTGAGTCGCCTATCGCGTCGAGTACAGCGTCCAACGCCTCAAGGTTACCGTGGATATCAGTGATGATCGCATCCATTGAAGTGTCCGATAGTGTCTACATTCACCCGGTCGCGACGAGTGATTGTCCATTTGAAAACGCCCGACTTCGCGACGCGAGTGCAATGTATTGCTATCTGGCCTTTGGCGCACCTTGCAAATTCCGGATCAGTGAGTTGCCGGCTTCCGATCTTGACCTGCTGAGAATTGGCCCGTTCGAGGGATATGCAAACGCTATAACGGAAGCGGATTCAAGTGGACCATCTGCCATGAAGTCACCGACTGGGGTCGAGGCAAAACAGGATAGCCCGGAAGTAGCAGACAGCTCCGCTGGATCGTCTTTGTTGTTATCAAAAATCACATCATTGACGACCATCTCTAAAACAAACATGGAGAATGATAGTGACATCGTTTCACCAAGCGGTTCTAGAGGGACGACAGGTGGGTCATCTATCCGCAAGTCTTGAGACATGACTCCCCAATTCGAAATCCCGTCTTCGTCCGTCAGCAATAGTAGCGCGTCATTCACGACGGATAGTTCTTGAGCAGGAATCCATAGATTTTGACCGTGGGAATCCCATTTCGACGAAAGTTGATACCATTCGCAAACAGCGGAAGGGATCGCAAACGAGTGTCGCGAGAGTATCAAGTGGAGTTCCGCCTCGGACATACCACATCGTGAATCGAACGATCCAACCCAGTTGCGGATAAATGCGACCAGCGGACGCCAACGTTCAGTGTTCGCCAATCGGTCCCATTCGTCGGTCATGATGCCACGTAGGTGAGTTGCCAGATACCTATCTTTTTTACCCCCGGGTCCGTCGGGTGATATGAGCAAATTCGACCTTATATCACTGGGTGAGTCAAGCGATTTGGGTTATATCACTCGGGAGAGAGTGACTCGAGGGATATATGGTTTTACCACACCAGAGCATGCTGGCGGGATTGAAGATCTCGGTCTTGAAACCGAAGGGACAGGCGTCGTCCAGCGTCTAACTCTCTGAGAATGATCGAGTTTGATTCGCTCGCTGACGGATCTCCTGGCAGTGTGGAGACAGTCGTCGAACCACTTGCCGAATTGAATCGATCCATTTTGGCGGCGGTTCGGGGAGATCAAATATACCGCTTTCGTAGACCGTTAATCCAGTGTGAGCTTTGCGCAGGAATGCAAAAACGTTTTCCATCGCCGATTCATCGGAATTGCTCACCAGTTGCATCGTCACCATGCACGTCGCTTTCTTGAGGCGCGAGATGATGGCATCACTATCGCGTCGGTTCTCGGCAAAACCGATCAGTAGATCAATATCGCCATCGAAGATGTCTGATCCGCGGTGCGACACGTCCACTAGAATTGCGCAATCGTGGTCGCCGCGTAGGATCGCGTCGCCATTAAGCCGATAGGAATCATCGGTCGCACGCAATCCGTATTCCAGGTCAGATAGGCAAATCGATACGCCGTCGTCGATCACGAAGCGGTCATACGTCGTCATCTAATTACCTGGGGGAACGTCGAGGATCACCCGGTCCTAGCGGTTGAGCAACCATTGCCCAAGAGACACTCGAGGACTCGGAGTGAATCCGTTGGTTCCCCCGTGAACTCGGTGAGTTTGAGTCAGAAAGCTTAACGCTAGCACGACCGAGCAGTATATTGAAGCGGGCATGCAACCCCGTGTCATTCCTCGTGTTCCGCGATTACACGGGCGCATATGACAAGACAGTCACTGCATATTGTCGCATCGCATTCGTTCGAGGCCAGGTGTATTCCGTTTGGTGGTAACTTCTCGCAAAAAGAGCAGGTAGCGCGGGGAAGCGGCGAATACGGGTTCGTTTTGTTTACGTCGTGCGGCGCAACCATTTGAGGGTCTGATTTTACAGCAGATTCGACACAGCCTGCGCAAATAAATACGTCGTGTGGCGCCTCAACGAGTAGACTGCAGTCGAGGTGGTGTACGGAACAGAAAGAACACCGTATACCGTTGAGGGCCTGAGTCCCAAGCAGAATTCGGAGCAACGATTTGAGCATTTGAATTTAATTCGGGTAACACTTACGTTAACCGGGTGGCGGCCAACGACGATGACTTTAAACTCCGCGCGAACCGCCACTCCGGTTCCACCTGCTGTTACCCCACGTCTGGCGTTTCGGGAGGAGCCTACGTAAAGGGTGATCCAAGTTGCTTCGCTATGACCTTGCAGATTTGTTCGATTCTGTCCCGCACCTCTTCTGCTCCGATCTCGTCCTTATGTTGCTTAACGGTGCTCTTCAAATGCGCCAGTACTTTGGGCGGGAATTTCCGAATCACGGTGACACCTGGGTTGTCAACGACGTCCTTCATTCGGTGTGAAAGAATGACCGGAGTGACGACTGGCCCCACAGGCATGTCCTCACGTTTCCGCGTATGAACGACATTTGCACCAGACTTGATTGCAGACTTAACGCCTTCTACGTCTAAGGCAAGAATTGCTTCCATGAGGTTCTGATCCAGCTTGTTGATATCGGGTGCCATAAGATGCCTTCACATAATTCCAGGCTCCGCCGTGTCGGACGAACGTCGCCGATCACGGGGCGGCGACAAGAAATTCTCAATTGTTAAAAACGCGACGTCGCCGCTCCCGTGCATCGGAATGGTTCAAGTAAGCCGCTATCGCGGCGGCGTGGATGCTTTATCTAGAGCGTCTAGTTTAGCCGATTCTCAGGGCGCTGGCATGTTTTCTTGTTGTTTTTTACTCTCTCAACAAGGATCTACCATGGTTAACTACGATCACCTCGCCACGATGAAGCTGCAGCGGTCCAAAACGATGCCCGAAGTACTCACCATCGAACAGG